>DBFBGO010000037.1:0-66438 GCA_048201895.1 Collinsella sp. | reverse complement strand
CCCGCCGGTTCGACCGGCGCGCCACGGGTCAAGATGCACTGGGCCTGGACGAAGTCCGGGCCCGCGCCTTTAGACGCGAGCCCGGGGCCCGTGGGTTATACCCTAAGAGCAAACCACCCTTTTTAAGGGTGGTTCTGATTTTGAATGATGGTTTGGACTGCCGGGCAATGCTGCCGAGTAGGCGGTTGCGGCTCCCTATTCGCTCAAGGGGCGCAGCGATGCCTCCTCAAAATGGAAGGGTCGCAAGTCGTCTTCCGTTTCGATGCACGCGCGACCAAAGTCATCGACCGTTTGAAAGATGCCACGCGCCAGCTCGTCCTCAGCGGGGGAGCGGGCGATAACGTGCTCCCCGATCCAATTGAGGTGAGCGATATATTCGTCGTGGACGGGCGCGAGCGGACCGGCGTCTTCTTCCTTGGCGTTGAGGCGCTCTGCCCAGGCATCTACAGCGTCTATAACTGCGTGATAGACCTCATCGAGGAGCATGTCGACGGCGGGAACGTTCTTGTTGAGGTCTGACAGGCCGATTGCTGGCAGGCCGTCATCGGGAACCTCCGCGGGCACATAGTTCACATTGACGCCAATGCCGCAGACGGCGAAAGGTTTGCCTTCGTTATCGCGTGCCGCCTCGACCAGAATGCCGCCGAGCTTGCGTCCTCGCGCGACCAGATCGTTGGGCCATTTGAGGTCAATCTCGTTTGCAAGGCCCTGTTTTTCGAGCGCCGCATGCACCGCTAGGCCGCTGACGGCGGCAAGACCAGAGTACTTTGCGGGATTAACGCATGGACGCAGGACAATCGAAAGCAATAGGTTGCCGGCGGTTGAATCCCACTTGTGGCCGCGCCGGCCGCGTCCTGCCGTTTGCGCGCGGGCGGCAAGTCCTGTGCCGTGTGGCGCTCCCTGTTTTCCTGCTTCGAGCAGGTCATCGTTGGTCGATCCGGTTACGTCGACTATCGTTAATTTGGCATCCAAAACGGCTGCTACCTCCTAAGTTAATAAGGCAATCGCGCAATGGTGTCGAGAGATGGACACAATGTGAAGCCTTTGTCGCATTTGGACAATTTAATGTTAACACGTCAACAACGACTAAAATGCGCTATCCTCTCTTGGTCGATGTAAACACGTCAACAACTCAAAGGAGGTTAGTGATGGGTTTCACGATACTGGGAACAGGCTCGGCGCTTCCTAAGCGCAGCGTTTCCAATGACGAGCTGTCCGAATTCCTCGACACCTCGGATGAGTGGATCTTTACCCGCACCGGTATTAAGAGCCGCCATGTTTGCACCAACGAGTCGCTCGACGATCTTGCTGTAGCGGCGAGCGAGCGGGCACTGCAGGTGTCCGGAATCGACGCGAGCCAGCTGGATCTGATTGTCTGCTCGACGACAACGGGTGACCATCTTGTTCCCGCCGAGGCGTGTGCCGTAGCCGAGCGCCTGGGTGCCACATGTCCTGCCTTCGACGTTTCGGCGGCTTGTGCCGGCTTCGTATTTGCGCTCGATGTCGCCGAGGGCTATATCGCCCGCGGTCGCGCCGAACACGTACTTGTCGTTGCTGCCGAGCAGATGACGCGCGCGCTTGACTGGACCGACCGTGCCACGTGCGTGCTCTTTGGCGATGGCGCGGGTGCTGCCGTTATTGGGGCCGGCGGCGCGAATCCCCTTGCCGTCGAGCTTGCAACCAATCCCGATGTCGAGACACTGCGTGTTCCCGGCTTAGCGGGTACCTCGCCATTTAAGACGGCGGGCGATCGGGAGAGCGTGCTGTCCATGAATGGCCGCCGCGTGTTCAAGTTCGGCGTCAACGCCATCTGCGACACGGTCCATAAGCTTGCGATCGATGCGGGCATTTCGGTCGAAGACATCGATCATTTTGTATTCCATCAGGCTAACGAACGAATCCTGAGTCAGGCGGTCAAGCGCCTCGGCGTGCCAGACGAGCGCGTGGTTCGAACGCTGCGCGAGACCGGCAACATTTCGAGCGCTTGCATTCCCCTTGCGCTTGACCGGCTGGCACGCACCGATGCACTGAATGCGGGCGACACCATCGCCCTCGTTGGATTTGGCGCCGGCCTGGATATAGGTGGCTATCTGCTTCGTTGGAAGTAGTCGCACATAGGAAATAAAAACGCCCCTAGGGCACAAACAAAGGAGAACTACCATGGCAGATCAGAAGACCTTCGAGCGCGTTTGCGACGTTATCCGTGAGACCGCCGGCCTTGACGATGTCGAGATGAAGCCCGAGTCCACGCTCGAGGAGATTGGTCTCGACAGTCTGGGCACCGTCGAGATTCTCGTCGCCGTCGAGGACGAGTTTGGCATCCAGCTCGATACCGAGGAGAACCCCAAGACGGTCGGCGAGTTCGCCGATACGGTCGAGGCGGCATTGGAGAAGTAGAGATGCTCAAGACTCCTCTCTGCGATCTGCTCGGCATCGAAAAGCCCGTGTTCCAGGGCGGTATGGCCTGGATTGCCGATGCCTCGCTGGCGTCCGCAGTGTCCGAGGCGGGTGGCTTAGGCATCATCGCGGCCATGAACGCCGACGCCAACTGGCTTCGCGACCAGATTCATGAGCTGCGCGCCAAGACGGATAAGCCCTTTGGCGTGAACGTCATGCTCATGAGCCCGTTTGCCGACGAGGTTGCACAGGTCGTGATTGACGAGCGAGTGCCGGTCGTCGTGACGGGCGCCGGCAATCCCGCCAAGTACATGAAGGCGTGGAACGAGGCGGGCATCAAGGTCATCCCGGTCGTTGCCTCGGTGGCGCTGGCGCGCCTTGTGGCACGTCGTGGAGCCACGGCGGTTGTTGCCGAGGGTACCGAATCGGGCGGCCATATTGGCGAGACCTCGACGATGGCACTGGTGCCGCAGGTCGTCGATGCGGTTGACATTCCCGTCGTGGCCGCCGGCGGTATTGCCGACGGCCGCGGCGTGGCGGCCGCCTTTATGCTGGGCGCCGAAGGCGTGCAAGTGGGTACGCGCTTTCTGGTCGCAGACGAGTGCACCGTCTCGGAGCAGTACAAAGAGATGGTCCTGAAGGCCAACGACACTTCAACGCGTGCGACCGGTCGCTCGACGGGACATCCAGTGCGCGCCCTCAAGAGCCCCTTCACCAACGCCTATGCCAAGAGCGAGGGTTCCGGCGCGAGTGCCGAGGAGCTCGGTGCTATGGGAACCGGTGCGCTGCGTAAGGCCGCCAAGGACGGCAACTACGAAGAGGGTTCGTTTTTGTGTGGACAGATTGCCGGCATGGTCAACGAGCGCCAGAGCGCACGCGAAATCGTTGACGACCTGGTCGATGGCGCCGAGCACGTCCTGAAGGGTGCGTGCGCATGGGTGGCGTAGCGTTTTTGTTTGCCGGCCAGGGTGCCCAGCACCCCGCGATGGGCGTCGACTTGATCGAGACATCGCCGGCGGCCGCCGAGGTGTTCGCCATTGCCGACGAGGTGCGCCCGGGGACCAGCGAGCAATGCCGGAGTGCCTCCAAGGAGGAGCTCTCGCAGACCGAGAACACGCAGCCTTGCGTGTTCGTGCACGACTTGGCTGTCGCCGTCGCCCTGCGCGAGCGCGGCGTGGTGCCTGCCGCCTGTGCGGGATTCTCGCTGGGCGAGGTCGCTGCACTCACCTTTGCGGGGGCATTCGATACGCGAGCGGGTTTTGAGCTCGTGTGTGAGCGCGCGGCATTGATGGCCACGGCGGCCGAGCGTCACCCCGGCGGCATGCGCGCCGTCATCAAACTTGATGCTGCGCAAGTCGAGAACCTGGCTGCGCAGGCCGGCGAGGACTGCTGGCCGGTCAACTACAACAGTCCGCAGCAGACGGTTGTGGCCGGAGCGCCCGATGCGCTGCAGGAGCTCGACGTCCTAGTAAAAGAGGCAGGCGGCCGCGCCATGAAGGTCGCGGTGTCGGGTGCATTTCATAGCCCCTATATGGCCGAGGCGACCTGTGGCCTTGCCGCATATATTGAGGCCGGTCACGCGCCGTCCCCGTTGCTCATTCCTGTTTTGGCAAATATGACAGCGGCGCCCTATCCGGCGGATCCCCAGACGGCATCGGATGTCTTGGCCAATCAGGTGAGCCATGCCGTACGCTGGGTCGATACGCTGCATGCTCTGCAGGATCAGGGCATCGACACATTTATTGAGGTCGGCCCCGGCAAAACGCTGTCCGGCCTGGTCAAGCGTACGCTGAGCGACGTTCGTGTGTATTCGTGCGAGACGGCCGAGCAGGTCGCAGCTATTGCCGACGAGCTCGCATAGTCCACAGGGCTGTAACCCGAAAGGAATGACATGGGCAACTTGAACAATGGCGCGCTCGAGCGCAACGACTCACGTCGCGTGGCACTGGTCACGGGCGGCTCGCGGGGTATCGGCCGCGCCTGCGCTATCGGTCTGGCGGAGGATGGCTGCGATATCGCCGTCGTCTATGCCGGCAGCGTCGATGCGGCGCGCGAGACGTGCGACGCCTGCGAGGCGGCTGGCGCCACGGCGCGCTCATATCAATGCGACGTGGCCGACCCCGCTGCCGTCAACGCGTGCGTGGAAGCGGTCCTCAACGACTTTGGCTCCATTTGGGCGCTCGTCAACAACGCTGGCATCACCCGCGATGGCCTGCTCATGCGCATGGGCGATGACGCCTTCGATCGCGTGCTCGATGTCAATCTTAAAGGAACGTTTAACACGACGCGCGCGCTCACCAAGACCTTTATGCGCCAGCGCGGCGGCTGCGTCGTCAACATGAGCTCGGTCGTGGGCCTGATGGGCAATGCCGGGCAAGCCAACTACGCTGCCTCCAAGGCGGGCGTGATCGGCCTGACCAAGGCGGTGGCGCGCGAGCTTGCGCCCCGCGGCGTACGAGTGAACGCGGTTGCCCCCGGGTTTGTCGAGACGGATATGACGGCAAAGCTCTCGGAGAAGGTGCGTACGGTAACCGAGGAGCAGATTCCCCTTAAGCGTATGGCGCGCCCCGAGGAGGTGGCCGGCGTAGTGCGCTTTCTGGCGAGTGATGCGGCTGCCTACATTACGGGTGAGGTCGTGCGCGTCGACGGCGGAATGGCGATGTAGAAACCAGGGACGAAGAACGGCTTGGATGAGGAGACCATGATGGAACAGAGAGTTGCAATCACCGGTATCGGTGCCGTGTCGCCGCTCGGCAACACCGCGCTTGCCACCTGGGCGGCAATGTGTGCTGGCACGTGCGGCATCGGCCCGATCACGCACTTCGATACCGATGCGTTTGCCGTCAAGGTGGCAGCCGAGGTCAAGGGCTTTGACGGCAACGAGTACTTTGGCAAGCGTGATGCAAAGCATCTCGACCCCTGCGTTCAGTTTGCGATGGCGGCGTCGGACGAGGCCATGCACGATGCGGGCTTTGATGTCGAAGGCGCCATCGATCGCGAGCGCCTGGGCGTCTACGTGGGTTCAGGCGTGGGCGGCATGCAGACACTCGTTGACAACGTCCATACGATTGCCGACCGTGGGCCCCGCCGCGCATCGCCCTATATGATCGCGATGATGATCCCCAATATGGCTTCGGGCAATATCGCGATCCGCCACAAGGCAAAGGGCCCGACCCTGCCCGTGGTGACCGCCTGCGCGACCTCGGCCCATGCCGTGGGCGAGGCGTTCCGCGCCATCAAGCATGGCTATGCCGATGCAATCCTGGCTGGCGGCGCCGAGGCCGCAATCATCCCCGATGCCGTTGCGGGCTTTACGTCCTGCCGTGCTCTCACCACTAATCCTGACCCGTCGACGGCATGCCGTCCGTTCGATGCAGACCGCGACGGCTTTGTGATGGGCGAGGGCGCCTGCGTGCTGGTGCTCGAGAGCATGGAACACGCGCTGGCTCGCGGGGCGCACATTTATGCCGAGGTCGTGGGTTACGGCAACACCGATGATGCCTATCACATCACGAGCCCCGATCCCGAGGCTGCCGGCATCGCCCGTGCGATATCGCTGGCGGTGACCGAGGGCGACGTCAGGCCTTCCGAGGGTCTCTACATCAATGCTCACGGCACATCGACCAAGCTCAACGATTCGTCCGAGACGGCGGGCATTAAGCGTGCGCTCGGCGAGGACGCGGCGCGCGCCGCGCACGTCTCGTCGACTAAGTCGATGACCGGCCACATGATCGGTGCCACGGGCGCCATCGAGGTCATGGCCTGCGCCATGGCGCTCGAGCAGGGCGTGGTGCCGCCGACCATTAACTACCGCACGCCCGATCCCGCCTGCGATCTTGACTACACGCCCAATCGCGCGGTTCGCGCCGACCTTACCTGGGCGCTTTCGACCAACCTGGGCTTTGGCGGACACAACGCCGCCATCGCGCTGCGTAGATATACGAGGAGCTAGAGCATGGATTCCAAAAGACTTGCCGAGATAGCCGATGTTATGGAGGACCGCGGCCTCACGCGCGTGCGCGTTGAGGAGCCCGATGGCACCGCGGTCGAACTCGAGCGCGCGAGCGCCGCACAGCCGGTTGCCGTGCCCATGCCCATGCCGAGCGCTATGGCCGCTCCAGTTGCAGCTCCCACAGTCGCGCCTGCCGCACCGGAGCCCGCCGCGCAGACACCTGCCGCCGCACCGGAGCCCAAGGGCACCGAGGTGACCGCTCCCATGGTCGGCGTTTTCTATGCCGCCCCGGCGCCGGGCGACGAGCCGTTTGTGCACGTGGGCTCTAAGGTCAAGGCCGGGGAGACCCTCTGCATTATCGAGGCCATGAAGGTTCTCAACGAGGTGACGGCCGAGGCAGACGGCGAGGTGCTCGAGATCTGCGTGGCCGACGGCGACCTCGTGGAGTTTGGCAGCTGCCTCATGAGGATCGGATAGGTGATATCCATGAACAAAGAAGAGCTCAAGAAGCTGTTACCGCATCGCGAGCCGATGCTTTTGCTCGACGAAGCCGAGCTGGTGGGCGACGAGGCCCACGGCAAGATCACGATTACGGGCGACGAATACTTTTTGCAGGGGCATTTTCCGGGAAACCCGGTGGTCCCCGGCGTGATCCAGTGCGAGATGCTCGCCCAAAACTGCTGCGTGTTGCTGATGGGCGATGAGGAGGCGCGCGGCGCGACGCCGTTCTACACGAGTCTGGACAAGGTGCGCTTTAAGCGTCCGGTGCGCCCGGGCGATACGGTGGATCTGGTGTGCTCCATCACGCGTGCGCGCGGGCCGTTCCGCTTTGCGACGGGTACTGCAAGCGTCAACGGTGAGGTCTGTTGCCGCGCCGATATGTCTTTTGCACTCATGCACGAAAGTTAAGGAAGGCTTCATGTTCGACAAAGTGCTCATCGCCAACCGCGGCGAAGTCGCGGTCCGTGTTATCCGCGCGTGCCGCGATATGGGCATCAAGACCGTCGCCGTTTATTCCACGGCCGATGCGGACGCGCTGCACGTGCAGCTTGCCGACGAGGCGTATTGCATCGGCGGTCCGCGTCTTGCCGAGAGCTACCTCAACGACGATGCTGTGCTCACCTGTGCCGTAAAGTCGGGCGCAAAGGCGATCCATCCTGGGTACGGCTTCTTTTCCGAGAAGGCGAGCTTTGTACGCGACTGCGACAAGTATGGCCTGGCTTTTGTCGGTCCTTCGGCCGAGGTGATCGACAGCATGGGCGACAAGGACGCCGCACGCCGAACGGCTGCCGCGGCGGGCGTGCCCATCGTGCCGGGCTGCGATTTGCTCAAAAGTCCCGAGGAGGCGACGGCCGAGGCCGAGCGCATTGGCTGTCCCGTGCTCATTAAGGCGCGCGCGGGCGGTGGCGGTCGCGGCATTCGCAAGGTCGAGCGCGTGGAAGATGCGGCAAAGGCGTTCATCGAGGCGCGTGCCGAGGGCGAGGCCGTTTTTGGCGACGGCGAGTGCTACATGGAGAAGTTCGTCGCGCCGGCGCACCACGTTGAGGTGCAGATTATGGCCGATAAGCAGGGCCATGTGTTTTCGCTCGGCGAGCGCGAGTGCTCGGTGCAGCGTCGCAACCAAAAGCTGATCGAGGAGAGTCCCGCGCCGTGCCTCGACGGACACGACGACATTCGTGCTCGCATGCACAAGGCAGCGCGTGACCTGGCTCGTGCCGTCGGCTACGAAGGAGCCGGTACCATCGAGTTTCTGTATTCGGACGACGGCAATTTCTATTTTATGGAAATGAACACGCGCTTGCAGGTGGAGCATCCGGTTACAGAGTTTGTGACCGATACCGACTTGGTCAAGTGGCAGCTGCGCGTGGCAGCCGGCCAGCCTCTGCCCTTTGAGCAGGAGGACATGCCGGTCCGCAACCACGCCATGGAGTGCCGCATCAATGCCGAAACGCCGGACTTTCTGCCGTCCTGCGGAACGGTCACCGCGTTGCGTGTGCCGGGCGGTCCGCGCGTACGCTGGGATTCCGCCATGTTTACCGGTGCGAAAGTTCCGCCGTACTACGACTCTATGCTCGGCAAGCTCATCGTGTGTGCGCCCACGCGTGACGGTGCTATTCGTAAGATGCGCTCGGCCCTGGGCGAGCTCGTGATTGAGGGCGTGAGCGAAAACAGCGAGCTTCAGCTCGACGTGCTGGCAAACGACGAGTTCTTGTCGGGCATGTACCACACCGATCTGATGGGGCATCTCTATGCTGATGAATAGAAAAGCGAAGACGGTCAATGTCCTTGAGGGGCCGATAACCGAGTCGTGCGCCGAGTTTCCCGCACGCCACGTGTTTATCAAGTGCCCGGAGTGCCGCCGTGTGATCGATGAGGCACGCCTGCACGACAACCTCGAGGTCTGTCCTCGTTGCGGCAAACACTTTCGCGTGAGCGGTCGCGCGCGCATGCGCATGACGGTCGACGAGGGCACGTTTGAGGAATGGGATGCCAATCTGGCGTCGGAGGACTTCCTCTCGTTTCCCGGCTATGCCGACAAGCTCAAGAGCGTGTGCGAGCGTTCGGGCGAGCGCGACGCCGTTGTGTGCGGCAGGGGCAAAATCTGCGGTTGCGATACCGCGCTCTTCTTTATGGACGCCAACTTTATGATGGGCTCGATGGGTTCCGTGGTGGGCGAGAAGATCTGTCGCACATTTGAGCGAGCGACCGAGCTTGGATTGCCAGTTGTCGGCTTTACCGTTTCGGGCGGTGCGCGCATGCAAGAGGGCGTGACATCGCTTATGCAGATGGCCAAGATTTCTGCGGCGGTTAGGCGCCATAGCGAGGTGGGCGGCCTGTATATCACGGTGCTCACTGATCCCACGACCGGAGGCGTAACCGCGAGCTTTGCCATGGAGGGCGATATTATCCTGGCCGAGCCCGATGCCCTGACGGCATTTGCCGGCCCGCGCGTGATCGAGCAGAACATGCACAAGCGCCTGCCCAAGGGATTCCAGCGCTCCGAGTTTTTGCTGGAGCACGGCTTTTGCGATGCCGTTGTTCCGCGTGGCGAGATTGCGCTCACGGTAGGCGAGCTGCTGGCACTGCACGAAGGGCACGCGCCCGGCCTGGGGGCACCGCATGAGATCGTGCATACGGGTCGTCGCGGCAAAAAGCTGGGACACTTGTTCAAGCGCTCGACCGCACCAAAAACCGCGCTCGAGATTGTCAAGCAGACCCGCTCGGCAGATCGCGCCACGGCGGGCGAGATGATCTCGCTGGGCCTGGATGGATTTGTGGAGCTGCATGGCGACCGTTACTTTGGCGACGACGCCGCCGTGGTGGCTGGCATTGGCTGGAAAGACGGGCGACCCGTGACGGTTATCGCCGTCGAGCGCGGTACCACGACCAAAGAGCGCATGCGTCGCAACTTTGGTATGGCACATCCCGAGGGCTACCGCAAAGCGCGTCGCCTTATGCGCCAGGCCGAAAAGTTTGGTCGACCGGTTCTGTGTCTGGTTGATACTTCGGGCGCGTTTTGCGGCATCGGTGCCGAGGAGCGCGGCCAGGGCGAGGCGATTGCCCAGAATCTCATGGAGATGAGCGGCCTCAAGACGCCGATTGTCTCGGTGGTGACAGGCGAGGGCGGCTCTGGTGGCGCGCTGGCGCTGTCCGTGGCCGACCGCATCCTGATGCTCTCGAGCTCGGCCTATTCGGTCGTGAGCCCCGAGGCCTGTGCGTCGATCCTGTGGAAGGATACCGAGCGCGCGAATGAGGCCGCCGAGGCGCTTAAGCTCACGGCCCCCGATCTGTTGGCGCTTGGCATCATCGACGGCATTGTTGACGATAGGGGCCTGTCGCATGAGAAGATCGCCGGTGCCGTCATGTCCTCGGCATTTGATGCCTTCGATACGCTTGGGCAGCTCGACGACGCGACCCTCACAAACCTCCGCTACGAAAAGTACCGCGCAATCGGTCAGTACCGCACGATGTGACAAAGGGACAGTCCGCATGTCACATTGGGAAAGGCGTTCCATGCCTCAAGTTTCTAACACCTCGTTTACAACGACGGTTTCATCAAACGCCATGGCTGTGGTGGACTATCTGTCCAAAAGCATGATGTCGGCGCTGCCGTTTATTGTCTGCGCGGCGTTGTTCCGCACCGTCGCCGTCATTATGGGCG
Source organism: Collinsella sp. (assembly GCA_048201895.1). GTDB lineage: Bacteria > Actinomycetota > Coriobacteriia > Coriobacteriales > Coriobacteriaceae > Collinsella. The sequence goes on along the minus strand of DBFBGO010000037.1, from coordinate 55,927 downwards.
AAGGCATGCTGGGCCTGTGGTCTGCCGATTCCGAAATCTATCGCCTGTTCTACAGTTGGCTCTATAACGCCGGCTGCTACTTTTTGCCCATCTATCTTGGTTGGGCGGCCGCCCGCCAGCTCGGTTGCTCGGAGCAGCTGGGCATGATGCTGGGCGGCGTATTGATTGCGCCCGATCTGCTTAAGCTCGTCGATGCCGTATCGACGACGGGGGCATCGATGACTTCCGTGTATGGCCTGCTTCCCGCGCCGGTCAACGATTACACGACGACTGTTATTCCGGTTCTCATCTCGGTGCCCGTGCTATGGCGAGTGGAGTGTTTCTTTCAGCGCGTTATCCCTAAGGCCGTGGCGTTTTCGTTCATTCCGTTTGCGACCATGCTTGTCATGGTTCCGGTTTCGCTGTGTATTACGGCGCCGGCGGGCAGCTATCTGGGCATGTTGTTGGGCCAGCTTATGTTTATGCTTGGCAATTCCGGTGGCATCGTGTCGCTGCTCACGCTCATGGGGCTTGCCGCGGGCTGGGAGTTCCTTAAGATCGCGGGCGTCAGCAACGTTGTCCTATCGCTCGCCTATGCGCAGTTTATGAGTGTGGGAACGGATTCGTGCATCCTGATCGCCGCGACGATGGCAACGTTCGCGGTTTGGGGCATGCCCTTTGGCGCGTCACTCCGCGTTGCGGATAAGGACGAGAAGACGCTCATGCTGGGCTATTCGATCTCGGGTGTTCTTGGCGGCGTAAGCGAGCCGGCGCTGTACGGTTGCGGCTTTAAATATGGCAGGTGCCTGACGTGCATGGCCATTGGCGGCGCCGTCGGAGGCCTTGTTGCAGCTGTGGGCCACGTTACGACCTATACCATCGGCATGACGAATGTCCTCATGGTCATTGGCTTTGCCACGGGTGGCATCTCGAACCTGCTGTGGTGCTGCGCTGCCGGCGGTGTGTCATATGCGGTGTCTGCGGCGCTGAGCTACTGCTTTGGTGTGGTGCCGACGAAGGAGCAGGCGTCAGAAGACGGAGCCGATTCGCCTAAAACCTCGAAGAGCGTGGCCGAGGCAAGCGCATAAACCTGTGCGACACAAGGACGATTCCTTTGCCACATTCCAAGGCCGTGGCCCGTGTGGGTCGCGGCCTTTTTGTATCTGAAGGACAAAGTGGCTACACTACAATCCGTTTGAGCAATAGATATATATAGGCAGTACCGTGGGGGCTGATGAAGATGGTCGAGTGGATCGTTCGTCGTGCGCAGGGTGACCGTGCGCGCGTGGGCACGTTGACGGGCATGGTGTGTATTCTCGCTAATGTTGCGCTTTGTGCTGCGAAGGGCGCAATTGGTGTGCTGTCGGGATCGGTTTCGATTGTGGCGGATGCCATGAACAACCTGTCCGATGCCAGCTCGAATATCGTGAGCGTGCTGGGCTTTAAGCTGGCGAGCAAGCCGGCGGACCCCGAGCATCCTTACGGACATGGCCGCTACGAGTATCTCTCGGGTCTGGTCGTGGCGGCGCTCGTGCTGCTGATCGGCGTTGAGCTGGTGAAGTCCTCGGTTGAGCGCGTCATCCACCCCGAACCTGTCGAGTTCTCGCTTGCCCTGGTGGCAGTTCTAGTGCTTTCGATGGTCGTAAAGCTCTGGATGGCGGTCCTCAACCAAAAGCTCGGCGATCGCATTGAGTCCGAGACGCTGCATGCGACCGCGCAAGATTCCAAGAACGATGTCCTTGCCACAGGCGCCGTGTTAGCGTGCGCAATTGTTTCGCAGGTGACACACATTAATCTTGATGCATGGGTCGGCCTTGCCGTTGGCGCCTATATTGGCTGGAGCGGTTTTGAACTCATCCAGGATACGGTGAGCCCGCTTTTGGGTCAGTCGCCCGATCCTAAGCTGGTCAAGCACATTCGAGACAAGATCATGAGCTACCCCGGCGTTTTGGGCGTTCACGATTTGATGGTTCACGACTACGGCCCGGGCAGGAAGTTTGCAAGTGCGCATGCCGAGATGGCGGCCGAGGCCAGCCCGCTGGAAAGTCACGACACACTCGATAACATTGAGCAGTCGTTTAGGAACGAGGACGGCATGATCGTCACGCTCCATTACGATCCCATCGTGACCGACGATCCAAAGGTGGCGAGCATGCGCCTGCGCATCAACGCAATGGCTCAGGAGATCGATAGCCGCCTCTCGATTCATGACCTACGCTGTGTGCCGGGCCCTACGCACACCAATGTGATTTTTGACTGCGTGCGACCCTCGGATTTGGCGATGAGCGCCGAGGACCTAAAGCGCGCGTTGGCGAAACGGGTCGAATCGGAATATCCCAAGTCGGTCGCCAAAATCACTATCGACGAAGACTACGTAGGCCATGCTCACGAGTAAGGCTGTGCCGGCAAAGCAGGTTATGCAGAAGGGGAGAGCATGAAGAAGCTGTATCTACTCCGCCACGGTCAGACGGAGTTCAACGTCAAAAAGCTGGTCCAGGGCCACTGCGATTCACCGCTGACCGACCTGGGCCGCAAACAAGCGGGAATGGCAGCCGCATGGCTCAAAGCCCACGGCGTCGTTCCCGATAAAGTGGTCTCATCACCCTTAGGCCGAGCCATGGACACGGCAAGTCTCGTCGCATGCGAACTCCTCGGCCCGGACGCAGCAGTCGAGCCCTGTGAAGGCATTATCGAGCGCAGCTACGGCACCTTCGAAGAAGGCCCCCACGACGCCCTGCCCACTGACGTTTGGGATCCGGGCGAGGACCTGGTCCCCTTCGGAGGAGAAGGAAGCCGCGCGCTGCAAGAGCGCATGGTAGACACCCTCACCAATATCATGAGCTCCGAGGGCATCGAAACCCTCCTAGCAGTAAGCCACGGCAGCGCCAGCCGCCAATTCATCAAGGCTGCAGCCCCAGAGGGCTTCGAGCTCCCAGCAAAACTCCCCAACTGCGCCATCATGATGATCGATTTCGATGAGGCAAAGCCACAAGCAGAAGGCGAACCGTCCCAATGCAAGTTCACCCTCCAGCAAATAGTGGACTCCCAACAAAGTAATTAGCTGAGCGAGCAGAGTTAAGCAGACATCAACGTGTCGTCTCCCGAGCTTGGCAGAGGGGCGGCGAAATATATTAAGTTTGTCGCGAGTTCCGCACGCAAAGGAAAGCACTTAATGTGCTTTCCGTCTTGCGCAGGACTGTAGAGCAGCAAACTTAATATATTTCGCCGCCCCTCTGCCAAGCCCAGGCGACTCCACGCACTTTACCTGCGTAAACAATGTGAGTGAAATATGAATCTCGATGGATACGCCCGCAGCCGTGTATACTAAACAGCTGTGTGTAACCAGGGGAGTATTCTGGCTGGACAAAATGCCTGCTTAATAGGGTTGTCAGGTAGTCCGGGCGAAATACAAGGCTGGGGAGCACGTCGTGTAAGTAGTGGTCCTCTAGGGGCGTACGCTCGGTGGTGTACGCATTGTCCCAAGACCACGCGAGAGTTGGGATCATATCTTGATCAGCATGATTCTCGGCCGCAAGATTGGCATGACCCAGGTTTGGGACGAGGACGATAACGTCGTTCCCGTCACGGTCATCCAGGCTGGCCCCTGCGCTGTCTCGCAGGTTAAAACTCAGGCAACCGACGGCTATGACGCTGTCCAGATCGGTTTCGGCGACATCAAGGCCAAGAACGTGAACAAGCCCATGGCTGGTCACTTCGCCAAGGCTGGCGTCGAGCCTGTTCGCTTCCTTCGTGAGGTCCGCGTCGAGAACGGCGAGGAGCACAAGGTCGGCGAGGTCGTCACCGTCGCTGATTTCGCTGATGTCGAGAAGGTCGACGTCATCGGTACCTCCAAGGGTAAGGGCTTCCAGGGTCGCATCAAGCGCTGGGGTCAGCGCCGCGGTCCTATGACGCATGGTTCTCACTTCCAGCGTCACCCCGGTTCTATCGGTCAGTGCGCCTATCCTGCGCGCGTCCTCAAGGGCGTCAAGATGGCCGGTCACATGGGTAACGAGCGCGTTACCGTCAAGAACCTTTCCGTTGTCCGCATCGATGCCGAGCAGAACCTCATCTTGGTCAAGGGCGCTGTCCCGGGTGCCAAGAATGGTCTCGTCGCCATCCGTATGGCCTAAGGGCCCAGCCCATTTAGCCCAGCGTCATACCAAGGAGAACACTTAAATGGCAAAGTTTGAAGTAAAGAACAGCGAGGGCAAGAAGGTCGCCGAGGCCGAGCTCGCCGCTGAGGTGTACGGCATCGAGCCGAACATCCACGTTATGCACCACATCGTCAAGTGCCAGATGGCCTCTTGGCGTCAGGGCACCCAGTCTGCTAAGGGTCGCTCTGAGGTTTCCGGTGGCGGCAAGAAGCCTTGGCGTCAGAAGGGCACCGGCCGTGCCCGCCAGGGTTCCATCCGTGCTGCCCAGTGGCGTCACGGTGGCGTTGTCTTCGCCCCCAAGCCCCGTTCCTACGCCAAGCGTATGAACAACAAGGAGGTCAAGCTGGCTATGCGCTCCGCGCTGTCCGCCAAGCTGGCCGATGGCGAGCTCGTGCTCGTCGACGACTACGGCTTCGAGAAGCCTTCCACCAAGGCTGCCGTCGCCATGCTCAAGGCTCTCGGCCTTGAGGGCAAGCGTCTGACCATCATCGTTCGCGATGAGGACGTCAACGCCTACCTGTCGTTCCGCAACATTCCCAAGACGTTCATCATCACCGCTGACGAGGCCAACACCTACGATCTCGTCAACAACAACGCTGTGCTGATGCCCGCCGACATCGCCGCTCACTTCGGGGAGGTGCTTGCATAAATGACCGCCCACGAGATCATCATCCGTCCGATCGTGTCCGAGCGTTCCTTCTCCGGCATGGAGCTGAACAAGTACACGTTCGAGGTCGCCAAGGATGCTAACAAGTATCAGATCAAGGACGCTGTCGAGGAGATCTTCGGCGTCAAGGTCGTTCGCGTGAACACCCTGACGGTCAAGCCCAAGACCAAGCGCGTGCGCTATGTCGCCGGCAAGACCCGTTCTTGGAAGAAGGCCATCGTCACGCTGGCCGAGGGCGACACCATCGAGGTCTTTGGCAACCAGGCCTAAGACTCGCTGCTGTTGAGTGAGCTCATGCCTCCCAAATAGGGGAGGCGGGAGCTCAAGGTTTTGGGCGTATTAAATGGACACGCCCGGAACCGTGTATACGTCCGGTGTCATCGCACCCGAGGCAGAACCTCGAATCCCTGTCTGCGATGGCTAACGGATTCCTATTGAAAGGGATTGTAATGGCTGTAAAGCACCTTAAGCCGACCTCCGCTGGTAGGCGTTGGCAGACGATCTCCGACTTCTCCGAGATCACCTGCACCAAGCCCGAGAAGTCTCTTCTCGAGCCCCTGCCCAAGAAGGCCGGTCGTAACAACAACGGTCGCATCACCACCCGCCACCAGGGCGGCGGCGTGAAGCGTCGTTACCGCGTGATCGACTTCAAGCGCAACAAGGACGGCGTGCCCGCCAAGGTTGCCACGATCGAGTACGATCCGAACCGTTCCGCTCGCATCGCTCTGCTGCACTACGCTGACGGTGAGAAGCGCTACATCCTGGCCCCCAAGGGCCTCGAGGTCGGTCAGACCATCATGTCCGGTTCTGACGCCGATATCAAGCCGGGCAACGCTCTGCCCCTCGCCGACATCCCCGTCGGTACGCTCATCCACGCCGTCGAGTTCCAGCCGGGCAAGGGCGCCGCTATCGCCCGTTCCGCCGGTAACTCCTGCCAGCTGATGGGTAAGGAGGGCAAGTACGCCATCGTCCGTATGCCTTCCTCCGAGATGCGCCGCATCCTCGTTACCTGCCGCGCCACCGTCGGTGAGGTCGGCAACGCCGATCACTCCAACATCGTCATCGGCAAGGCCGGCCGTAAGCGTCACATGAACGTGCGCCCGACCGTCCGCGGTACCGTCATGAACCCTGTCGACCACCCGCACGGCGGTGGCGAGGGCAAGAACCACACCTCTGGTCGTCCCTCTGTTACCCCCTGGGGTAAGCCGACGAAGGGCCTTCGTACGCGCAAGAAGAAGAAGGTCTCGAACCAGCACATCATTCGTCGCCGTAAGAAGTAATTTCGGATACCGAGTTTTAGGAGAAAGCACTTATGAGCAGAAGTCTCAAAAAGGGCCCGTTCGTGGAGACTCGCCTTCTCTCGCGTATCACCGCGATGAACGAGGCTGGCAAGAAGGACGTCGTGAAGACCTGGTCCCGCGCGTCCACCATCTTCCCCGAGATGGTTGGTCACACCATCGCCGTCCACGACGGCCGCAAGCATGTGCCCGTGTATGTTACCGAGTCCATGGTTGGTCACAAGCTCGGCGAGTTCGCGCCGACTCGTACGTTCCGTGGCCACAAGGCCAAATAGGGGGTTAACCGTAAATGGCAACTAAGTCTATTGAAACTGAGGCCACCGAGGTTCGCGCCGTCGCTAAGTACGTGCGTGTTTCCCCCAGCAAGGCCCGCCTGGTGGTCGATCTGATCCGCCGCAAGCCTGTCGCTCAGGCCTTCGACATCCTCCACTTCTGCGACCGCGCCGTCGCCGTGGATGTCGAGAAGGTTCTCCGTTCCGCCGTTGCGAACGCCGAGAACAACAACGGTCTGCGTGCCGACAACCTGGTTGTCGCCGCTGCCTATGTTGACGAGGGTCCGACGCTTAAGCGCATCCGTCCCCGCGCCAAGGGTTCCGCTTCTCGCATTCTGAAGCGTACTTCCCACATCACCGTCGTCGTTGCTCCTCGAAAGGAGGCGTAAAGCTGTATGGGTCAGAAAGTCTACCCCACCGGCTTCCGTCTTGGCATCACCGAGAACTGGCGCTCCCGCTGGTTCGCAGAGAAGGATTACGCTAAGACCCTCGGTAACGATCTCGAGATCCGCAAGTACCTCGAGAAGCGTCTTTCCCGCGCAGCTGTCTCCCGTGTCGAGATCGAGCGCGCTGGCGACAAGGTGAAGGTCATCATCCTCACTGCTCGCCCCGGCGTTGTCATCGGTAAGAAGGGTGCCGAGATCGATACCCTCCGCACCGAGCTCGAGAAGGTCGCTGGTGTCTCCAAGGGCCAGCTCTCCGTCGACGTTGTCGAGATCAAGCGCCCCGAGCTCGACGCCAACCTCGTTGCTCAGTCTATCGCCGAGCAGCTCGAGGGCCGCGTTGCCTTCCGTCGCGCTATGCGCAAGGCTGTCCAGTCCGCCCGCAAGGCCGGCGCTAAGGGCATCCGTATCCAGTGCTCCGGTCGTCTCGGCGGCGCCGAGATGGGCCGTCGTGAGTGGTACCGTGAGGGTCGCGTGCCTCTGCACACCCTCCGTGCCAAGATCGACTACGGCACGGCTGTCGCCAGCACCACCATGGGCGCTTGCGGCGTGAAGGTCTGGATCTACCTGGGCGAGAAGATCCCGGGCCAGCCTGTTCCCAACCCTGCACTCGAGGGCTCTTCCCGTCCTCGTCGTCGTAACTCCGAGAGGAGGGGTCAGTAGTGCTTGCCCCTAAGCGTATTCTTCACCGCAAGGTGCAGCGTGGCTCCATGAAGGGCCAGGCCAAGGGTAATACCGAGCTGCATTTCGGCGAGTTTGGTATCCAGGCTCTCGAGGCCCATTGGATCACCAACCGTCAGATTGAGGCCGCTCGTATTGCTATGACCCGCTACATGAAGCGTGGCGGTCGTGTCTACATCACGATCTTCCCCGATAAGCCCATCACCAAGAAGCCTGCCGAGACTCGCATGGGTTCTGGTAAGGGTAACCCCGAGGAGTGGGTGGCCGTCGTCAAGCCCGGCCGCATCATGTTCGAGGTCAAGGGTGTTCCCGAGGAGGTCGCTCGCGAGGCTCTGCGTCTTGCGCAGCACAAGCTCCCCATCAAGACCAAGATTGTTGCTGCCAAGAACGTTGAGCAGCGCATCGAGAAGGAGATGGCTGAGGAGGCCGCTCTCGAGGCCAAGTGGGCTGCTGAGGACGCCGCCGCCGCCAAGGAGGAGAACTAATGAAGCCCGCAGAGATTCGTGAGCTCTCGGACGCTCAGCTCGTTGAGAAGCTGAAGGAAATGCGCGCCGAGCTCTTTAACCTTCGTTTCCAGATGGCCACCAGCCAGCTGGACAACACCGCTCGCGTCAACACCGTGAAGAAGGACATCGCTCGCGTCCTCACGGAGCAGCGCGCCCGCGAGATCGCAGCGGAGAAGTCCGCTGTCGCCGAGTAGGACCTAAGGAGAGAACATGACTGATTCGCGTAACTCGCGTAAGGTCCGTACGGGTGTCGTTACCTCCGTCTCCGGTGCCAAGACCATTGTTGTCACCATCACCGAGCGCAAGCGTCACCCCAAGTACGGCAAGATGATGACCAGCTCCAAGAAGCTGCACGCTCACGACGAGGAGTGCACGGCTGGCGTGGGCGACACCGTCCGCGTTATGGAGACCCGTCCTTTGTCCAAGATGAAGCGTTGGCGCCTCATCGAGGTCGTCGAGCGCGCTAAATAAGCAGTCGCTCTTACGACTTGTACGTTTCCGAAGATGTGCGTATGCCTGGCTTGCATACCACAGGCCGTATAAAGGCAGCGCACCTCTCTTCGGTTCTTAGTTCGGAGGAACATCTACCATGATTCAGATGCAAACCATGCTGAACGTCGCCGACAACTCCGGCGCTCGCAAGATTCGCTGCATCAAGGTGCTTGGCGGTTCCAAGCGTCGTTATGCAGGCATCGGCGATGTGTTCATCGGTGCTGTCCAGGAGGCTACCCCTGGCGCCAACGTCAAGAAGAAGGACGTTGTCCGTTGCGTCGTCGTTCGCACCGTTAAGGAGATCCGCCGCAAGGATGGCTCCTACATTCGCTTTGATGAGAACGCCTGCGTTGTCATCAACAACGATGGTTCGCCCGTCGGCACCCGTATCTTCGGGCCCGTCGCTCGCGAGCTTCGTGACAAGAAGTACATGAAGATCGTCTCGCTCGCTCCCGAGACCCTGTAGTTAGGGGAGATATATGTATATCAAGAAGGGCGATAAGGTCCAGGTTCTCTCTGGTAAGGATCGCGGCAAGCAGGGCGTTATCCTGCGTGCTCTCCCCGCCGAGAACAAGGTCGTTGTCGAGGGCGTTTCGGTCGTCAAGAAGGCCGTCAAGCCCAACGCTGCCAACCAGCAGGGCGGCATCGTTTCGCAGGAGGCTCCTATCGACGCCTCCAACGTCAATCTCGTCTGCCCCGAGTGCGGTAAGGTTACCCGCGTCGGTCACGAGAAGGACGGCAAGAACAAGCTGCGCGTCTGCAAGAAGTGCGGTCACAAGTTCTAAGCTGCCCGCAACATCAAGTTGCTAGCAAAGGCCCGGATGCCCCACGGCACCCGGGCCTTTTTCTATCCCACTCATTGGGGACAGACTTAAATGAGTGGCCGTTGCAACGAAAGCGGCACATAGGGACTGTCCCAAACTGTCGGCAGCTGGGGACGTTCCCTTTTTGCCGGCAGTTTGGGACGGTCCTTTGATGTCTGGTGCCCCCAGAGGGGTGAAGTAATTCAGCTGGCTCTGTCTTTTAGGGCTATGGTGTTCCGCCCTTTTATGTTTCATAAGGATCGTCGCATGCGCATTTACGCGCATAGTCTTGCGCGATAATGCGCATAACCGCGCAAACATTTGCCAACTATGGCTAAATAATGACCGATAGGAAAATAAACACGCAAATACGAGCAGATACGCGCGCAATTGTGCGAATATAGGGTTGTTAGAAATGAAGGACTTCCGATGACTTAGGAGGCACATCATGGCAGATTCCAAACAGGCTCCGCTCGACGCCGAAGCAGCCGCTAAGGCGGCATTTGCCTCGGTCCAGGACAAGCGATTCCCCAACGATATTTTTACGGCCCCCGAGCTCCGCTGGGCAGTGATCGGTTGCGGTGTTATCGCCAACCAGATGGCCCAGTCTCTCGCTCTTGCCGGCCGCAAGCTTGCGGGCGTTGCCAACCGCACACTGTCCAAGGCTCAGGCTTTTGCAGAGCAGTATGGCGTTGAGAAGGTCTATGAAACGGTCGAGGACCTCTATGCCGATCCGAACATTGACGCAGTCTATATCACCACGCCGCACAACACGCATATCACCTACCTGCGAGCCGCTCTGGCAGCTGGCAAGCACGTGCTCTGCGAAAAGGCCATCACCCTCAACTCCGCCGAGCTCGACGAGGCCCGTGCCATTGCCGACGAGCACAACGTTGTCCTTATGGACGCTACCACGGTGCTCCACATGCCTTTATATCAGGAGCTGCGTCGCCGCATGGATGACGGTGAGTTCGGCCACATGAACCTCGCTCAGCTCAACTTTGGCAGCTACAAGGAGTACGGCGACCTGACCAATCGCTTCTACAACCGCAACCTTGCCGGCGGCGCCATGCTTGACATTGGCATGTATGCCCTGTCTGTCATGCGCCTGTTTATGGCCAGCCAACCCGCTGAGGTTGTCTCGCTGGGCAACACCTGTGAGACCGGCGTTGACGTCGCGAGTGGCATTGTCTGCCGTAACGCCGAGCAGCAGCTGGGCGTGGTGAGCCTTACGCTCCACTCCAAGCAGCCCAAGCGTTCGGTTATCAGCTTCGACAAGTGCTATATCGAGGTCAACGAGTATACGCGCGCCGACCATGCGACCATCGTGTGGACTGCGGACGGTCGCCGTGAGGAGGTCCGCGCTGGCACCGAGGCATACGCTCTGTGCTACGAGATGGCCGACCTGGAGAAGGCCGTTGCCGGCGATGATTCGAAGTGCGAGCTTCTGGGCTATGCTTCTGATGTTATGGAGCTGATGACCAAGCTTCGCGCCGATTGGGGAGTCGTGTACCCCGAGGAGGAGTAAGCGATGCTTGCGGAAGATAGGCTCAACGCGATTGTGTCGATGGTGCAGCAGGCCGGCTCGGTTACCGTGCCGGAGCTTGCCGAAGCCCTGGGCGTGACACCGTCCACCATTCGCCGCGACTTGCAAACGCTCGACCGCGCGCACCGTATCGCCAAGGTGCACGGAGGCGCGACGAGTCTGGAGCGCGCGCACGTGACGCGCGACCTGACGATCAGCGAGCGCAGCGATCTCCATAACGACGACAAGGAGCGTATCTGCGCCCGTGCGGCGGCGCTTGTGGAGCCCGATAGCTTTGTGTATATCGATTCGGGCTCCACGACCCTCAAGCTCATCGAGCATCTTCCGCGCCTTGAGGGCGTCACCTATGTGACCGATTCCGTGCTCCATGCTCAGCACCTCGCTTTGCGCGGCATGCGCACCGTTGTGCTGGGCGGCGAGCTCAAGCCAGAGACCGAGGCGCTCGTCGGACCCGATGCCTTGGCAACCCTGGACCGCTATAACTTCAACTGCGGCTTTTGGGGTTCCAATGGCATCGCCGCCGAGCAAGGTCTCACCACACCGGATATCGAGGAAGCGCAGGTCAAACGTATCTCGATGCGCCATACCGCCAAACGCTTCGTAATCTCGGACGCCAGTAAATTTGGCATGGTGGCGCCCGTCAAGTTTGCGGACTTTCGCGATGCAACGATCATCACTGCGGGCGAGGTACCCGCCAAGTACCAGTCGATGGACAACGTCATCACGGTCTAGCGATGGGACAAGGCCAAAACCACCACAAAGGTGCCTGTCCCCATTGTGGTGGTTAGCAACGAAAACCGAATAGTTTTCTCAATAGAAAAGCGGCAACGTCCATTACGGGCGTTGCCGCTTTCGTTGTCTACCGGTTTGTCTAGGTCTGTAACAACTAGACCGTTAAAAGTGGGCCAGGTGTTACAGATTGAGATTTTCCCTTAAGGGGGATACGAATGTCTCGATCTGTAACAGATAGACCGGAAAAAGGGTTCTAACTGTTACGGATCGAGACGTTTTGGGACCGCGGCTGAGCCATTGCGGCAAAACCACCACAAAGGTGCCTGTCCCCATTGTGGTGGTTTAGGGCTCCCAGGGGCAGGGGGCTTCGATGTGGATGTGCTCGCCGGTTACGGGATGCGTGAAGGACACGCTGTGGGCGTGGAGCATCAGACCGCAGGGACGCGGCGTGCCGTAGAGCTCGTCGCCTACCAGGGGATGACGCTCGCTCGCCAGATGCACACGGATTTGGTGCTTGCGGCCGGTGAGCAGCTCGACATCGATATACGAGCGCGTGGGCAGGCCACGACGGCTCTTGAGGCGCTTGAGCACCTTCACACGCGTCTGTGACGGCTTGCCGCTGGCGCCGACGCGCATCTTGCGGCTGTCGTGCCGGTCGCGGGCGATGGGCTTGTCGATGAGCTTTTCGTTCCAGTCGATCTTGCCCTCGGCGAGCGCCAGGTAGTGCTTCTCGAAAGCGTGGTCGATGACCATCTGGTCAAAGGCGGGCTGCGTCTGCTTGTCGAGCGAGAACAGCACCACGCCGGTGGTGTCGCGGTCCAGGCGGTTGAGCGGCTGCATGTCAGACGCGGCAAAGCCGTCGCCCATTGCCAGCAGCAGGTCGCTGGCGTAGTCGGTGAGCGTGCGCTCGCCGGTGCCGTCACCGTGGACAATCATGCCGGCGGGCTTGTCGATGGCCATGAGCCAGGCGTCGCAGTAGAGGACTTGAGGTTCTTCGTTCACGTGTAAGCCTTTCGGTTAGCTGATTCCCACAAACATGCAGCCCGAGGTCGCCCCGCGTAGGCGGGCGGCGGGCTTGCGGCCGGCCTGCGCTGCTTCGACGGCACGACGGACGCGGGCGACGGCACGGCCCACCTCATCCGTCTCGAGCAGCGTTCCGTCCACCATGAGACGACGCACGCCGGCATCGAGCAGCTGGGGGACCTGCGGCGTGAGGTCGATGGGGTAGGCATCGTACAGGCGAGAGCGGCCGTGGATATCGGTGAGGACGGGCATGACCTTTCCGTCGATATTCTTGAGCGAGAGCTTGCGGGCGCGCAGGCGGCAGTTGGCGCAATCGTGGATGCAGCCGTTGGCAACCTGCAGAATGCAGTGCTCGCTTGTCATGACGCGCGGGCGGCCAAAGACGGTGATGCCCAGAGCCGCGGGCGCGGCGGCGCCGAGCGAGACAATCTCGTCGAGCGTGATTTCGGGCGAGAGCCAAAACGCACCGGCTCCGCGCTCGGCAAGCGCCTCCATGCAGGGCGTGTTGTGCACCGGCAGGCAAGAGCGAATCTCGGCCGTGGCGCCGGCATGCGCGGCTACGGCGAGCTCGGAGATATTGCCGACGGCGACGGTGGCTCCAGCATTGATCCAGGGATCGACGCGCTCGTGGTCGACGGCGCGGCAGACCTCGTCGAGTACAGGCACGATACCCTGCTCAAATGCATCGGCGGGGGAGAGCCCGGCCGCATCGAGCGCGTCGGTGGTCATGTAGATGCGCGTTGCACCCTCCACGCGCGCTGCCTCGGCGGCTTCGAGCGAGGTGACGGTGGCGCAGATCTGCGGCTCGTCGCGGTAGTGCTCGGGCATGGGGCGCGTGCATTTGTCGAGCACCGTCAACTCGAGCGTTTTCGCGCGCTCCTCGTACGGTGCCAGAATGGCCTCTTCCAGCGCCTTGCAGGCGGCAGCGCGCACCTTGTGCACAGCGGAGAAGCCCATGCCGCAGCCCTCATCGAGCGTCACATCAAAGCTAGCTGCCTCAAAGGGCGAAGAGCCCATGCGGCCCACATGCTCAACCAGGTCTGCCGCCTCGACGGCGCGGGTCTTGGCGGCCTCGACGGTAAAGCCGGTGGCGGTGGCGGTGAGCGCGGGGTCGTCGCAGCAGGTGAGCGTAACGGTAAACGGCTCGCCCAGACGCGCCACGACGGACACATCTACGGCTCGGCGGCGCAGCACATCGCGCTTGAGCGCGGCGCCAGCGGCGTCGATGGCGCGCTGACTGCGAATCACGCGGACGCGGCAGCCCTCGGGCATGCTGCGGGGCACGCGGCACTCAATGATGTCACCGGTGGCGGCATCATCGGCGGCAATGGTGGTCAGGAACTGGTCAAACTCGTTATCGTGGCGAAGCTCCAGCAGGTCGCCCTTGCCCACGGGCTCAAACAACTCAATGCGGGCGATGGCGGCGCGCCGACGGCGGTCGTCGGGCTTGAGGCCGCGCACATCGCGGTTGGCCAGACGGCTGCCCAGCACCGTGCCCACGATCTGGCCGCGGTTGTTGGAACGCTCATAGCTCATCATCTCGTCGCCCGAGGTGCCGTCCTGATAGGCGTGCGTAAAGTCGCGGTTGAAGCAGCGCTTGAGCTGGCGCTGGCGGGCGGCTACCTCGTCCTTATCTACGGCGACCCCGGCCAGCATGTCATCAATCTGGTGACGATACACATCGACGATGGAATACACGTAATCGGGGGCCTTCATGCGGCCCTCGAGCTTGAGCGATGCGGCGCCGGCGTCATACAGACGGCGAACAAGCTGCGACGTGTTGGTGTCGCGCGGGCACAGCGCGCGCTCGCGACCGGCAGGGGAGAGCGAGCGGCCGTTCTCGTCGATCAGCTCGTAGGGCAGGCGGCAGGGCTGGGCGCACATGCCGCGGTTGGCCGAGCGGCCCGCCATGGCAAAGCTCGAAAGCAGGCACAGGCCCGAGTAGCAAAAGCAGATGGCACCGTGGCTAAAGACCTCGAGGTCCACATCGGGCGCGGCGTTGTGAATGGCGGCGATCTCGTCGATGGAGAGCTCGCGCGAGAGAGTCACGCGGTCAGCGCCCTGCTCACGGCACCAAAGGGTTCCGCGGTCGTCGTGGATGTTCGCCTGGGTCGAGATATGTGTCTCGATGCCGGGCATGGTGCGCTTGACCTCAAAGAACAGGCCCCAGTCCTGGATAATGAAGGCGTCGGCGCCCAGCGTGGAGCAGCGATGGATGAGTTGCAGCGCATCGCCCATCTCGGACTGCTTGATGACGATGTTTACCGTGACGTAGACGCGCGACCCGGCTAGATGCGCGGCGCGGCAGGCTTGCTCAAAGGCCTCGTCGGTAAAGTTGGTGGCCTTGCGGCGGGCGTTGAAGCTGCCCATGCCGCAGTAGATGGCGTCTGCCCCGGCGGCGAGTGCGGCGGCAAAGGGCTCGGGCCCTCCGGCGGGCGCCAAAAGCTCGGGTCTGCGGTTGGTGGTTCGACTGGCGGTTGCGGTCATATCCTGCCTTTCAAAATGCCCAGATAATCAAAAGTATAGTGGCGCCGTTGCGGCAGGCGATGCCCGTGCTCCAAGCGGGATAAAGTCTTCAGCAGCTTGGACTGGCTGCTCCACATGAGAACCGTTCAGCGGTTCGGGGAGACCGTTGGGCGATAAAATATTCTCGCAAGCTGATAATATTCTTGCATCAAACAGAAACCTTGAGTACCATCCCAATCAAGCGCGGTGTTCAGACCGAACTGTGCCTCCCGGTGTGAACGCCGCGCTCACGCTTTCTCAACTGATCGTAAGGAGATAAACATGAGCAAGACCGTCGTGTCTTCCGATAACGCACCCGCAGCCATCGGCCCGTATTCCCCTGGCATCCAGACCGGCAACATGGTGTTCCTGTCCGGCCAGCTGGGCATCGACCCCGCAACCGGCAAGATGCCCGAGGGCGTCGAGGCCCAGGCTAAGCAGTCCCTCGCCAACGTCGAGGCCCTGCTGACCGCTGCCGGCGCTACCTTTGCCGATGTCGTCAAGACCACGGTCTACCTGGCCGACATCGCCGACTTCGCCGACTTCGCCGCCGTGAACGAGATCTACGCCTCCAAGTTCGAGGCCCCGTTCCCCGCGCGCAGCGCCTTCCAGGTTGCCGCCCTTCCGGCTGGTGGTCTGGTCGAGATCGAGGTCATCGCCGCTCTCTAAGGCGTTGGCCACAACTAAACATGACATGCAAAAAGACCCTGCAGCGCGTGCGAGCTGCAGGGTCTTTTGTCAAGTGACGGATCGCTTGTGGAGCCGCGCTTCATGTTGCCCGTTAGCCCTCCTTGCGAACTTTTTGCAGGTAGCGGTAGACGCTGGGCTCAGAGATACCCAGCGCGGTGGCGGCGCAGGCCACGGCGCCCTTGAGCATGAACACCCCGTTGCCGTTGAGGTGGCGAATGACGTCCACGCGGTCGCTCTGACCAAGCGACGCCACATCCAGCCCGCGCGTGCTCAGCAACTCGGCAATGCTGCGGTCGATGAGCTCCTGTGTGGACTCCGAAAGGCTTTCGACCTCGATAGGGGCGGGCTCCGTGCGCGTCGGCGCCGCGTCGAAGCACGCCATGAGCTGCTGCGCCATGGCGTTGATGGAGCGCACGGTCGAGAGGTCGGTGTTGACGCAGAGCATACCGACGATCTCGTCATTCTCGCGGATAAAGTACGTCGCTGACTCCAACGTCTTGCCGCCGGCACCGCGCCCCTCGTAGCCCGTAATAAACGGCAGGTCGCGATACTTGGCGTCGTGCATGATCTTGAGTGCCAGATCGGTGGCGGGACCGCCGACCTTGCGGCCGCTCACGATGCCGTTGCGAATATCAACGATGGCGTGGTCGGGATCCGAGAAATCGTGCAGCACGATTTCGCTGTTTTTGCCGAGTATCTGCTCCAGAAAATCGACCATCGGCAAAAAGCGACGTACGGTCTCGTTCACGGGCAACTCCTTTGGGTGAAATCGGAAATGTTCATAACAATTTTTTCTCATGGTAACACGCTGCCCATCATCTCGTATATCCGCAGGTACATTGCGTAATACAGACGAACGGTAGGAATTTAGCGGTAAACGGTTGACCAAAAGAAAAGTTAGATGTTATTTTGACCAGACACTTTCCTGACCTGCGGAAATGCGCTATTTCAGCTGAAGAATAGTCTGATAACAAAAAATTATTATTGAGAATGAGAATCATCTTTAATACGATATGCAACGAAGGCGCAACCTCAACCCCGCACTGCGTCACAATAGAGCGTTAGATGCGAAAACAACTATTTCGAGGATTGGTGGTCAAATGACCCAGGAGACGGTTGCGAACGGCACTGAAGCCCTGTTCACTCGCGAAGGCATGCCGCCCGTTACGGAAATGATCCCGTGTGCCCTTCAGCACGTACTGGCATCATTTGCCGGCATCATTACCCCGGCTGTCATCATGGCCGGCGTCTACGGCTTTAATAGCCAGCAGAGCACCGACATCATCCAGGTCGCGCTCATTCTTTCGGCGATCGACACGGCCCTTCAGGCCTTCGCTCCCTTCCGTCGCATCGGCGGCGGCCTGCCCATCGTCATGGGCGTTTCGTTCGCGTTCCTGCCGGCCCTGCAGGCCATGGGTGCCTCGGGCTTTAGCTTCGGTGCGCTGCTGGGCGGCGAGATCGTCGGCGGCGCCGTCGCGGTCCTCTTTGGTCTGGCCTACAGCAAGATCAAGTGGCTGTTCCCGCCCGTCGTGACCGGTACGGTCATCTTCTCCATTGGCGTCTCTCTCTATCCCACGGCCGTCAAATATATGGCCGGCGGTATGGGCACGCCGCTGTGGGGTACCCCGCAGGCCTGGTGCGTCGCTCTTATCACCTTCGCCGTGGTCTTTGCGTTCGCCAACTTTGGCAAGGGCACGCTCAAGCTGGGCTCCGTGTTCTTTGGCATGATCGTCGGCATGATCGTTTCGATCCCCTTTGGCATGATCGACTTCTCCAGCGTCGCCACCGCTCAGGTCTTCGCCCTTCCCAAGCTCATACCCTACGCGCTCGAGTTTGATCCCGAGGTCTGCATTACCCTCGCCGTCGTGTTCCCCATGGTTGCCATCCAGGTTATCGGTGACGTCTCCGCCGCCTGCCTGGGCTCCATCGACCGCATGCCCACCGAGCGCGAGCTCTCCGGCGCCATCGTCTCCCAGGGCCTTACCTCTATGGCCGGCGGCCTGCTAGGCGGTCTTCCCACCAGCGCCCTTGGCCAGAACGTGGGCATCATCTGCTCCAACAAGGTCGTCAACGAGTGGGTCTTTGTGATCATCGCGGCCGTCTTTGCCATCGCCGGTCTGTTCCCGCAGCTCTCTGCCGTCCTTTCCGCTATCTCGCAGCCCGTCATCGGCGGCGCGACCGTCGGCGTCTTTGGCACCATCACCATGAACGGCGTGCGCATGTTCACCCGCGAGGGCCTCACGCAGCGCACTACCACCATCGTCGGCACCTCGGTCGTCTTTGGCCTGGGTATCTGGATGGCCAGCGGTTGCCTTGCCGGCGAGGGCATGCCCACCTGGGTGTCCACCGTCATCGGCTCCAACGCCGTGACCCCCACCGCCATCATGGCCATCGTGCTCAACCTGATCCTTCCGCAGACGCCGGTCGTGGCTCAGCACATCGATGCCGCCAAGGATGTCGCTGTGAATCTGGTCCTGCCCGAGAGCAAGAAGTAACCAATTCGGTGCTATTCGCCGGCGGACGCATCGCCTCGTCCGCCGGCGCCATGCGGCGCCAAGCCGCACTTCAAAGGGCTTGTCCCTTTGGTGAAGCGTTTGCGACGACCCTCGGTCTGCGAGCGGAGATAACCAAGCGCGCTCTGATGTGATGCTCGGAATGGGTCGCGCTAAGGATGCCAAGCGTAAAACCTTCAATGAATATGGCGTAAAAACTACATTGAAAGTAGCGTAAAAACTACATTGAGAATGGCGTAATTTCGCATATCGCATGATCGCCCGAGCTTGCACACGGCCTTTTGCGAGCTCTTGCCATGAACGAGAGCCAAGCTGTTACGTACAAGACGCTCATAAAGGACGCCTCGTACGGTGAGGCGGGCCCCGACGAGAGGATCATCGCTGCGTACTTGGACCTCTTCAACAGGCTCAAGCTGACCGAGGGCCTGTGCGGATGGGAGCCATCGAGGTCAAGCTGAGTGATGCGAAAGCAGGCGATGGAGCGAGAAATCTCAAGGCGCTGGAGAGGAAAGTGCTCTCCAATCCTGCCGCCCAGAATGCCGCGCCGGCGTTTTTGGCGGTCGTGGTTGGAAAGGGGAGCATTGCCTACACACGCGACGACGGCGTGGCGGTGATCCCCATGGCGGCACTTGGGGCGTAGTGGTTTTGCGGGCGTGCCGTGCTTCCTTTACCGAAAATCCATTTGGCAAACCAGATGCTCGCGGATAGAATAAAGTTGACGGCAGCCCAAGTGGTGGAATGCTGGGCAGCGCCGTTGCTTGGTCAAGGGGTCAAAGCCTTAATTGTAGCGGCTTTTTATGCTTCGAACGCTGCTTGAGTGCCTCGGAAAGCCCGACAAACGCTGTGAAAAGCGAGACCAAAGCAACCAAGAGCTCTGTGTGCTCTGATGGGCCCGGGATGACCGCTGATTCAAGTCACCGGGCCTAAATCTTTTTCATGCATTTGAATAGAGCGGGCGACTCTCTTGGGGCCGTCTGCATGGCGTGCGACCGGCGCATGGCATTGCGCCCCGCTTTCATGTCCGCGCGGGCGCCTATCCTTACGGCAATGTAGCCGCCTATGTAACGAGCGGCAGTTGACGGAGAAAGGCCCTAACCGTGTCAGCTGAAAAGAAGCCGTGTATCTCGGCTATCGATACGACGAACTTTGCGCGCCAGATTGTGCTGGACTTTGAGTTTGCGCCGGTGCCAAGGCAGCGCCAACGCCGTGGGCTGCGCAATGAGATTATCGAGGTCGGCGCCGTCAAGCTCGATTACCACGGCAACGCTATGGGCGAGTTCTCGCAGTTTGTGCAGACAGAATTTACCGAAGGCGTTGCGTTCCTCGTCCGCGAGCTCACAGGGATATCGGCTGTGGACACCGCGATGGCCGATCCGCTCTACATGGTGATCAAAAGGCTCAGCGATTGGATCGGTCGCTACTCCGCCCAGGTGGTTTGCTGGAGCGGGACGGACCGTCGACAGCTTATGACCGAGTGCCAGGCAAAGCAAATCGACCTTGCCGCATTTCCTACGGACTGGGCCGATCTGCAGGCGTTTTACACCTCGATCATGGACGTGGGCAGCCACGAGTGCGTCTCTTTGAATGACGCGGCGACGTGGTTTGGCATCGAGTTTGACGAGTCGACGGGTCACACCCACAGTGCCCTAGCCGACGCGCGCGTGACCGCCAAGTTGCTCAAGCAGGTGATGGACGGGGACTATCGCGTGAGTCCGCGCGCCCAGGAAGTCCGCCAGCGGTGGGGGATGGGCGAGCGGTCCCAGACGTGCCTTTCCAGCAAGTGCTCCGAGCTGGGCGACCTGCTGCTGAAGCTGAAGGCAGAGGGGAGGTAGGGCATTTGATGTACAACTGGATGAATTGGGCTTTGTAAGCGCTTGAGTCCCTTCTTTGAGGGGCTTGCCTTACTTTTGCGCAGCCTTTTCGGAGCGTGAGCTAGACGATAAACCCCTCTTTTTCGGGGAGCCGGCCGTTTACCTGGTAACTCCTGAAGATGAGACGAAGTAGGCGTGCGTAAATTCGAGGATGGTGGACCGATGCCTCGGAGTCGACGGCGCACAGTTTGTCCACTACGATGCCGCCACGTTCTATCAGATCTGCAAGGTCCGGATTTCTCACGACTGTCTTCTCAACAAGCCTTTTTCTGCCGTTGAGTTTTCTAACCTTGCTGTGAATCTCCGGTTCGATGAGACAGGACTTGCTAATGGCGAACTGTCCTGAATCGCTTACGAGTGCATCGCGTGCCGACTCATCTTGGACGTTCCAATCTTCGCCTGTGTAGGAGTAGATGGCAATTTCATCGTCTTCAGCTTCGAGTCGGGCATGCCCTGCGTAACCAAGCGTCATCTGTGTACCTCTCTTCCACAAGGTCCCAGTATAAATTGCGACCGTCATATTCGCTTTCACGCGCTGGAACGTCACTTGTCTTCGTGGCCTACGACGTGCAGCCCTACGTGTCCTTTAATCTGTGCGGCGATGTTCATGCTCCATTCTATTAGCATCGATTATTTCGACCACTTATCTGCGCCGGACGGCTACTCCTATTTGCCCCTTTGCTAGAATCGTAAGCAGATTTGTATTGCATCGTGCAATCGCGGAGGTTCCCATGAAGTACGCCGACCTTATCGACGGAGAAGCCACCCCGAGCGAGCTCAGAAGCTTCCTCGTGGACGGCGAGAACGTGGCAGTAACCATCCGCATCCCCAAGAACATGCGCGATGCCGCCAAGGAGGCGGCCGCTCTCAATGGCGTCAGCTTCACGTCCCTCGTGAAGACGAGCCTCATTGAGTACCTGTCCAAGAAGGAGAAGTAACGATGGCGGACATCCGCAAGCTTGAGAACGAGCTCTGGGAGGCAGCAGACGAATTGCGTGCCAACTCCAAGCTGACGAGCCAGCAGTACTGCATGCCGGTTCTGGGCCTCATCTTCCTGCGCTATGCATGGGGTCGTTTCAAGCGCGCTGATGAGCAGATTGAAGCTGAGCGTGCCGCTATCACGGGTCGCAAACCGCCCAAGCAGGCAGCGGACTACTCCGCCAAAGGCGCGATGTTCATCCCCGAGGAGGCCCGCTACGACTACCTGCTCAACGTGCCCGACGGTGCCGACATCGGCAAGGCGGTCAACGAAGCCATGGCAAGTATCGCTGCCATTAATCCCTCGCTCGCGGGCGTCCTTCCCGATACTTACGCCGAGCTTGGCAATGACCTGTTGCGCAGCGTCATCCGCGTCTTTAACAACCCTGCCCTCGACGAGGAGGGTGATGACATTATCGGCCGCATCTATGAGTACTTCCTCGGCAAGTTTGCTCCTGCGGTGGCTAGCGACGACGGCGTTTTCTTCACGCCCAAGTCGCTCGTTCGCATGATCATGAACGTCATCGAGCCTTCGCGTGGCAAGATGCTCGATCCCGCCTGCGGCTCGGGCGGCATGTTCGTCTCCGCCAGTGACTACGTACGCGAGCAGGGCGGCAACCCCGCCGAGACCATGATGTTCTACGGTCAGGAGAAAGTCGACTACAACGCCAAGCTTTGTCTCATGAACATGGCTGTTCACGGTATGCAGGGCAACATCAAGTCGGGCGATGACGCCAACACCTTCTACAACGACGCGCATGCGCTCGACGGCAAGTGCGACTTTGTGGCCGCCAACCCGCCCTTTAACGTGGATAAGGTGAAGCACACAAAGGCTCTGGACGCCGGTCGCCTGCCACTTGGCGCACCGAAGGCGAACAAGAGGAAAGAAGTGTCCGCAAGCGGTGCCAACTATCTCTGGATTAATTACTTCTACTCCTACCTCAAGGACACGGGCCGCGCGGGTTTCGTCATGGCGTCCTCCGCTACCGATTCCAACGCCGAGCGCGCCCAACGTTGCAAACTCGTGGAGACCGGCCACGTGGACGTGATGCTCTACGTTGGTAACAACTTCTTCTACACCAAGAGTCTGCCGTGCACGCTGTGGTTCTTCGACAAGGGCAAGCCCGAGGCGCTGCGCGACAAGGTCCTATTCATCGACGCCCAGCGCTACCACACCGCCGTCTCCACGACGCTTAACGAGTGGACGCCTTGGCAACTCAAGAACCTCTCGGCCATCGTCTGGCTCTATCGCGGCGAAATGGGCAAGTACCACGACCTCATTGAGGCGTACGGGGATCGTGCGGCAAAGGTCGCGCCGCTGTTTGGCGGTGACGCGGCGGAGAAGCTCTTGGTTATCGGTGATGTTGAGGATTTCGCCATTGCTCACGAAGTGATGCTGGCGGCCATTGAGGCACAGAAAGCCGCCGCTAAGGCAGAAGTCGATGCCCTGCCCAAACGCGAGCGGAAGAAGCGCCGTGAGGCCCTTGCTAAGGTGACGGCCCGGATGGAGTCCGCCGCTACTGAGATCGGCGAGGCCGTCTGGCTTGTCGAGAAGTTCGGCGAGGGCGAGTACGTGGATGTGCCGGGGCTGTGCAAGGTAGCCACGCGTACTGAGATTCAGGGCGACCGGCCTGCCGAGAAGAGCTCTTGGAGCCTGACGCCGGGTGCCTACGTGGGCGTGCCTCCCGTCGAGGACGACGGCGTGGACTTCCACGAGCGCATGACAGAGATTCACGCAGAGTTGCTGGAGTTGCAGCGCCAGAACAATGACCTTATGACTGTCATAGACCGTAACTTTCAGGAGCTGGGGCTATGAGGGTCAAGCTAAGCGATGTGTGTGTTGAGGGTGGCATCCAGACTGGTCCCTTTGGCACACAACTTCACCAAAGCGATTATTCGGAATGGGGAACTCCTGTTTGCATGCCTGTGAATCTTGTGGACGGATCTATTTCTGAAAACGGAATTGCCAGGGTGTCTGAGGAGCATGTCGAAAGGCTTAGCCGCTATAAGGTGAAGCGCGGAGATTTGATTTATGCGCGTCGAGGGGATGTCGGAAGGGGTTCTCTTGTGGGTGCCCGTGAAGATGGCTGGCTGTGCGGTACCGGCTGTCTCAAGGTCACACCCGACCCAAGTAAAATTGATTCTAGGTATTTGTTCTATCTAACATCGCTGCCCGAAACTATTGGCTGGCTGGTCAACCATGCAAAAGGCACGACGATGCTTAACCTCAATACAGCAATCCTTTCGTCGTTACCGCTCGTAATTGAAAAGAACCTTGAGAAGCAACGCCGTATCGCTGGCGTGCTCTCTGCTTATGACGGGCTAATCGAGAACAACCGCAGACAGATTAAGCTTCTGGAGGAGGCCGCCCAGCGCCTCTACAGGGAGTGGTTTATCGACCTCAAGTTCCCCGGTCACGAGACCACGCCCATTGTCGATGGTCTCCCTGAGGGGTGGCAGAAGGGTAGCCTGCTAGATTTCGCTGACTTCTATAGGGGGAAATCATATACATCAAAAGATCTTGTCGAGTCAGGAAAGATGCGACTTGCCAATCTGAATAGCATTGCTGCATACGGCGGCTGGGCTTGTGGCGCTGAAAAGCCATATGCAGGCGCATATAAACCTGAGCAGTTGATTTCGTTCGGTGACGTAATCATGGCTGTTACTGATATGACGAAAGAGCGGCGACTCGTTGGGCATGTTGCAAGAGTCCCGAGGCAGGCAGATGGTTTCCTGATGTCGATGGATTTGATCAAGTTTGTCCCAAAAAACGTGACCGCAAACTATCTCTATACCACCCTAAGGTTTAGCGGCGTGGCGGAAATGATAGCTATGCTCGCCAATGGCACGAATGTGCTTCATCTCAAGCCAGATGCGCTGGACCGCGTTATTTTTATCAGGCCTGATTGTGAAATACAGGAGCGGTTTTCCGAGACTGTTGAGTCGCTAATTGTAACGTGTGAACACCTTGAGCAGGCGGCCTCCTCAGCTCGCGAGGCGCGCGATCGTCTGCTTCCCAAGCTCATGTCCGGGGAAATCGAGGTGTAGCGATGGACCGCGAAAAGACGTTCCAGATATGTTTCAACCACGGTCTCATCAATTGGCTCGACCCATGCGAGATCAACGATGCGATTCCGCTTGATTCGAAATATCGTCCGGCAGATGCCATGATATGGAATGGAGGAAGGCCATGACTAGCCGTTACTCCGAGGAGGAAGCTGTCCAGAAGCCTGCGGGTGAGTTACTGCGCTGTATGGGATGGGACGTCTACTATTGCTTCGACGATGAGGTTCTCGGCCCCTGTGGCACGCTGGGCCGCGACTCCTATAAGGATGTCCTTCTCAAGCGCGATCTCATGAACGCGTTGGTTGAACTGAACGAGCATCTTACCGAGGCGGAATGCGCCGAGGCTGTGGCAACCTTGGAGCAGGTCTTCGTCGGCGATTCGCTGCTCCAGACTAACGAGGCAAAGTATAAGATGCTTCGCGACGGCATACCGGTGAAGAAGGTTCAGGCCGATGGCTCCACGCGTACTGAGCTTGCACAGGCTTTCGACTTTGAACATCCAAAGATGAACCGCTTTGTGGCGGCAGAGGAGCTGTGGGTGAAGGGCCCCATGCATCGACGTCGCTGCGACCTGGTAGGCTTCGTCAACGGTGTGCCGCTGTTGTTTGTCGAATTCAGACGTCACGACAAGGACGTGTTGCGCGCGTACGAGGACAACTACACCGACTACCAGGACACCATTCCCCAGATTTTCTATTACAACGCCTTTGTGATGCTCTCCAACGGGCTGGAGTCCAAAATCGGAACGTTGGGCAGTTCCTATGAGTTCTTCGGTGAATGGAAACGCCTGAGTGAGGGCGACGCTGGCAGTGTTGCGCTCGAGACCATGCTGAGGGGTGTGTGCGCCAAAGAGACGCTGCTCGACCTCTTCCAGAACTTCATCCTGTTTGATCATTTCGACTCGCCGGCCGCCAAGATCCTGGCGCGCAATCACCAGTACCTGGGCGTGAACGAAGCCGTACATGCATACTCTGAGCGCGAACTGCGCAATGGCAAGCTCGGCGTCTTCTGGCATACGCAGGGCTCGGGCAAGAGCTACTCGATGGTTTTCTTGGCCGAGAAGATTCGTCGAACGCAATCGGGGTCTCCGACGTTTCTAGTGCTCACAGACCGCGATGAGCTCAACAAGCAAATTAGTGAGACGTTCGAAAGCTGCGGCTGCCTGGCGGGTATCCCCGCCGAGCGCTGCCGCGCCACGAGCGGCAAGGACCTGGTGGAGAAGCTTAAGGGTAATCCGAGCTATATCTTCTCGCTTATCCAGAAGTTCAACCAGTCTGACGCCGAGCCCATCGTGCCCGACCACGATATCGTCGTGCTCTCCGATGAGGCACATCGATCCAACAACGGTATCTTTGCCGAGAACATGGTTAAGTTACTGCCTACGGCGTCGCGACTGGGCTTTACGGGAACGCCCATCCTGGCATTCGACAATCTCACCGCCAGAACGTTTGGCGGCTATGTGTCGGTTTATGACTTCAGGCGCGCCGTCGAGGACGGTGCTACGGTGCCGCTCTTTTATGAGAACCGAAGCGACCAACTCGGCATCGAGAACCCGGAGATCAACGACGAATTGCTCCAAGCCGTGGAAGATGCCGACCTGGACGCCGACCAGACCGAGAAGGTGCAGGCCCAGCTCAACCACGGTGTCCATATCATCATGGCCGAGCCGCGCCTGAGGGCTGTGGCCCGTGACTTCGTCTCCCATTACACGAGCATCTGGGAGTCGGGTAAAGCCATGTTCATTTGCGTGAACAAAGTCACCTGCGTGATGATGTTCAATTACGTGCAGGAATACTGGGCTGAGGCGCTCGACGAGGAGCGCGCAAGACTCGCCGGCATGGATCAGCAGCAGGCTATGGAGCAGCGTCGTAAAAATGCCTGGATGGAATCCACTGAAATGGCGGTCGTGGTGAGCCAGGAGCAGAACGAGATCGATCGCTTCCGCAAGTGGGGGCTCGACATAGCGCCGCACCGCCAGAAGATGGAGGAGCGCCAGCTCGATGATGAGTTCAAGGATGCCAACAACCCGTTCCGCATTGTCTTCGTATGCGCCATGTGGCTCACCGGCTTCGACGTGAAGTCGCTCTCTGCCATGTACTTCGACAAGCCGCTCAAGGCCCACAGTCTCATGCAGGCTATCGCGCGCGCCAACCGCGTGAGCAAGGGGAAGAGCAACGGCCTCATCATCGACTACGTCGGCGTCGTGAAGGCTCTGAGGAAGGCCTTGGCCGATTATACCGAGAACCCCGGTGACGGAGGCGGAGTCGACCCGGTGGTTGACAAAGACGAGCTACTTGCGAGGATTTTTGAACTTACGGACGGCGCTGTCTCGTTCGTGTCGTCACTGGGCTACGAGCTCGAATCCCTACTGACAGCAGAGGGCTTCGACAAGGTTGCAGAGATCAAGAACGCCGCAGACTGCGTGTCGCAGTGCGACGAGGCAAAGAAACGTTACGGTATCATGTGCCGTGAGCTGTTCACCCTGTACAAATACGTGAGCCGACGCGAGGTAGACGAGGAGCTGCTGGCCAAGCGAGATGCCCTGCGTGCCGTCTTTAACCATATCAATGCTCACAGAGCCAGTGCCGACACAACTGAGCTCATGGTCCAGCTGCAGGGCATCGTG
Source organism: Collinsella sp. (assembly GCA_048201895.1). Classification (GTDB taxonomy): domain Bacteria; phylum Actinomycetota; class Coriobacteriia; order Coriobacteriales; family Coriobacteriaceae; genus Collinsella. The sequence goes on along the minus strand of DBFBGO010000037.1, from coordinate 29,082 downwards.
AGCGAGCATGTGGTGGTCAGCGAGGCCTCCGAGGGGCTCAAGACAGCTACCAAGTTCGATATCAGCAGTATCGACTTCAACAGGCTCTCGCAGGAGTTTGCTAAGGCCAAGCGTAAGCACCTCATCATTGACGACCTGCGTTCTGTCATAGAAGCGCGCCTCGAGGTCGCGCTGAAGGGCAATCCCAGGCGCATCGACTACTTCGAGCGCTACGAGCGGATTATCGAGAGCTACAACTCCGAACAGGACAAGGCGATGATCGAGAAGACGTTCAACGATCTCATCAACCTGTCCCGCGACCTTGATGACAAACAGAAGGAGTGGGTGCGCGAGGGCTTTCAGAGCCAGCAACAGATGACTGTGTTCGAGATGCTATTCAAGGACACGCTGACGCCTGCTGAGATTAAGCAGGTTAAGAGTGTCGCCATCGAGATGGTATCTATTATCGAAGAACGGCTTGCCAACATGGTGCGCTGGACGGAGAAGACTGAGACTCGCGACATTGTGAGGCTTATCGTGCGTGACGAGGTATACAAGCTTCCTGAGTCTAGTTATCCCGATGAAGCATTGCCCGGATGTATTGAGGAGATATTTAACTACTTCTATGGCATGGACCGCGCGGCATAGTTGTTGGAGGATGCAATGACGATTGACTTGCAAAAGTGTTTAGATAACCGCGAAGGCTTTCTCGTTACGGGAACTCATGACGAACTGGCCGAGCTCGTATTCTCAGATGAGTCGGATGAGTACGCTTTTGTGGGCGCTCGCGGTTTCTTTGACACCGGTAAGAAGCGCAGTCTTATTCCGGATGGTTACATCCTTCGCGGTGCCTTTGAGCTCGGGGACATCCTGTCTGGGACCTCGCTTTTCCTCATGCTTTATGTTTTCGCACGACCCGGCTTCGGAGAGTGTCGATTTTCGACGCTCAAGCTCAAGAAACCGCTTGTCGCCAAGGCGCGTGGCTCGCGCAGGACTGACAATCTCTGCAAGATTCCGGCCGATCGATTCAGCGACGATTACCTCGCATATCTTCGGGCGGTCGAAGATTATGCAAATGGAGGGACTCCCGACTGTCCGTCTAAGTGCGGAACTTTTTACGGTATGCCTCCAAGCGAACTTGTAGAAGGAAGATTTACCCCCGCATTCTATTCTCCTCGAAATCGTAAGATACGTAGCACGCTTGCGAGTTCAAAGACCGTAGAGCTTTCGGAAGTCGCCAGCATTCTTTTGCCGCGAAAGGTTAGCGGCGCCGCCAGAAACGTCTTGGTTCTCAGGCCAAGAAACATTAGATTCCCAGTTGATCTTGACTCGTTGGAGCGGGGTGAGGCAACAACGGTGCCCCTGCGCAAGGGTGATATTGTCATGTGCCTCATCGGCGAGGAGAATCATGCCATCGTCTTTGACCGCGATGGGGAAGAGCCCGTTTATGCGGGCACGAGCATGGCTGTTATTCGTGCCAACGGGATATCTCCGGAGTATCTCTGCTTCTACCTTTCCAGCGATATCGCAAAGCAGGCCCTGTCATCGTTGGCAGGTGGCGTCATCATGAAGCGCCTAGCGCTTCGCGACCTCAGTGTTTTTCCCGTTGTCGAACCATCGATGGACGAGCAGTACTATCTCACCGAATATGCCATCCTGTCCGGACGTGCGCCGAGGAACTACCAAGACCTCGAAGGCCTAAAGGGAGCGGAACCGTCTGCGGCGGAAGAGATTCTTAACGCCGAAATTGCCGATAGGATTCAGGCGTATAACGAGGAACAGTTGCGCACTTTCCTTTCCTCGGACATCCGTGAGCTAAAGACCTGTTTTTCGCACGGTGCTTATAAGGCGGCAATCATCATTGCCGGTTCCATTCTCGAGGCGGTTCTCATCGACTGGATTTCTGAAATCAAGCACGTTAACTACTTTGAGGAAGATTATCTGGTCAGAGATAGAAGAAGTGGGAAAACGAGGCGCGCCGACCTCATCGACTACATCAACGAGATTAAATATCTGGAGAGGCCTCGTTGGATAAAGGAGGCGGACATGGCGCACCAGATTCGCAAGAAGAGGAATCTGGTCCATGCGAAGTTGTGCATCGATACGGATGAGGTCAACGAGGAGACTGCACGCATGGTCATCGAGTATCTTGACAAGGTTCTTCGAACCAGAGGGGCACACTGTCTAGGCTGATTGCCGGTCTACGTTCTCCCACACCAGGCATTTGGGCGCTTCTTAACAGCCCTCCCAGGTAGCGTGGCGCTCGTAATGTCGACGCATCAATTTGAAATGCCGACACTTCGATGCTCAGGGCAGGAAAGCGGGCTCATTGAGGTCGGTGAGTCAGTGGTCGTCGTGCATGCCGTTGTGGTTGCCCAGCTAAATGTTCAGGCAGAAAGTGCCTCTGGGCGCAAGCGCATCGGCATGCTCGGAGATGATGCCCACGGCATCGACCTGCCGGCAGGCTTGCCAAAAGGGTTTCTTTCACAAAAAGGGGCCTCCAGAAGTCTGAAGGCCCGCGCACGGCGTTGCGGCACAGATCCAGAAACACTTCGGCTCCCTCGCAGAAGCGCTCACGTGCAAAGGCGCCCGAGCCGCTTGCGATGCACGCGCTGTCGGCGAAGAGCTATCGGCTAGACGATTCGCGCGGACAGCGGCTAAAGCTGGCGTGGGATAAATCGATAATTGATGAGAACGAACACGTGTTCGTTTATATGGTAAGATATATGCCGGCGGGAGCGATTTCATTCGATATCGTTCTTGCCGGTACTTTTTACTTCCGCATGCTGTCGGCGCGGACTTCGAATTCAGAGAGGGCGATTGCAATGCTATACGAATTTAAATAGATCTCTAATGCTTGATTATGACCATGTCTATGTCAAAAGACATACAAAAGTGTTAGTCTTTTGACATGAAACACTTTGATGAAATATTCGAACTGGCGGCAGATGGCTACGGCATCGTGACTGCTGCGCAGGCACGCGAGATTGGCGTAACCACTGGAGAACTGAGCCGATGGTGTGCCACTGGGAAATTGATGCGCCGAGGACATGGGGTGTACAAGCTCACCCAATGGGTTCCGACGCCCCGTGACGTCTTTGCGGAGGCAGTGGCTCTTGTTGGTGACGAGGGTTTCCTGTGGGGCGAATCAGTGCTGTCTATGCACGCACTTGCACTTGTTGATCCTCGTGCCGTGACCGTGGCAACACCAAAGCGTATTCGCCGCAAACTGCCGGCTTGGGTAAAAACAGTGTGCGCTCCAGAGAATGCGAAAACGACGTTCTATGAAGGAATCCCTTCTCAATGCGTTGCCGATGCGATTGAGGCTTGTAGGGGGTCCGTTATGACCGAACGCCTCATCGAGGCAACCAAGCACGCTCAAGCCGAGGGCCTTATTACCTCCAATGAGCATGAGAGACTGATGAAGGAGCTGTCGTGAAGGAAGTCAAGAAGCCAACCAGCAGACGTAACCTTGACATAGCGATAGACCGACTCTGCACTGATTTGGGCGAAGAACCGGGCCGCGTTAAAAGGCTCATTGCGGCCGTTGTTGTTGGGCAAATGCTACCCGATGGAGCCGCAAAGGGTGGAAATGCCCTGAAGATTCGCTTTGGGAAGGATGCCACGCGGTTCTCGCGCGACCTCGATACCGCCAGGGCATCCTCACTGAACGATTACATGACGAAGCTTGAAGATTCGCTCACTATGGGCTGGAACGGATTCTCGGGTGCCATTGTTCCGAGGGAGCCCGCATCTCCGAAGGGAATTCCAACTGCTTACGTCATGCGTCCGTTCGAAATCAAGATTGCCTACAATGGTAAATCGTGGATGACGCTGCCGCTTGAGGTCGGTCATAACGAAATCGGCGACGCCGACGATCCCGATATGGTTTCCTCGCCTGAAGCTGCGGCAATATTGAAAGGTCTTGGGTTTCCCGAACCGGGGCCGGTTCCGTGCATGAGGCTCGAGCATCAGATTGCCCAGAAACTTCATGCTGCGAGCAGCTCCGGCAGCGAGCGCGCCCATGATCTGATAGATCTCCAGATTGCAATTTCCAACGGGGAAATTGATTACCTAAAAACTCGAGAGGTCTGTATCAGACTCTTTGCGTATCGTGCGGAGCAGGAGTGGCCTCCAATGATCTCGAGGGGAGTGGGCTGGGACTCACTGTATTTCTCCCAGGCGGAAGGACTTAACGTTTTGCCGACTGTCGATGATGCCGTGGCATGGGCGAACGACTTGATTGCAAAAATCGATTCTGCTCGTTAGTGACACTGCTGAGATCTCTCGCTTACGCCATAGCAACCCCACGCGCAGCACTCAGCAGCTCGTACTCCCTCTGGCTCCACTGGCGCAGCTCTGCCGCGCGCACGGCGTCGCGGCACAGATCCAGGAACACCTCGGCGCCCTCGCAGAAGCACTCGCGGGCAAAGGCGCCCGATCCGTCCGCAACGCACACGCCGTCGGCGAAGAGCTTCCAGCTGGACGGCTCGCGCGAGTCGTCTCCGAGCAGCTTGATCTGCAGAACATGTGGGCCGCCAGCGGCACATGGCCCTTCTTCCAACGCCTGCACCGTAAAGCGCATCTGGAGGGACAGAGTATAAAATCCAGAAAAGTGTCGAAATGGGCACCTTAAAACTTCGGAAAAGTGTCAAATTCGATAGGCAAATTATCCGGAAAAGTGTAGCTGGATGACAAAACAGCACTTAGAAGCTGGTGCTGGATGCGGGATCCTGCGGCCGCCTTCAGCCCTCGCTACTCGTCGTCCTCGTCGTTGGGGTCGCCCTTGAGGGTGTTGATGTCCAGGTACTGGTTATCGTCCTCTTTTTGCTGGGTCTCCGACTCCGCTTGGGTGGGGCCGCGGAACAGCTGGAATCCCTCAAACGCAATGACGCCGAGCAGGGCAATGACAATGGCGATAAATGCAACCTTGACTGCCTGCGGAAATTCCGAGAAACGCAGTGCCTTTTCCTCGGCGTAATAATCGGCGAAGCGCTCTTCGCCCGTGCTTTTGGTATACGCCGGTGCGGACGCGGCCTCCGGGTCATATTCCGGTGCAGGCGTGGCAGCGTACGGATCGTTGAGATAATCGCTCGATGCGGTGCCATAATCCTCGGTCTCGATGCGACCGTTGCCAGCATAGCCATCGGAATAATCGGAATATGCCGCACCGCCCTCATAGTCCGCGGCGCTCGTGTTGGCGGCAAAAAGCGGGTTAACTGGAACGTCGAGCGCCGGCATGCCGGTAGAGGTCTCATCCAGATCGGCTGCAGCCCAGGAATCGTAGGCAACCTGATGGAAAACGGGCTCATCGAGCCTTGCGATCGGAGGCTTGCGTGCCGCAGGAACAGGCAACTGCTGGGCGCTGTACATAACGGTGCTGTCGGCCGATTTGCCCTGCGTCGCTGCAGCGAGAAATGCCGCCGTCTCGGACGGGTCGCTTGCGGGGCGGGGAGCGGGCGTGGGCGCCGAAGTGGGTGCGGGCGTAGGCGCGGGCGTCGAAACAGGCGACTGCGCAGGAGTCGGCGCAGATGCGGGCTTAGGCGCAAGTGCGGGATTGGGACTTGACGGGCGAGCCCCGCCGCCCATGAGTTCGTCGGCGGTCCACGGGCGATCATCCATCACGTCGTCAAGGCTCAGCGAAAACAGGTCGTCTTCACCCTCATCGAACATGCGGTGCACATGTCCACCAATTGCCGGAATCAATCCGCGACCGGTGCATGATGCCTTGCTCAACGCCATTCTGTTCCATCCTTTCGAAATACTAATGACATCGATTATATGGAACTTCCCAAGCGGCTCGGTCTTGGATTCGTGCTTTCCAGAACTCGCGCCCAAAAGGGGAGGGGCAATCCAGGCGAGTGCCTACTTGTCGCCGGCCGCCGCCTTGGCCTCATTGAGGTAGCTATAGAAGCTGTACTTGGAGATGCCAAAGAACTCGCAGGCGCGCTCGCTCGACTTGGAAATGAGAAAGGCGCCGCGACGGTCGAGGTAGCCAATGGCACGAATGCGCTCGTCTTTGGTCATGAGTGCCGCGGGCTTGCCCACAAACTGCTCGCACTCGTGCAGCAGGTCCTCGAGCAGGTCGCCGATGTTCTTGGTAATGGGCTCGGGCTCGGTATAGCCCGTGCTGCCGGTGCCGGTAAAGGCGTCGAGCGAACGCTCAAAAGCCTTCATGAGCGTAATGTCAAAGTTAATGCCCAAAATGCCGACGGGCTTGCCCTCGTCGTTGCGGATAAAGATCGTCGACGATTTGAGCAGCTTGCCGTCAGCGGTTTTAGTGAGGTACGGCTCGCGGTCGTGTACGTCGGTGGCGCCCTCGTGCATGGACTCAAACACGATATGGCTGGGGCCGTCACCCAGTTTGCGTCCGCTGACGTGGCCGTTTTCAATCACTACGATGGAGTGGTCCACGTCCTCGGTCTCCAGATCGTGGACGACGATTTCGCAGTTGGGGCCAAATTGGAGCGCCAGGCCGTGTGCAAGGCGCTTATAAAACTCAATCTGTGCGGGGGTCATAGGTGCCTTCCTAACAATTTGTTTGGGCTCACTGTGCCATAAACCCCACTTGTTCGCAAATAACGAAAGCGTCGCTGCGTTATAAGACCGCTAACGGTCAGGACACCATCTTTATGCACCTGCTGCGCGAGTTATGGGTACGATGGCTTCAGGGGAGGTATCGTCATGAAACTTGGATGCGTCATTATGGCTTCGGGCGAGGGCAAGCGGTTTGGCTCTAACAAGATGCTTGCCGATATCTGCGGAAAGCCGTTGATCCAGCGGACGATCGAGTCGGCGCCCAAAGGATTTGACGTTGTTGTTACAACGCGCTGGCCCCAAGTTGCCGAGATTTGCCGTGAGCTGCGCTGCGCGTGCGCGCTGCACGATGGCGCGCTCAGGAGCGAGAGTGTGCGCGCCGGTCTTACCTGGGGAGCCGATCGCGGCTGGAAGGGCTGCCTCTTTTTGCCGGGCGACCAGCCGCTCGTGAGTTCGGATTCCTTTGAGGCGCTCGCCGGTGCTTTTAAGGCTGGCGGTGGCGTTGCGCCCGTGCGCCTTGCCCTAAACGGCGAGCCCGCCTCGCCGGTGCTGTTCCCTGCGAGTCTCTTTCCCAACCTTATGGGGCTTAAGGGAAAGGACGGCGGATCGTCGCTGCTGCGCGGCCGTGCCGATGTTCAGCTGGTCGAGGCGCGCGGGTACGAGCTGTGGGATGTCGACACCGCCAAGGGCCAGCGCCGCGTCTCAGAGCACATCGCCGGCTGCTACGTGCCTCGCTAGCAAGAAGGTCACTAGGGTAGCTAATTTGGGACGGGGCTCTTTTAGCTACCCCATATTGAGAGAGCGCTCTGAGATGATTTTTCTGGGAGGCGGGGGTAGCTAAAAGAGCCCCGTCCCAAATTAGCTACCCCTGGAGGCTGGTGGCGACGGTGGGGCGGCCGAGCGCAGCCTCAAAGCGGTCGGCCATCGTGGGATCGCTGAGCGTGTTGACTTGGTTGAGCATGATGCGTGCGGTGCTGAGTTCCAGCGCCTGCATCTCGGCATTGAGCACCCGGGCGACGCGCTCGGGCGTTGCGATGTCGGTGAGCTCGCAACCGCAGCGCTCGCAAAAGAGCTCGGGGCGGTGGACGGCTTCGTTGATGGGCTTGCCGAATCCCGAGGCACCGACGAGCCAGATGACATTGGCCGTACCGGCGGGAACGACCGGCTCCCAGGCGGCGTGCGCCTTGAGCGGGAGCCGCTTGCTGCCGTCCGCCTCGGCCAGGACGTAGTCAAAGCGCTGCGCCAGCTGGTCGAGCGGTTCGGCAGGGGAGGAGAGCTTGCCCGTCTGGGGGTCCAAGACACCTGCTTGGCAGATGCTTCCCCGCACAAGCCCCGCGCAGGCCTCGCAGGTGCAACCAGGAACATGCAGGGTCCCCGGCTTCCAGGGCGCAGCGTCCAGGCGACGGCTCGACCCGTCCCATGGCACGCCGGCGACGGGAAACATGTGCGTGGTGGTGCAGAGGAGCGCGCGGCCGCTGGCACGCATAAGCTCAAGGCCGAGCGTTTTTAGCAGGGTCGACTTGCCGCCGCTGCCGATGATCGCGGTAATGCCCGGCTCAATCTTGAGCGTGGAGGCAAGGCCGCCGTTAACCGTTTCCATCTGTTCACCGCCGTATAATGCTGTGATAAGAAATAATCATTAGCGTAGCGGCAGAACCGCTTTTGCTCTGCTCAAACCGTAGCACAGGGAGGTGCCCCGGGAATGCTCGTTTATGTTCGCGGCGCAGGCGATATCGCCACGGGCGTGGCTGCTCGTCTGGTGCGCGCCGGCGTGTCGGTCGTCATGGCCGATATCGCGGTCCCCACGTGCATCCGTCGCACAATCAGTTTTTGCGAGGCCATTCGCCTGGGCGAGGTCGAGGTCGAGGGCATTCGCGCCCGCCTGGCGCAGACGCCGGCAGAGGCGCTCGAGATTACCCAAGCGGGGGATGTCGCCGTGGTGGTGGACCCTCAGGCCAAGATGCTCGATGAGCTTAAACCCGCTGCCGTGGTCGACGCGATTTTGGCCAAGCGCAACCTGGGCACCACGCGCGACATGGCGCCTACCGTCATCGCCGTGGGGCCGGGCTTTACCGCGCCGGTCGATTGCGACGCCGTGGTCGAGACCATGCGCGGGCATTTCCTGGGCCGTGTCATTACCCAAGGTTCACCCCAGCCCAACACGGGCGTGCCGGGCATTATCGCTGGCTATGGCAAGGAGCGCGTTATCCACAGCCCCGCCGCCGGTGTGTTTAGGTCCGACCGCGCGATCGGCGACATCGTGAGTGCCGGCGATGTGATCGGGTATGCGGGCGATACGCCCATGTTCACGACGATTGACGGCTGCCTGCGCGGCCTTTTGGCAGACGGCGTTCAAGTCACCGAGGGCTTTAAGTGCGCCGATGTCGACCCGCGCGGTGACGCCAGCTACATCAACTATATTTCGGACAAGGCGACGTCGGTCGGCGGCGGCGTGCTCGAGGCACTCGCTATGCTCACCGGTGTATTCCAGGGATAGGAAATTGCAATGGAAAAGCTCGATGTGGTGAATGCCGTGCTTGGCGCTCTGAAGGCTGGTAAGACGTGCGAGCTCGTGGTCGTGGCCGGCACGGCAGGGTCGTCTCCGCGCGGCGTGGGCGCATGGATGGCCGTCTTTGCCGACGGTAGCCAGGCGGGCACCATCGGCGGCGGCAAAATCGAGCTCTTTGCGCTGGGCGAGGCGCGTGAGCTGCTGGCCGCGGGGCAGTCGCGCCTGGTCCGCTATACCATGGGCGGCGAGAACTCCGATACCGGCATGATCTGCGGCGGAGCCATCTGCCTGTGCTATCTGCTCCTGGACGCGACCAAGGCGCCGCTGTTCCAGGAGATTGCCGACGTCTTGGCGTATCGCCGTATCGGCGACTTCACCATCGATTTTGAGCCGTTTATCGCAAGCGCGCTCGAAGGCGACGCTGCCGAATACCATGGCGAGGAGTCGCGCCGCACCATGGTGGGTTGCCCCGGGCTTTCGCTGACGGAAGAGGGGAGTAAGGTCACCCACACCAACGCCGCCTCCGAGATTCCTCCCGCGCACATTGAGGCGCTCTGCCCCGAGGGCCTGACCTACATCTTTGGCTGCGGACACGTGGGCGCCGCGACGGCGCGCGTGCTCACGGCGGCGGGCTTTGCCGTCGTGGCTTGCGACGACCGCCCCGGCACGCTGACGCCCGAATGGGTGCCCGGCGTCTTCGACCGTCGTCTGGTCGACTACAAGAACCTGGGCGAGCTGTGCCCTATCGGCCCGCGCGACTTGGTGGTCGTGGCCACAGCAGGCCACAAGTCCGATATCGACGTGGTGATTCAGGCCATGCGCGCCAAGCCTGCCTACCTGGGTTGCCTGGGCTCGCGTCGCAAGACGGCCTTTGTACGGGCCCGCTTGGAGCAGGAGGGTTTTACGCAGGAACAGATCGACGGACTGCACCTGCCGATCGGCGTTGCCATCGAGGCGGAGGACCCCGAGGAGATCGCCATCTCCATCGCTGCCGAGATGATCCACCTGCGCCGCACCAAACTCGTCCCCCGCAAGCGCTAATCTCATCCCCACCAATAAGTTGCGGTGGAATAGTTCCAAGATAAGCCTGACGGGCGGTCAGCCAGGAACTATTTCACCGCAACTGCCATTTTGATCCCCTGGGGACGGAGGAAAACGGATCGCTCGGAGGGTCAGGTAACCCAAGTGATCCGTTTTCCTCCGTCCCCTAGGGATCCCCTAGGGATCAATATGTGCGGGGGAGTTGTGGAGTTGTGCAGGCAGACGAGGTTTTTCTGGAAATACGCTCCCGATGCGCGTATAGTACCGATTGTTTTGTCGGCTCCTGCTGCGTCGAGTCCAAACCGCAAAATGCCATGAGCGGCGCGGATGCAGCCAGGAGGCACGAGGACAACCCATCGTGGCCACGCCCCGTGCTTAAAACCCCAAGAAGGAGTGAACAATGGCAGAAGAGAAGTATGTGCCGCGTCTGAAGACCAAGTACAACAACGAGGTCAAGCAGCAGCTTCAGGACAAGTTCCAGTACGAGAACGTCATGATGATCCCCAAGTTTGAGAAGATCGTCGTGAACATGGGTGTCGGCGAGGCCGCTACCGATTCCAAGGCCATCGACGGTGCCGTGCGCGACCTGCGCGCCATCACCGGCCAGCAGCCGATGATCACCCGTGCCCGCAAGTCCATCGCTACCTTCCGCCTGCGCGCTGGTATGCCGATCGGCTGCAAGGTTACCCTGCGTGGCGACCGTATGTGGGAGTTCTTCGATCGTCTGACCTCCGTCGCGATCCCCCGTATCCGCGACTTCCGCGGCATCTCCGCCAAGAGCTTCGACGGCCGTGGTAACTTCTCCATGGGCGTCACCGAGCAGCTCATCTTCCCCGAGATCGACTTCGATTCCGTCGATCACCAGCGTGGTATGGACATCACTTTCGTGACCACCGCCAACACCGATGAGGAGGCCAAGGCCCTTCTGGACGCCTTCGGTTTCCCGTTCAAGAAATAGGTTCACCTGCCCTATAAGCGCCGTTCCCACAAGGGGGCGGCGCTTGGGGCGAACAATACTCTATGTGAGGAGGATATAAGTGGCTAAGACATCGATGATCGTCAAGTGCAATCGCAAGCAGAAGTTCTCTACTCGTGAGTACACGCGCTGCCAGCGCTGCGGCCGTCCGCACTCTGTGTACCGCAAGTTCGGCCTGTGCCGTGTCTGCTTCCGCGAGCTTGCACTCAAGGGCGAGCTTCCCGGCGTTAAGAAGGCCAGCTGGTAAGTCACTACCAGCGTTTCAAGCATCAGTTTGGAACAGGGAAAACGCGCTAAAAAGGCTTTGCCGTTAAGGGCGGCGAAGAACCAAGAGCACGTGTTCATCAAGAACGAAGGAGAATCTGTATGAACCTTACAGACCCGATCGCAGATATGCTTACGCGCATCCGTAACGCTAACTCTGTGAACAAGGCCACGGTCTCCATGCCGAGCAGCAAGAAGCTCGTCGAGATCGCTCGTGTTCTGCACGAGGAGGGCTACATCGAGGGCTACGATGTCGAGGACACCGTTCCCCAGAAGACTCTGCACATCGCGCTTAAGTATGGTCCCAAGAAGGCTAAGGTCATCAACGGCATCCGCCGCATTTCCAAGCCGGGCCTGCGTAAGTACACCGGCGTTGCCGACATGCCCCGCGTCCGTGGTGGCCTTGGTACCGCCATTATTTCCACCAGCCATGGCGTCATGACCGACCGCGATGCTCGCAAGCACAACGTCGGCGGCGAGATCATCGCTTACGTCTGGTAATTCGCTCGGTAGGTAGAAGGAAAGGAGATCACCGTGTCTCGTATCGGTAATAAGCCTGTCCAGATTCCCGCCGGAGTCGAAGTGGCAGTCAACGGCAACAACGTTGTCGTCAAGGGCCCCAAGGGCCAGCTCGAGCTCGATGTCTTTGAGAAGCTCGCTATCAACGTCGAGGACAACGTCCTCACCGTTTCCCGTCCCGACGACGAGCGTGAGACCCGTGCCCGCCACGGCCTCACCCGCGCCCTCATCCACAATATGGTTGTTGGCGTTTCCGAGGGCTTCGAGAAGAAGCTCGAGCTCGCCGGCGTCGGTTACCGCGTGCAGCAGAAGGGCAAGAACCTCGAGTTCTCCCTGGGCTTCTCGCACCCCGTGATCGTCGAGGCTCCCGAGGGCATCACCTTCGAGGTTCCCGACAACACCCACGTGAACGTCAAGGGTATCAACAAGCAGCAGGTCGGTCAGATCGCCGCTGAGATCCGCGGCCATCGTCCTCCCGAGCCTTACAAGGGCAAGGGTATCCACTACGTTGGCGAGCACATCCGCCGCAAGCTGGGTAAGGCCGCCAAGTAGTCGTAACCGACTCACTCGCATAAGACCAGCACCCCGTCAGGTGCTGGCAAGATCAACCTTTTTAGGAGTTTACGTATGAACAAGCATAAGGCGAAGCTGGAAGGCCTCAAGCGTCGTCAGCGTCGTGTTCGCGGCAAGGTCTCGGGTACCTCCGAGCGTCCGCGTCTTCGCGTGACCCGTACTAACGCCAACATCTATGCCCAGATCATCGACGACAGCAAGGGCTCCAGCCTGACGCTCGTCTCTGCCTCGACCCTCGAGGCCGAGTTCAAGGGCACCCACACCTCGAACAAGGAGGCTGCGGAGAAGGTCGGTCAGCTCGTTGGCAAGCGCGCCATCGAGGCCGGCATCACCAAGGTCGCCTTCGATCGCGGTGGCCGTATCTACCATGGCCGCGTCAAGGCCCTCGCCGACGGTGCTCGTGCCGCCGGTCTCGAGTTCTAGGAGGTATGTAGCACATGGCTCGTAATCAGAAGCAGCAGCGCGAGGCCTCCGAGTTCGAGGAGCGCGTCGTTTACATCAACCGCGTGTCGAAGACCGTCAAGGGTGGTCGTCGCATGAGCCTCGTCGCTCTCGTCGTCGTTGGCGACGGCAAGGGCAACGTCGGCGTTGGCATGGGCAAGTCCGCTGAGGTGCCCCTGGCCATCTCCAAGGCGTCTCTCGATGCCAAGAAGAACATGTTCCACGTGCCGGTGACCGAGCAGGGCACCATCCCGCACGAGGTTCTCGGCCACTTTGGTGCCGGCCGCATCATCATCAAGCCCGCTGTCGAGGGCACCGGCGTTATCGCCGGCGGCGCTGTGCGTCCCCTCTTTGAGCTTGCTGGCATCAAGAACGTCCTGTCCAAGTCCCTCGGTACCGACAACGGCCTCAACATCATCAAGGCTGCCGTCGAGGGCCTCAAGGAGCTCTCCAGCCCTGAGGACGTCGCGGCTCGCCGTGGCCTGACGGTCTCCGAGATGTTCGTCGGTAAGGAGAACTAAGCATGGCTGACACCATCAAGATCAAGCAGGTCCGCAGCACCAACGGTTGCAAGCAGGACCAGGTCCGTACTGTCCGTGCCCTCGGTCTCCACAGGATCCGCGAGGTTCGCGAGATTGCTGACAACGAGTCCGTCCGCGGCATGATCTTCAAGGTCAAGCACCTTGTCGAGATTGTAGAGGAGTAGCAAATGCAGCTTCACGATCTTACTCCCGCGCCCGGTTCCACCAAGAACCGCAAGCGCGTCGGCCGTGGCAATTCTTCGGGTCACGGCACCACTTCTGGCCGCGGTCAGAAGGGCCAGGGTTCCCGCTCTGGCGGCACCAAGGGTGCCGGCTTCGAGGGTGGCCAGACTCCGCTGGCTATGCGCCTGCCCAAGCTTCCGGGCTTCCGCAACCCCCGTCGTATCGAGTACACCGCCGTTAACGTTGAGCGTCTCGAGCGTAAGTTCGAGGACGGCGCTGTGATCGACGGTGCCGCTCTTAAGGCCGCTCGCATCACCAAGAGCGAGTTCGAGCCCGTCAAGGTGCTCGGCAATGGTGAGCTCACCAAGAAGTTCACGGTCAAGGTCGACAAGGTCAGCGCTTCTGCGCAGGCCAAGATCGAGGCCGCCGGCGGAAAGGTCGAGCTGCCGTGCTAAATGGTCTTAAGAATGCTTTCCGCATCAAAGAATTGCGCGAAAAGATTCTTTTTACCATAGCTATGCTCGTCGTGTACCGCATTGGTGCGCACGTTCCTGTGCCCGGCATTCCCTTCCAGGGGATGCTGGGCCTTTTCTCGACCGATAACAATTCGGTCGCCGCAGGTGCTATGGCCCTCCTGAATCTTTTCTCTGGCGGCGCGTTGAGCTATGTGTCGGTGTTTTCGCTGGGCATCATGCCTTACATCACCAGCTCGATCATCCTCCAGATGCTCCAGGCCGTCGTGCCTTCCCTGCATGAGCTTGCCCGCGAGGGCGAGGTCGGTCAGACCAAGATTACGCAGTATTCGCGTTACCTCACCCTGGCTCTCGCAATCCTCAACTCCGTGGGTTACCTCTTCCTCTTTAAGAGCTTCGGCATCAGCTTCAATGGCGCCGGCGCTCCCGAGATCATCTTCGACCTCATGATCGTCGGTACGCTCACCGCGGGCGCCATGCTGATCATGTGGATTGGTGAGCTCATCACCCAGCGCGGTATCGGCAATGGCATGTCGCTGATCATCTTCGCGAACATCATGGCCGGTCTGCCGCAGGCTATCTTCTCCAGCACCGAGGGCAATGCCGGTGGCATCATCACCATGGTGATCATCTGCGCCATCATCTTGCTGGTTGTCCCTCTGATTGTTTTCCTTGAGCGCGGCCAGCGCCGCATCCCGGTCTCCTATGCCAAGCGCGTCGTGGGCCGTCGCATGATGGGTGGCCAGACCACCTACCTGCCCATCAAGGTCAACACCGCGGGTGTCGTGCCGATTATCTTCGCTTCGGCGCTGCTGTACTTCCCGGCCCAGATTGCCGTGTTCTTCCCCGGCATCGGCTGGATCCAGGCAGTTGCCTCTGCGCTTTCGACCGGTTGGCTCAACTGGGTGCTTAATGTTGTCCTCATCGTGTTCTTCGCGTACTTCTACACCTCCATGGTGTTCAACCCCGATGACACGGCCGACAACCTTAAGAAGCAGGGCGGCTTTATTCCGGGCGTCCGTCCGGGTAGGGCTACCGCGGCCTACATCAAGAACGCGCTCAACAAGATCACGCTTCCCAGCGCTGTCTTCTTGGCGCTCATCGCCATCGTGCCTTCGATCATCTTCTCCTTCACGGGTAACCAGCTGATCCAGGCATTTGGCGGCACGTCCATCCTCATCATGGTCGGCGTCGTGCTCGACACGGTCGACAAGCTCGAAGGCCAGATCAAGATGTATGATTACGATGGATTCTTTAAATAGGCTAGAGGAGGATTGCTCATGAACCTCGTATTGCTCGGAGCTCCGGGTGCCGGTAAGGGCACCGTCGCACAGGAGCTCGTCGCCGAGTTCGGCGTCGCTCACATTTCCACGGGCGACCTGCTGCGTGCTGCCGTCAAGGGTGGCACTGAGCTTGGTATTCAGGCTAAGAAGTACATGGACGCCGGCGAGCTCGTTCCCGACCAGCTCGTGATCGACCTTGTCAAGGAGCGCCTTGCCGCCGATGACGCCCAGCAGGGCTTCATCCTCGACGGCTTCCCGCGCAACACCGCCCAGGCTGTGACGCTCGATTCCGAGCTTTCCGCCATGGGTCGCGAGATCGACTGTGCCCTTCTGGTCGATGTGGCCCCCGAGGTCATTATCGATCGTCTGTCTTCGCGTCGCACCTGCCGCGCCTGCGGTTACACCGGAACCGCTGCCGATGCTACCTGCCCCAAGTGCGCAGGCGAGATGTATCAGCGCGACGACGACAAGCCCGAGACCATCAAGAACCGTCTCGACGTCTACGAGAAGTCCACGAGTCCGCTCGTCGACTACTATCGTGGCCAGGGTATGCTCAAGTCGGTCAACGGTAACCAGGCTCGTGAGACCGTGTACGGGGATGTCAAAGAGGCTCTCGGTCTATGATTAAGATTAAGTCTGCAACGCAAATCGAGCAGATGAAGAAGGCAGGAGCGCTATCTAAGATGGCGCTCCGCCACGTTGGAGCCATGGTGCGCCCCGGCGTTTCGACTTTTGAGCTCGATCAGCTCGCGGAGCAGATTATCCGCATGCATGGCGGCACCCCGGCCTTTAAGGGCTACGGCGGGTTCCCGGGGACCATATGCGCATCGATCAACGATGCCGTGGTCCACGGTATTCCCAATCCCGACATGATCCTGCGCGATGGCGATATCATTTCCATCGATACGGGAGCCGTTGTCGACGGTTGGGTCGGCGATAACGCTTGGACGTTTTTCGTCGGTACCCCCACGCCCGAAGCCAAGGCTTTGTGCGAGGTCACGCGTGATTGCCTTAAGGCTGCCATTGAGCAGGCTGTTCCCGGTAACCATATCGGGGACGTCGGTTATGCCGTTCAGTCCCTCGCCGAGTCTCACGGTTACGGCGTGCTTCGTGATTATGTGGGCCATGGCATTGGCCGCGTGATGCACGAGGACCCCAATGTTCCTAACTATGGAAAGAAGGGGAGGGGCGTTCGCCTCCAGGCCGGCATGGTCATTGCCATCGAGCCGATGGTTACGATGGGTTCCAACCATGTGAGCACGGGCTCCGACGGTTGGATTGTTACGACCAACGACCACCTGCCCGCCGCGCACTACGAGAACACCGTCGCCATTACCAATGACGGTCCGGTGATTCTCACCACGGATGCCCAGGGTTCCTGGTGTTCCTTGCAAGGCGGTGAAATGTAGGGCTTGCGTCAAATGCACGCCTCAACATTTCAAATGTAACAAGTTCCACTTAGTTGTGGAGCCATTACGAAGTTATTACGATGCGTGCATACGTGTTGTAGAATACTCAATCGCTGTCGTTTTCTAGAGAAAGATGATTGCTTGTGAAGAAGGAAGACGCAATTGAGCTCGAGGGTACGGTAAAGGAACCGTTGCCCAACGCCATGTTTAAGGTCGAGCTCGAGAACGGTCATTCGGTTCTGTGCAACATTTCTGGCAAGATCCGAATGAATTACATCCGTATTCTCCCCGGTGACAGGGTTGTCGTGGAGCTTTCCCCGTACGACCTGACCCGCGGCCGCATCACCTATCGCTACAAATAGCGGCACGCATACACGCACTCCATTTCCGACTGCAGGCTTAGCTCAACCTACGGTCGGATTGTGTGTGAAGACCAGCCATAGTTTTAAACGCCTGCGGCTGGGCGAGTAGATAGTAGGGAAGTAGTTTGAGCGCTACCGAAAGGAAGAACGATGAAGGTACGTCCTTCGGTCAAGAAGATGTGCGATAAGTGCAAAATCATTAGGCGCCATGGCAAGGTCCTCGTCATTTGCGAGAACCCCCGTCATAAGCAGCGTCAGGGTTAAGAGAGGAGACTACGTTGGCCCGTATTAATGGTGTCGACCTCCCGCGTGAGAAGCGCGTTGAGATCGGTCTGACCTACATTTACGGCATCGGCCGCACCACTGCGACGAAGATTTGCGTCGAGTGCAACGTTAACGTGGATACGCGCGTTAAGGACCTCACCGAGGATGAGGTTAACGCCATCCGCGATTATATCGACAAGAACCAGATCATGGTTGAGGGCGACCTCCGCCGTGAGCGCAACCAGAACGTCAAGCGCCTTATGGACATCGGCTGCAACCGCGGCCTTCGTCACCGCAAGGGCCTCCCGGTCCGCGGCCAGCGCACCCACACTAACGCTCGTACCCGCAAGGGCCCGAAGCGTCAGATCGGTGCTAAGAAGAAGAAATAAGGAGCGCTAGATAGATGGCTACTGCTAAGAAGAACGTTCGCGCTGCCCGTCTGAAGCGCGCGGACCGTAAGAACATTTCCGTGGGCCAGGCTCACATTCGTTCTACGTTCAACAACACGATCGTTTCGATCACCGATCCCCAGGGCAACGTCATTTCCTGGAAGTCGGCTGGCCAGGTGGGCTTCAAGGGCTCCCGTAAGTCCACGCCGTTCGCTGCCCAGATGGCTGCCGAGGCTGCTGCCAAGCAGGCCATGGAGCACGGTATGAAGAAGGTTTCCGTCTTCGTCAAGGGCCCCGGCTCCGGTCGTGAGACCGCCATCCGCTCCCTCCAGGCTGCTGGCCTCGAGGTCTCGAGCATCCAGGACAAGACCCCCATTCCGCACAACGGCTGCCGCCCCAAGAAGCGTCGCCGCGTGTAACTGAAAGGATCGTATCAATATGGCAATCGACAGGACTCCTGTTCTTAAGCGCTGCCGTCAGCTCGGGATCGATCCCGCTGAGCTCGGTTACAGCAGCAAGAAGGAATCTATCCGTCAGCCCAAGCGCCGTCGCAAGGAATCTGAGTACGGCATGCAGCTGCGCGAGAAGCAGAAGGTCAAGTTTATTTATGGCGTTCTGGAGAAGCAGTTCCACGGCTACTTCAACAAGGCCCGTAAGATGAACGGCGTCACCGGTGAGAACCTCATGATCATCCTTGAGTCTCGCCTCGACAACGTTGTCTTCCGTCTTGGCTTCGCCCGCACCCGCAAAGAGGCTCGTCAGTCCGTCCGTCACGGTCACTTCACCGTGAACGGCAAGCGCGTGGACATCCCGTCCTACCGCGTCAAGGCCGGCGACGTCGTCGCTGTCGGCGAGAAGTTCCGTGACCTCCTCCCCATCAAGGAGGCCCTGATTTCCTCCGAGCGCTTTGAGGTCCCTGGCTGGCTCGAGGTCGATATCGAGAAGCTGTCTGGTAACGTGCTCGCTCTGCCGACGCGTGAGCAGATCAGCGGTGATATCAACGAGCAGCTCATCGTCGAGCTCTACTCTAAGTAGTCCATCCGGGCTGCTGAGGCTGGAGGTAATACATGTCAGAATTCATTAGGCCTCAGGTTCAGGTCGAAGAGATCAACGAGACGTCTGCTCGTGTCTCCGTCGAGCCGCTCGAGCGTGGCTACGGCGATACGCTGGGTAACTCCCTTCGTCGCGTTCTTCTGTCCTCGCTCGAGGGTGCCGCCGTCGAGGCTATTCAGATCGATGGCGCGCAGCACGAGTTCATGACCATCCCTAACATGGTCGAGGATGTCACCGACATCGTCCTGAATGTCAAGGGTCTTGTCTTCAGGGCTCTCGGCACGACCGACGAGGCGACCGCCACCATCTCGGTTGACGGCCCCTGCGAGGTCACCGGTGCGGACTTCTTTATTCCGTCCGAGTTTGAGCTGGTCAACCCCGAGCAGCACATCGCAACGCTCACCGAGGGTGGCCATCTCACCATGAGCATGCGCATCGGCTATGGCCGCGGCTATGTTTCTGGCGAGGCCAACAAGCGCGACAACGATCCCATCGGTGTGATCCACGTCGACTCGCTGTACTCGCCGGTTTCCCGTTGCGCCAAGCTCGTTGAGGCTTGCCGTGTCGGTCAGCACACCGACTACGACCGCCTTGTCCTCGAGATCGAGACCAACGGCTCCATCGCCCCGCGCGACGCCGTGGTCCAGGCTGCCAATATCATCAACCAGCATATGGCCGCCTTTATGAACCTTGCCGAGACCCCCGAGGTCGAGGAGGAGGCTTCGATCTTCGCTCCCGAGGTCACCAACGACAACGCCGAGCTGGACAAGCAGATCGAGGATCTGGACCTTTCCGTCCGTTCCTACAACTGCCTTAAGCGCGCCAGCATTCACTCGGTCCGTCAGCTCGTTGAGTTCTCGGAGAACGATCTGCTCAACATCCGTAACTTCGGTGTTAAGTCGATCGAGGAAGTGAAGGACAAGCTTGAGTCCATGGGCCTGAGCCTGAAGGCTTAATGCTTCGCATATTTGAGGAGAAACTAGACCATGCGTCACAACGTTAAGAAGGGCCTGAAGCTCGGCACCGATGCGAGCCACACCAAGGCCATGAAGAAGAGCCTTGCTAAGGCCCTCTTCGAGAACGACCGCATCAAGACCACCGAGACCCGCGCTAAGGCGCTGCGTTCGGTCGTCGATCCGATCATCACCTGGGCCAAGAAGGGCGACCTGCACTCTCGTCGTCTGGCTATCGCCAAGCTCGGCGATAAGCAGCTCGTTGCCGAGATCTTCGACAAGGCTGCCCAGGGTATGTGGCAGGACCGCAATGGCGGTTACACCCGCATCATGAAGCTCGGTAACCGTAAGGGCGACAATGCTCCCATCGTTATCATGGAGCTCGTCACCGAGCCTTGCACGCCTAAGGCCAAGAAGGCTGCTCCGGCCCCCAAGAAGGCCGCTGCTCCCAAGAAGGTCGAGGCTGCCGAGGAGGCTCCTGCTGAGGAGACCGCTGAGTAGACAATCCGTCTGCATAGGCTATATTCGAGGGGTACGTTCGCGTACCCCTCTTTTTTGTCGAAATGCCATTGCCTGTTTGTTGGGAGCGCCCATGACCGCGCCGTCTGATTTCAATTCGATTCCTGAGCTCGATGCCACGCTCGTTTTCCGCGTGGCCTACGATGGCTCGTCCTATAGCGGCTTTGCCGAGCAGCCTGGCCAGACGACGGTTGCGGGCGAGCTGCGCCGCGCTATCGAGACGCTCCTGCGCCGTCCGATCGACCTGACGTGCGCAGGGCGCACCGATGCCGGCGTGCATGCGGTGGCGCAGTACATTAGTGTGCCCGTAACGGACGCTGAGCTCGCGTGTACGCGCCGTAGGTGGCTGAGGGCCATGGATGCCCTGCTGCCCAAAGATATCGCCATAAACGAGGTCTACAGGGCCCGTAAAGGCTTTTCTGCACGTTTTGACGCGCGTTCCCGTACGTATACGTACCGTATTGCCGATCGAGATGCGCGCCCCGTGCTGTCCCGCGGTGCCGTGTGGTGGCATCGCTATCCCTTGGATGTTGAGGCTATGTCTGCTGCCTGCCCCGCGCTGCTGGGCGAGCAGGACTTTAAAAGCTTTTGCAAGGTTGCCTCGGCCGTTGGCAAGCCCACGCATCGCTGCGTGATGCGTGCCGAGTTTGGCCATGAGATTGCGTTTGGCGAGGACATCCTGACGTTTACCATCGAGGGCAATGCGTTCCTGCATTCGATGGTCCGTACGATCGTGGGCACGCTTGTCGAGATTGGCATGCATCGCCGTGAACCCGAGTGGATGCGCGAGGTCATCGATGCTTGCGACCGTACCGCTGCGGGCCCCACGGCTCCTGCCTGCGGCCTTACGTTTATGGGCGTGGATTACGATCCCGCCGAGCTCGTCGTGCTCGACTAGGGGAGGGCTCGACGCGTCGTGCGTCGACACCCGTCATCTGTGGGCTGCGCGTGTTCAACATCTGTTCTTGGCGTGCAATACAACCGGTGTCTCATTGCTTTTATTGCTGGGGTGTACCATGAACCACGGTTTGATTCATTGCTGTCGAGAGGACGGATAACTTGGTTCGACGTGGCTCGCATCCGCGACTTTCGGTGATCCTTGTGGTAGAAGGTTCGCCCAGCTATGCGATGCGTGCGCTCGAGAGTATCCAGAACCAAGACCTCTACGATTTGCAGATTGTTGTTGTCTGCCGCGATGCTGCGCCCGGTGTGCGCCATTCGCTTCAAGTTGCTGCCGACAGGGACATCCATATTGATTTGATTGACGTCGAGGACGCGAAGCGCGGTGCTTGTCTTCGTGCCGGTTTTGCTGCCTCGCGTGGCTCTCAAATCATCGCTATGAACGCCGATGAGTGGTTAGCTCCGCAGTCCCTTTCCAAGATGGTCGATATCGCGTGCGATACTGCGGCAGACATAGTGTTCCCTACGGTGTCGCTCGACCGCTATGATGCACACCGAGAGCGCCATTCGCGCGTCTTGGATGTTGCCCCTATTGTCATTGAAGACAAGTCTTCGATGGTGACCGGGCTGTCCCAGTTGATTTTAGGCGGCCTAGTCGCTCAGACCTCTGGCGTGATGTACAGCCGCTCGCTGTTTGAGGCATGCCTTTTGTGCGACAAGGTGTTTCGCACAGTTGGGTTTATGGCGTGCGCGCTCTCGCGGGCGCAGTGCGTCTCCGGCTGCGGCGACGCTTGTTTCCACGCCGCGGCACCTAAGCTTACAGATGCCTTTGATCCCACCATGTATGCCAAGGTATCCGATGACATCCGAGCACTCGACGAGCTTGCGGACTCACTCTCGGAAGCAGATAGCGGTGGTCGGCTCAAGCTGGCAAGCCAAAAGTTCTACTTTGCCGGACTGGTCGCCTGCATCGAGAATTTGTGCCTGAGCCCGCACGGGTTGTCGTCAATCGAGCGTTCCGCCCGCATGCGTGATATGCTCGATGCGCCTCGAACCCGTCAGATGGTCGCCGCGCTCAAGGACAACCATCGGGGACTCGGTCTGTTGTTTGGGCCGATTGCCAGCGCCAAGCCCGCGCGCTGCGTGATGTGTACGCATCTGGCAGCTTTTCTTAACCGGACGGGCGCAAAAACCGCCTAAACGGCTCATTACGAAACAAACTTGCATAGAATTGTTTCGAAATGCGTTCTTATACACAAAAGCCTTCAAATAGCGTTAAACTATTCAATCACTGATTGATTGTCTCCGCCATCTTTTGGAGAGAGGGTTTGTATGGCTAAAAAACGCAATGGGCGCCAGGATGCCATTAGAGATATTGTGCGCAATAAGGACGTCCGTACGCAGCGCGTGCTGGTCGATGAGCTCCGTGCCATGGGCTTTGATTGCACGCAGGCGACTGTCTCTCGCGATATTGCCGACATGGGGCTGCGTAAGCTCCCCGAGGGCATCTATGTTCTGGCAGAGGACCTGCACCTGCAGCGTATGGTTTCCGAGCTCGTAACGGGCGTTCTACGTACCGATAATCTGGTCATGATCAAGGCTCAGCCTGGCACGGCTTCCGGCATCGCCGCCGCCGTTGATGCGGCAGAGTTGCCCGATGTGCTTGGCTCGCTTGCCGGCAACGATACGATTTTGGTTATTGCCCAGACGGCCGAGGACGGCGAGCGTCTTGAGGCGCTGATCAATAAGCTGAGCAATTCTCGCAAGTAGGCGTGCGGGTCGTGCGCTCGGCACTGTGTGCGTGACATGGTGGCTTGTAAGGGGGTATCGACGTTGGTCGGTACCCCCTATATTGTTTGCCGGTATAAAGACCGTCCACCAGGTCGCTTTAAACTTAAAGGCCCCCGAGCAGTTCAATAAGCTGCTCGGGGGCCTTGTTGCTTATGGCCGGATGATTTCTAGCCGACCGTATCGTCAGGCGTGGGCGAGGGATCGGGAGTGGGCGTAGGCGTAGGCGTGCCGCCATCGCCGCCGGTCGAACCACCAGTGGAGCCGCCCGTCGAACCACCAGTGGAGCCGCCCGTCGAGCCACCGGTCGTACCGGTGCCGCCGGTGGTGTCGCCGCCCGTGGTCTCGGTGGTCGTGGTCGTCGTGGTAGTCGTTGTGGTGGTTTCCTCTTCGTTCTCGTTCTCGTCCTTGTCGTCGTTCTCCGTCTTCTTGGTGTTGTTGGTGCCGTAGAACTTCCAGACGCTGTTGTTCTTGTAGGTGGGCGCCGTTCCGGTCGCAAACTCCTCGCGCTCGGTACCGGTCAGAACGGTGTTCATAAACCGCTTAAAGACAGGCAGGTTGGTGCTGTCACCCAGCAGGTCCGTGCCGTATTTTTGGATGGGGATCTCGCCCGCGGAATAGCCGGTCCACAGGGCGCACGCCAGCTGCGGGGTATAGCCGCAGAACCACAGGTTAGTGGTGTTGTCGGTGGTGCCCGTTTTGCCGGCATAGGGCTGGTTGACGCTCAGGGCGCCAGCAGCACCCGTACCGCCGCCCTGCATGACGCCGGACAGAACATCGGTGACCGCGGCGGCCTCGCCCTCGGTAAGCACCTGTGAGGGATTGTCCGTGTGCTGGTACAGCACCGAACCGGTACGAGAGTCAATCTCGGTGATGGCGATCGGCTGGCGATAGTAGCCGCCGTTGGCAAACGTCGCGTAAGCGGCAGCCATCTCGAGCGGCGAGATCGAGCCGGTGCCGAGGGTCATGACAGGAACGTCCTCGATGTTGTCCTTGGCGGGATCGATGCCGAGCTTTTTGACGAGCGAGATGATCTTGCTGTTGCCGACGGCTTCCGCCACCTGGATGTAACCGGTGTTGGAGGAGTATGCCGTCGCCTGCTTAAGCGTGATGTTGCCATAGCTATGGTTGGCGTAGTTTTGGACCTCGGTCGTGGTGCCCTTGGCCTTGAGCGGCGAGTTGCAGTTGAGGGTGACGTTGGGGTTCATGCCGTTTTGGATGGCAGTTGCCAGCGTAAAGGCCTTAAACGTGGAGCCCACGGGGCGCTTCGCCGTAGCGTGGTTCACATGGTTCTCGTCGGCGTTGTAGTCGTAGCCGCCCACCATGCACTTGATGTAGCCGGTCTTGGGATCGACGACGACCATGCCCATGTCCAGGCCGTCGAGCGAGAGCGTGTCGAGCTGGTCGCGGACGGCATTTTCTGCCACCTGCTGCATCGTGGGGTCGATGGTGGTCTTGACGGTCAGACCGCCCTTAAAGAGCACGTCGGTCGAGAACTCCTGCTCCAGCAGCTGCTTAACATAGGCGACAAAGTAGGGCTGCGAGTATACGTCGACGCCGCTGCCCGAGATTTCGGTCACGTTGAGGGTGATGGGCTCGGCCTGTGCGGCATCGTGCTCCTCCTGCGTAATGTGGCCCAGACGCAACATGTTGTCGAGGACCTTGTTGCGACGGGACAGCGCCAGGTCGGGGTTGACCGTGGGGTCGTACTGCGAGGGCGAGTTGGGAAGGCCGATCAACAGTGCGGCCTCGCTGAGGGTGAGGTCGGCGGCGCTCTTGGACAGATAGGTCTCGGCTGCGGCCTCGATGCCGTAGGCGCCGTGGCCGTAGTAGATGGTGTTGAGGTACATCATGAGGATCTCGTCTTTGGAGTACATGTCCTCCATCTTGACGGCGATGTAGGCCTCACGCACCTTACGCTCGATGGTCGAGTCGAACTGCTCCTCCTGCAGGATGGTGTTGCGCACCAGCTGCTGGGTGATAGTCGAGGCGCCTTCGTGTCCGCCGCCGAGGGTTGCCACCGCAGCACGCGCGATACCCCACAGGTCGATACCGCCGTGCTCGTAGAAGCGCTCGTCCTCGACGTCAACGGTGCCCTGCAGCACGTAGGGGGAGACCTCGTCCTTGGTGATGGACTTGCGGTTTTGCGTGTAGAAGCTCGCAATCTTGTTGCCGTTGCAGTCGACGATCTCGGTGGGCTCGCTCACCAGATACGCGTTGGCGTCGGTGTAGTCGGGCAGATCGGACAGCCAGCGGTTGACGTTGCCGACCATGCCGATGCCAAATGCCACGCCCGCGATAAGCAAAAAGCCCAAAAACGAGAGCAGGATTATGGGCAGAGCATGCGTCTTTGAACGGCTGCGTCCCTGTCGTTGGCGAGGACCCATATATTGACCTCCAGGTATGTCGTGCCGGACGGTGGATGTGCCGTCGGGGCAGGATGGACATAAGTTATTACACGATAAACCAAACGGGGCGCGCGAGGCCTCGTGTATGCTGGAAGACGGCATTTTTCAGAGTGAATGCATACCTTGGTAAGGAGTTTGTCGATGGCGATTCGGACGATGGGGCCGAGCGGACAATATGAGACTGGATTGGATGCTGCCGGCACGGCGCTGCCCGAGCTGCTGGCGCCGGCGGGCGGGCTCGACCAGATGCTTGCGGCCATCGCCGCGGGTGCCGATGCTATCTATGCGGGGTTGGGCGGCTTTAACGCCCGTGTGAGCGCCCATGGCTTTACGGATGACGAATTTGCGCGCGGCTGCGCCGTGGCGCATGCCCATGGCGTGCGTGTGTACGTGACGCTCAACGTGTTCGTGTTTGACGATGAGTTGTCCGACGCGGTGGCGTTGGGAGCTCATGCACTGGAGCTGGGCGCCGATGCTCTGATTGTCGCCGATGCCGGGCTGGCTTGTGTACTGCGCACGGCGATTCCCGGGGTCGAGATTCACCTGTCCACGCAGGCGGGCGCTCATAGCGAAAGCGCCGTGCGGCTTGCCGCCGATGAGCTGGGGGTCGAGCGCGTGACGACGGCACGCGAGCTGACGGTCGACGAGATTGCGGCGCTATGTGCCACGGGCGTGCCCATCGAGGTATTCTGCCACGGTGCGATTTGCATCGGCTATTCGGGGGCGTGCGAGTTCTCGGCCCTGCGGCGTGGGCGCTCAGCGATGCGCGGCGACTGCACGCAGCCGTGCCGTCTGGCGTACGACCTGGTGGACGAGGCGGGGCAGAGCGTTGTCGCCGTCGAGGGGGATCGCCTGCTGTGTCCGCGCGACTATCTGGGTATTGCGCATCTGCCCGAGCTTGTAGATGCCGGCGTGGCGTCGCTCAAGATCGAGGGGCGCATGAAGAACCCCGATTACGTATTCAATGTGGTGCGGGTGTGGCGCCGGGCGCTCGATATGCTGTGCGACGGCGCGTGGGACCCCGGTGCCGTGGAAGAGCTTTCGCGCGAGCTGGGAAGGTCGTTTAACCGTGGGTTTACCGATGCGTACCTGCGAGGACGTTCGGGCGCCGAGCTGATGAGCTTTGAGCGCGCAATTAACCAGGGCGTGCGCGTGGGACGCCTGGTGGCCGTTGGCCACGAGGAAGTGACCGTCGAGCTCGATGCCGCCGTGGCGGCGGGTGACACGCTCGAGATTCGGTTCTATCCGGGTGCCGACGCGCGTCCCGATGTGCCCAAGCGCTGGCCGCAGGTGCCCTGCCCGGTGGATGCCGCAGCGGGGAAGCGCGTCGTCGTGCATTGCAAGCGTAAGGTGGATACGGGCTGCGAGGTATACCTGATTCGCAGCGCCGGCGTGTTGGATCAGACGGCGGCGGTGTTGGAGCGCATGCGGGCCGAGGCGGATGCGATTGCGCCCGTTGCGTGTGCCGTTGAGGTGCTGCCCTTTGAGGACGTTGCGGTGGATGGCGGCACGTCGACGGAGTTGGTGGAGTGCGCGGTTCCCGCTCGCATGGTTTTTGCTTGGCAGCTGATGGATACCGACCCGCGCGGAGAACTCGATTTGTCCGACGCCGTTGTGGTGCTGGACGAGGTGTGCCGCACGGGTGATGCTGACCGGACCCGCTCACTGATGCGGCGTGCCAGGTGCGTCGTCTGCCGCAACCTGGGGCAGGTGGTGATCGCTCGCGAGCTGGGCGTGACGTTTGACGTGGCGGCGCCGGTGTTCTGTGCGAATCGGGTCACGCTTACCTGGCTGCGCGGACTCGGGGCGGGGCGGGTGTACTTGCCTGCCGAGTTGCTCGGCAATGATGCGGAGCGTATTGCCGAACTGGCTGCTGAACCCGGCGTCTGGGGTCCGGTCGACGCCGACCGTCCCGAGCTTATGGTGTGCGAGCACTGTCTGCTGACCGCCGAGGGCCTCTGCGCTACCGATGCGACGGGACAGGTCCGTTGCCGCGACTGCTTGCGTCGTCGGCAGGTACGCTATCTGGTCGAGCGTGACGGTACACGTCTGCCAGTTGCCATTGACGCATGCGGCAGGACGAGGATTTTCCTGTCGTAGGTGCCGCGTCGCGTCAGTTTGTTATCATAAGAGAGTTTATGGACTTCCAGCACCGCCGTTTTCGGCGAGGGTGCTATAGCAAAAGGAGGATACCCAATGCTGTCTGTTGACGAGCAAATGCGTATCATCACCTCGGGCGCCGCGCAGATCGTTCCCGAGGCCGACCTTCGCAAGAAGCTTGAGAAGGGCGAGCCTCTCAACATCAAGCTCGGCGTCGACCCCACCAGCCCCGACCTGCACCTGGGCCACGCCGTGCCGCTGCGCAAGATGCGTCAGTTCCAAGACCTGGGCCACAACGTCACTCTCATCATCGGCAACGGCACCGCGCTGATCGGCGACCCCTCGGGCAAGAACTCCACGCGTCCGCAGCTTTCGCAGGAGCAGATCGAGGCCAATGCCGAGACCTACGTGAGCCAGGCCATGAAGATCCTGGATCCCGAGAAGACCACCATCGTGCACAACGGTGACTGGATCCTTTCGATGGACCTGGCCGGCCTGCTGCAGGTATGCTCCAAGTTCACCGTCGCCCGCATCCTTGAGCGCGACGACTTTACTAAGCGCTACCAGTCTCAGACGCCGATCGCCCTGCACGAGTTCCTGTACCCCGTGATGCAGGCCTTCGACTCCGTTCAGATCAAGGCCGACGTGGAGATGGGCGGCACCGACCAGCTCTTCAACCTACTCGCCGGCCGCGAGCTTATGGAGAAGATGGGCATGGAGCCCCAGATCGCGCTCACCATGCCGCTGCTCGAGGGCACCGATGGCGTTCGTAAGATGTCCAAGTCCTACGGTAACTACATCGGCCTGACCGACGCTCCCAAGGATATGTTCGGCAAGACCATGTCCATCCCCGACGAGATGATCGGCAAGTACTACCGCCTGGCCAGCTCGCTCGCCCCGGCCGAGGTCGACAAGATCGACGCTGCCCTGGCCGATGGTTCTGCCGACCCCTACGAGCTCAAGCGCGCTCTGGGTCGCGACCTGTGCGACACCTACCACGGCGCCGGTGCCGGCGACGAGGCTCAGGCCGAGTTCGACCGCGTGTTCAAGGAGGGCCAGCTCGCCGACTTCCCCGAGAAGCACGTTGAGCTGACCGTCAACGACGAGGGCCAGATCTACCTCGCCGGCCTGCTCAAGGACTTGGGTCTTTCGGCGAGCGCCGGCCAGGCTCGTCGCGATATCGACGGCGGCGGCGTCAAGATCAACGGCAAGGCCGTGGCTCCCAAGAGCTATAACATCGATCCCAGCGCCCTCAAGCTGGGCGACACCCTCTCCGTAGGCAAGCGCAAGGGCTTTAAGTTGATTTAGTTCCGCCGTTCTAACGAACGGCGGACCGGCCGACGCTGCGCGGGCCGCATTTGGACAATCTGACGTTCAACTTCAAGGGCGCGACCAGAAGGTCAGCGCCCTTTCGTTTCACGTCACCTTGTCTCAAATGCGGCCCGCTCGCTGTCGTTGCCAAAACATCGGCGCTTCCGTGGTTGGCACTTGGGGACGTTCCTTTTAATATGAGCAGGACATTGTCAAGAGGCAAAATCGGGCCTGGCCCCAACGATATGGGGTCAGGCCCTCTCCCTATATCAACCCGTCCGCGGCGACCTCGGCGTGTCTTACCGACGCTCGTCTTTGCAGTTTAAT
>DBFBGO010000036.1:0-113087 GCA_048201895.1 Collinsella sp. | reverse complement strand
GGATGCGACACTGAAGTGAGTGTCCATCCTCGCAGTATCCGGTTCTCAAGGTGCACGCCCCGCGGCTCATCCGGTCCGACCGGGCCGCGCGGCAAGGAGATATATTGCCAGACCGGAGGGGCGCCGTGGGCGGGAATCTGGGCGTACACATTTCCTACACAATGTAAGATCTGACTAACGTTTGCCGGCCGTTAACTACCGCTCGCCGAGTATCTCTTTATATAAGGCAGCCTCATGGTTAAAGCGGATACATTCCCCTAGCTAAAGCACAGCCAGCATCGAGCAACTCGTCACGTTCTTCCACCGAGAACCCCTCGGCGTAGACGCGCACCACTGGTTCGGTCCCGCTAGGACGGACCAGCAGCCACGTGTCATCCTCGAATGCCAAACGCAAGCCATCCATATGACTAACGTTTTGCGGCACCTTGCCACAAATCGACTTGGGGTTTACGCCCGGCAGCAGGGTTCGTAACGTTTCGGCATCTTCGGCCTCAAGGCGCAAATCGCGTCGACCGTAACTCGTCTTACCAAAACTATCCTCGAGTTGGTCGACCAGAACGCCCAAAGGCGCGCCCGTCTTTGCCATAAGCTCACACAGAATCAGACAGGCGAGGATTCCATCGCGCTCGGGCATATGCGCGGCGATGC
Organism: Collinsella sp.; assembly: GCA_048201895.1. Lineage (GTDB taxonomy): Bacteria > Actinomycetota > Coriobacteriia > Coriobacteriales > Coriobacteriaceae > Collinsella. The sequence goes on along the minus strand of DBFBGO010000036.1, from coordinate 112,439 downwards.
CGATACCACCAGCTTCTTCGCCGCCTATGAGGACGCCGCCCTTCTTCATCTCTGCCGCTATATATTTGAAACCGACTGGTTTAACGGTCACGCGGCAGCCAAGCGCCTCGGCAATGCGACGCACGAGCGTCGAGCACGAAAGATTGACGACGACGCGCCCCTCCAAATTACGAAATTGAACCAAGTCGCCCAAAACGAGCGCCATGATCTGATGCGGATGTATATATCTGCCGCGCTCGTCAACCGCGCCGATGCGGTCGGCGTCGCCGTCGGTCACCAGGCCAGCGCAAGCTCCGTCCTTGATAACCGTGCGCTCGCAAGCGTCCACCCACGGCTCAACGGGGTCGGGGCAGATATCTTCTTGGTCAGACGCCTGCCCGGCGTGAATCTCGTGCGCCTCAACGCCAAGCTCGCGCAGCAAGTCGGCTAGATAGCCCTGGGCTGCACCGCCCATGGGATCGATAACCACGCGCAGGTGCGCGGCGCGGATGGCTTCGGCATCGACAAACGATGCCACCGCCTGCATATAGTCAGGAATGATATCCGCGGTGCGATATTGCCCCTCGATCCCCATTGACTCGGGAGCCATGGTCTCTTCGAGCTCTTCGATGACATCCTGGTTGGCGGTCGAGCCGTCACCCATGCGAATCTTGAGGCACAGATAACCCTGCGGATGACGGGACCCCGTCACCATGAGCGCGCCGCACGCCTCACCGTCATAAGCCGCCGCCCACGTAAGGGCAGGGGTCGGAACAGGTCGCGAAGCGAGCACAGCGTCTAGCCCGTGCGCTGCTAGCACGCCCGCCGCAAGCTCAGCGAACTCGCGCGCCAGGGGCCGGGTGTCGAACCCTATATATATCGTTTTGCCCGGATTGGTCTTTTGCCACAACTCGCCGACGGCATCAGCGATACGGGCAACGTTATCGGCAGTGAAGTCCTCATCGACGCGAGCGCGCCAGCCGTCAGTTCCAAAATGAATTATCGCGCACACGCGCAGACACCTCACAGTGTTTGGATCATGGTACGCATGGGGTATACCCGCAACATGCACTCGGCAACCTGCCGGCACCAGCATTCACCATTTGGGCAAATGCTGCCGAGGACATGCAAGCAATAAAAAAACACCTCGTATGGAGCGGTTTTGCCCTTTATATATCGAGCGCCTCGGCCATCGCGGCCGTAGTGATTGCCGTGGTTCCACAGCAACTGCCCACCATTGCGGCACCGGCATGTCTCCATTCGATGCATGCGCGCGCGAAAGCTTCGGGGTTCTCGTGCCATACGGGGCCATCCTGAGTCTGGACCGGATCGCCTACGTTGGGACGCACCGTGACGGGAGTAGTCGCCGATGCAACCATCCTGGGCACCGCCGTGTTCGCGGCCGCAAGCGAACAGCAATTAACACCAACCGAGTTTGCGCCGTGTTTTTCGGCGTACAAAACGGCTGCCTCGATGTCGAGGCCATCGCCCAACAGGTCGCCTTTATCGTCAACGACAAAACTCACCAGAACAGGCATGCCGTCGGCGGCATCTCGAGCGCCGGCAAGTATGGGCTGCAAATTACGGATAGACGTCACCGTCTCGATCAGCAGACCGTCAGCGCCGGCATTGAGCAAGGCGTGCGCCTGTTCGCGCGCAATGCCTCGGATTTCACGATACTCGGCAGAGTCCTCGGCAAACCACTCAATACCGATCGGGCCCATCGAGCCTAGCAGCAGCTGAGGGTGCGCCTGGCGGGCATCGTCGACGGCCCCGCGATTGACCTCCGCCACGGACGGCGCAATCTGGTCGTGCTTGAGGGCACAGCTCGATGCCTGAAAGGTGTTGGTAATGAGCACCTGCGCGCCGGCGGCGACATACAAGCGATGGATACGAGAAACGGTCTGCGGCTCTGCCAGATTCCAAAACGCCGGTGGAATGTCGGCGGCATCGTACTCACTCAACAGAACACTGCCCATGGGGCCCTGCGCCAACAAGATCTCGCTCGACAAGCGGCGCGCAAGTTCCTCGGCACCAAAGCGGTTGTAATAACTCGTATCCATATATATCCCGCTATTCCTCGACGCTGATTCCCTGCTTTTCGAGATAGGCGAGCCAGCGGTTCATCGTGTCCTCGGAAAGCGCATGCTCCATCATGCAGGCCTCGGAATCGGCTCGCTCAAATTCGACACCGAGCTCCTGAACCAAAAACGTGCGGATGAGGCGATGACGGTACCAGATGGCCGTGCCAACCTCGCGACCGCGATCGGTCAGGATCACCTTGCCGTAGTGCGATTGCTCGACAAGCTCGGATGCCTTGAGCGCCGAAACCGCCTTATTGACCGATGCCTTGGAGACGCCAAGGCGCTGCGCGATGTCGACCGATCGCACGCCGTTGGTTTCCCCCTCTTCGCTTTCAATGCGAACCATGCACTCCAAGTAGTCTTCGTTCGCCACCGTCAGATGTAGTTCGCGCGAGCTATTTGTCGTATCCATGATCTTCCGTCCCTTCTGCATTCATTGGCTGATTCTACCCCATCCAAGCGTCGTGGTATGCCGTGGCATACCGTGCTAGAGTTCTTGTTGCACACGACGACCAAGATTGGAGCGGTCTTTATGGAAAACACCACCACGAGCCCCGATGTCCTCGAACGCTTTTTGCGCTACGTCCAGATCAACACGCAGTCCGAGGATGCAAACTGCGACCAGGTACCCTCGAGCGCCGTTCAGTTTGACCTTGCCAACGTGCTGGCTGAAGAGCTGCGCGAGCTTGGTGCGGAAGATGCCCACGTGACCGAGCACGCCTATGTCTGCGCGCATATCCCCGCAAGTGCGGGCGCTGAGGACAAGCCCACCCTGGGCCTGATCGCCCATCTCGACACCACCGAAGTTGCACCGGGCGCCGGCGTGAAGCCGCATATCGTACACTACGAAGGCGGCGACCTGGTCTGCGGCACGGTTGACGGTAAGCCCGTTGCCATGAGTACCGCCAAGCTTCCCGCCCTGAATGACCTCGCGGGTGAGGACCTGGTCTGCAGCGATGGCACCACGCTGCTGGGCGCGGACGACAAGGCAGGCGTCGCCGAGATCATGTCGCTTGTCGCGCGTATCGCTCAGGACCCTTCTCTGCCCCATCCCGCACTCGGCATTTGCTTCTGCCCTGACGAGGAGATCGGCCACGGAGCCGAGCTGTTGGATATCGATACCTTTGGCTGCAAGTACGCCTACACGGTCGACGGCGGCCCCATCGGCGAACTGGAGTGGGAGTGCTTTAACGCCGCCGAGGCGACCGTCCGCTTTGAGGGCCAGTCCATCCACCCGGGCGACGCTAAGGGCCGTATGGTCAACGCAGGCAATCTGTTCTGCGACTTCAACGCGTTGCTCCCCTACGTGCAGCGCCCGGAGTATACGGAAGGCTACGAGGGCTTTTATCACCTTGAGGGTGTATCTGCGACCGTCGATCACGCCACAGCGCGCTATATCGTCCGCGACCATGACGCCGCCAAGTTCCAGCAGAAACTCGACCTTATTGATGCCGCCGCCTCGATGCTCAACCAGCGTCTGGGTGAGGAGCGCGTGACAGTCGAGATTAAGCAGCAGTATCGAAATATGGCCGAGATCGTTCGTGACTATCCCGAGCTTATTGATGTTGCCAAGGAAGCCTACCTTGCCTGCGGCGTTGAGCCCCAAGTGCTGCCGATTCGTGGCGGCACCGACGGCGCCCAGCTGTCGTTCCGCGGTCTGCCCTGCCCCAACCTTTCCACCGGCGGCTATTGCTACCACGGCGTCAACGAGTTCGTCCCGGTCAGTTCGCTCGTCAAGATGACCGACGTGCTCCAGGAGCTCGTCGCCCGCTTTGCATAAGCCTGGCTGCACAAGTCCAAAAGACGAATTGCCCCGTCCTCAACCAAGAACGGGGCGATTTTTTTGCTGCAATGAGAACAGGTTGACGCACGCCAGCCTCTTAACGCAAGGAGTGTCCCAAACTGCCGGCACAAAAGGAACGTCCCCAAGTGCCAAGTGCATCAAGAGTGTCCCCTTTGACCAGTCGTTTAAGAACGTCCCCAATGACTACCCATGTGCCAAGTGTTACGCCGATGTTTTGGCACCGACAGCGAAAACCCGCCAGAGCGAGCAAGGTGCCTTGAAACGAGGCGGCATTGATCTTTTGATCATGCCGCCGAAGTTGAAAGGCAGATTGCCGCTCTGGCGGGTTTGCAGCGTCAAGCGGTTGCGCGGTTTGGTAAAACCGCGTAACTTAGTAGTTGGCCTCGTAGCCGTTGCCGTCGCCGGTGGGCTCTTCGTAGTAGTCCGAATCGCTTGAATCGCTTGAGTCATCGGAATCGTCATAGCTGACCGATGAGGTTGCGGTACCGTTTGCGTAATCGTCAGACGTGTTGTTGTTCAGGTCGCCGATCGTAGAGCTGGAACCGTCGGAAAGACCTATGGTGTTGGGACCCTTGGGATCCTTGCCGGCATCGACGCGCTCCATCATTTCCTTGAGCTCGTCCTCGTAGACAAAGACGTAGCTCACACCGTCGATCATGGTGCTGTCGTCGGCGTACGAGGGCAGGTTGGCCGAGTAGATACCGTCGACATCCATACCGCGCATGGCGTTGACCGTAGCCACGATATCCTGAACGCTCATATCGGTTACGAGCATATCGGACAGCGAATTAACCAGGCCAAAGATCTTCGTGGCATCGAAGTTATTGAGAATCTGGTTGGCAAGGGCGCCAAGCACCTGACGCTGGTGGCGCATGCGCGTGTAATCGCCGTCGGCATAGGTGTAGCGGCAGCGGGCATAGGTAAGGGCGGTGGCACCGTCCATATGCTGCTGGCCAGCGGTAATCTTAATATCCAGGTGCTCGGGGTCGTCAACATCATCGGTTGCGTTAATGTCGATACCGCCAACCGAATCAATCAGCGCCTGCATACCGTCGAAGCTGACCTCGGCATAGTGGGAAATCTGAACACCGCACAGCTCGTTGACCGCCTCGACCATGGCCTCGGCGCCGCCGTAGGTATGGCAGGCGTTGATCTTCATGGTCTCGCCCTTGTACTCGACCTTGGTGTCGCGCGGAACGGAAATGAGCGTCGCCTGCTTTTGCGTGCGGTCGATGCGTGCCAGGATAATCGAGTCGGCACGATACGTATCCTCGCCCGGACGGCCGTCGGTGCCAAGAAGCAGCACGTAGAACGGATCCTTTGCCTCATCGGTGTCAACCAGAACCCGACGCAGATTGTCAGTAATGACATTAGAATCGCCGAGCTTGCCCATAATGGTGGCAAACCACAGGCCGGCAGCGGTAGTGGCACTCAGCAGCACGCCAAGCACGACAATGAGCGCGACGTGACGAATCGTGTGGCTACGACGACGTTGACGAGCGCGCTCAGAATAGCGAGCCACGTTATCGCGACTGTAGATCTTGGCCTGCGCACCAGTTGAGGGTCTTCGGGTGGTGGTATCCGCGAGGGGCTTTTTATTAAACATAGGCAACCTGTATTAGTAGATGACGGGATCGGGGACGGTAGCATGCTCGACATGCGCGCCGAGCGCCTGCAGCTTTTCGACAAACTGCTCGTAGCCGCGCTTGATGTGATGGATGGCCGAAACCTCGGTCGTCCCGTCGGCGATCAAGCCCGCTACGACGAGGGCCGCTCCGCCACGCAGATCGGGCGAGGTAACCTGTGCACCCGAGAAGCCCTTGACGCCATGAATCATGGCATGATGGCTCTCGATACGAATGTCGGCACCCATGCGCACCAGCTCAGAGGCAAACATGAAGCGATTCTCGAAGATGTTTTCGGTAATAACGGAACTGCCATCGGCAAGGGCGGAGAGTACCATAATCTGTGCCTGCATGTCCGTTGGGAAGCCGGGGAACGGAAGCGTCTGGATGTCAACCGGCTTGATACGCTCGGCACGGTTCACATGGACGCCATCTTCGACGCGCTCGCAGTCGATACCCATGAGCTCCATCTTCTTGAGAACCATGCCCAAGTGAATGGGGCAAAAACCTGTGACGTCGACACCGCGATCGTCGGCCATCAGCGCACCGGCGACGATAAAGGTACCGGCCTCGATGCGGTCGCCCACTACGCGATGGGTAACGGGATGAAGCTCTTCCACGCCCTCGATGGTCACGACAGGCGTACCGGCGCCGACAATCTTAGCGCCCATCTCGTTGAGCATGTTGGCGAGATCGACGATCTCGGGCTCGCGGGCGGCATTGTCGATAACCGTGGTGCCCTGTGCGCGCACAGAGGCCATGATGAGGTTCTCGGTCGCACCGACGCTGGCGAACTCGAGCGTGACGGTGGTACCGCGCAGACCTTGGGGCGCATTAGCGTTGATGTAACCGTGGGCGGTATCGAACTCAACGCCCAGGGCCTCAAGACCAAGAATGTGCATATCGATCTTGCGAGCACCCAGGTTGCAGCCGCCCGGCATGGCAATTTTGGCGCGATGGAAGCGGCCCAGCAGGGGTCCCATGACGGCGGTGGAAGCGCGCATCTTGGCAACGAGCTCGTAGGGGGCCTCCCACGAATCGACCTGAGAGGTATCAATCTCGAGCGTGTGCTCGTCGAGAACATCGATCGTAGCGCCCATGCCTTTGAGCACCTTGCCCATCACGTGGACATCGGAAATATCGGGCACGTTCTGCAGCGTCGTCTTGCCCGGCGCCAGAAGCGTTGCCGCCATGAGTTTGAGCGCGGAGTTCTTGGCGCCCGAAACGGGCACGGAGCCTCCGATGGCGTGGCCACCCTCAACGCGGATAATATCCAAGGTCTACCCTTTCAAAAAGCATGCCCGGGGTGGCTGGGCCATCCCGGGCATGATGTGTTCGCAAATGGTCGAACGCTAAATCGTTTGACTATTGGGCAAGCTTGAGCTTACACCATGCGATTTCATTATAGAGGTAGGCGCGGCGTGCATCATCCTCCGACAAATTACCCAGCTTCTCTTCAAAACCTTGAATATCAGCTTTAAGCTTGTCGGCATCGACGGTCGCCAAATCGCAAGCGCGCTCGGCGAGAACGGTCACGACATCGTCCGCAACCTGGGCATAGCCGCCGGCCACGGCAAACGTGTGGTCGACAGTGCCCATGGCCTTATCGGAAACGCGAACGTAACCGCGGTCGATCGTGCAGATCTCGCTGGAGTGAGCAGGCAGAACGCCAAACTCGCCATCCGTGGACGGAATCGACACAAAGGCAGCGTCGCCCTCATAGGCGCAGCTCACGGGGCACACGATGCGGATACGCATAACCTACTTCTCCCCCATCTTGCGGGCGCGCTCGCGCACGTCCTCAATCGTGGAAGCATAGCGGAAAGCCTGCTCGGGCAGGTCATCGGCCTTGCCGTCGACAATCTCGGCGAAAGAGCGGACGGTATCCTCGACGCGGACGTAGACACCGGGGTTGCCGGTGAACTTCTCGGCGACGTGGAAGGACTGCGAGAGGAACTGCTGAATCTTACGGGCACGGTTGACCGTAAGGCGCTGCTCCTCGGACAGCTCGTCCATACCCAGAATGGCGATAATGTCCTGAAGGTCGGAGTACTCCTGCAGGAGCTCCTGGACCTTGACGGCGACACGGTAGTGCTCCTCTCCGACGATCGAGGGATCGAGAGCGTCGGAGGAAGACGCAAGCGGGTCGATAGCCGGGAACAGGCCGAGCGACGAAATGCTACGCGAAAGAACCGTGGTGGCATCGAGGTGCGTAAACGTCGTGGCAGGCGCCGGGTCGGTCAGGTCGTCTGCGGGGACGTAGACAGCCTGGACGGAGGTAATGGAGCCCGTCTTGGTCGAGGTAATGCGCTCCTGGAGGTCGCCCATCTCGGTTGCCAGCGTGGGCTGGTAACCAACGGCGGACGGCATACGGCCCAGCAGTGCGGAAACCTCGGAACCTGCCTGGGAGAAGCGGAAGATGTTGTCGATGAACAGCAGAACGTCCTGGCCGCGATCGCGGAAGTACTCAGCGGTGGTAAGGCCGGCCAGACCGATGCGCAGACGCGCTCCAGGCGGCTCGTTCATCTGACCATAGACCAAGCAGGTCTTGTCGATAACGCCAGACTCGCTCATCTCGAGGAACAGGTCGGTGCCCTCGCGGGTACGCTCGCCGACGCCGGTGAACACCGAGGTGCCGCCGTGCTCCTGGGCGAGGTTGTTGATGAGCTCCTGGATCAGAACGGTCTTGCCGACGCCGGCGCCGCCGAACAGACCTGTCTTGCCGCCGCGGATGTAGGGCTCGAGCAGGTCGACGGCCTTGATGCCGGTCTCGAAGATCTCGGTCTTGGTGGTGAGCTCGTCGAAACGGGGCGCTGCATGGTGGATGGGGTAGAACTCCTCCACCTCGGGCATGGGCTTGCCGTCGACGGGCTTGCCCATGACGTTCCAAATGCGGCCGAGCGTCTTGGGACCAACGGGCATCTTCATGGGCTCACCGGTATCGGTGGCGATGAGGCCGCGCTGCAGGCCGTCGGTCGAGGACATGGCGACCGTGCGGACGACGCCGCCCGGAAGCTGGCTCTCGACCTCGAGGATCGTGCTCAGATGACCGATCGGGGTCTCGGCCTCGACCGTGAGCGCGTTGTAGATCGGGGGCACCGCGCCGTCAAACTTGACGTCGACGACAGGGCCGATGATTCGCACGATGCGACCATCACCGGCAGTCGTCTTCTTGGTGGCTTCCTCGACCGCAAGCTTTACGGTGTTATTAGCCATTACTGTTCCTCCAATGCTGAGGCTCCGCCGACGATCTCGTTAATCTCGGTCGTGATCGAAGCCTGGCGCACGCGACTATACGTGCGGGTAAGGGTCGAGATGATCGCGGTGGCGTTTTCCGTCGCGGAGTGCATGGCCTTGCGGCGTGCACCCTGCTCGGCAGCCGCCGAATCGATCAGGGCCTGGTAGATGACCGTCAGGATATAAGACGGCACAAGCTTGCCGAGAACATGCTCGGGAGAGGGCACGAACTCGAACGTGGACGAGATGCGCTTAGGGGCGTCGGTCTCGTTCTTACGCGGACCGTGGGCCATAGCGATCATCTCGGGGTCGAGCGGCAACAGATGCTCGACGCGAAGCTCCTGATCCACGCGGTTCTTGGCGTGGTGGTAGACAAGCTCGACACGGTCAAGCTCACCGGCACGATACGCATCGCAGATATGAGAGGAGATCATGCGGGCCTGATTGAAATCGGGCTCAGAGGAGTTGCCCTCAAAGTGCATGACGACGTTTGCGCGGTCACGGAAATACGTGGCCGGTTTGCGCCCACACGCGATGATCTCGCACTCGACGCCGTCGTTCGCCCAAGAAGCGGCGAGCTTTTCGGCCGTGCGCTCCACCGTCGTATTGAAACCACCGGCAAGGCCGCGGTCCGAGGCAATAACGACAATCAGGCCATGCTTGACGCTCTCATGCTTCTGCAGCATGGGATCGGTGCCCGAACAGGAGGCGTCGCCGGCGACCGTCAACATGACGTCGGTCAGCGCCTCCTTATAGGGCTCGGCCTGCTTGGAGCGATCGAGGGCACGACGGATCTTGGCCGTAGAGACCATCTCCATCGTGCGCGTGATCTGCTTGGTCGTGGTAACCGAGGAGATTCGCTTCTTAATGTCGCGAAGGTTGGCCATGGGGCTTAGTTCTCCTCTGATCCAGAAACATCCGAATGGTGCTTGGCCATGAACTGCTGCTTGAAGTCGCCGATGACGCGCAAGAGCTCAGCCTTGGTGTCATCATCGATCTTCTTGGCGCGAACCTTGTCGAGCAGCGAGCCAAAGCCATTGTCCATGTACTCGATGAGCTCGGCACGGAAAGGCAGCACGTCGGCGATCTCCAGGTCATCCAGGAAGCCCTCGTTGCCAGCGAACAGCGTAACGATCTGCTCGCCAACCTCAAACGGCTTGTAGCGCGGCTGCTTCAGGAGCTCGGTCATGCGGGCACCATGGGTCAGCTGCTTCTGAGTAGCCTCGTCGAGGTCGGAGCCGAACTGCGTAAAGCCAGCGAGCTCCTGATAGGAAGCGAGGTCCAGACGGAGGTTGCCGGCGACCTGCTTCATGGCCTTGGTCTGCGCATCGCCACCGACGCGGGACACGGAGATACCCACGTCGACTGCCGGGCGCTGACCCTGGAAGAAGAGCTCAGACTGCAGGTAGATCTGACCATCGGTAATGGAAATGACGTTGGTCGGAATGTAGGCCGAGACGTCGCCGTCCTGGGTCTCGATGATCGGCAGTGCCGTCATGGAGCCGTAACCGTTCTTCTTGGACATCTTGACGGCACGCTCGAGCAGACGAGAGTGCAGGTAGAAGATGTCGCCAGGATAGGCCTCGCGTCCGGGCGGACGATGCAGCGTCAGCGACATCTGACGGTAGGCCACAGCCTGCTTGGACAGGTCATCGTAGATGACGAGCACGTGGCCGCCGGGGTTGGTCTCGCTGGCGGGCTTGCCGTCCTCGCCGTTGTACATAAAGAACTCGCCAATAGCGGCACCGGCCATAGGCGCGATGTACTGCATAGGGGCGGAATCGGCAGCGGTGGCCGAAACGATGATGGTGTAGTCGAGCGCACCGTGCTGAGCGAGGGTCTCGCGGATGTTGGCAACCGTGGAGGCCTTCTGGCCGATGGCGACATAGATGCAGACCATGCCCTTGCCGCGCTGGTTGAGGATAGCGTCGATGGCGATGGCGGTCTTACCGGTCTTACGGTCACCGATGATGAGCTCACGCTGACCGCGGCCAATAGGCACCATGGAGTCGATAGCGAGCAGACCGGTCTGAACCGGCTCGCACACCGGGGTACGATCGATGACGCCGGGAGCCTTGAACTCGATGGGGCGACGGTGCGTAGCGACGATGTCGCCCAGGCCGTCGATGGGCTGGCCGAGCGGATTGACGACGCGGCCGAGCATGGCACGGCTCACGGGGATATCCATAACGCGGCCAGTGGTGCGGCACTCGTCGCCTTCCTTGATGGAGTCGACGGCACCGAACAGAACGGCGCCGACCTCGTCACGGTCAAGGTTCTGGGCAAGGCCGAAGACGGTCTCACCGGTATCGGAGCTCTTGAACTCCAGAAGCTCGCCTGCCATGGCGCTCTTGAGGCCGGAGACGCGCGCGATGCCGTCGCCTACCTCGTCGACCGTTGAAACCTCATGCGTATCGACCGTCGCGGAGAGGCTCGTGAGCTGCTCCTGCAGTTTCTTGGCGATATCCTGGGCATTGAGGGTTTCGGACATTAGGCTTCACCTCCGTACGAATTAGCAGAGTTTGCGAGGGTCTCCTGCGCGATGCGCAGCTGCGTCTTGACGGAAATGTCACGACGCTCGCCGCGGGCCTCGAGCACCAGGCCGCCCACGATAGACGGGTCGACCTGCTCGATAAGGAATACCTTGCGGCCGAAGTCCTGCTCGCATTTCTTAGTGATGGTTTGACGCAGCTCGTCGTCGAGCGGGATCGCCGTGGTGACGGTCACGCCCACTACATCCTCGTCTTCCTCGGCAACATACTTAAAGGCAGCTGCCACCTTGGGAAGAAGGTCGAGCTGGTCGCGCTTGGACATGGTGTCGAGCACGGCGATGATCTCGGGGCTGGCAGAAGCCAAGCGCTCGATCATCTCGAGGTCCTCGAACACATGGTTCTCGGCCTTGGCGGCTTCCAAAAGGGAACGCGCGTAGGTCTCGAGCACCTTGTCCTGATAGCGGCTAGTCGGCATTCAGGCTACCTGCTTCCTGGATGTAGCGCTCGATGAGCTTCTTCTGCTCGGCATCGTCCTCGAGTGCCTCGCCCACGATCTTGGTGGCAACGGCAACGGACAGGTCGGCGATGGAGCTCGCGGCACCGGCGTAGATGGACTTGCGCTCGTCCTCGACGGTCGTATGGGCCTTGGCGATGATCTCCTCGGCCTCCTTGTGAGCAGCCTCGATGATACGGGCGCGCTCGGACTCGGCGTCCTTACGGGCCTCAAGAACGATGTCGGCAGCCTGACGACGGGCGTCGGTGACGATCGAGTCGGACTCAGCGCGCTTGGCGATAGCCTCCTGCTTGGTCTTCTCGGCCTCGTCGAGGCTCTCCTCGATCTTCTTGCCGCGCTCCTCCATGGTTTTCATGATGCCCGGCAGGGCAACCTTGGCCAGCACGATCCAGATGATCAGGAAGGCGATAAGCGCCGGGATGAACTCCGCCATCTTAGGGATGAGGATGTCCGCACCGGCGGCGCCGTCCTCGGCGAACGCGGAAACCGGCATGAGCAGCGCGGCCGCGGACGCGGAGAGTGCGATCGCGCTCTTCTGGGATGAAAGATTCATACTTGACGCTCCGTGCTATTTAACGATCAGCGCGACAACGAAGCCGATCAGAGCCAGAGCCTCGCCGAAAGCGGAGCCCATGATGAAGACGGTGAACACGCGGCCCTGGACCTCAGGCTGACGGGCCATAGCACCCGTAGCACCCAGAGCAGACAGGCCGATAGCAAGACCAGCGCCGATAACACCGAGACCGTAACCGATAACTCCCACGATTCCTCCTTTGTCGTGCGTGTCTTATTTCACGCAGGATAACCTTTTTATAACTGCCGGGCTCCATGGGTACGGGCACCGGCGGTTTAACGAATTGCCTTACCTTTAAGGCGCGAACGGAAGACTACTCCTCCTCCGCGACCTCCTCTGCCTCGGAGACATACACGGCGGTAAGGACCGTGAAGACGTAAGCCTGGATGGCGCCGACCACAAGCTCGATCGCATAGATCAGGATGAGGATGGCAAGCCAGGCCAGCGAAGGCAGGGCGCCGACGGCGTGTGCCGCGGAAACCTGCTGAAGCAACGGCTGCATGAACATGCTCGCCATGATGGCGAACGAGCCCATGACCACGTGTCCTGCGAACATGTTGCAGAACAGACGGACGGCGAGCGTGATGAGGCGCAGGAAGGTCGAGAAAAGCTCGACGACCCACACGAGCACGTTCATCGGGAAGCTCACGCCCTGCGGGGCGAGGCTCTTGATGTAGCCGATCACGCCGTGAGCCTTGCATCCGTAGTAGATGAAGTACACGAAGGCGAAAATGGCGAGTGCGGCGGTGGAGCCGATTGCGCCGGTGCCGGGCTTCATTCCCGGGATCAGGCCGATCATGTTATTGATCAGGATGAACAGGAAAAGCGAACACAGGAACGGGAAGTGCTTCTTCCAGTTCTCACCCACGACACCCTTGCCGATATCGTTCTCGACGTACTCGATGATGTACTCGAAACCGTTGACGAAGAAGCCCTTGGGAACCAGGGTCTGCTTCTTCTTGAACACGGCCAGGACGATCAGGAGCACGATCGTGGAGACGATCAGCCAAAACGAGTACTGCGTGATGCCGCAGCTCAGATCGCCCACGACAGGGGTGGAGCTGAACTCGCTGACCAGATGATTAATCTCATCAGGCAGCTTTTCAAAAATTTCCACGACTTACCTTTCGACCTCATGAGGATCTCGCAGCGCCTTGGCGACGCGAACCGCGCAGGCGGCCATAAAGGCCACGAAGCCGATCGCCTCGCCCAGGAGGAACATGCGAAATGCCTCTCCGAACAACACAAACACAACCAAGGTAAAGACAAGCAACGCGACTGCCGAGACCGCGAGACTCACCATACCCTTGAGCATGTCCGCATTCTGCTTATCGTCAAGAACCGGCTTGAGCGTAAAGACAAAGGGAAGGAAGGCAATCGCGCCCGCGATGGCACCTGCAACGATAGCGAGCAGATCGGCTATCTGAAACACTGGCGTCCTCACTTTCCTTTTTAACGCCTCACAGAACAGTTCCCGCCAAACATTGGTGACTATTGTACGAGCCAATCGTTAAAGTACAACCGAAAAAGCATCGGTTAATACGCACCTGTACGTTTTCTTAAGGCCTTCTTTATGCCGCAGGTACGGTAATACGTTTTTTCGAACCCCTCAGGGCAAAACGTCCGTTAACAGGAGTGCGCGCGGTCGTCTTTTGTTCGACCGCGCGCACCATTTCTTCGTATTTTCGACGTTAGCCGGTATGGCCCAGAGATTACAGCGTGCCGTAGATGCGGTCGCCGGCGTCGCCCAGGCCGGGAACGATGTAGGCAGCTTCGTTGAGATGGTCGTCGATGGCGCAGGTATAGATATGCACATCGGGGTCCTTCTCAGTCAGCGACTTGAGGCCCTCGGGGGCCGCGACGATGCACAGCATGCGGATGTCCTTGACACCGCGCTCGCGCAGGTAGCTGATGGCCATCTCGGCCGAACCGCCCGTGGCGAGCATGGGGTCGACGACCAGGCAGATGCGCTGGTCGATATCCTTAGGCATCTTGCAGTAATACTCATGCGGCTCGTGGGTGACCTCGTCGCGCTCCATGCCGATGTGGCCCACGCGAGCGGAGGGCACCAGGTCGAGGATGCCGTCGACCATGCCAAGGCCCGCACGCAGGATGGGCACGATGGCGAGTTTCTTGCCGGCGAGCTGCTTAAACGTTGCGGTGGTGATAGGGGTCTCGACCTCGACGTCTTCCATGGGCAGGTCGCGCATGGCCTCGTAGCCGTCAAAAAGCGCGAGTTCGCGCACGAGCTGGCGGAACTGGTTGGTGCCGGTGTTTTTGTCGCGCAGGATCGACAGCTTGTGCTGGACGAGCGGGTGATCGACAAGCGTCACACGGGACGTATCGTAGGTGACGGTCATGGGTTGATTGCCCCTTTCGTTGCGGCCGCAAAACGGCCTTGCTGACAAGGCGCGCAGCAATGTTGCCGCCGCACGCAATGCATTAGTTTAGCGGTTTGTTGTATCGAGCAGCCCATCGCAACCCTACTGTGCGGTACTGAGCGAGCGCCTGACTGCATCACACCAGCCCGCAAGGTTTTGTTCGCGGCGTTCGGCGGACATGTGGGGAAGGAAGGTCCTAACGATCTGGGCATTTTGCTCCAGCTCTTCCAGGTCTTCCCAATAGCCGACGGCAAGACCCGCCAAGTACGCGGCACCGATTTCCGTGGTCTCCACCGTCTCGCATTGCAGCACGGGGATATCCAGCAGGTCGGCCTGGAATTGCATGATGAACTCGTTGCGCGAGGCACCGCCATCGACGGACAGGCGCTCGATCGAAAGCCCCACGTCCTGCTCCATGGCGCGCAGCACGTCGCAGCTCTGATATGCCATGGATTCGCAGGCGGCACGTACGATGGTCGCACGGCTCGAGGCGCCGGTCAGACCGCACACGATACCGCGGGCATGCGGGTCCCACCAGGGAGCGCCCAGGCCAGCGAAGGCGGGGACGAAGTAGCAGCCCTCGTTGTCGCTAATCGAAGCGGCGAGTTGTGCCGACTCGCTCACGCTCGAGATGATGCCCATGTTGTTGCGAAGCCAGTTCATCGTTGAGCCGGCGGCAAAAATAGAGCCCTCGAGCGCATAGCTGACTTTGCCGTCCGCAGCGATACCGATGGTGGAGACCAGGCCATTCTTGGATTCGACGATCTCGTCGCCGGTATTCATGAGCATAAAGCAGCCCGCGCCATAGGTGTTTTTGGTCTGGCCGGGATAGAAGCAGCAGTGACCGAACAGCGATGCCTGCTGGTCGCCCGCCACACCCATGATGGGCGGCATGTTGGTCATGATGTCGCTCGCGACGCGACCGTAGTCGCCCGAGCTCCAGCGAACCTCGGGCATCATGGAACGTGGAACGTCAAAGAGCGCCAGCAGGTCGTCGTCCCAATCGAGCGTATGGATATTAAAGAGCGCCGTGCGGCTGGCATTGGTGTAGTCGGTGGCAAAGACCTGGCCGCCGGTGAGGTTGTAGATGAGCCAGGTATCGATGGTCCCAAACATGAGGTCGCCCGCCGCCGCGCTCTCGCGTGCGCCGTCGACGTTGTCGAGAATCCACTGCACCTTGGAGGCCGAAAAATACGGATCGAGCGTGAGTCCTGTGCGGGAGCGCACCAGCTCCTCGCAACCCTGTTCAACCAACGCGTCGATCGCCGGCGCGGTACGACGGCACTGCCATACGATGGCGTTATAGATCGGCTGGCCGCTCACGCGGTCCCAGACCACCGTGGTCTCGCGCTGGTTGGAGATGCCGATGGCGGCGATGCGATCAGAATGGATGCCGCTCTTAAACTGAACCTCCATCATCACGCCGATCTGGCTGGCAAGCACCTCCGTGGGATCCTGCTCCACCCAGCCGGGGTGCGGGAAGCTGGTTTTGACGCTACGACGCGCCTGGGCAACGATGCAGCCGTATTCGTCGACAATGGCCGCGAGTACCGAGGTAGTGCCGCAGTCGAGCGCCATGATGTAGGAACCGCCAAAGTCAAACGAGGCATCTTCCATGCCCAGGCTGCCCAGATTCAACGACATCGCTTACACCTTTCTATTGCATCGGGTCGGACAGGACCCGCTCGATCTCTGATGCGGGAAGTGCGCCTTGGCGCAGGATCTGGAGCCCGCCTTGCTGGAACGACACGATGGTCGAGGCGTCGCGACACGGGGTCTCACCGGCGTCGACGGCAACATCGACCCCCTCCAGGATGCGACCCTCGACGGCGGCAAAGCTTGCCGGCGAGGGCGCGCCGTGCGTGTTGGCGCTCGTACAGGCAAGGGGACTGCCGCAGGCGCGGATGAGCGCTTGGACCACAGGCGAGGCCGACGCGCGAAGAGCCACCGTGTCGTCGGCGGCACGCATAAAGGTCGGCACGCAGGGGGCCGCCTTGACCACGATAGTCAGGGCTCCCGGCCAGCATCGTCGCGCGAGTACGCGAGCCTCTTCGGGGATATCCACGCCATAGCGGTCGAGTGCTTCGGCATTATCAACCAGCCAGGCGACCGTTTGGGTAAGCTTGCGCTGCTTGAGGGTAAAGATGCGGCGGTAGCCGGTACCGAGCGCAGGGACCGCGGCGCCATTGACGACAGCCTGCGGATCGCGCGGCCACGATGGAAATTCGCTTGTATCTTGGGGCATGGCGTCCGAGAAGGCGTTGACTGCCACGGCGACACCGTAGACGGTCTCGGTCGGGATCAAGGCCAGGCCGCCGCGGCCGAGCACCTCGGCCGTGCGCTCGACGGCGAGCCGATGCGGCTCGTGCGTTCCCTCGTATACCCGATAGACCGTCTGCATGTGTATGCCAGCCCCTTACACTCTGGTGAAAGTTTGTTTACTGAAGGGCATTCTCGCACGAAACATTCAGCCTATTTGCCCAGAGCGCATGTTGGTTTGGTGAGCGGCTCTAGTAGTCGGTGAAAGTGAGGGGGTTATTGGACTGCGACGAACTTCTTTGGCCTGCCGGCGTGGCGTTTTTGGGCGGCGTAGCGCTCGATGCTGTCTATCGTTATCATCCGACGGCCGCCGACGAGTTCAACATCGAGTTTTCCGGCTTTGACCAGCGCGGTAATCCGCGGAGCGGAGACTTTGAGGTCCAGCGCTGCATCTTTAAATGTTCGGCACGCCGCTTCCCGAGCGTCCTCGTGGTCGATTTCGACTGAAAGGGCCACGACCTCGGCCGAGCGTTCGTACCCTGCCGGAGTCAAACCGTTGTTGAGGTCGTCGGCCAAAAACGCCATCAGCGCCTCGGTGGCATGGGCAATCGCTTCTTCGCGCGTATCGCCATCGGCAAAGGCGCCGGGAATCTGCGGGAAGCTGGCGCAGTAACCGTCGTCTTCTTTTATGAGAACGCAGTCATAGGTAAATCGCTGTCTCATTTTGCCTCCAACTACCATCCAGCTTGGCGACGAATACTTGCCCACGTGCCCTTCTTTGGTCGATCACCACCAGAGCCGTTCACGGTGACAACACGATCGCCAGAAACATACTTAGCATGACTACCGACTTGCGCGACCTTCACGAATCCATCGTGCTTGAGTAGGGCAATGATTTCCCGAAAGGTAGGAGGTTGCATGGGCCGACCTCTTTCAGCCGTCCTAATTATAAACTACTTTATAATTTTTGTTAAACAGTTAATAAATATTACTGGCGCTGCTTGGGCTCGGTGACGATGGCTCGGACGATGCGGGGACGATCGGTGAGGTCGTGGACGATACGCACGTCCGAAAGGCCTGCCTGGCGACAGAGCTCGGCCGCGGCATCGAGGGCACCCTCGTAGAGCTCGCAGGCAAACAGGCCGCCGGCGCGCAGCATGTAAGGCGCCGCATTGAGCAGGCGGCGGAAGATATCGAGGCCGTCGGCACCGCCCTCGAGCGCCAGGTCGGGCTCAAAGTCCTTGACCTCGTGCGGCAGTGAGCGCATGACGTCGGTCGGAATGTAGGGCGGATTGGAGACAAGCACGTCGAACGTGCCCCACTCTTCGCGGGGAATGGAGCTCACCAGGTTGGTGAGGCTAAAGGCGACCTCATCTGATGTGAGACCGAGCGCGTCGCGGTTTTTGGTGGCCAGATCGATAGCGCGCGGCTCGATATCGGTGGCGGTGCAGATAACGTGGCCGCGGCGCTCCCAGGCAAGGGAGAGCGAGATGCAGCCCGTGCCGCAGCCGACCTCGAGAACGCGGGCGATGCGGGGCTCGGCTGGGGCAGGTACGTTGGCCTCGGCGGCATCTTGCACGGGAGTCGTCTGTTGGTCGTTGCCCTCAATGGCGATGCCGTATTCGTCGAGCTCGGGCTCGGCGGCTTCCGCGGCTTCGGCTTCTGCTGCCCGCGCGGCGGCTTCCTCGGCCTCGCGGTCGGCCAGTTCCTCGGCATAGGCACGGCTGCCCAGTACGTCGCCGCCCAGCGCCGCCTCATCGGCAGCCGTCAGGTTAGCGGCACGGCGCTCGGCGGTCGCCCGTTCGTCTGCCAGCGCGGCCTCGGCCTTGCGTGCCTCCTCGACCTCATCGTTCCAAGGCAGCTCAACACGCTGACGGGCAGCAGCCTCGGGGCTCAGTACCTCGGCATCCAGATAATTGAGGACTTCCTCGACGAGCATCTCGGTTTCGGGGCGCGGAATGAGCACACCGGGGGCGCACGCGACGTCAATCATGCGAAACTGCGTGCTGCCGGTGATGTACTGTAGCGGCTCGCCTTTGGCACGACGAACGACGGCCGCATGCATGGTCTCGAGCTGGGCCGCGTTAAGCGTCTCGTCCATACGCATATATAGGTCAATGCGCGCCAGGCCCGTGGCGGCGCACAGCAGCCACTCGGCAGAAAGACGGGGGTGCTCCTCGCCGCGCTCGGCCAGGTACTCCTTGGTCCACTCGAGACAACGCTTGATGGTCCAAATCTCGTTTGCCATGGGGCCCTCCCCTCTTAAGCGCCGGACGGCGCGCGAATGTCGGAGCAGATTGTACGCGAGGCCAGCGCTTGGCAAGGGGCGATTGCAGGCGATTATCGAGAATCAGCCCAGATTTTTGCTTGGAGCCCACCTGAAGTGCTCATTCGTCGACGTCTAGATTTGCATTCGTCAAGCTTTTGGCAAGGTTGCCCCAAAACTGACCAATATCTAACCAAGAACTTGCCACATTGCTTGACGCACGACCCATCAAAAATCGCCCCGCGACTTCTCGGACGCTTTTTCGAGCATTATTTTTAAAAATAATAAGTAACTTTAAGCAGGTAAACAACTTAATTGTTATTAAAGAAGATTGAATAAACTCACAAAGCAATGTGCCCAACCTAGTCATTGGGGACGTTCTTATTTGACTAGTCGTTTAAGAACGTCCCCAATGACCACTAAGCCAGGAGTGTCCCAAACTGCCGGCAGAAAAGGAACGTCCCTAAGTGCCAACTAACCAATTGCCGTCTTCGGCAGCGATGGCAACGCCGTAGGTAGAGGCCGGACAGCGAGCGACGTCCAGAGCGAACAAGTTGGCATGAAAAAGGCAAGGCATAGACCTTCTGGTCATGCCTTGCCTATTGAATGACAAATTGTCGCTCTGGACGTCGCGCAGCGTCGAGCCGTTACGCGGTTTGGCAAAACCGCGTAACCCACTACACAGCCTGTGCCAGCTTCTCGGCACGCTCGGCGGCGGCGAGCGCCTCGATCACGGTGCCGAGCTGGTCGCCCAGAAGGACGCCGTTATAAGTGGAGTTGAAACCGATGCGGTGATCGGTCACGCGGTCCTGGGGCTGGTTGTAGGTGCGGATCTTCTCGGAACGGTTACCGTGGCCGATCTGGCTCTGGCGCTCGGCACCGAGCTCCGCCTGCTGCTTCTCGAGTTCCATCTCGTACAGACGGGCGCGCAGCATCTGCATGCAGACCTCGCGGTTCTGGATCTGGGAACGCTGCTCCTGCGACTGCACCACGGTGTTGGTGGGCAGGTGGGTGATGCGCACGGCGGAGTAGGTGGTGTTAACGCACTGACCGCCAGGGCCGGAGGCGCAGTAGGTGTCGATGCGCAGGTCAGACTGGTTGATCTGGACGTCGATTTCCTCGGCCTCGGGAAGCACGGCAACGGTAGCCGTTGAAGTCTGGATGCGACCCTGGGACTCGGTCTTGGGGACGCGCTGGACACGGTGCACGCCGGACTCGTACTTCATAACGGAGTAGACGCGGTCGCCCTCGACCTTGAACTCAATGGACTTAAAGCCGCCGGCCTCGCTGGGGCTGGAATCGAGCACGGTGGTCTTCCAGCCGCGCGACTCACAAAAGCGCTGGTACATCTTGTACAGATCGCCGGCGAAGATGGCCGCCTCGTCGCCACCGGCGGCGGAGCGAATCTCGACGATGGTGTTCTTGTCGTCGTTGGGGTCGCTCGGGATGAGCATGTACTTGATGTCTTCCTCGAGCTGGGGGAGCTTTGCCTCGTTTTCGGAGATGTCCATCTGGAGCATCTCCTTCTCATCGGCATCGGTGGTATCGCGCAGCATTTCCTTGGCAGCCTCGATGTCATCGAGCGCGCCGATGTACTCGCGCGAGGCGGCGATGAGGTCGGACTGGTGCGCGTACTCCTTGTTGAGACGCGTGAACTCCTTGATATCGGAGGCGACGGCCGGGTCGGAAAGCTTCTTCTCGAGCTCCTCGTAGGCCTTGATGATCTTTTCGAGCTTGTCGCGCATGACGGACTCCTTTATATGCGTGAAGGCGAAAATCGGCAGAGTTGATGGGGCGCGCGGCGCCACTGCGGGGGTAAGCCCAGCTAGAACATGTCGATCTTCAGATACATGCGCATCCCTTCGCGTATGAGGTACATAGTTGCGGTCTAATCCATACATGATAGCGTGCGCAGGCATACCTGCATATAACCCGCACGGAATGCGACAAAGGGTCAGTCTCTTTCCTTGAATACAACTTCATCCGAACGCCTCCCGCATTCATCCGCACATATACGGATAAATTTGGGAATCCGATACCCTGAGGGCCGGATCGGCCGGCCCCGGGAGATCGGAGGACGCCATGTCCGGAAAGGGCGGGAAGGGCGCCGCGAGGGCGGTCCCGAGGACCCACGGCAGGCTCACCGGGTACGAGCGGGACACGGTCCAGAGGATGCTGAAGCGCAGGGTTCGCTCGGCCACTTCCTCGAGAGGTTCAAGGGCGTATCGACCCGCAGGCTCCACAGCTGCCTGATGTGGTTCAGATGGCTGCGCGAGGCCGCACGCGTCGGGGACAGGACGTCGCTCATGCGCGAGCAGCTCGACGACGGGCGCTACGAAAAGATCCGGAAGAAGATGATGGAGCCGGAGTACGAGTTCCATCTGGAGCCGGACGTGCAAACGGCGGGTTAACATAGCCTTTCACCAAAAAGGGCGAGCGGCCGCGCCCTGCGACCACCCGCCCTCAATCAAAGCCCTTCTCGGCCGCCGTAGCTACCGGTTCCGGCGCCGCAGGATAACGCCTGCGGCGATCAGCACCACCGCGCCGCCCGCGATGCCACCCAGGGCCATCGGCGACAAGCTGGTATCGCCCGTATACGGCAGACCCGGCTTCTCCTCCTTCAGCACCGGTGACTTGCTCGGCGGATTGGTGGGCGGCTCCGTCGGCGGGGTGGTCGGCGGCGTGTACGTGTTCTTGAACACCGGCGCCACGGCGCCGTCATAGGTTACCGTCGCCACCAGATGGCCCGCACCGTCGTCAGTCACCGTCACCGTTACCCGGTGCTCGGCCGCGTCGTACGTCACGTTCTTCTGACCGTCGTCCACCTCGGAGATGCTGTAGGCGTACGTTCCGGGCTTGTCGTACGAGATCGCCTCGAAGCCCACCGTGCCGTCCGCCGCGTTCTTTGCGGTCTGCAGCACCTTGCCGTCGGCATCCTTCAGCTGGAAGGAGAACTGCCCTTCCTTCAGGTCCTCGCCGCTCAGCACCTTGGAGGCCCCCAGCTTCACCTCAGTCGCGGCCGGCGCGTAACTGTTGCTGAACGCCACCGCATCCGCAGCCTTGCCGCCCTTGCTGTAGGCAACCTGCGCCTCCAGCGCGTGCGTCTCCGCATTCTCCGTCACCGTCACCGTCGCGGTAAAGACCGTCGTGTCGTAGGTGACGCCGTTCGCCGTCGCCCCTGCCCGCTCGGACACGGTGTAGACGTACGTCCCCACCTTGTCCAGCTGCAGCGGCGCGAAGCCGAACGTGCCGTCGGCGCCGTTCTGCACCGTCTGCACCACGTTACCGTCGGCGTCCTTCAGGTCGAAGAAGAACTCACCCTCGGCCAGGTCGCGGCCGGTCAGAGCCTTCGTTCCGGTAATCGTCGCCGTCGTTGCCGTCGGCGTGTAGGTGTTGGTGAAGGTCAGATCCGCAGCCGTCTTGTTCGCCGTCGCGGTCAGCTGGCCGCTGCCGTCATCGGTCACGTTCACCGTTACGTCCAGCACCGCATCGCTGTAAGTGATGGTGCCATCTTGGCCCGCAACCTCCTTCACCTGGTACGCATGCGAACCAGTCGCGGTGTACGAGGTGGCCTTGAAGGTAAACGCTTTACCCACGTTCGTGGTCCGGTCGATCTCCTGCCCGGTGGCCACGTCAATCAGCGCGAATGTGAACTCGCCATCGGCGGGCGTCCGCGTGGTGGCCGGATCGGCATTCTCAAGCACCTTGGTGCCAGAGATCTGGTAGGAGGTCTGACCCGGCTGGTAGCTGTTCGCAAACGTCATGGTATTGGGGGTGACGCCGTTCTCGGTGCCCTCGCTCGGTTTCACCGTAGAGCTCTCTACCACCAGCTTGCCGTCGTTGTTGTCCTTCACCACGTAGGTCAGGGTGTACGTCTTGCCGGTGTAGGTCACGCCCGGCACGCCCGGCGCGCCGTCCGTCGGCTGCACCTCACGGACCGTGAAGGGAAAGGTGCCCGCATGGTCGAAGGTCAGCTCGTTAAAGTAAACCTTGCCCTTGGCGTCGTTCTTCTGGGTCTGGAGCACCGTACCGTCAGACCCCACCAGCTCGAAGGCGAAGTCTCCCGCCTTTAGCTGATAGCTGCCGTCGTGCACGTCAACGCTCTTGGTGAGGGCGATCGCACCGGAGTCCGTCGCCCGTGCCTCGTAAGTGTTGGTGAAGGTGGGCTTCGTGGCGTCCGTACCGTCGTAGGCGACGCTCGCCTGCAGCGTGCCGGCATTGTCCGCAACCGTCACCACGGCATGGTGCACCGCGGCGTCGTAGGTCACGTAGGCCAGATCGCCCTTCCGCTCAACGATGGTGTACTCGTGCGTGCCCGGCTTCGCGTAGGAGAAGGCGTCGAAGCCGACGCTTCCGTTCGCGTCGTTGGTCGCGGTCCGGACGGGTTGCTTGCCTTTCAGCTGCTCAGCCGTAAGGTTGCCCTCGTACACATCGAAGGTGAACTCGCCGCCCTTGAGTACGATCGGCGTGTTGTCGTCCTTCTTCGCGTAGCTCTTCTGTGCACCGAGGGCCAGGCCGGTCGCGGCCGGCTGGTAGGTGTTGGTGAAGGTCTCCGAGCCGGATGTGCTCGTCACGATCGCCTTCGCATTCAGTGCTCCGTTCCCGCCGTCTGTGACCGTCACCTTGTAGGTGAGAGGATGGTTGTCATAGACCATGCCGGCCTCCGCGCCCGGCTGCTCCACGATGGTGTAGGTGAAGTCCTTGCTCGCGGCGCCGCCCAGGTCGGCGAGCTTGAAGCCGCGCGTAAAGTTGATCTTGCCGTCGGCGTCGTTGTTCGCGGTGGCGATCACGTTGCCGGCAGCGTCCTTCAGGTCGAAGGTGAACTCGCCGTCTGCGGGCTTCGTCGTGTGATCGAAGCCGTCCGCAACCTTGATGGTCTTGGTCGCCGTCAGGGTTACGGAACCCTTTGCGTCGTAGGTGTTGTTGAAGGTGGGAGCCGTAGCGGTACCGTCATAGGTGACGGTCACCTTCGTCTTGTTGTTGTCGTCCTGGTTCTGCTCTACCTTGACGTGGACCTTGACTTCCTTGGCGTCGTAGGCCACGCCGTCGACGGACTGGCTGGCCTTCTCCTCCTTGAGCGTGTAGTCGTACTCGCCCAGGTTCAGGCCCTTGACGGTCAGCTTGACCTTGCCATTCTTATCGTTGGTGCCGCGAGCGTCCTCATTGCCGTCCTGGTCGTACAAGCCGAAGGTGAACGCATCGGCCGTCAGGTCCTTGCCCGCGAGAACTTTCGTGGCCTCAACGGTGACGTCCGCCGTCGGCTTCGTGTTGGTGAAGGTCGGCAAGGCCTGCTCACCGTCGTAGGTGACGGTCGCCTTCAGCTCGCCCTTTTCGTCGGTGACCTTGACGTGGACCTTCACGCCCTTCGCGTCGTAGACGACGGTCGAGTCGGCGCCCTTCACCTCCTTGATGGTGTAGTCGTGGTCGCCCGGCGTAGCGTAGTCGATGGCTGCAAAGGCGACCTTGCCGTCCTTCTCGTTTTGGACAGTCTGGACCACGCTGCCGTCCTTGTCGAGCAGCTGGAACGTGAAGTCACTCCCCGCGAGCTCACCGCCCGTGAAGCGCTTCGTCGCCTTGAGCGTTACCGAGGTCTCCTTCGGGTGGTACGTGTTCGTGAAGGTCTTGTCTCCACTCGTTACCTGCGGTGTGGCCGTCAGCGTACCGGCGCCATCGTCTGTGACCGTCACCGTATAGGTGAGGGTATGGTTGTCATAGACCATGCCGGCCTCCGCGCCCGGCTTCTCCGCGATGGTGTAGGCGAAGTCCTTGCTCGCGGCGCCGCCCAGGTCGGCGAGCTCGAAGTCGCGCGTGAACTTCACCGTGCCATCGGCCTCGTTCTTCGCGGTGTCGAGCACCTTGCCGTCGGCGTCCTTCAGCTCGAACGTGTATTCGCCGCCCTTCAGCTTGGTGTCGTGCGTGAAGCCCGGCGCGACCGCAACGACCTTGGTCGCCGTCAGCTCCACGGATCCCTTTGCGGTGTAGGTGTTCGTGAAGGTGGGGGCATCGGCCTTGTCACCATCGTAGGCAACGGCGGCGTCCAGCTTGCCAGCTTTGTCCATGACCTTCACCGCGGCATGGTGCACCGCGTCGTCGAAGGTCACGTGGGACAGGTCGCCCTTCTTCTCCACGATGGTGTACTTGTACTCGCCGGCCTTGGTGTAGTTGATGGCCGGGAAGGTGACGGTGCCGTCCTCGCCGTTCTTGGCGCTCCGGATGGGTTGCTTGCCCTTCAGCTGCTCGGCCGTCAGATCGCCCTCGTACAGGTCGAAGGCGAACTCGCCACCCTTGAGCGCAGCCGGCGTGCTGTCGGACTTCACATAGGCCTTCTTCGCCGCGAGCGTCACCGAGGTCTCGGCGGGCTGATACGTGTTCTTGAAGGTCGGGATATCGTTCTTGCCGTCGTAAGTGACGGTCGCCTTCGCCTTGTCGCCCTCCGCCTTCACCGAGACGTGAACCCTCACCTCCGTGGAATCGTAGGTGATGGTCGAATCGCTGCCAGCGACCTCCTTGAGCGTGTAGTCGTACTCGCCCAGGTTCAGGCCCTTGACGGCCAGCTTGACCTTGCCGTCCCGGTCGTTGGCGCCCTTGGCGACCTCGTTGCCGGCCTGGTCGTACAGGCCGAAGGCGAACGCGCCGTCCGTCAGCGCCTTGCCCGTGAGGGTCTTCGTTGCCTCGACGGTAACGTCCGTCGTCGGCTTCGAGTTGGTGAAGGTCGGCACGGCCTCATCGCCGCCGTAGGTGGCGGTTGCGCCCAGCGTGCCGTTCTTGTTATCGATGACGCTGACCTTGACCTTCACTTCCTGACCGTCGTAGACGACGGTCGGGTCGGCGCCCTTCACCTCCTTGATGGTGTAGTCGTAGTCACCGGCCTCGGTGTAGTTGATGGGCTGGAAGGTAATGTTGCCGTTCTCGTCGTTCGTGACGGTCTCAAGGGGCGTGCCTTCCGCCTTGTCACCCTTGTACAGAGCAAACGAGAAATCGTTCCCCGCGAGCGCACCGCCCGTAAAGTGCTTCTTCGCCGCCAGGGTCACGGAACCCTTCGCAGCATAGCTGTTGGTAAAGGTGGCGAGGTTCACCTTGCCTTTCTTGACCTCAAGCGTCTCGCTCTTGTCATCGCCGTCCTTTTCCACCGCCACGCCTGTGACAGTCAGCTTGGCATTCTTGTCCTCAACCTTCACCGTGACGGTGTAGGTGGAATCGTCCATCGTCCAACCAGCGTTCTGCACACCAGTCGTATTAGGATCGTCATCTTCCCCGTGGGCCTCGGTGAGCGTAAACGTGTAGTCGCCTGCCTTGTTGAATGTCATGTCGGAGAAGTTGAGGGGCTGACCGTCCTTGCCGGTGATCTCCCCCTTCGTGGTCTTGGACTCCGAGGGTGCGTCACCCTTTAGACCGTCATCCTCCAGATCGCCGGCGTCAATCTTATCCTTCGTCTTCGACGTGGCAGCCAGCGTGAACGAGAACTTCTTGTCCGTCCTCTCGGTGCCGGAGATCTTCTTCGTTACCTGTGGGGTCAGTTTGTCGCTGGCTTCCGCCGTGTAAGTGTTGGTAAACACCAGCTTGTTGGCTTCGGCCAACGTGCCGTCGGTATTTTGCTTCGCGATCTTACCGGTGACGCTATCGCCTGCGTCCTTCAGATCCGTGGCACCCTGCTTGCGGCCGGTCAGCTTATAGCCCGCGGGCATCTGGTCTGCGCCGGTCAGCTCCTGCACCGTGTAGGCGTCGTGCTCGGCGAGGCCGTACACGCGGATCGTCTGGCCGGCCGTGATGGTCTGCTCGCGACCGTTCGTCAGGTCGAACATATCGCCGACCTGCCTCTCGCTTGCGGCCCCAGCGTTCTTGAACACTGCAGCCTTGTAGGTCTTCCCATCAGGCACGGTGAACTTGAAGGTGAACTTCGCGTCCTTATTGCCCGTCAGGCCATTGGGCACGACAACCTTCTTCGTCACCTCAAGGCTCGCCTCGCGTTCGTTCGCCACGCGCACGCAGGTGGCGCCCGTGAACAGGGCGTTCAGGTTCATGTCGCCCAGATTGGCACGGGCACCTTTCGACGTGGTCCCCTTGGGCCGCTCGTCCTGCATGATACCCATACGTATCCAGCCCGTCTCGGTCTCCAAGCGATAAGGTTTACCCTCCTCGGTGGGCCCATACTGGTAGACACGTCCGTTGGCGCCGTACTTGAGGTGCACCTCATCCTCGCCGCCCTTGGCGTCATTGTTCCAGGAAAGGTTGTCGTTGCCGTCGAGCTTGCCGTCGGACGTCTGGCGCTGGCCCTTGATCCACGTGAGCGTGTTGTCGATGTCACCCTCTGCGCCAAACTGGCCCAGGCTCTTCATGAGCGCGCCCGGACCCACGAACGTCGAAACACCGTCATCGTCCGTACCAGCATCGGCATGGACGCCGTAATCGTCCACAATCACCTTGGTAAGCGTGTCGTTAAGCAGGAAGCCCTCGGGCGCCGAGACCTCCTTTAGGAAGTAGGTCCCCTTCACGAGCGGCCTGTTACCGTTGCTCGTATTCGGGAATATGCCCGCACCTTCGAGCAGGACCGGGTAGTCGACCGACCCCGTCGTCAGGGTGTCGTAGGGGGTCTGCTCGCCATTGAGCATGACCTTGCCGTTCTCCGTAGTCACCTGGCTGGAGGTGTACAGGCCGAACTTCGCCCCCTCAACGGGCTTACCCGCGGTATCGGTCTTCTGCACGAACAGGCGATTCTGGATGTTCGAGACGAGCAGGCGCGTGGCGAACTGCCGCCGGCAATTCTCCTTGCCGTCGGGGAGGTCATCGCTGAACACGTGGACCGTGTTGTCCATATCCGCCTCGGCGATGGAGCTCGCCGCTGTGTAGTAGATGGCCACCGTGTACTCGGCATCCTTGCGGGCATCACCGCTCAGCAGGTAGTAGTACTTGGAGATGTCACCGGGCAGATTTTGAATCTCTACCTGGTACTGGCCGCTCGTGTTGAGCGTGAAGGCGTGCAGGTCCTTCTTCGCCGCCTCGATAGCGCCGGCCTTACTCGGCTTCCCGGCGAGGGTGTACCCCATTTCCGTCGATGGGTCGCCCGACACGGCGTACCAATTGTTCTGATCTTTGATATCTGCGTTTGCGCTTTTATCGCGCTTGAGCACCACAGCGAACAGTATGCCGGAGTCTAGGCTGACCTTCGTCAGGTCATTATTCGCCTGGTACACGGTCGACGGCGCGGTGATGGTCTCCTTCGCGCCGGCGAACGCGCCGGTCTTCCACACGACGCTGTCCGCGTCCATACCGCCGCGGTTGATGATGACGCCGCCCGCGCCGTTCCCGGCGCTCGCGGGCACGTACTCGAGCTGCATGCTGCCACCCGTCGCCGTGAGACTCGAGCAGTATCCCTCGGGCGCGCGCGTCTCCTTCAGGAGGTAGTACTTGTTGCTGTGATCCTTGTTGTAGAGATCGTCGAAGTTGATGACGCCGTTGTCATCGTCGTTCGTGAGCGTTAGGTGGCCGGCCTCGTCCGTGGTGCCGGATCCGAGGGGCTCAAGCTCGCTCTTGAAGTCCTTGTCGGTCTTATAGAGCTGGAACTTGGCACCCTGTACGAACTTGCCGTCCTGGTCGAACTTGATGATGTCGGACTCGGGAACCGTCACGAGGTTGTACTTGAGCTTCATGTTGGAGTCGGTGGCGCCACGCTCCAAGTAGAAGAACTTGAGCGTGTGGTTGGTGCCGTCAGCGAAGGTGTTGCCTTTGAAGCCCTTAGTAGTATCCTGCTTTGCTTCCTGGAACTTGCTTAACAGCGTGCCGTCTGGGGAATCGTTAACCTTAATCTCGCCCGTTTGGAAGTCGATGGTCAGCTTAGCACTGGTGTGGATGCCGCCAATGTCGCCCACGAGGACATCATCAATGAACACCCAGACGTCGTCGTCTCCGGCGAACTCGAAGGTCATGGGCTTGTCAGCGTTCGTTTTGCCACCCTTCGGCTGCACGAAGCGCGACGACATTGAGAGGCCGAAATAATGGTTGAGGGGTTTGCTACCGTTATATTGCGAGTCACCGACGTTCTGCGACGTAATGCCGTTCGGGACGAGCCCGCTGTCCCCCTCCTTGAATACCTCAGTGGCCGCATCGAAGGGGAAGAACTGGCCTACTGTATGAGGCTCAGCCCCCGTCTGCTTAACGCCGGCGGCATCGTATACATCAAATGCATTCTTATTGACGTTGTACGCCGCGTAGTTCTGCGAGCTGTCATACTCGTAGTAGCCGTCCTTGACCCGCAACAGACCCGTCACACCCATATGGGATATCTTGCCCGTCTGGGTGGAGGAATCAAACAGGTAGCCGAGGGATTCTCCGTCCCAGCGGTCGGTGAGTTTCGGGTAACCGTCGGTAAGAACCCTGTTCACGATGCCGATGCGAGGAGAGGGGCCACCCGTATACTTGTTAAGATCCTCGCTGGCTCCTTGATCCTTGAACTGGAACAGGTGGTTTGCGTTGATGCCGCCGTTGCCGGAAACCGACAGATGGTCATCGGGATTCACCCAGTAATCAAACAGGTTGATCG
Organism: Collinsella sp.; assembly: GCA_048201895.1. Taxonomy (GTDB): domain Bacteria; phylum Actinomycetota; class Coriobacteriia; order Coriobacteriales; family Coriobacteriaceae; genus Collinsella. The sequence continues at coordinate 82,687 of DBFBGO010000036.1, read as the reverse complement.
TCGTCCCCGAGGGCGAAGTCGTCGTGACCGTGTGGTCCGAAAACGCTGCTTCCGCACGGGTCGGCAGGAAGAAACCCACCGTCAGCGCGACGGCGAGGGCCAGAACAATCGCATATGGCGAGACCGGGCACAGCCCGCGACGACGGCCATAAGACATGACGGACCACCGCTCGCGCGGCCGATGTCCACCAGGAAGTTCCCTGCTGGGACACCCCCCGATAACATTATTCACGAGTAGAGACGTCGTCTCTCTGAGCTCCTGCATAATTTCCTCCCCAGCCACACGGTGACCTGCCTGGGCACCCCCCGGAGGGCCGAGGCAGTCTGACACATGCCCGCAGTCGTTCAAGAAATACCAACCCCAGCATATGCTTCTGAAGATATTTTAGTCTTTTTATATAACAGTTTTTATCTCATTACCGATGAAACCGGTTGCCAGTTGCCGGCTCAATCCCTTTGTCGCATTCTAGAGCGTGTGGAGCAGGGCGATGAGGAAGCGGATGCCTTGGAGGTAGGCGCGACGGGTGATGCGCTCGTTGGTGCCGTGGACGCCGCGGTCGCATTCGTCATCGTCGACCACAAAGGCGGAGAAGCGGATGCACTCGTGGCAAATGCGCTGGTAGTTGGCGGCGTCGGTTGCACCAATCACGGTCGAGGGCACGATGCTCATCGGCTCTTGGCCCACCGCAGACGATCCGTTTTCCTCCGTCCCCCTGGGATCACGGAAATAGCGGGTGGCAATGGCGCGAACGGCCTCGAGCCCCGGACCGCCCACGCGCGGGGACGGCGAGGGCTCGGAGCTGCCGGGGCCAAGTTCGACCTCCACACGTCCGGCAAGGCCCGCCGCGGCAACCGCCTCGCGGCAGCGCGCCACAACGTCGGCCACGCTCGTGCCCTCGAGCATGCGGAAGTTAATGTTGGCCCACATATCCTGCGGCATCACGTTGGCGCCTGTGCTGCCACCCTCGATCTGCGTGGGCGCGCAGGTGGTCGTCACCAGCGGATAGAGCTTTTTGTTGGCGAGGCACTCGCGCACGATGGTGTCCTTGTTGGCGGCAATTTCATCGGCCGTATAGAGCCCCAACTCGACGAGTTGGGCGGCAAGCAAGTCGGTCACGCGCGTCGGCCACTCGATATCGCAGATTGCGGTGATGGCACGGCTAAGCACCTCGAGCGATGTGCCGCCGTAGGGGTTGGACGAATGCCCGCCCTCACTCTTCGTCTTGAGCACAATATCGGCGTAGCCCTTCTCGGCAAGGTCGGCATGCATAAGCCAGCCCTCGCCCGCGCCGTACCCGGCAGCTGGAACGATGCGGTAGTCACCCTCGTCGATCAGGTACTCAAGCTCAACACCGCGCTCCTCGAGCGCTCGGCCGATGGCGCCTGCGCCATACTGCGTAGTCTCCTCGTCCTGGCCAAAGGCCAGGAGCAGCGTGCGCTCGTGCTGCCAACCGTGCGCCAGCGCATACTCAACCGCCTCGAGAATGCCTGCGACCTGGTCTTTCATATCGATGGCGCCGCGACCCCAAATGTAGGTGTCGTCTACATGCCCGCTAAAGGGGGCGTACGTCCAGTCGTCCTCGGTACCCGGCACCACGGGGACCACGTCCATGTGACCCATGAGCACAACGGGCTTGAGTGCGGGGTCGGAGCCGGAAAGCGTCACCAATAGCGAACGATCGATGAGCTCGACCTCGCCCGCGGCAAACACGCGCGGCCACGCCCGCTGCATGTACGCACGCAGGTCGGCAAACGCCTGCCAGTCAACCGCCTCGGCATCCATGCTCGAAATCGTCGGAAACGACAGCACGCGGCCCAGGCGCTCGCACGCACCAGCTTCGTCCAAATCGGCAAAATCATCCTCATGCGCAAAGAAGCGCCAAACCTCGGCCATGACATCCTTTCGATTGTGATGACGAGGGCCGCCCCACCGGAGCGGCCCTGTCATGCAAACATTTGCGGTCGGTTACTTGTCCTCGAGATAACGCGAAAGGAACTCGCGGGTACGCTGGTGCTTGGGGTTGCCAAAGAGCTCCGCCGGCGCGGCATCCTCGAGCACTACGCCCTTGTCCATAAAGACCACGCGGTCGGACACCGTGCGGGCAAAGGCCATCTCGTGCGTGACGACGACCATGGTCATGCCGTCGGCCGCGAGCTTGCGCATGACCTCGAGCACCTCGCCCACGATCTCGGGGTCGAGTGCGGAGGTCGGCTCGTCGAACAGCATGATCTGCGGATTCATGCACAGGGCGCGCGCGATGGCCACGCGCTGTTTTTGACCACCGGACAGGCGACCCACGGCGGCGTGCGCGAACTTCTCGAGCCCCACGCTCGTCAGATGCTCCATCGCAATTTTTTCAGCCTCGGCCTTGCTCATCTTTTTGAGCGTGACGGGCGCGAGCGTGCAGTTGTCGAGCACGTCCATGTTGTTGAACAGGTTAAAGCCCTGGAACACCATGCCGATGTCCTCGCGCAATTTGTTGATGTTGCAGCGCTCGGCCGTGAGGTCCTGGCCGTGGAACCAGATGTGGCCCGCGTCCGGGGTCTCAAGCAGGTTGAGGCAGCGCAGGAAGGTCGATTTGCCCGAGCCCGAGGCGCCGATGATGGTGACAACCTCACCGGGATTGACGGACAGGTCGATGCCCTTGAGCACCTCGAGCGAGCCGAAGCTCTTACGCAGGCCCTCGACGCGGATGAGCGGCTCATTGGTCTGTGCGGCGGCCGCAACGCCGGTAGTGGCGGTATCTGCCATGATGATTCTCCTCGTCTTAAGCCTAGTTAGAGCTGGGCAGCGTGGCCGGAGCCTCGGCTCCGAGCTTTTTGCCAAAGGCCTCGAGCAGGCGGCTCGCCACGAGCGTCAGGATCAGATAGACCACGAGCGCCACGCAGTAGACCTCCATCTGGCGGTAGTACACGCCGGCGACGGTGGTGGTGGCGTACATGAGATCGAACACGCCGATGACCGAGAGTACCGACGAGTCCTTGATGTTGATGATGAGCTCGTTGGTGAGCGCAGGAATCGCGTTTTTAATGCCCTGGGGGAACACGACTTTGCGCATAGCTTGCCACTGCGACAGGCCCAGCGAGCGTGCTGCCTCGGCCTGGCCGGGATCGATGGACTCGATGCCGCCGCGCAGGACCTCCATCATGTAGGCGGTGGAGTTGAGCGAGATGGTGACGAGGCCGGCGGTGAAGGTGCTCCAGATCTGGTTGGCCTGGGCGGTCTCGAAGCCCATGCCGCGCAAAACGGTGAAGCCCGCGTAATAGATGAGCAGACCCTGGACCATCATGGGCGTGCCGCGCACGATGGTGGAGTAGACGGTCGCAAAGCCGCGGCCGATACTCTTAAAGAAGCGCACCAGGTCGTTGTCCACGCGATCGAAGGTCTGAATGCGCAGGAACACAAAGAGCAGTGCCAGGAAGAATGCGATGACGGTGCCGAAGGTGGCAAGCGCGATGGTGATCTCGATACCGCGAATGAAGAAGTCCCCGCTCTTGTAGGTCATGTAGACCAGGCTCGACAAAAAGTCGCTGGGGTTGGAATCCGAGACAATGCTCACCTGCACCAGGTCGATAAACGACATGACGCAGCGGTCGATAAAGAAAACTGCCGCGATGGCGACCACGACGTAGCTGCCCAGGCGTGCGCCGCGACGGCAACGCTCGGATGCGAACGGCGACTTTACGCGATAGCCGCTCCAGTGCATAAGCTTGGTGACCAACGCCGCCGCCGACACGACGAGCCAGGCCCAAAGAATCGCCCAAAGGCAATCTTGGAACACGCCCGTGGGGGCCAAGAAGCTCAGCGGCGTGGGGTTGCGCTGGCTAAACGCCAGGCCGAGCGCCGCGATAACGCTCGTGCCCAGATACACATAACGGTGGTCGGCCTTGATAAAGGAGGCCAGTCGATTGATGGTTTTCATGCTGCCTCCCTATGCCGGCTGACGGTCGAGGCACGCGTCCCACATTTGGTCGCGCTCCTCTTGGCTAATGCCCTTGAGTGTCTTGTCGATGAGCTTAAGCAGCTTATCCGAGCCCTTGCGGCAGCCGACGTTTGCCGTGACTTCCTGCTTAAAGCCCTCGCCCTCGGCAAATTGAATCGGCACGATACCCGGGTTTTGGGCCATATAGCCCTTCTCATTCTCGGTGTTGTAGGTCACGGCGTCGCACGTGCCCTGCAGCAGGTTCGAAAACACCGTGGGAACCGAATCGACCGGGTTCTTGTGGACAACACCCGGGGTCTCGTCGATGACGGTATCGAGCATGGTGTCCTTTTGGCCGAGCACCGTAGCGCCGCTAAAGTCGCTGAGCTTGGTCGCGTTTTGGTAGGGCGAGCCCTCTTTTACGAACAGGCCAAAGTAGCCAATAAAGTACGGGTCGGAGAAGCCGACGGACTCCTCGCGCTCGGGCGTGGCGCTCATACCGGCGATGATGAGGTCGATCTGGCCGTTGTTGAGCGAATCGATAAGGCCCGAGAAGCTCTGCTTGACGGCAACGGGCTCGCCGCCGAGGGCCTTGCAGACGATCTTGGCGATCTGCACGTCGTAACCATCGGCATAGGCGCCCTGCACGTTGTCGATGGGGATGGTGTACTCGCTGGCTTCGGAGACCTGCCAGTTGTACGGGGCGTAGGCCGCCTCCATGCCAATGCGGATCTTATCCTTGCCGATAACGGAATCGGACAGGTCGTCGCGACCGCCACCCGTCGTGGGCTGAACTACTTCCAGCGTGGAGGGGCGCTGGCAACCGGCAAGTGCGCCGGCGACGACAGTAGCGCTCGCAGCGAGAGCGCTACCCAAAAAGATGCGACGGCTGCACACCGGCTGCGGATGCGCGTCGCGCTGTTGTCGAGATTGCATCTAGTGCCTTCCCTATTTTGCTTTACTGACAATAAGACAGGATATACGCCCGCAACCAGCAGCGCGGCATGTGCGCGAAAAATTAATAGACACACGAGGACGATTGGCGCAAAGCAACCTGTCCCCCATGCACCAAACCCTTGACGGAAACGGCGACGTCGATGTTTTGGCAATGCCAGCGAGCGCCGCCCAGAGCGAACAAGTTGGCATGAAAAAGGCAAGGCATAGACCTTCTGGTCATGCCTTGCCTTTTGAATGACAAATTGTCGCTCTGGGTGGCGCGCGGCGTCGACCGGCCCGCCGTTCGTCAGAACGGCGGAACCTCTAGAGCAACGTGACGCTAAAGCTGCGGACGTCCGTCTCGCCCGGCGCCAGCGTAATGGTGTTGACCTTGTGCTCAAAGACGTCGTCCTCGGTGTCCATGGTGGTGTGACCGGTCCAGGGCTCGAGCGCCACAAACGGAGCGTCGTTGGCGGCAGACCACACGCCAATGTACTTAAAGCCCTCAAAGTCGATCTTGACGCCGTGGCCCGACTTGCGGCCGCGCAGCGTGAGCGTGGAGCCCGGGGTATCGGTGAACATGATGGCATCGTTATCGAAGCTGCGGTGCGTGATGGGCAGCACGTCCGAGTTATCGGGAGCCTTGTAACTACCCTCGAACGTCATAAGACCGTCGGGCGTGATGATGGGAGCCTCGTTCGTCCAAGCCTCGGTAAACGCCAGCTCGTAATCCTCGAATGCCTCGTCCTCGGCGCCGGGATCCGGTACGTTAAACGCGGGGTGGCCGCCCACCGAGAACGGCAGGTCCACGTCGCCGGTATTGGTGACGGCAAAGGTCTGGGTAAGTGTGGCGTCACCAGTCAGGGCATAGGTCATGTTGAGCTTAAAGTGGAACGGAAATGCCTTGAGCGACTCGGGCGTGTCGGTGATCTCATACGTTACCGAGGAGCCGTCCTCCGAAACCTCGACCAGCTTGTGCTCGACGATGCGCGCGAGTCCGTGGCGCGGCATCTCGCAGGTGCCGGCCGCAGACGTTGCCGTGTTGTTGCGCAGCGAGCCCACAATGGGGAACAAGATGGGCGCGTGCTTGCCCCAAAAGGCGGGGTCGCCCTGCCACAGATACTCGTTGCCGTTGAGGGCAAGGCTCGTGAGCTGGGTGCCCATGGAATCGATGGCCGCGGTGAGGCCGCCGCGCTTGATGGTAGTGACGGTAGACATGCTACTTCCTCCAAAAGTAAACAATAGTGTCGAGGGCCATTGTCCCACTCTTGGCGGCGGGGTTGAGCGACAGGCGCAGTTATTGAGCAATAGCGTAAAGGTCAAACCCGCCCTGCGGAGTGCTATCGACCGTATCGGGCGCCTGCGAGTTAAAGCTCACGGGAACCATGCGCTTTGAGGCGCGGAAGCGCGTGCCGTCGGTGGCGACGGGCGGTTCGTCGACGGTGAGCTCGTAGTCGCCGGGCTTGAGCTCGATGCCGTCACCAGCGGAATTGACGTATTGATACTCGTCAATCGTCTGCCCTTTGAGCGTACGCCCCACGATGTGGATGAGCATTTGGCTGTCGCCACGCGCGGTGTCCCACGTCGCGCCGTCCTTGACCTCGACCGACACATGTACCGAGCGCGTGCGGCTGAGCGATTGCTCGACAGACATCTCGACCTTGGCGGCGTCTTGACGCTGCTGCTCGACATGGCTCCAAACGCTACCGATTGCCGAGCAGGCGATAACGCCGGCCATGAAGGCGATGAGGATGGGGCCGAGCGGAGAACGGCGGCCCGCGTCTTCCTCACGAGCCAGGTCGGGGCGATGTGTGGGCGCAGGCGCCTGGGCGCCTTGCGCGGGCACGTCGAGAATGCTGAAGGATGCCGTGCTGTCGGGGTCGATGGTGTGGCGCGGCTGCGGGGTCTTTGCCGGCGAGATTGACATGTCGACCGGCTCGCCGAGCGTGGCCGTAGCGTCAGCCTTGGCCTCGTCTGCCTCGGCCTGGGCCCAAGCTTGTTCGAAGGTCAGAGGCTCGACGGGGTCGAGGGCGGCGTCCGAATCGGCGGCGACGTCGTTGCCGGTCTCGTCCTCGTCGCTCGACACGTCACGCGGCGTGGGCTCGTCCCACTCCTCGTCCGGAGCCTCACCCTCGCTATACCACCATTCAAAGTTATCGATATCCATACGGGGCGCCCCTTAGGCCTCGCAAATAAACACTCGCTAGTCTTATACCCCCAGACGGCACCGAAGCCCACCCGCGCCGGACACGAAAACTGTCACAACATTCGACGCTTTTCCTCGATTTCGAGATTTTCGCCGAATGTTGTGACGGTTTGGGCGACCGGCCGGCAGCGCAATGTGACAAAGAGACTGTCCCTTTGTCACATTCTGCTAGAGTTGCAGGGATTGAATCTCGCTTATTCATGCGACATTGGAGTGACAACCTTGACCGCCGCAACCACGCCTAAAAGTAAGTCAACCGCCGCCGCGCTCTCCCCTGCGCGCACCAATCTTTGCCTGGCGCTGCTCATGCTGTTGGGATTCTCGCTCGGCTGCTCCGAGTTCGTGGTCATCGGCATCGAAAGCGACTTGGCGACGGAACTCGGCATCTCGCTTGCCACCGCGGGCCAGCTCATCAGCGTATTCGCGCTCGTCTACGCTATCGCCACGCCGGTACTTGCGCTCAGCACGGGGCGCTTCCGCCGCTACCAGCTGCTCGTGTGCTACAGCATCGTCTTTGTGCTCGGCAACCTAGTCATGGCGTTGGCGCCCAACTTCCAGGTGCTGTTCGCCTCGCGCATCATCTTGGGCTCCGTCTCGGGCGCACTGCTCGCCGTGGGTGTGACGTACATCCCCGAGCTGCTGTCCCCGCAGCAAACTTCGCTTGCCATCTCGGTGGTATATGGTGCGTTTTCCGTGGCAATGGTCTTTGTAACCTCGATTGGCAAGTTTGTGGCCGACACGCTCGATTGGCACGTAGCCATGTACGGCACGCTGACCTTTGCCGTTCTGATCTGCGGAGCGCTCGTGGCGTTTATGCCGCGCGCTGGGCAAACCGACGAGCCTGCCACCTTTCGCGAGCAGGCGGGGCTGCTGCGCGAGCCGAGCATCATCACCGGCATGCTCATCTTTTTGTTTGGCGTGGGCTCGGTCTATGTGTTCTACGGCTACGTGACGCCTTATCTTGAGCAGGTGCTGGGCATGGGCACGGTCGAAGCCAGTACCACGCTTATGGCCTACGGCGTGTTCTGCCTAATCTCGAACATCCTGGGCGGATGGATCGACGCGCGCTTTGGCATGAAGGCACTGCTTGTGACGTTTGTGCTGCAGGCTGCGGCGTTACTCGGACTGTTTGCTGTGGGCGGCACCATGCCGCTCGCGCTGGTCTTTGTCTTTAGCTTGGCGCTGCTCATGTACCTGTTCTCGGTGTCGTGCATCACGCACTTTATGGACGTGGCACGCAGCCGCCATCCCAAGTCGATGGTACTCGCAAGTTCGGTTGAGCCCATGGCGTTTAACGTCGGCATCTCGTTTGGCACCGCAGTGGGCGGCGCCGTGGTAAGCAGCGTTGGCATTGCGTACGTGGGCGCAGTGGGAGCCGCGTTCTCGCTTGTGGCCTGGGCCCTCACGCTGGTGACGATTAAGCTGGCTCGCTGGGAGCGCCGCCGTCAATCAGCACAGCTCCGGATGCAGGCATAGGAGCGAACATAGCCCAAGGTGGCGAGCAACCGGTGAAAACCGTCCCATACGAGTAGTGTTTATCCGCCTGCAAGCTCCGGCAGTGCAATTTCGTGTATTTCAGATACACGCTTTTCTACTATTTCGTGTATTTCAAGTACACGAAATGCGCGTGGGGTAACTCAAAGGCGGCGCCAGTTCATTGTCTGCCGCCGCCTTTTATACCGGATTTTATAGATATGTGGGGCGTTTACTCCATACCCAACAGCTCGCGCATCTGAGTTGCGTAGTTAGATGCCATGTTGCCGTAGACAATCTGCACGCCGCCGTTAACATGCACATGAGCCAGGCCCCGAATCCGCCCGATTTGGGGCCTGGCTCGTCAAAATGTACGCTAAATCCATGAGGGTATATAATGGGACGCTCTGCTCGAATGCACGAAGGAAGGAGTGATGATGCCTGGTCACGAGAAGCGCGTCTTGTCGCTTGACGGCCTGCGAGGGCTCGGGGCGCTGATGGTGTTCCTGCTGCACGTCGACATCATGGTCAAGCCGTTTGGCGGGGGGGTCCGAGCCTCTTCCCTGGCTCCGCGTCGGTCATGGTGTTCTTCATCCTGTCAGGCATAGTGCTCTCTCTTGTTCCCTTTAAGCGTATGGGGAGCGGCGGGTACGACTGGCTTGGCTACTACCCAAGGAGGGTCGTCCGCCTCTGCGTGCCGCTGTTTGCGGCGATTGCGCTGGCCCTTCCTGCGGGCTACGTGGCCTGGCGCCTGGGGTCCACGTCACGCTCCGCGCTTGCCGTCGCCTACGACGCGGACCTTCCCACTGCGGTTCATGACATCCTCATGCAGTTTGACGTGCTGTTCAACGTGTCTGATGACGGCAGCAACCTGTTTGGCGCGCCGCTCGTCCGCGTTGACTCTCCCGTCTGGTCCATGAGCTGGGAGCTCTGGTTTAGCCTGACGCTTCCGCTGGCCATCTGGTGCATATCAAGGATTCGCCGGACGGGTCTGGCGGTTGTTGCGACCTTTATTGCGGTGTTTGTCTCGCACTGGACGGGCTACTTTCCGCTGCGCTTTTGCCTGATGTTCTGGCTTGGCGTCATGGTGGCCCGGCGATTCGACAAAATCAAGGCCGTCAAGCTTTCAATGCTGGCCGAGCTGGCGCTGCTTGTAGCCTCCGTTGGTGTTATCGAGCTCTCGCTCGTGTGGCATCCCAGCGGGGTCCTCGAGGCGTTGAAGTCCACCGCCATGAACGCGGCCTGCCTGGTGGTGGTTGTCGTCGCGATCGCCGACGGGTTCACGCGCCGCGCGCTCTCTGCGGCCCCCATGGTCTTTTTGGGAAAGGTGTCGTACAGCCTCTACCTTACCCACGCCATTGTCATCGGTGCGCTCGTTGCCCTGCTGCCCAGGCTCGGGATTGTCGACCCGCTCGCGATTGCCGCGGTCTCGCTGCCCGCAAGCATGCTCGTCTCCGTTGCGTTCTGGCGCATAATCGAGATTCCCAGCATGAACCTGTCGCGCTCGCTGGCATCGTCAGGGCCTAGGGACGCCGTTCGATAATGCGTCGTACTTGGCTTCGTTTGGAGAGAGCTGGTCATGAATAGTCCAAAGCCCGTCCACCGCGTTCTCTTTATCTGCCACGGCAATATCTGTCGCTCGACGATGGCTGAGTCGGTGTTTACTGAGCTGGTGCGCCGCGCTGGGCGCGCGGGCGAGTTTGTCATTGATTCCGCTGCGACCTCGACCGAGGAGATCGGCAACCCGCCACACCACGGTACCGTTGCCAAGCTGCGCGAGGTCGGGATTCCCGTCGTCGCACATCGTGCACGTCAGGTGCGTCGCGCGGAGTATGTCGACTGGGACCACATTGTCTATATGGACGACGAGAACGCCCGCGGCCTGTACCGAATTTTTGGGAAGGACCCCGATGGCAAGATCTCGCGCCTGCTCGATTGGACCGATCGCCCCGGCGACGTGGCCGACCCCTGGTACACCGGCAATTTCGACGCCACCTACCGCGATGTACTCGCCGGTTGCACCGCTATGCTCGAGCAGCTGTAGGCGCTCGGGCGGCGCGGGCACACGGGCCACGCCATCGGCATAAAACGAGTGTGGGAGAAAATCCACGCTCATGAATGTGACAAAGGGACTGGCCCTAGACCGGCTTGACCTCCAGCTTTATCCCCTCGGCGCAGGAGTCGCCCAAAACATCCGAAAGGGCCCAGGTCGCATATAGCGGCAAATAGAGAACCGCTCCGTTGCGCTCAACGTTGCCTCTCGAGAAAACAATCCCGAGCCTTACGCCATATTCAGCCGTATCAAGCACATGACCGAGCGCAGCGTGCGCGTGGTAATAGGAGCCCGATTTAACCTCGATCGGAACAGCCGTCCCATCCGGTCCATCGACCACAAAGTCCACTTCACCGCGCTTTTTTGTCTGATAGTAGTAAAGCTGGCGATTTTGGGCAGCCAGCTGCTGGGCCACCACGTTTTCGTAAATGCCGCCCAGATTGGGCTCCTTGCTATCAAGATACGCCGCTTGGGCGACTCCAACGGGGTAGCGCGCCATCAACATGCCCGTATCCGATTGATATAGCTTGAACTGCGATGGCCGCGCCGTCTTGAGCAGGGGCGATTTTGGCTCGGTTACGATATCGGCTTTGAGAGCAACGCCGGCATCGACAAGCCATACAAAATCTCGCTGATACTTCTCGTAGTAAGCCTTGGAGTCAATGGAATTGAGCACGAAGCGCTTGTTTTCGCCCTCGAGCATAATAGGGAGCTGATCGTAGATACTCTGCACCTGCAGGGCTCGCCCGTTTGCATACTTGGAGATATCCCGCCGGTACTGTTCGTTGAGCTCTGACTGTAGCTGACGAACAGAGGCAAGGTCGCCCCGCGTGTCAAGGAAACGCTGCACGACCTCTGGCATTCCGCCGACAACGGTATAGGTCCTGAAGTTTGCCATCATCGCGTCATGAATGTAATCAGGAATGGGCCTCTCGCTGATACACGCGTCACGTATCGTTTGGCGAGCCCCTTCGCTCACCCCGATTGCCCAGCAAAACTCCTCAAAATCGAGCGGGAACATCCTAAGCTCGTGGACATACCCCACGGGATAGGACCTGACGCCCTTGAACTGGGTCCCGAGCATTGACCCCGAAAACGCCCAGCGGCACCTCCCGTCCTCAACAAGGAACTTTGCCATCGTCATGATGTCGGGGGCCTCTTGGACCTCATCGATAAACACGAGCGTTTTACCTGGTGCAATCGACTTTCCCGAAAGAAGCGTCACCCTGCTGATGAAATCATCGGCATCCCGCGCCTCGAGAAGAGCATCTTTTGCCTGGCGATTTTCCATGAGGTTAAGCTCGATGTAGGTTGCATGGTTGGCTTTGCCAAATGCGCGAATCGAATAGCTTTTGCCAATCTGGCGAGAACCCGTAATGAATAAGGCCTTTTGCTCGGCAGACTTCAGCCAACGCTCCAGCTCTACCGCTATTTTCCTGCGCAGCATAGGCTCTCACCTCAGTGTCATCAAATTAAATGCAAAGTTTTATACGCTTGATTATCGATGAAACGCAAAATTTTTAGAACCTAAAATCGGATGAAATGCAGAGATTTGAGATTACAAGCATAATAGAAGGGGCACCACCGGCGAATGTGACAAAAGAACTGTCCCTTTGTCACATTGCGCTCGACTACTCGTCGACGATCTCGGCAAGCCAGACGTTCAGCGTATCGACCTCGGGACAGCAGAACTGTGCCGTACCAGGCTCGTTGCCGGGCACGGTTCCGCCATAGCGCAGGATATCGATATAGGGAAAGCCCACATGGCAGGCCATGGCACACATCTTGCCGCGGTCGCGGTCAAAGTCGAAGACGTCGCCCGGCTTGTGACCATGGTGACAGCGGCACGCACCCAGCTGGTCCACGCAGCTCACGCGGATACGCGGGCGCTTGCCACGCGGCGCGCCGAGCGGCAAGCGCCCGCCCGCAGGCTTGGCGCCGCCCTCGCCAGCATTACTCATGGTCAATCACGTCCAGGCAGGCCTCGATGGGCAGGCCGGCGGACTTGTCCTCTTGGTCGGCATTGCGCTCGATAAGCTCAGCCACCACGCGCATGGCATCGGACGTCGCGCGCTGCAGACTCCAACCTGCCATAACGCGGCCGACGAGCACCGCCGAGAACGTGTCGCCCGTGCCCGGGAAATAGACCGGGATCAGGTCGAAGGGAATCGTGAAGTACTCCCCCGCCACATGGTCGTAACCGATAACCGCGCTCGTGCCATTGACTACGGCGCTCGTAATGACCACCGACTTGGCACCCAGCTCGCGCACGGCGTCCACAAGGGCGCGGGCCTCATCGGGCGTGATTTGCTCGACGATAGGCGTGCCGGTGAGCAAACAGGCCTCGGTGTAGTTGGGAACCGCGTAGTCGGCGCACTCGAGCAGGTGCCGCATAAGGCCAATCGTGGACTCGGGCACGCCCGCATAGAGCTTGCCGTTGTCGCCCATGATGGGGTCGACGAACACCTTGGTGCCCTTTTGCGCACGGCGGTGGCAAAAGTCCGAGATGATGCGCGTCTCTTCCTCGGTCACGATAAAGCCGGTCGAGATGGCGTCGAACTCAAAGCCGAGCTCTTCCCAGATGGCAAGACTCTGACGCACGTACTCGGTGGTGTCGTGGATGTAGAACTTGGGGTAGTTGAGCGTATCGGACACAAGTGCCGTCGGCAGATTATGGATACGGTAACCCATGTGCGACAGCACCGGCAGCATGGCGGAAAGCGCGACCTTGCCGTAGCCGCACATATCGTTGATCAGCAGCAGCTGAGTGTTCTTCATGAGTGTCCCCCTTGGATCGGGCGCGGCGCAACGGCGCCACAGTGCAACTAAGTGTAGCGCAGGGGACGTTGCGAGCGGAGTCGAGCAGTGCGAAGAGCAGATTGTTGCGGAAAGGTTTCGGAAAATGATCCCTTTTCCTCCGTCCCCAAGTAGTCGTTGGGGACGTTCTTAAACGACTAGTCAAACAAGAACGTCCCCAACGACTACCTTTTGGCAAGTTTGAATCAAGGCAACGCCGATGTTTTGGTGAAGTCAGCGAAAACCCGCCAGAGCGAGCAAGGTGCCTTGAAACAAGGCGGCATTGACCTTCTGGTCATGCCGCCGAAGTTGAAAGGCAGATTGCCGCTCTGGCGGGTTTGCAGCGTCGAGCGGTTACGGCGTTTGGCAAAACGCCGTAACTTAATAAGTTTGGTACCTTGACATTGATTTCTCACGCTCCTAAATTGGTTAGGCACAAAACAATTACACTACCTAACTAAAGAAAGGAGCAACACTAATTCATGTGCGATGAACCTCTTAACCTTTGTTCGCACGAGCCCGGCGGTGACCCGTCGCAACCGGTAGACATACCCGAAGCGGTCAGCGCCGAAGACAAACTCGCCAAGCGCATCCTGAGCGGCCTGGGTTTTTGCGGCCATTACATGCATTTTCATGGCGGAGGCGTGTCCGGCAAGGCGCCCATCATCTGCCTGCTGGCCAAGCAGCCCGGCGGCGAGATGTCGCAGCAGGAACTCGGCATGCACTTTGACCTCAAGCCGGGGTCGCTTTCCGAGATCCTGTCCAAGCTCGAGGTCAACGGCCTCATCGAGCGCAGCCGTAACCCCAAGGATCGACGGCAGCTCACCATTCGCCTGACCGAAACCGGCCGGGAAAACGCCCGCATCGACCAGGCAGCCCGCATTCGCTTTAGAGAGCAGGCCTTTGGTGCCCTCACCCACGACGAGCGCGAGCAGCTCGCCGAAATGCTCGAGAAAATCCGTGTAACCTGGGAGGAACTGGATGATTAAAACCCTCATGGGCAGCATCCGCGACTATATGAAAGTCACTGTTGCCACGCCATTGCTCGTGCTTGGCGAGGTGCTCTGCGAGATGCTGATTCCATTTATCACCGCCAACCTGATCGACGCCATCAAAGATGGCGCCACCGTAGCCGAGATGCTTCCCACCGCGGGCTTTTTGGTGCTCATCGCGCTGACGTCGCTTGCTTTTGGCGCCGCTGCCGGCGTCACCTGCAGCCATGCGAGCTGCGGCTTCGCCAAGAACCTGCGTCACGATCTGTTCTACAAGATCCAGACGTTCAGCTTTGCCAACATCGATGATTTCTCGAGCTCCTCGCTCGTCACGCGTCTGACCACCGATATCAACAACGTGCAGCAGGCCTTTATGATGATCATCCGCATCGCCGTGCGCGCGCCGCTGGTATTGATCTTCGCCTTTACCATGGCATTTATCATGGGCGGCAGCGTTGCCATGGTCTACCTGGTCATCATTCCGCTGTTGGGCTTTGGACTGTTCTTTATCATCTTTAAGGTGCGCCCCATCTTCTCGCGCGTGTTCCACAAGTACGACGCCCTTAACGAGTCCGTCGAGGAAAACGTCACCGGCATGCGCGTGGTTAAGAGCTACGTGCGCGAAGACTTTGAGAAGGAGAAGTTCGCGACCGCCGCGCGCGACGTCCAGATGGACTTCACCCGCGCCGAGAAGCTGCTCGCCTTTAACAACCCCATGATGAACATCTGCGTCAACGGCGCGTTTGTCGTCATCATCTACCTGGGCTCCAAGCTCATTATCACGAGCCAGGGTACGCTGTTCGACGTGGGCCAGCTCTCCTCGATCTTTACCTATGGCTTCCAGATCCTCATGAGTCTGATGCAGCTGTCGATGATCTTTGTCATGGTGACCATGGCCGACGAATCGGCGCACCGCATCACCGAGGTGCTGGCCGCCGAGCCCACGATCGCCGATCCCGCCGAGCCCGTGCTCGAGGTCGCCGATGGCTCCATCGACTTTGACCACGTGAGCTTTAAGTATTCCGCGCATGCGAAGCGCCAGGCGCTCGACGATATCGACCTGCACATTAAGAGCGGCGAGACCATCGGCATCATCGGCGGCACCGGCTCGGCCAAGTCCACGCTCGTAAACCTCATTGCCCGCCTGTACGACACCACCGAAGGCACCGTGCGCGTGGGTGGCGTGGATGTGCGCGACTACGACTTGGACGCCCTGCGCCACCAGGTGGCCATGGTGCTGCAGAAAAACGTGCTGTTTAGCGGCACGATTGCCGAGAACCTGCGTTGGGGCGACCCGAACGCCACCGACGAAGAGGTCCGCGAGGCCGCGCATCTGGCCTGCGCCGACGAGTTTGTCGACGGCTTCCCCAAGGGTTATGACACCTGGATTGAACAGGGCGGCTCCAATGTCTCGGGCGGTCAGAAGCAGCGCCTGTGCATTGCGCGTGCCCTGCTGCGTCGCCCCAAGATCTTGATCCTGGACGACTCCACCAGCGCCGTCGACACCAAGACCGACGCCAAGATCCGCGCAGGGCTGGCAAGCTACCTGCCCAACACGACCAAGCTCATCATCGCCCAGCGCATTAGCTCCGTGCAGGACGCAGACCGCATCATCGTCATGGAGGGCGGCCGTATCGCGCAGATCGGCAACCATGACGAGCTGCTCAAGACAAGCGAGATCTACCGCGAGACCTTCACCTCGCAAAACAAGATGTCTGCCGAGGGCGAAGGGGCCGGCGAGGCCGACACCGAGGCATCCGCAACGCAAGCTCAGACCCAGGAAGGAGGCGAGGCACATGAGTAAGGCGACGACCGCCGAGCGCGCGCTCAACCGCAAGGGCGGCACCATGTCGCGCCTCATCAAGACGCTCTTTGGCTTCTACCCCGTGCTTTTGCCCCTCGTCGTCGTCGGCGTGGTGCTCTGCGCCATCATCAACTCCATCGGCGCGACCTTCCTTCAGAGCGCCCTGCAGATTATTAGCGAATCGTGGCAGTCGGGCGATTGGGAAGCCGCACAGCCCAAGATCACACAGCTCGTGACCACCCTTGCCAGCATCTACGGCGTCGGCATCCTGTCCTCATTGTTCTGGAACCGCGCCATGGCCATCGTCACGCAGGGCTCGCTCGAGAAGCTGCGCGAGAAGATGTTCAACCGCATGCAGGACCTGCCGATTCGCTACTTCGACACGCACCAGCGCGGCGACATCATGAGCCACTACACCAACGACATCGACACGCTGCGCCAGATGATCAGCCAGTCGCTGCCCAACCTGCTCATGACGACCATCGTCATCGTCACGGTGTTCTTTATCATGCTGTACTACAGCGTTTGGATGTGCCTGGTCATTGTGGCAGGCGTCGCCTTTATGACCTTTATGACCAAGCTGCTCGGCTCCAACTCCGCGCGCTTCTTTATTGCGCAGCAGACCGAGCTCGGCGTTGTCGAGGGCCATATCGAGGAAGTCATGAACGGCCAGAAGGTCGTCAAGGCATTCTGCCACGAGTCTGCCGCCGAGGCCGATTTTGACGAGCGCAACGAAAAGCTCTTCGAGGTCTCGCAGAAGGCCAACATGTACGCCAACATCCTCATGCCCATCCTTATGAACCTGGGAAACCTGCTCTACGTGCTGGTCGCACTGGCAGGCGGCATTTTCCTGGCGCTGGGCGTGCCCAACCTGAGCATCTCGGGCATGGCACTGTCCATCGCCGTCGTGGTGCCGTTCCTCAACATGACCAAGCAGTTCTGCGGACAGATCGGCCAGATCTCGCAGCAGATCAACGCCGTGGTCATGGGCCTCGCCGGCGCCGACCGTATCTTTGAGCTCATCGACGAGGAGCCCGAAGCCGACGAAGGCTATGTGACGCTCGTCAACGCTCAGGTGAACCCCGACACCTGGCAGCTCGAGGAGGCCGACCACCACACCGGCATGTGGGCGTGGAAACATCCGCACCGCGCAACCGGCGAGATCGAGTACGTGCCGCTGCGCGGCGACCTGGTCATGGACAACGTCGACTTTGGCTACACGCCCGACCACGAGGTTCTGCACGGCGTGTCCGTGTTTGCCAAGCCGGGCCAGAAGGTCGCGTTTGTCGGCGCCACCGGTGCGGGCAAGACGACCATCACCAACCTCATCAACCGCTTCTATGACATCGCCGACGGCAAGATCCGCTACGACGGCATCAACGTCAACAAGATCCGCAAGGCCGATCTGCGCCGCTCGCTGGGCGTGGTGCTGCAGGACGTAAACCTGTTCACCGGCACCGTGATGGATAACATCCGCTACGGCAATCTGGATGCCACCGACGAGGAGTGCATCGCGGCAGCAAAGCTCGCCGGCGCGGACGACTTTATCACCCGCCTGCCCGACGGCTACGACACGATGCTCACCGGCAACGGCGCCCAGCTGTCGCAGGGCCAGCGCCAGCTGATCTCGATCGCACGCGCCGCCGTCGCCGATCCGCCGGCGATGATCCTGGACGAGGCCACGTCGAGCATCGATACCCGCACCGAGGCCATCGTGCAAGCCGGCATGGACAAGCTCATGGAAGGCCGCACGACGTTTGTCATCGCGCACCGCCTGTCCACCGTGCGCAACTCCGACGCAATCATCTGTCTGGACCACGGCCGCATCATCGAGCGCGGCAACCACGACGAGCTGATCGCCAAGCGCGGATACTACTATCAGCTCTATACCGGAGCGTTTGAGCTGGAGTAGTTCGGCTCGCCGAGATGGCCGATTTGCCGCTCATTCGTCGGGCATGACCCTAAGGTCAATGCCCTCCTCTTTCGGGGCAAATCGACTCATCTCAACGACCCAAACACAATGCGCCGCAACGAATAAAGCCTCCGCAGCCACACGAGCTGCGGAGGCTTTTCTATACCCTCTGTTACAGGCTTACCGCTCCTCGTGTTGCGGCCCGGCTGCCTCGGCTGTCTTTACGCGATTCTTGTCGATGTGCATGTTTTTGTCGGCCTGGGAAAAGAGCTCGCGCATCGTAGGCGATTCATCAAAATCACTGGAAAGTGCGTAGCCCACCGCATAGCTGATAGGCATGTCGGGGTGAGCCTCGGAATACTCGTTCACGTTCGCGCGAATCCGAGCGAGACAGGACTCCACGGCAGCTCGATCGGTATCCCGCAGCACCGCGATAAACTCATCGCCGCCGTCGCGGCCCACAAAGCAGGTCTCGGACGCCACGCACCCCAGCTGCTGGGCAAAAGAACGGATGTATTCGTCGCCCTTCTCGTGGCCGAAGCTGTTATTGACCGTATGCAGATTGTTAAGGTCGAAGACGCACACCGCAACGGGCGCCTCCGCGGAGACAGGCCGCTCCTGTCCCAAGATCTCCTCGCACTTGTTCTTGTTGGGCAGTCCCGTGGCTTCGTCGAGATAGACTTTGCTCTGCAGCTCGCGATTGAGCGCGGCAGTTCGCACCGCGCGAACAAGTTCGACCGCAAAGGTCGCCACCAAGCCCACGATGTCGATGATCACCAGACCCTCGAGATAGTTGAGCGCCGACGCCTTCTCCTGAGAGTAGTCCTCTGCGAGTCGCGTAGCATCGTCGCAAATGCCAAAGAACTCCTCGCTCATGGAGATGATGTCAGTGTTCTCGCAGCCGACTTCGCGCACGCGAGTGATCTCGGTGCAAAGCTCATCAAAATAATTTGCAAGCTCGGTCATCTTTGCCTGATACTCGTCGTCGTCGAGACGGACGAGGTTGAGGTCGTCACTTCCGTAACGCAAACCGTTGATGTATGAATCCACGGCTTTGAGCAGGTCATCTTGAGGCTGGCCCGCATCCTCGAGCTTAACGATTCGCTGCGTTGTACCGCGCACCAGACCGGCGTAGTTGACCACGCGCGCCGTGCCCTGGATATCGGAGACGAGCAGCATAACGTTGATGAAGAAGAAGATGTGAACTGCCGTGAGCACCATCATGAGCAGGCGCACCGCCTGGCTGGCCTTCTTGGCGACAGAAGTATTCACAAGTTCAATCCCCCAAATGGCAAAAGAGTAGGTGGCGCATAGCGTCTTGTAAATCATGCGGGGCCAACTCTACCAGATGATTTTTCTAGGACGGGGGCTATTTTGCACCTCGGCTTGATTCGTTCGCCACGAAATGCGCCTATCTACTACGTTTAACCGATCGCCCTCAACCATGCCAAATTTCGCGAAATAAAAACCGCAGGTAGACGGCTTGCCGATTTTCGGCAAAACCAGGCACGGTCGACCCATACGGTTCAAACGTAGTAGATAGGTCGTTTTCGTGGCGCGGCTCCAAAACAGTCTTTTGAGACGGGTGGTATCCTTGGTAGCCCTGTGCTGCAAACGCACCTTAAACGCAAGGAGTCCCATGGATCTTATCGCCCAGCTTGCCCACGAGCTCAACCTTAAGGCCGCCAACATCGAGGCAGCCGTCAAGCTCATCGACGAGGGCAACACCATCCCCTTTATCTCGCGCTACCGCAAGGAAGCCACAGGCGGAATGGACGACGTCGCCCTGCGCGCACTCGACGAGCGCCTGTCCTACCTGCGCAATCTTGAACAGCGCAAAGAGGATGTCATCCTGCTCATCGACGCCCAGGGCAAGCTCACGCCCGAGCTCGAGCAGCAGATTCGCGAGGCCACACAGCTCCAGCGTGTCGAGGACCTCTACAAGCCCTACCGCAAAAAGCGCATGACCCGCGCACAGAAGGCCCGCGAAGCCGGCCTGGAGCCGCTCGCCAACATGATCATCATGCAGGCATCTGCCAAAGGCAGTGCGCTCGATGCCGCCGCGGCCTACGTCAACGAGGACGCCGGCTTCGACACGCCCGAGAAGGCGCTTGCAGGCGCCGCCGACATCGTGGCCGAGACGGTAGCCGAAGACCCCGAGAACGTCGCCGACCTGCGCGCCTTTACGCAAAACACCGCCGACATCATCGTCGAGGCCACCGACCCCGCCGAAAAGACTCCCTACGAGCCCTACTACAGCTATGATGAGCCGCTGCGCCGTATACCCAACCACCGCGTGCTGGCTATCGACCGCGGTGAGCGCGAGGGCAAGCTCCGCGTGCGCGTGAACGTCGATGGCGCTGCCGCCACGGCACGCCTCGGCAGCCGTTGGCCCCGACGCCAGGGCGTGTTTGCTCCCATCTTCGATGCCGCCATCGCTGACGGTTACAAGCGCCTCATGGCCCCCTCGCTGGAGCGCGAGGCCCGCGCCAAGCTCACCGTTCGCGCCCAGACCGAGGCCGTCAACGTCTTTGCCAAGAATCTCGAGGGCCTGCTCTCGGCACGCCCCGTGCGCGGCGCCCGCGTGCTCGCGCTCGATCCGGGCTACCGCACTGGCTGCAAGGTCGCCGTCATGGACGAGACCGGCAAGCTACTCGACCACGGCGTGGTCTATCCCACCAAGCCGCGCCACGACGTCGCCGGCACCAAGCGCGAGCTCGCCCGCCTCGTCAAAAAGGACAGCGTCAACACCATCGTCATCGGCAACGGCACCGCCAGCCGCGAGACCGAGGAAGTCGTCTCGGAGTTCATCGCCGAGCAGGCGCCTGAGCTGCGATACACCATCGTCAACGAGGCCGGCGCATCGGTGTACTCGGCTTCCGAGCTCGCCAGCCAGGAATATCCCGACCTGGACGTCACCGTGCGTGGCGCCATGAGCCTGGGCCGCCGCCTGCAAGACCCGCTGGCAGAGCTCGTCAAGATTCCGCCCCAGTCTATCGGCGTGGGCCAGTACCAGCACGACCTTGACCAGGCCGAGCTCTCGCGCACTCTGGGCCACGTGGTGGAGGACGTCGTCAACCGCGTAGGCGTCGACGTAAACACCGCGAGCGCAAGTCTGCTGGGATACGTATCGGGCATCACGCCGAGCGTGGCCAAAAACATCGTGGCCTACCGCGAGGAAAACGGCGCCTTTACCGATCGCCGCCAGCTTAAGAAGGTCCCCAAGCTGGGACCCAAGGCATATCTCAACGCCGCGGGCTTTTTGCGCATTAGCGGCGGCAAGAACCCACTCGACGCGACGAGCGTCCACCCCGAAAGCTACGAGGTAGCCATGTCCGTCTTGGAACGCGCCGGTGTTAAAGCAAGCGAGCTCAGCCGCGGCGGCGTACCCGACATCGAGCGCCGCCTGGGCAGCATCTCGGCACTGGCAAGCGACCTGGACTGCGGTACCCTGACGCTCATCGACATTGTCAACGAGCTCAAGAAGCCCGGCCGCGACCCGCGCGACGACGCGCCCGAGGTGGTCTTTAGCCGCTCGGCGCTTTCCATCGACGACCTGGAACCCGGCATGGAACTCAAGGGCACGGTGCGCAACGTTGTGGACTTTGGCGCCTTCGTCGACGTGGGAGTGCACCAGGACGGCCTCGTACATATCTCTAAGCTGGCCAACCGCTTTGTCAAGCACCCCAGCGACGTCGTGCGCGTCGGTGACACGGTCAAGGTGTGGGTCGAAAAGGTCGATCGCGACCGCAAGAAGATCTCGCTCACCATGGTGCAGGGCAAGTAAACCGCCAAAGCAAAGGTACCCCCTGTAGCGATGTGCAAAATCGCGAGTATTCTGCAAATTCCACCGTTCCAGATGCCCCTCAGAGACGAAAAAGCAAAAAGCGGCCCCCGTTTTAGCGTCGTCAGAGCCAAAACGGGGGCCGTTTTTTGCTTCGGTTAACTGATAAAGACCTTTACCTTGCTGAATACTCTCGATTTTGCACGGTGCAGGCGGGGATACCTTTGCCCACGGAAGGATATGGAAGCCAAGCGCCAACTTGCTGGCAAGCTCGTGCCGGCAGCCCCGGCCTTTCCTTTGCCTAGCGCGACCCTCGCGGAGCGCGTGAGCGATAGGGAAAGGAAAGGCCGGGGCGAACAGCCCACGGTACAGTCGGTGTTCGCACTACGGCAGGATATGGAAACCGAGCGCCGCGATATCCTTGGCAAAACCGCGCACGGTATCGAGCGAGACCTCGTACGGGTCGCGACCAATGTTCTTGCGCTTGGCCAGGATGCTGTTGGGCACCGTGATGATCCGGCAACCGCAGGCCTCGGCCTGGTAAATGTTGATGAGCTCGCGCGTGGACGCCCACAGGACCTCGCAGTTGGGCTTTGCGGCGGCCTTCTTAACCGACTCCGTCATAAACGGAATGGGGTCGACGCCGGTATCGGCGATGCGGCCGGCAAAGAGCGAGATGATGGACGGCGTCTCGGCGTCGACGGCCTCGACCATCTCATCAACCTGCGCAGGCGTAAAGATGGTGGTGACGTTGACCTTGATGCCGTCGGCCGAAAGCTTGCGGACCAGCTCGGCGGTGGACTCGCCCTTGGTGGTCACGCACGGAATCTTGACGTAGGCGTTCTCGGCCCAGGTAGCGATCTCGCGCGCCTCGACCTCCATGGTCTCTACGTCGTCGGCAAAGACCTCAAACGACACGGATACATCGGTGATGTGGGCCAGGACCTCTTTGGCAAACGCGCGGTAATCCGTCACGCCGCCCTTCTTCATAAGGGACGGGTTGGTCGTGAAACCCTGAACGTTGCCGTTCTCGTACATGTCGAGCATGCCCTCGAGGTTTGCACCGTCAGCGAACACCTTGATTGCCATCTGCCTGATTCCTTTCGTTAGCATACGGCCGATAAACTGCTAAACACTTTACCTACGTTTATCAAGGCGTGAGCTGCGGTTTTTTATCTTCTCGGCGAACGGTATAAACACCTCAGTGTTTGGATTGATAAATCGATTGAGCATGCAAAAGCGAAGAGTCGCAGTTTGAGCAAACGTCAGAACGCGGGATTCATTAGATGAGGCCGAAATGCTGCATCGCTGTGACGGTACCGTCGTGTGCGACATCGTCGGTCACGTAGTCGGCGAGCGCCTTGACCTCGGGCATGGCGTTGCCCATGGCCACGGCTGTCTCGACGGCGGCAAGCATGCCCAGGTCGTTGCCCGAATCGCCAAAGCCAAAGGTGCGCGCATTTCCCTCACGACCCAGATACGCCAGCGCTCGCGCCACGCCCACGCCCTTGTCAATGCCCTTGGGGCTCAGCTCGCGATTCTGGCCACCGGTGTTGCACAGCTCAAACTCGCGATCGATAAAGCCATCATCGTTGGCTACGCGAGCCAAACTGGGCACACTGAGGCACACCTTGCCCACGCGCAGACGGCCGCCGACGCGCATTTCCTCGGTGCTGTGCACCACAGAAGTGCCGATCAGAGACGACCGCTCAACGCCCGCGGGTTCCAGGGCAAAAGTAGCAACGTTGGTCTCGAAAAAGGCCTCAATCCCTGCCGCGGCCATACGGCGCGCGAGCTCCTCGATAACGTCCTCGCCAAAGCAGTCCTCGTGTACCACGCGGCCCTCGACCTCGAGCGTCGCTCCCGCCATGGCAACGACACCCGCAGGCTCCAAAGCACGCAGGCCATCGGCAATCAGCCACAAGGGACGACCCGTGCAGATAAATGCCTGGTGACCCGCATTGCGCAGGCGACCAAATGCATCGACAACAGCCTTCGACGGATGGACTGCATTGAAGTCCTTATCGGTCATATCGTCGGGATCGAACGACGTCAGCGTGCCATCCACGTCAAAAAAGAGCACAGCGGGTTCGGGACACGCATCACTCATATGGGTTCCTTTCGGGGGCGAGAGTAAACGGAGTATCCATCATATAATGGAGCGACGCAACCAGAGAGGTCACCCATGGAATTTTACGCAAGCTGCCCCGAGGGCTTTGAGTCCGCACTCGCCGATGAGCTTAAACGCCTCGGGCTTTCGCATGTTCGCCGGCTGAAGGGCCGCGCTACATTTGAGGGCGAGCTCGAAGAAGGCTACCGCGCCTGTCTGTGGTCGCGCCTGGCGAGCCGCGTGTTCGTGGTACTCGGGCGCTTTGAGGCGCAGGATGCCGATGAACTGTACGATAGCGTTTACGACATCGCCTGGGAGACCATCATCCGCCCCGGCGCCACCATCGCCATCACCACCCGTGGCGTGACCGAGCAGCTGCGCAACACGCGCTTCTCGGCCCTGCGCGCCAAGGACGCGCTGTGCGACCGTCTGGCCGAGACCACGGGCCGTCGCGCCGACGTCGATGCCGCCGACCCCGATGTTCACCTGTTGCTTTCGCTGCGCCAGCGCCGCGCGAGCATCAGCCTGGACCTTTCGGGCGACCCACTGTTCAAACGCCTGCCGCCCGCAGCGACCCGCGCCGGCGAGGGCGCGCACGTGCTGCGCCCCGACTACGCCGCCCTGGTGCTGGCGCAGGTCGGCTGGACCGCACTGTGCGAGCGCGAGTTGACGGCCGACGATTACGAGAACGAAGCCCTTCCCACGCTAATTGATGCCTCGTGCGCCGGCGGCGGCCTGTTGCTGGAAGCCGTGAACATTCTGACCGACCGCGCCCCGGGCGCCGCACGCGAGCGCTGGGGCTTTGAGGGCTGGCAGCTGCACGACGCCGCCCTGTGGGAGCAGCTGCTTGCCGAGTCGCGCGAGCGCGAGGCGGCAGCGCGCGAGCGCCAGGCGCGCATCGTGGCCGTAGACATCGACCCCGCCGCCCGCAAGACTGCCGAGCGCATGGCCAAGTGCGCCGGCTACAAGCGTTTTGTCGACTTTTGTGCCGCCAAGCCCGCCACCGTGCTGGACCATGCGGGCGCCGTCGCCGGTGCCGCCGTGGTCGCAGACACCACCGAGACCCCGCTTTCGCTCATGCACGACGCCATGACGCTGGTCGGCGAGTTGCGCCGCGCGCCCGAGCTCGCTTCGGCACCGGTCGCCGCGCTCACCCGCGACGGATTGCTGGCCCGCGCGCTCCACGCCGAACCTGAGCGCTCAATCGCCGTCATGCCCAATAACGAGGAGGCAGCTCTTGAGGTTTGGCCCTCGCTCGACCACGCCGCCGCGGCATTCGAAGCTGCGACCAGCGCAAACGCCGAGAAACAGACCGCGGACGCCGTGGACGAAGCCGCCAACACCCCCATGCCCGAACCTGCCGCCACGCTCGACCTGGGCGACGGCAAGCCGTTGCCCGTGCTCATCCCCGAGTCGGAGCAGTTCGCCAACCGCCTGCGCAAGAATGCCCGTCTGCGCCGCAAGTGGGCCAAGCGCGAGGGCGTGAGCTGCTACCGCGTCTACGATGCCGACCTGCCCGACTACTCCGCCGCCATCGACCTGTACGAGGGCTGCCCGCAGACGCCGGGCCGCTGGCTCGTCATCGCCGAGTACGCCGCGCCTAAGACCATCGACCCCGCGCTGGCCCAGGCCCGCATGCTCGACATCTTGGCCATCGCGCCGCGCATCTTGGATGTTTCGGCCGAGCACGTGCACGCCAAGGCCCGCATGCGTTCGCGCGGCGGCTCGCAGTACGGCAAGCAGGGCGCCGGCAAGGGCGCATCGGGCGAGCGCGCCAACATCGCGCGCCGTCGCCTGCCGCTCATCGAAGAGGGCGGACTCACCTTTGCCGTCAACTTTGACGACTACCTGGATGTGGGCATCTTCCTGGACCACCGTGTCACCCGCAACCTGGTGCGCGAGCACGCCAAACAGGCGCGCCGCTTCCTCAATCTGTTCGCCTACACCGGCACCGCCACCTGCTATGCGGCAGACGGCGGCGTCGAGGAGACCGTGACGGTCGACCTCTCCAACACCTACCTGGACTGGGCCGAGCGCAACATGCGCCAAAACGGCTTTGTGGGACCGCAGCATCATTTTGTGCGCGACGACGTGCTCGCCTGGATTCGCGATCAGCGCCAGACGCGCAACCGCTGGGACCTGATCTTTGTCGATCCGCCCACGTTTTCGAACTCGTCCAAGATGGGCCGTCGCACCTGGGATGTCCAGCGCGACCATGTTGAGCTTTTGGCCGGCGTATCGCGCCTGCTCGCACAGGGCGGGCATGCCATCTTTAGCTGCAACCTGCGCGGCTTCCGCCCCGAGACGCGCAAGCTCGCACGAGCGGGCGTCGTGTTGGAAGACATTACGGCGCAGACCATCCCCGAGGACTTCGCACGCAACCAGAAGGTGCACCACTGCTATACCGTGCGCCGCCTGCCCATCGAGGATGCCATGGCCGAGGTCGGCTTTAGTGCCGAGGAGATTGCAGAGCGAACCGAGAAGCTGCGCAACCCCGAGGCCCGCAAGTCTCGTGCAACGGCGCCCGCGCACGCGCAGGCCGGCGACCGAGGGTCGCACGGCAACGGCAAACCCTCCCCCGCCGGCAAGCCCAAAAAGAAGAAGTTCTACGCCAGCAAGCCCAAGGGCAAATAAACAAAGTTGCGGTGGAATATGGACTGCTTTGCCTGGAATTAGGCAAATTTAGACCGTATTTCACCGCAACTCATAGTGGGATGGCGGACGCCGTCCTACCCTTGGGTGACCAGGCGATAGCCGATACCCACGTGCGTTTGGATATAGCGCGGATGCGCGGGGTCGGACTCGATTTTCTTGCGCAGCGTGCCCATAAAGACGCGCAGGCTTGCCAGGTCACTCTTGGTCGCCGTGCCCCAAATCTCGTGCAGGATAAACTGGTGCGTCAGCACCTTGTCGGCGTTGTGTGCCAGCAAGCACAAGAGCTTGTACTCAATCGGCGTCAGGTGCAACTCCTTACCATCCATCGTGGCGATGCCGGCATCAAAATCGATATGCAGCTCACCGGTATCGAACGAGCCCTCGGAGACAACGCCGCCCGTTTGCGCATACGAAAGGCGCCTGAGCGTCGTGCGAATACGCGCGAGCAGCTCCTCAACCGAAAACGGCTTGGTCAGGTAGTCGTCGGCGCCGGCATCGAGCGCGCGAATCTTGTCCGCGTCCTCGCTGCGCGCCGAGACCACGATGATCGGCATGCCCGACCATGCGCGCACCGACTCCACCACCTTGACGCCGTCCATATCGGGCAGGCCCAGATCGAGCAGCACAATGCTCGGTGCCTGCGATGAGGCGGCGGCGATGGCGGCATGGGCAGTCTCAACGGCCATATGACGCAAGCCATGCGCCTCGAGCGCGGCAACGATAAGGTTGCGGACAGCGGGGTCGTCCTCAACGACCAAGACAAGCGGTTTTACGGCAGAGTTCGGCACAGCGCTACTCCTTATCAAACGAAACATCGGCGACGGGAAGCTCAATCGTAAAGACCGAGCCGTGCGGGTCCGCCGCGGCAACCTCTATGCTACCGCCATGCGCCAGCGCAATGGAGCGGCAGAGCGAAAGCCCCAGGCCCACACTACGGTGGCTGTCGGCCAGGCCATGGCTGGCGGTATAGAACGACTCAAAGATGCGTTCGCGATCCTCGGGTGCGATGCCCGGACCATCATCGGCCACCGAGCACGCCACGCGTCCATCGTCGACGCTAATCGAAATCATGATATGGGAGCCTGCGGGTGTATAGGTGATGGCGTTGTTCACCAGATTGACCACCAGCTGCACCATCAGGCGCGCATCGACGTTGACGAGCGCCGGCTCATCGCACGCCACCACCTTAAGGTCGTGCTCGCGCACGGCAGGGTTCACGTGGCGCAGTGCCTCCTCGACGATATCGTCCATGAGCTCGAGCGTGGTCGACAGGCGCATACCGCCACCCTCGAGCTTGGTGATGGCGAGCAGGTTCTCGACGGTGGCGTTGAGCCATTGCGCATCCGAGCGAATGGAAAGGAGCAGGCCGCGGCGCGTCTGGGCATCGAGCACCGCGGTGCCGGTCGAGCCCTGATCGAGCAGGACATCGGCATTGCCCGAAATACTGGTGAGCGGCGTACGCAGATCGTGCGAGATGGAGCGCAGCAGGTTGGCTCGCAGCTGTTCGTTTTTGGCGAGCACCGCCGCCTCCTCGCGGGCCTCCATGGCGCGGGCGCGATCGAGTGCCAACTCGCCTTCGCTCACGATGGCATCGGCAAGTGTTCGCTCCTCGTGCGTCAGCACGTCGGGCTCGGCAACGATAGCCAGCACGCCCACCACCGAGGCGGGGTCGCCCGAGCGCGCGAAGCCGTCGCCTGTGCGAACTGTCAGGTAGATGCCATAAAACGCCGAGCCGCCAAACGTGGCGTCGAGCGGCGTTCCCACATAGGCGGATGCCGAGAGCCGCGGCGGCATCTGCGGCGCCAGTTCGTGCACCGGTGCGGCATCGCCCACGGCCGTGTATGTCGCACGCGGCAGCAGGTCATCGCCCTCGGCGTCGGCGCTGTACCACACGACCGGACAGCCCGAAAGACGCGCCAGCTGCGTTGCCATGGCATGGACAATCTGCCGCTGATCGGCGCACCGCTGCAGCATGCGGTTGGTCTCGAGCACCATATGCGTGCGACGGTCGCTGGCGGCGGCCTGTGCCAAGGCACGGCGCAGGGCCAACGCAATCGAGCTCGACACAAGCGAGACCACGAACATGATGAAGAACATGCCGGGATAGCCGCGGTCGATAAGCGACAGCGAGTAGCGCGGGTCGACAAACAAGAAGTTGTAGAGCGCCACGGCGGCAGCCGTGCTCAGCAAGCAATACAGGCGACTCCAGGTAAAGAATGCGCACAGCTGAACGGCGAACACATAGACGATCATGATGCTCGGCGCGAGACCCGGATGGTCGAGCAGCGCGCCCACAATCGTCGCCGCGACCAGCAGCCCCACCGATACGCAGGCGTCATACAGAGGAGTGCGGCGCGTCAGCGTTGTGCGCCGCCACCAAAAGCTATCGGCAATATCGCCGTCCGTACGGACGTCCATCAGTGCCCCGCCCCTCTCTCAAAAACAAAATCCACCACAAAGGGACAGGCACCTTTGTGGTGGTTTCCCTTGTGGTGGTTCCAAGTGTATAGCCTTTGCAACCGGCGGTCGCTAGACAAATAGCACGTGCGCGAGCAGGGCACACACGCACACCGCTCCAAATACCAGTGCCACGATCGAAATTACGCGATCGGCCATATCCATGTTGGCACGGTTCGTAAGGAACCGATCTTCGGCGGCGTCGACACGCGCCTCACGCACCATTTCGACCACCGCCTCGCGGCCATCGAGCGCCTTTGCATCCATGTTTGCCTCCCCGGCCTCAATCTTGTCCATCGAAAACCAACTCCATGCAGCCTGTCGGCGACTACGGCCGCTCGTTGGGGGCCAAGCGCTGCATCTTATTCACGGCCTTGAACTTGGTGAACAGCGGCACGTACTCAAAGCTCACGCTGGAGTTCTCCAGGCCGTACCAGCGTGCAGGCGTGCCGGCGGCGCGGCGGATGATGTACTTGAGCGTGATGGCCGTACGCTCGCTCGGCTCCACATCGCTTTCGGGCGCCAGAAGCTTACGAATCAGGACGAACTTGAACGTACCGATGTTGCCCGGATCCTTGTAGACCGAGTAGTCATGCGTCTGCGCCGGCAGCTCGCCGGTGGCAGCCAGGTCCTGAACGACCTGACGCAGATAGGCATTGACGCGCTGGTTAATCTTGTAGCCCAGGTACAGATGCACGCGGAACACGTAGTCGGTGCCGAACGTCTCGACCGAATAGGCAAAGGTATGCGGCTCGTCCATGGTCTCGACATTCACGAACCACCAGGCGCGAGCGCGTTTGGGATGCTTGTCCAAGATCGAGTAGACGATATCACGGTCGATGTAATCGGTATGGGTGTCCTTGGTCAGGTACACGACGTTGTCGCTCATGCGCTCGTAACGGTCGTCGTCACGCAGGCGCTTGAGCTGCGGCAGGTAGCTGCGCAGCGGCAGCAGCGTAAATTGGCGCTGCTCAACAGCCGTACCATTGTACCAGCACACCATAATGCCCATGATGAGCGCGGCCATGAGGATGGTGAAGTAGCCGCCGTGGAAGAACTTGGTGAGCGAGCTCACGAAGAAGAAGCCTTCGAGCAAGAGGAAGAAGGCCGCGAAGATCCACGGAGCAACCTTGAGCTTGCGCTCCTCGTGCAGGTAGAAGAAGAGCAACAGCGTGGTGCACATCATAGTCAGTGTAATGGCAAGGCCGTAGGCGGCTTCCATATGCGCCGAGTTCTGGAACAGCAGCACCACGATGACGCAGCCGACAAGCATGACGTTGTTGACCATGGGGATGTAGAGCTGGCCCTTGGTCTCGGCAGGGTAGAAGACCTGCATGTGCGGCATGAGGTCCAGACGGCTGGCCTCGGACACCAGCGAGAATGCGCCGGTGATGAGCGCCTGCGAGGCAATGATGGCCGCAACGGTGGAAAGGCCGACGGCAAACGGGCGCAGGCCCGGGGCGAGCATCTGGTAGAACGGGTTGAGGTCGGCAATGCCCATGAGCTCGGGGTTGGCAGCGTTGTTCATAAGCCAAGCGCCCTGGCCCATATAGGAAAGCAGCAGGCAGCACTTAACGAACGGCCAGGTAGCGTAGATGTTGCCGCGGCCGACGTGGCCCATGTCGGAGTAGAGCGCCTCGGCACCGGTGGTGGCGAGGAAGCAGCTGCCCAGAATCATGATGCCCGCGTGGTTGTTGGGGCTCAGCAAAAAGGCGATGCCGCGAACCGGGTTGAGGCACAGCAGCACGGCGGGGTGCTGGAAGACAAAGAACAGACCCGTGCCGCCCAGGAACAGGAACCACAGCGTCATGATGGGGCCAAAGGCGTGACCGATTTTGGCCGTACCGATGCGCTGTACCAAGAAGAGCACGATGATGATGGCGAGCGTAATGGCGACGACGCGGCCTTGGTCATCGCCCAGCACGGCATGGACCGCTGGGATGGTGCGCAGGCCCTCGATGGCCGTGGTAACGGTAACGGCCGGCGTCAGGATGCCGTCGGCGAGCAGCGCGGCGCCACCCAGCATGGCGGGGATGATAAGCCACTTGCCGCAGCGCTTAACCAGGCTGTACAGGGCAAAGATGCCGCCCTCGCCATGGTTATCGGCGCGCAGCGAGATGAGCACATACTTGATGGTGGTCAGCAGCGTGACCGTCCACACGACAAGGGAGAGCGCGCCGAGCACGAACTCCTCCGTGACGCTTCCGATGCCGCCGTTGCCGGCAACGAGCGCCTTGGTTACATACATGGGGCTGGTGCCGATATCACCATACACCACGCCCAGCGTGACGAGCATCGCCGAGATGCTCACAGGAATCGCAGCGTGCGAGGCTGCCTCCTTGGCCTTTTGTTCCATAAGCCGGTTTCCTCCCAACTTTAATGTTCGAAGGGATTATAGGTAATCGGCCCTGTTTTAATGCACTGTTTTCCCAGATAGATAAAGATTTATACAGTCTTTAGGCTACCGCGGCGATATGGAATGCGGCAAAGGGACTGTCCCTTTGCCGCATTCGTCATTTTCCAAGCCAATTTTTGAACCACCACTCCATGGAGCGGCTCATCTCGGCCATAAAGGGACTGGTGTGTTTGCGGGCGTAGATATCCACCACGCGCTCGCCCACCTCGCGGGCATGCGGGCGAAACATCGCGTCCATCTCGGCCACCTGCGCGTCCATGGTCGCAGCATCGGCGCGGCAGTAGCGCTCCTCGTGCACCAGGTTCACCACAGGATGCGCAATCGCCGGACGCTCCTTACGGGGCATGCCGATGATGAGCATCGATAGCGGCATGGTATAGGGCGGCAGATCGAGCAGCTCGGCAACTTCCTCGGCATTCTCGACGATATCACCGATGTAGCAGCTCCCCAGCCCCAGGGCCTCGGCGGCAACCACGGCGTTTTGCGCGGCAATCACGGCGTCCTGGGCCGCGATGGCAAAGTCGCCCAAACCCGGCGCGCGGCGGGGCGCTTTACCCGTGCGCTCGACAAACTCGGGCTCAAAGCAGCCCACGTGCTCAAACAGATCGATCCACTTGGCATAATCGACCACAAATATTAGTGCCCAGGGCGCCTTGGCGATCATGGGCTGGTGGTCGCACAGGTCGGCCAGACGATCCAGCGTAGCCTGCTCGCGAATGCTCACGATGGAATACATCATCATGGCGCCCGCCGACGGCGCGCGACTCGCCGCATGCAAAATTGCCGCACGCTGCTCGTCGGTCACCGCCACGGGACGGTCGTCGTCATCACGCGCGAAGGCACGCGTTGAGGAACGGTGCTCCAACGTGTCCAGCACCGCATTGCCCGTGGTCTCGACCGGATAGCCACACGTATCCACAGCCTTGGTGCAAACCTGCTCGTTCATCGCCTCATCCTCGCTAATTCTTTAAGAAGCCTTTACGTTTCCGTGTAATTCCCGTCCATTATCGCGCAGGTCGCCACTACATTGCGCCACACCGCCACACGTGCGCGTTAATATGGCTGGTTGTTGTGCGCAGACACCAATTGCAGCGCATATCTCGGTAACAATCGGGTAAACCCCCGCTTTCGTACGTTTTAGTTTGTGAGGAGTCTCAGCATGTTCGCTGCCGCCATCTCGCTCGTCGGTCTTGCGGCGACCGTCTACCTTGTCTTGCGCGAGGCCAAGGCCATTCGCGCTCAGTCGGGCACCGTTGCCAAAAGCGCTCTTGGGTGGAGCGTCGCCTTCGGCCTGTTCCAGGTCTTTTTGACCATTTGGGGCGCCATTGGCCTCGTCGCCCAAAACGAGCCGCTCGCCTTTGTGATGCTCATCCTGACCAACGCCATCCTCACCGGCTGCGCTTGGGCCAGCATCGCACGTGACCGCATCGCCCCGCGCGTCTTTGCGTTCGCCGCGCCCGACGCCCCCGTTCCCACCGGCAAGCTCGCCCGTCTGCGCGGCGCCTTTGTGGGCAAGCCACTCGTCGCCGCCGTGCTGTGTCTGCTGCTCGCCGGCGTCTTTGCGCTGTTGGGCATGGAGGTCTCGTCCAACCACGACTTTACCTGGGTCTACCCCCTGTGCATCCTGCTCGAGTGGGCCATCATTACCGTGCTCATGACCGGCCTTTTCTTCCTGTTCCAGCGCCACGGCGCAGCTCCCGCGATCCTGGCCTTCGCCCTCTTTATCCTGGGCATTGCCGAGTTCTTCGTTATCACGTTTAAATCCATGCCCATCCAGCCGGGCGACCTTTCGGCCATCTCCACCGCCGCCGCGGTCGCCGGCAACGGCTACACCTTCTCCATCTCGCTGTTCTGCGTGCTGTCCATGGGCTTTACCGCCATCGCCATGCTGCTGTGCGAGTACGCCGGCCTGGTGGCACCGCACCGTCAGAAGGGTGCCGCCAACGCCAAGCGCATGCTGCTCACCAACCTGCTCGTCGCCGTACTGTGCCTGGGCGGCGTGACCGCGCACGTCACCCTCATCGACTACTACAACACCCTCGGCATCACCGTCTACACCTGGCGCCCGCTCGAGAGCTACTGGCGCGAGGGCTACCTGCCCGCTTTCATTAGCGCAGCGCAGTCCATCAAGCCGCCCAAACCCGCCGACTACTCCGTCGACGATGCCAAGGCCACGCTCAAAAAGTACGCCAAGGCCTACGACAAGTCCGACGCGGCCAAGAGCGACGAGCGCGCCGCCGCCCAGGAGCAGTTCGACAGCGAGAAGCCCACGGTCATCGCCATCATGAACGAGACGTTCTCGGATCTGTCGATCTACCAGAACATGCGCGCCGGCTACGAGGGTCCGCAGTACTTTAAGAGCCTGTCCAACTGCCTCAGCCGCGGTAAGCTCTACGTGAGTGCCTACGGCGGCGGCACCGCCAATACCGAGTTTGAGTTTATGACCGGCAACTCCATGGCCAACCTGGGCTCGGGCGTGTACCCCTACACCATCTACAACATGGAAACGACCGGGAACCTGGCAGAGCAGTTCAAATCGCTCGGCTATTCCACCACGGCCATGCACCCCAACCACGCGACCAACTGGAACCGCGAGAACGTCTACAAGGACTTTGGCTTTGACCAGTTCCTGTCCATCAACGATTTCCAGGGAGCCGACACCCTGCGCGGCATGGTGACCGACCAGGCTACCTACGACAAGATTCTTGAGCTGCTCGACCAGAACGCCGATCCGCAGTTTATCTTCGACGTGACCATGCAGAACCACTCGGGCTACGACACGGGCCTGCTGCCGGTCGACAAGCAGATGCACCTCAGCATCGACACGACCGACCTGGACGCCAAGACCATCGAGGACGGCACGCTGTCCGATGTCGACGAGTACGTCTCGTGCATCGAGCAGTCCGACCAGGCGCTGCGCTACTTCCTCAACGCCTTGAGCAAGCTCGACCGCAAGGTGGTCGTGGTGTTCTGGGGCGATCACCAGCCGTTCTTCCCGTCCAAGTTCAACGATAAGTGGTTTACCGGCGAGGACGACGCCACGCACCAGGAACGTCTGTGGCAGACCGACTACATCATCTGGGCCAACTACGACGTTGCCGGCTGCGACCAGACAAGCGAGGTCGACGACCTGTCCACCAACTACCTGTCCACGCAGCTGATGCAGCTGATCGGCGCACCGCTGACCGACTATCAGAAGGCGCACATGACGCTGCGCGAGTCGCTGCCCGCTATCAACTCCGTGGGCTACGAGGACGCCAGCCTGCGCTGGGCGCTCTCCTCCAACGTCACCGGTGACGACGCCGCTGCCGCTGCCGCAACCAAGGCGCGCGAGGATTACGCCAAGATGCAGTACTACGAGATGTTCCGCGACGGCAAGAACGTGTACACCGAGCACTTCCAGACCGAGGCCAACGAAACCGACCCCAACCTGGCGCCGGGAACAACCAAGATCAAGTAGCGACACGTCTTAGCTGGTTCGTCTGCCCGGCGGCGCGGAACGTAAGGTTCCCTGCTCGGACAGTCCTGCTCGCACGGAGAGCACATTAAGTGCTCTCCGGCTCGTGCGGAACTCGCGATGAACCTTACATTCCGCGTCGCCGGGCAGACGCCTCGGTGTTGAAACGCGGCTTGTCATGGGGACATCTGCTGTACATATATAAGTTGAAGGCCACGTCATGTGGCCTTTTTGCATCCGGAAACCGTGTCCCAGAATCCATGTCCGGAATGGGATGCAGTTTCCGCTTGTGGCTCCGTTGGGAAACTGCATCCCATTACAAAGGCGAATTCCGGGACACACTTTCCGAAACCCCATCCATCCGGAAAGCCCGTCCCACTCTGAATGCATCAAGCGAACGCATGAGAGCGTGTCGTCCAGGACGGCCTCGTCATAGGGGTGATGGAAAATGTCGCCCCAAACGCTTGCAGCGGTTGTGCCCACAAGTGTCAAGAAAAAAGCCTCGAGAACTTCGAGGCTTTCACATTTGTATTGTTTTGCACGAAGGACCGCGAACGACGAAGCTACTCGCCCAAAACGGCCTTTTTAGCGGCTGCAGCCATGTTATCCAGATCTTCCTTGGTGGGATGGTCCTTCGCGGCAACCCAGTTGTCGAGCAGCATCTTATAGCGAGCGTTGTCGGGATCTTGCTCGAGCATGGCCTCGTAGCGCTGCTTGACCGCAGGGCCCATCTTGCCCTGGCACATCGCCCAGCCCGCAAGCTCGGCATCCCCAGCCAAATTGGAAGTTACGCGATCAATAATCTGCTGGTAATAGCTCTGGTCAGCACCAAAACCGCAGGTGCCAAACAGGAAGACGCGCTTGCCGTGCAAAGCGGAGAGCAACGCCGCGACCGAAGGCGTGCACGCGCCCTTGTCGCACCAAAAACCGACGAGCACCGTGTCGGCCGCGCAGGCGCCCTGCGCCTCGAGCGCAACCTGATCTGCATCCGCATCGTCGCTCAACGCCGCGGCATGGACAAACTCAACACCC
The DNA here is from genome assembly GCA_048201895.1 of Collinsella sp. Taxonomy (GTDB): domain Bacteria; phylum Actinomycetota; class Coriobacteriia; order Coriobacteriales; family Coriobacteriaceae; genus Collinsella. Next base: position 46,681 of record DBFBGO010000036.1, on the reverse strand, counting down.
GCAGCCTGCAGAGCGCGCTTAATCGCGCCCGAAACCATCCTGGTATTACCGCTCTTGCTGTTAACCACCAAAGAGCACGTCATAGTCACGTTGCCTCGTTTCCCCCAAAACTAAAGCCACTAATGCAATTTATTAGATGAATATCTTAGTACTAACGTGACAGATGTAAACCACCGTCTGTCGATTGATTAATTTGCCCCACGGGCTTGCTCACTGGGCAAACTGGCTGCGGTAGAGTTCGGCGTAGAAGCCGCCTGCCGCTAGCAGCTCGTCGTGCGTACCGCGCTCGATAATCTGGCCGTCGCGCATGACCAGAATGCAGTCGGCGTTGCGAATCGTGCTCAGGCGATGCGCCACCACAAAGCTCGTACGGCCGGCCATGAGCTCGTCGAATGCCGCCTGCACCTGCAGCTCGGTACGCGTATCGATGCTCGACGTCGCCTCGTCCAGCAGCAGAATAGCCGGGTCGGTGAGCATGACGCGCGCGATGCACAGCAGCTGTTTTTGGCCCTGGCTAAACGTGCCGCCGTCCTCGCCGATCACCGTGTCGTAGCCGCCTGGCAGCTGCACGATAAACTTGTGCGCATGCGCGCGCTTGGCAGCTTCGATAACCTGCTCGCGTGTGGCGTCGGGACAGCCGTAGGCGATGTTTTCCGCCACCGTGCCCTCGAACAGCCAAGTGTCCTGCAGCACCATGCCAAAGGCACGGCGAAGGCTTGTGCGCGTGTAGTCACGCGAAGACCTGCCATCGACCATGATGCGTCCGGCATCGATATCGTAAAAGCGCAGCAGCAGGTTGATGAGCGTCGTCTTGCCGCAGCCCGTGGGGCCGACCAGGGCAAAGCGCATGCCGGGCTTAGCCTCGATGCAGATATCCTGCAGCAGTTTGCGGTCGGGCACGTAGCTAAAGTCCACATGCTCAAAGGTCACCTCGCCCTGCGGGACGGCAAGTTCCACGGCATCCTCCGCGTCGGGCTCCTGCTCGCGCGCATCGAGCAGCGCAAACATGCGGCGCGCCGAGGCGTACGCGGTCTGGATCTGCGTAATGACGTTGGTGACCTCGTTAAACGGCTTGGTGTACTGGTTGGCATAGGATAGAAAGATCTGAACGCCGCCCACCGTAAGCGCCGCGGGCATGCCCGTGATCACGCCCACGCAGCCGATCACAGCGACCACGGCATAGATGATGTTATTGATAAAGCGCGTGCCGGGGTTGGAGAGCGAACCCATAAACTGCGCGCGCTCGCCCGCGGTGTAGAGCTCGGCATTGAGGGCATCGAAGCGCTGCTGGGCGTTCGGGCCATAGGCAAAGGCGTCGACAAGCTTTTGCTCGCCTACGTACTCCTCGATATGACCACCGAGCTGCCCTTGAATACGCTGCTGAGCCGTAAAGCTTTTGTTGGAAAACTTGGCAATAGCACCGGCTGCAAAAATGGAAAGCGGCGTGACGAGTACCACCACGAGCGTCATGGTCGGGTTGATGGAAAGCATAAACGCGAGCGTGCCAACGATGGTAATAACACCGGTGAAGAGCTGCGTGAAGCCCTGCAGCAGACCGTCGCCCACCTGGTCGACGTCGTTGACCACGCGGCTCATAAGGTCGCCGTGGGCATGGCTGTCGATAAAGCTGAGCGGCATACAGCTGAGCTTATCGCTCGCCTCCACGCGCATGTCGCGCACCGTCTCGTAGGACAGGCGGTTGACGCAGTAGCCCTGTAGCCACTGGAAGGCCGCGGCGCCCACCACAACGAGCGCGAGTTTGGTAACGAGTGGCAGCAGCGCATCGAAGTCCACCTGCCCGGCGGCGACGATAAGATCGATGCCCTCACCAATGAGAATGGGCGTGTAGAGCTGCAAGATCACCGATATGGCGGCGCTCACAAACGACGCCGTAAACGAGACGCGGTGCGGGCGAACATAGCCCAGCAGGCGGCGGGTCACCGCGCCCACGGGATAGCGCTCAGGGTCGCCGGGCTGGCGCGGACCGTCGCCCAGGTCGTTGAGGTTATCGTTACCGGACACGTTGGCCGTCATCGTGGCGACCGAACCGGAGGAAGTGTACGGATTCATTTAGCAGCCCTCCTTTGCGCAGACAGATGCAGGGGCGGTCTGGGCGCCTGGGGCGGGCGCGGGCGCCGCACTCCCCTGCTGGCCCTCGAGTTCCTCGCGGCGCAGCTGCGACTGGCAGATCTCTCGGTAGAGCTGGCAGCTTGCATACAGCTCGTCATGCGTGCCCAGGCCCGCAACCGAGCCGTGATCGAGCACGCAGATCATGTCGGCGTCGCGCACGGTCGAGACGCGCTGGCTTATGATCACCGTCGTGAGCGGCAGCCCGCCCCCAGCAGCGCCACACACGCTGCGCTCGTGGATGGCATGGCGAAGCGCCGCATCAGTCTTAAAGTCAAGTGCCGAGGCGGAGTCGTCCATGATCAATATCTGAGGCGAGCCCACCAGGGCGCGCGCGATGGTCAGGCGCTGGCGCTGGCCACCGCTAAAGTTCTTGCCGCCCGCCTCGACCGGGGCATCGAGCCCCTGGGGCTTGTTGCGCACGAACTCGCTCCCCTGCGCCATGTCGAGCGCCGCCCAGAGCTCCTCGTCGGTCGCCGACTCGTCACGCCAGGTCAGGTTGCTGCGGATGGTGCCGCTCACCAGCGACGCGCGCTGCGGGACGGTCGCGACCACACGGCGCAGCCGGTCGAGCGGCCAGGTGCGCACGTCGGCGCCCATCACGCTCACGCTGCCGGCACTCACATCGTACAGGCGCGGGATGAGCGAGACGAGCGTCGACTTACCGCTGCCAGTGCCGCCGATAATGCCGAGCGTCTTGCCCAGCGGCAGCTCCAGGGTCACATCGTTGACGGCGTTGGCAGCGCCGGCGCCAAACGAGAAGCTCGCATGGCTCAAGCCCAGCGCAGGAACGGGAGCGACATTGCCCGGCTTGGGCAGCGCGACCGGCTGGTTGCCCTCGTCGGTGATGCTCGGCACGCAATTGAGCACCTCGTTGATACGTGACGCACTGGCGCTCGCCTTGGTAAAGACCACGACCAGGTTGGCGACGTACACGATGGAGGTCAGGGTCTGCGTCATGTAGTTCACAAACGCCATGACCTGGCCCTGCGTGAGCCCGCCCACGTTGACCTGAATGCCGCCCACCCACAGGATGGCGCACACACCCAGGTTCATCACCAAAAACGTCACGGGGTTGAGAACCGACGAGAACTTGCCCACCGCGATGGCGGTATTGGCCTGGTCATCGGCGGCTTGGGCAAAACGCTCACGCTCGTGGCCCTCGCGCACAAAGGCGCGAACCACGCGGGCGCCCGAAAGCCCCTCGCGGCAGATAAGCGCGATGCGGTCGAGCTTTGCCTGCAGCTGCCTGTAATACGGAATGCAGCGCGCCATGACAAACCAAAACACCAGGCCGATAGCGGGCGTGCAAATCAAAAAGATCATGCCGAGCTTAAGGTCGATGGCAAGGGCCGCGCACATAGAGCCCACCGCCAAGAAGGGCCAGCGGATGAGCATGCGTACGCCCAGTGCCACGGCCAGCTGCACCTGATTGACGTCGTTGGTAATGCGCGTGATGAGCGACGGCGTGCCAAAGCGGTCGAGCTCGGCATGGCTCAGTTTGTTGATGTGCTCGTAGAGCGCGCCGCGGATATCGGTACCCATGCCCTGCGAGGTGAGCGCCGCCATCTTTTGGCAGACGAGCGTAAACGAGATGCCGATCACGGCCATGGCGGCGAGCACCATGCCGTAGTGGACGACAGCGTTCGCATCGCGTGCGCCGATGCCCTTATCGATCATCTGGGCAATCACCAACGGCGTCAGCAGGTCAAAAATCACTTCGATCAACTTGCACGCTGGGCCGATCACCATATACCGGCGAAACTTGCCACCAAAACGCCTGAGCAGCTCAATCATAAAAAGGCGCTCCCTATCATCATTCACACTCAATTCGAATCATGATAGTACGGTGAGCCCAAAAGACGAGTAAACAACTCGCCATTTCTAATGGGATTCGGTTTCCAAAGAAGCGGAGAGGCACGCGCACACCCAGCCAGTGTCGGGTCGACCGCCTGATATATTTACATTAGTGCTACCAAGTTAGTCGCCGACCCTTGAAATGAGGTGCCGAGATGAACGACATTCTCGCAAGAAGAGAAAGACGAGCAACTGTGGGCATCGCCCTTTCCGCGGCACTTGTCGCGGGAATCGCCCCCGCAACGGCGATCGCGGCAGAAGCCAGCTCCCCCACCGGTGCAGTTGCCTTGCAGACGGAAGACGCGGCCGCCGCAAAAGAAAAAGCGTATGCAGCCATGCAGGAAGCGCTCAAAAACCTCGAGGCCGCAAAAGACGCCGCAAGTCCCGAGAAAATTGCGAGATTCAATGATGACATTGCCCGTTTTCAAGAGTACCGCGAAAAGATGGTGGCGCAAGCCGCCGAAGAGAGGGAACTCCTTCCCACCATGCAAGCGGACGTCGATGCAGCCCAAGCCAAATACGACGGGGCCATCAACCGGGTAAGCGAGCTCCAGGCAAAATTAGACAAGAAACTTGAGGTGCTTAAGGCACTCGAAGCACTCGGCGACGAGAAGCTTGTCGAAATTACTAAACAGGATATAAGGCAGTTGCGCAGTGAGATCGTAACGGCAAAAGCGCAAGTAGGCCATTGCGAAACGGAGCTCCGCGAGTACCAGCTCCGCCTCAGAAATCAGGAAAGACGAGTTAATAACTGTGAACGTGCCGTAGAGAAATATAAAGGCCATATCGACCAGTTCACAGCCTGGCGAGATGCGCTCCTCGACAATTTGAAAAAAGCTCAAACGGCCTATGACGACGCCTCCCTCCGGCTCAACGCAACCCGCCGAGGCGACAGCGCCCGTTGCCTCACCTGCAACCGGCAAAGACGCCCTACCAAGCTCCACCAAGCAGGCGAACTCGAGCAGCGGCAAGCAAGCAGATACGACCGCCGGCAAGCTCGCGAACACGGGCGACACAGCGCCGAGCGCAATAGCACTCGCAGGAATCGCCGCCGCAGGCCTCGGAATAACCGCCGCAGCCACACGCCGCCTCAAGAACTCAAAATAGCCGCCAGAGCATACTACCTTCGCCAATCCACAAGCCCAGAGACAAAAAGAGGTCCGTTTCCCCACCTAAGGAAACGGGCCTCTTTAACTGCAAAAATTCAAGCAACAGCACCGCCGCCTCTTGAACCACGCAGCCATCAATGCCCAGACAACGCCAGCAAGCCGCATTCCGCAAGGGATAGATTAAATTAGATAAACGCGCCTTTACGGGCGATTTTTGGACGACGGGGCCCGGCCGGCGGCGAGGTGTTTGGTAGTCGAGCGATCCCGCAGGCGAAGCCGAGGACCAGCGAGACACCAAATACCTCGCCGCCGGCCGGGCCATGTCGCGGCACCAAAAAGCGCCTGCGCACTCGATGGATTCGGATGCCCGACAGAGGCTCCTTATGGCTGCTTCCTTCCGGACCTGACCAGATTCGGAACATGTCGTCATCCGAACCCATCGAACGCGCTAGGCGCTCGATATATCTTACCTGCTCCCGCCCGCCAGAGCAAGGTAGCTAATTTGGGACGGAGCTTTTTTGACTACTTTTGCAGCCCGATTGCCAGAGCAGCCAATGAGTAGTCAAAATAGTCCCATCCCAAAATGACCGGCTTGGTGCCGCACCACAGAAAGGGCCCATCTACTACGTTTAGGCCACAGGGGTCGGCCATAGCCGACTTTTTCGAAAATCGGCAAGCTTTCTACCTGCGGTTTTGTTTTTGTAAATTCCGGGATGGTCGAGGGTGGCCGGTTTAACGTAGTAGATGGCCACGTTTCGTGGCAGGCGGTCCGACCCAAGGCACAAGGCAGCCAACCTCGAATGGACATTCTCTAAGTTGCGGTGGAATACGGACTGAATTGGCACCTTAAAGGCAAAAACACTCCGTATTTCACCGCAACTTATCGAGGGGATGGGTTTTAGAGGCGAGCGAGGTCGTAGGCTTGGGCGGCTGACTCACCGGCGAAGATGAGGTTGGTTGTGGCTTCCTGAGGATTGAGCGCCTGGTCGAGAGGCATGGGCTTGCGGCAGATCGGCAGTACCAAGTCGATACCTTGCTCATATACCGCGTTCAGGTTGTCAGCACGGCCGCCCACAACGGCGACCACCGGCTTGCCATATCGCCTGGCGCGGCGAGCCACACCCACCGGCGCCTTACCGGCGGCGGACTGCTCGTCCATATTGCCCTCGCCTGTTATGACCAGGTCGACATCGCGCACGCGCTCGTCAAACCCCACGAGATCGAGCACCGTCTCTACACCCGAGCGCAGCTCCGCACCGAGCGCCAGCAACGCGGCGCCCAAGCCACCGGCAGCGCCCGCGCCGGGCACGCCGAGCACCGAGCCAAATGTCCGTGCGCCCTCGGGTGTGCGCAACAACCCCTGGGCTCGCGCCTCGAAAATTGCCGCATCGAGCAGGCGACCGTAGCCGACCATCCAGCCGTCGTATCTGCGCAGCGCCTCGACATCATCCGCCGGCAGGCCCTTCTGCCCGCCAAACACCGCCAGTGCGCCTCGACGCCCCACGAGCGGATTCTCGACATCGGAGAGTACAACGATGCGAGCGCCATCCAAAGCCTGCAGCGCTCGCTCCAAATCAACGCTCGCCACGTGTTCAAGGCCCGCAAGACCGGGGGCGACATCGCAGCCCTGATCATCGACCACGCACGCGCCCAGCGCCTGCAGCATGCCGGCGCCACCGTCGTTGGTGGCACTGCCGCCCAAGCCAATATAGATAGTCTTTGCCCCGGCACGAACCGCACGGAGCATCAGCTCGCCCACGCCATAGGTCGAAGCCGCAAGCGCCGCCGATTCCGTGCAAGGCGAATACCCAATGCCGGCCGCCTCGGCCATCTCGATGACCGAGGACTCACGCTCGACATCAACCAGCATCCGGGCAGACGCGCGCTTACCCAAGGGTCCCGCAACCTCGCAGGTCGCAATCTCACCGCCGCACGCGGCGATGGCATCGAGCGTCCCCTCGCCGCCATCCGCCAGCGACAATGCGCGCACCTCGGCATCGGGCCAAACGCGGCGCACGCCTTCGGCAACCGCCGCCTCCGCCTGCGCGCTCGACACGCTGCCCTTAAAGGAGTCGATCGCCAACAGCACACGGCGGGGTCGGCGGCACGCAGGACCAAAGTCAACCGCCGTGCCAGCATCCTCACCGGCACCTGCAAGCGCTGCGGCGTGAGCGGCGTGTGCTTCAAGATCGGCCCCACAACCGCAATCAGCGCCGCCCGCTCCGCGCAGACCGCCAAAATAGCTACTCAGCAGCTCGCGGCATTCATCCGCCAGGACCCCAGCCGTCACGTTAAACCGATGATTCAGGCGTGAGTCGGCATTGAGGTCATACAGCGAACCCAGCGCGCCGGCCTTGGCATCAGCCGCGCCATACACGCAGCGCCCCACGCGCGCGTTAACCATTAGCCCCGCACACATGCAGCATGGCTCGAGCGTCACGTAGACCGTGCAATCGGAAAGGCGCCAACGACCGAGCGGCCGAGCGGCAGCGCACAGGGCCGCGAACTCTGCATGAGCCGAAGGATCCTGATCGAGCTCGCGCCGATTGTGCGCCCTCGCGACGATCTCGCCGTCGCGCACCACTACGGCTCCGATGGGCACCTCGCCCACCGCCGCGGCGGCTCGCGCCTCCGCCAGCGCCTCGCGCATGAACTTCTCGTCGATTTCGGTGATCGTCATCGTTCGCCTTCCCTGTTGCAAATTCAAAACGATGCTATCATTACGACTCACGGAGAGATGGCAGAGCGGTTGAATGCGGCGGTCTTGAAAACCGTTGAGCGCGAGAGCGTTCCGGGGGTTCGAATCCCCCTCTCTCCGCCACTTTAGTGATTCACCGGTGTCATGGTCCGCTCAAACAGCGCATCGACCACGTCGGCTATCTCAGGTCGACGCTCAAGATCGTGGCCCGATTCCCACCATATCGTGAAAAGTCGAATAATACCGCCGGCGACAAACTCAGACGTCGTCTCGAGTGACACGGGAGCCAGGGCATCCTCGGCAAGCACGTTCATCACACGCTCGCGGATGGAGCGGGCAATGCGGTCGCAAATAACGTTGGTCAACATGCCCGACATGCTGCTTGCCAAAATGTTATCCATGAGCTGCTCGTGCGTCAGAATCAAATCCATGGCATCGTCCAAAATCGCGTGCCGAAGCGGGCGCACGTCCTCGGCAGACACTGCGCCGGCCTCATCGGGCTGTTTTTGCGGCAAGCCCGACATGAGCTCATCGATATAAAAGGCAAAGCAATCGTTCTTGTCGCGAAAGTGCTTGTAGAACGTCGTGCGGCGAATCATGGCGCGGTCGCACAGCATGGCAACCGTCAGGTCCTCAAAACGATGCTCTTCCAAAAGCTCGGTAAAGGCATCGAACAGGGCGCGGTAGGTTTTCTTAATGCGAAGGTCCACTGGTATCGCCATCCTCAGGGCAAAGACAACACTCGTCAATCTGTCGCATATCTTACACCTGTACCTCGCGCGCTTTGCCCCGGTGCCAACCCCGCTGAAAACACAACGCTTACCGGAAAGTTCGGCACGACAAAACGTTGCGGGTATACTAGTAGCGTTATACCAACGGCAGCTGGCGCATGCCGCCGCGGCCATTCGAAACGGAGACATCATGCTTCCCGTCATCATCGGCATCGTTGTTGTCATTGTGATTGCCTGCGCCATCGCCGGCATCTACAACAACATGGTCACCAAGCGTAACCGCATCGATAACGCCTGGCAGAACATCGATACGCAGTTGCAGCGCCGCAACGACCTGATCCCCAACCTGGTCGAGACCGTCAAGGGCTACGCCAAGCACGAGCAGGAGACGCTCTCCGCCGTGATCAGCGCGCGTAACACCGCCGTCAAGGCCACCACGCCCGAGGCCAAGATGGAAGCCGACAACGTGCTGACCGGTGCGCTGCGTCAGCTCTTCGCCGTAGCCGAGGCCTATCCCGATCTTAAGGCAAACACCAACTTTACGCAGCTGCAGGCATCGCTCGAGGATACCGAGAACAAGATTAGCTATGCACGCCAGAGCTACAACGATTGCGTGCTCAGCTACAATAACGCCATTCAGACGTTCCCGGCTGTCATCTTTGCCGGCATCTTCCAGTTTAAGGAGCGCCAGGGCTTCGAGGCCGCCGAAGCAGCCCGTCAGGCCCCGACCGTCAAGTTCTAGTAGCTTGGCAGCGCATCCTTAATCGGCCAAATGCATAAACTGCCCCGTCGAATGCATACTTCGACGGGGCAGTTTCCTTTTTCGCGAAGGTCCCCCTCTAAGCGCCGTGCATTTTTAGGAGTATTCAACATAACCAAGAGCTTCGGGCGCCACGATAAATGCCAAAGACCGCGAATATCCCTGCAAATCAAACGCTGTCAGCCCATAACCCCGCCCATCATCCGTAGAAAACATCGAGAAATCCCGATTTTTGCCCGAGGTCGGCATGCAGGGGCCTTCGATTGCAGAATACTCGCAAAAATGCACGTCGCCACCACCCCCACATGGCGCGAACCAAAACAAAAGCGCGGCCTTCCTTTCCGGCGCACTCCGCAGGACGAAAGAACCTCCGCCGCACGAAGTGCGCAGCGGAGGTTCTTTCATGTCCGAGGACGCGCCGGAAAGGAAGGCCGCCCTCGGGCCGGACAGCTAAGACAGCTTACGCGACGGTGTAAACCCAGTTGTGCTTATCCTCGACAGCACCAGACTGGATACCAGTCAGAGTCTCGCGGAGCTTCTTCATCACAGGGCCGATCTCGGTGTAGCCAGCCGGGAAGGTCACGGTCTCGTCGGCACCGTAAACCTTGTTGTCAATCTCGCCAACCGGGGAGATGACGGCAGCGGTGCCGCACAGGCCGCACTCGACAAAGGTACCGGCCTTGACCTCGGCCCACTCGACGGGACGTTGGTCAACGGTCATGCCCAGGTCCTGAGCAACCTGAACGAGCGAACGACGGGTGATGGAGGGCAGGATGGAGTCGGTGTGCGACTGCGGAACGACGAGCGTGCCGTCCTCCTTCACGAACAGGACGTTGGCGCCACCGGTCTCCTCGACATAGGTGCGGGACTCGGAGTCGAGATACAGGTTCTCGGCATAGCCCTCGCGATGGGCCTCCATCGTGGGCTTGAGGGACATGGCGTAGTTCAGGCCGGCCTTGATATTGCCGGTGCCGTGCGGTGCGGCGCGGTCATACTCGGAAACGCGCAGCTTAACGGGCTTGAGACCACCCTTAAAGTACGGACCGACCGGGGTCACGAGAATGCGGAACGTGTACTCAGGAGCGGGAGCCACGCCGATCACGTCACCGGAGCCGATCATAAACGGACGCACGTACAGGGTCGCGCCGGAACCGAAGGGCGGAACCCAGGCGGCGTTGGCAGAAACGACCTGCTTGACGGCCTCAACGAACTTGTCCTTGGGGAACGGGGGCATCTCGAGGCGCTGCGCAGAGTTGTACATACGCTCGGCGTTCATATCGGGACGGAAGCAGACGATGCTGCCGTCCTCGGCGGTGTAGGCCTTCAGGCCCTCAAAGACCTCCTGGCAGTAATGGAAGATGCCACCGCACTCGGAGACATGCAGGGTGTGGTCGGTGGTCAGGCCGCCCTCGTCCCACTCGCCATCCTTCCAATGGGCCTCGTAGCTGTAATCGGTCTTCATGTAGCCAAAGCCGAGGCTACCCCAATCGATACCCTTCTTCTCGACAGTCATATGTCGCTCCTTACATACACAGTTGCATACTCGCGAACCCGCACGCAAGGACCGAGGCCGACCGCGTCGCAACGTCGCACGCCCGGAGCGTAGAGCCGGACGGGACACGCGAGCAGCATCAAAGCCGATGGCACGTCGATTCGCATGCACGAGATTGTACTCCGCACGCGCGTCGGATAAAACGTTTTTCTTTAACTAACTAAAGTAATTTCATTTGACCGAAGCTGAAGAGGCCCGCCACCGTAAACGGTGACGGGCCTCAACTGCACGATTTGCGCGCTGGCTCGAGCTACGCGTTCTTTTTGCCCAGCTTAGCCTTGACCAGACCGACCACGGTCGGGATGATCGACACGGCAACGATGCCGATAATCAGCAGCTCAAAGTGCTCCTGCACAAAGGGAATGCCGCCAAAGAAGTAGCCCAGCAGCGTAAAGACCGTCGACCAGGTAATGCCACCCAGCACGTTAAAGATGACAAAGCTGCGCCAGTGCATGCCGCCCATGCCGGCGATAAAGGGCACAAAGGTGCGGATAAACGGGAAGAAGCGGCCCAGGAAGATGGCCAGGTGACCCCACTTATCCAAGAAGTCCTCGGACTTTTTGATGCGCTCGGGCGTCATGGCCTTAACCTTGCCCGAGGCGATGATCTTTTTGCCAAAGAAGTGACCGATCATAAAGTTGCACTGGTCACCCAGGATGGCAGCAGCCCATGCGACGGCCAGCAGTGCCACGATGTTAAAACCACCGTTGTGGGCAAAGAAGCCCGAAGCAAACAGCAGTGAATCGCCAGGAAGGAACGGGAAGAACACCACGCCTGTCTCAATGAAGATAATCAGGAACACGCAGCCGTAGGCCATAAGCGGGCCGGCGGCGATCCAGCTGGCAATCGCGGTGCGCGGGTCCTTAAGCAGCTCGGCAATAAAATTGATGAAACCCATGAAGTAAAACCTCTCAGTTGCGGGCGCGGATACGTCCAATTTGACCAGTATACGGTTGCGGTGCCCCCTCGTGCGCAACCCCACAAAAGCATGACTCCATTACCAGCAAGTTTGCATAACTGACGCCTGTCGCGCAATGCCGCCAAGATTGTCCTTCCTAATCCCTAGCGAATCGCTATACTTTATTGAATCGCATTGCCATGGCGCTAAGGGAGGGCGGCCGGTGAGCTTTATCAATACCATTCGCGAGGACATCAAGACCGTCCAGGCGCAAGACCCCGCTGCGCAAAACGGTCTGGTCATCTTCCTTTCCTATCCTGGCCTGCACGCCAAGTGGAACCACGTGCCCGAGCACTGGCTCTGGGAGCACGGTCATCGCTCGCTCGCCCGCGCGCTCTCTCAAATCACCCGCCACATCACCGGCGTCGAGATTCATCCCGCCGCGCAAATTGGCAAGCACTTCTTTATCGACCATGCCATGGGCGTCGTCATCGGCGAGACCACCATTGTGGGCGACAACTGCGTGCTCTATCAGGGCGTCACGCTCGGCGGTACCGGCAACGAGACCGGCAAACGCCACCCCACCCTGGGCAACAACGTCACCGTGGGCACGGGCGCCAAGGTGCTCGGCAACATCCGCATCGGCAACAACGTCAAGATCGGCGGCAACTCGGTCGTCGTTAAGGACGTGCCCGAAACTGCACCGTCGTGGGCGTGCCGGGACGCATCATCAAGCGCAACGGCTGCCGCGTGTTCGAGGAGAGTTTCGACGCCAAGCAGCATCGCGAATACATGCCCGATGACGCCGCCGAGCAGAGTGCCCTCAACCGCCAAGGCATCACCGAGAACGCCCGCCGCGTCAAAGAACTCGAGCGAGAGGTGGCCGAGCTCAAAGCCCTCGTCGCAAAGCTCGTGGACGAACGCTAGGAACGCAAGCGGCACAAAACGACATCGGCATCAACGCGAGAAGGCGCGCCAGGGAATTCATCCCCGGCGCGCCTTTCTTTTTGATGTGACATGCGGGACTGCCCCTTTGTTACATTAGGCGAACTGGCTCAAGTAGAGGTCGGCATAGGCACCCTCGGCAGCCAGCAGCTCCTTATGCGTGCCTTGCTCGATGATGTTGCCGTGGTCCATGACCAAGATCAGGTCGGCGTCCACGATCGTCGACAGGCGATGCGCGATCACAAAGCTCGTGCGCCCGCGCATGAGCGCGTCCATAGCACGACCGATGGCGAGCTCGGTGCGCGTGTCCACGCTCGACGTCGCCTCGTCCAGGATGAGAATCGCCGGGTTGTTGAGCAGCACGCGTGCGATGGTCAGCAGCTGACGCTGGCCCTGGCTGATGCTCTCGGCATCGTTGGCCACGCGCGTGTCGTAGCCCTGCGGCATGGTGCGCACAAAGAAGTCGACCTGCGCGGCACGAGCGGCCGCCACGATCTCATCGTGCGTCGCCTCGGGGCAGCCGTAGGCGATGTTCTCGGCAATCGTGCCGTCGAACAGCCAGGCGTCCTGCAGCACCATGCCAAACTGCTGCCGTAGCTCGCCGCGGTCCATGCGGCTCGTATCCACGCCGTCAAGCGTAATACGCCCGCCGTCAATCTCGTAGAAGCGCATGAGCAGGTTGATGAGCGTCGTCTTGCCTGCGCCCGTGGTTCCCACCACGGCAATCTTCTGGCCCGGCTCGGCGGTAAACGACACGTCGCGCATAAGCGGCTTGTCGGGCGAATAACCAAAGCGCACATGCTCAAAGGAGACGCGGCCCTCCACGCGACCCGGCAGCTTGGCGGCCTTGTCCGGCAGCGGATCGGCCTCCATCTCGGGCTCATCGAGCAGGTCGAACACGCGCTCTGCACTCGCCAGCGCGCTCTGCAGCGAGTTGAAGGTAAACGACAACTGCGTCATGGGCTCGGACGCCTCGTAGATAAACTGGAAGAACGCCTGGAACACGCCGACGGTCATGTGACCGGCAACCAGCATGCTGCAGCCCACGAGCGCGATCACGATCTGCGCCAAACGGCCGATAAAGCGCACCGCGGGGCCGACGGCATTGATCATAAAGTCGGCCTTGGTGCTCACACGAGCCAGTTCCTTCGAAGCCTCGTGCACCTCAGCGGAGCTCTGACGTTCGCGGTTAAACGCGCGGATCACCAGACGGCCCGAATAGCCTTCCTCGACCGCACTCGTAATCTTGGACACCCACTCCTGGCGCTCGCCCGTCACATCGTGTGTGCGGCGCGAGACGACCTTCGTCACCAGCAGCGACAGTGCCATAAAGAACAGAAAGACGAGCGTAAGCTGCACGCTGAACACGAACATCACGCTCACAGCACCAACAACCGTGCCGATCGACACGAGCAGCTGCAGCAATCCGCGCTGCATGCTCTCGGACATCTTGTCCAGGTCGTTGGTCGCGCGGCTGACGACCTCGCCGGGACGATGCGCGTCAAAATAGGCGAGCGGCAGACGGTTGAGCTTTTGCGCGATGCGGTTGCGCAGGCGCAGATTGAGGCGTTCGGCCACGCTCGACATCAAAAAGCTCTGGAGCGCGTAGAACGAAGCGGCGGCCGTCCAAATCAAAAAGTAGATGAAGATAGTCCTGCCGCAGTTCTCCCAGGTGATGCTGAAGGTGGCGTTGTTAACAAACGCTACCTGAATGTGGCCCCACAGCTCATCGATCACGCGGGCGCTATATGCCGGCGCGGCAGTGTTAAAGATGACATAGAACACAATGCTCGCGAACACGATATAGAAGCGCCAATGGTCGCCGGCAGCCTCACTCCACAGGCGGCGCACCGTCGCCCAGGTATCCCGAGGCGTCTCGTCCTCGTCTTCGTCGTCCACGTCGCGCATACGCTCTGCCTCGGCGCGGGCGCGCTCGTCCTCGGCACGTTCGTTTTCCTCGTAGAGCGCTTGGCGGCGAGCCTCGCGCTCGGCTGCAGCCTTGGCGGCGTCATCCAGCTCGGTCGACGCGGCAGCCGTTTCCTCGACCAGTCCCGCGGTAGCGGCGTCATCAACGCCGCCCTGCTTCTTGAGCTCCTCGGTCATGCTACTCACCTCCCTTCATCTGCGATTCCGCGATGGCGCGGTACACCTCGCAGGTTTCCATAAGCTCGCTATGCGTGCCCAAGCCCACAATCTCGCCGTCCTTGAGCACGACAATCTGGTCGGCATGCAAAATCGTCGAGATGCGCTGCGCGATGATGAGCACCGCAGCGTCACGCGTCTCGTCTTGCAACGCATGGCGCAGGGCGGCATCGGTCTTAAAGTCCAGGGCCGAAAAACTGTCATCGAAGATATATAGATCGGCATGCTTCATGAGCGCACGGGCGACTGCCAGACGTTGGCGCTGGCCGCCCGAAAAGTTCGTGCCGCCCTGCGCCACCGGGGTATCGAGCCCCTGCGGCTGATCGAGCACAAAGGTGCTCTGGGCAACCTGGAGCGCATGAAGCATGTCTGCCTCGGTCGCGCCTTCGTTGCCAAAGCGCAGATTGCTTGCCACGGTGCCCGAGAACAGCCATGCCTTTTGCGGCACATAGGCGATGCGCCCGCGAATCTCGTCTTGCGAAAGCTCGCGCAGTTCAACACCGTCCAGGCGAATGGTGCCCTTGGTAGCATCGTGGAAACGCAGCAGGAGCTTGGCCACGGTCGACTTGCCCGAACCCGTCGAGCCGACGATCGCCGTCGTCTGGCCACGGCGACAGGCAAAGCTCAAGTCGCACAGGGTGTCCTCGTCGGCATCGTCAAAGCGAAACGACATGTGATCGAACACGGCGACCGCATCGGCCCCGTCCTTTGAGTCGGACGCGGCCGCATCAAGCGTACGCTGGCCATCGACGATGCTCGGCTCAATCTCCAGCACTTGCTGTGCACGGCTTAGGCATGCCGCGGCGCGTGGTAGCGTTAGCACCACCATCTGGGCCATCATCACAAAGAACAGGATCAGCATTGCGTACTCGAGCACCGCAGAGATGCTCGCGATCTGCATGGCGTGGGCACCCACGCGGTTGCCGCCAACCCACAGCACCGCCACCTCGGCGATGTTCATCAAAAAGAAGCTTGAGCTGTCGAGGCCCACAAACAGGTGGTTGACTTTGATGGCGTTGGCGGCGTAGTCGCTAAACACCTCGTCCAGGCGCCGCTCCTCGTGACGCTCCTTGTTAAACGCACGGATGACGCGCACGCCCACGATGTTTTCGCGCAGCACCACGTTCATGCGGTCGATAAAGCTCTGCAAGCGCATAAAGATCGGAGCCGCGTTGGCAACCGTAAAGACCGCCGCCGCCAGCACAATCGCAACGACTACGCCCAGAAGCGTGCCCATGGCGGGATCGATAAACCAGGCGAAGATGATGCCCGCCACAGCCAAAAACGGCACGGGCAGCACCAGCTGAATCGTCTGCAGAATCGCCTGCTGAATCACGTTGATGTCGTTGAGCGAGCGCGTAATCATCGATCCGGTGCCAAAGCGCTCAAAATCGCTGGCCGCGAGCTCGAGCGATTTGTCGTACACGGCATTGCGGATATCGCAAGCCACGTTGGCGGCCAGGCGCGCCGAAAGATAGCAGCCCAGCACCGTGCCGCCGCTAGCCATGCTGGTCGCGATAAACATGTATAGGCCGTTGCGTAAAATGTAGTCGACATCGCCCGTGGTAATACCGGTGTTGACCATGTTCGCCAGCATCGTGGGAACCAACAGCGTACCGACGTTATCCACCAGCAGCACCAGCAGCGTCACTGCGACAAGCCCTCGATATGGCTTTAGAAACCTCATTAACAGTCGCACGACTCCCCCTCACCTTGATTCTCGGCTTGGCTCTCGGCAGCGATATGCTGCTTAAAGGCATCGCACTCATCGCCGAGCACCTGAGAGAATTTGCCGATCAAGCGCATAATCTCGCGCTGCTCACATGGCTCAAGCGCGCCAAAGGCTCGCTGCTCGGCCTTGAGTGCCGGCAGCGCATAACGCTCGGCAAATCGCCTGCCGTCTTCGGTCAGGCTCACAACCTTGTTCTTACGACTGCCTTCGGCATACTCCAACGTTGCGAAGCCCCGCGCCGTCAAGGTTTTAATTGCCGAGTTGATGGTCTGCTTGCTGTAGAACCATTCGCTTGTCAGACGGCTTACGGCAATACTGCCGCCCGCCGTGCTGGTGTCGACCAGCGTAACCGCACTATTTATCTATCCCACCATTCAATTGTCCGATTTTTGACCAATTTTGTGTTTCTAGATTAGTCCGAGTTTTGACTATCGTCAACAGGCTCTCCGCAAATACATACACTTTTATGACCTATCGGCAGAAAAAGACCGCCGGCGCGGGGGCGGCGCCAGCGGTCACGTGAAAATCGGGTTTATCGCCTGTTAAGCGGCGACGGCCTCATAGACCGTAGCGCCCGAGAAGCTGTCATGCAGGCTCTTGCCGGCAATCCACGGCAGCTCGACGACCTCGCAGACCGTGTTGACCAGCTCGGAGCAGTCAGTAAAGTGGCCCTTGTCGTTGAGGGCCTCGCAATCCTGAACACGCCAATAGCCATCGGTGTGCGTGATGTAATACTCGTGGTCGTTGATCGACACGAAAGCGCGCGTCTTGGAACGCAGCAGCTTCAGAAATCCTTCGAAGTCGGTCTCGACGACATCTCCAGCCTGGAACATGATGTTACCTCCTGGCCCGGCGCCACCACGGCGCATTGATAAACGTTGGTACTCCTTTAGTAAAACCTTTATCAGAGGTTATGCGTTCGTCATTTAGGCAAGTGGTAAAAAACCGCAGGGTAGACGGGATAAAACGTTTAACCATCCCATTGGCTTGTCACATTCTGAAGGTACTTTTATGCAAACCTACTTTCCCAATTGGAATCTATCCTTTTGGCTGGGCAATTGACCGTCTATCGTTTAAGCCCGACGGGTATGAACGGGGCATCTGCAACGCCACCGCAAGGAGACACCATGGAGACTATCGAAGCACTCATTCACCGCCGCAGCTGCCGCAGCTACAGCGATCGTCCCGTCGAGGCCGAAAAGCTGGCACGTATTATCGAAGCCGGCCAATATGCGCCGAGCGGCATGGGCCGCCAGCCGGTGACGTTTGTCGCCGTCACCGACCCCGCGACCGTCGAGCGTCTCTCACAGCTCAACGCCCAGGTCATGGACAGCAACAGCGACCCCTTCTATGGCGCCAAGACCGTTGTGGTGGTGCTGGTTGACTGCAGCGTGCCCACACATCTGGAAGACGGCTCGCTCGCCATGGGCAACTTGCTCAACGCCGCCTATGCACTGGGTGTCGATTCGTGCTGGATTCACCGCGCGCATGAGGTCTTTGACTCGCCCGAGGGCCTGGAGCTGCTGGCCAGCTGGGGCCTGCCCGCCGACGGCAGCCTGTGCGGTGTCGGTAACTGCATTCTTGGCTACGCCGAGGACACGCTACCCGAGGCAAAGCCGCGCCGCGACAACATCATCTACGTAAGGTAACCCGGGAGCGTCAGCGGGAGTGGCTAATTTAGGACGGGGCTTTTTAGCTACCCCACTCGCAACTTATATTGACGTCGCTGTTGTCGTCGTTTCGTTCGTGTGAGTCGTCTCGGCTTCGCTGCCTTGTTCGTCCTCGTCCTTTTGCGCATCGGCGATGGTGGAGGCCGCCGCGACGATACCGCGCTGGGGCGCAACGCCCGTCTGGGTCTGTGCGCCCTCGACAACTTCTGTGCCTGCATGCGCGAGCTCGGGCGACTTAAACATTGCGTCCAGATTGACCCCGCCGCCGGCGTAACCAAGCGCCGCGAGCGCGATGATAATCACCGCAACAACGACCGCGATCGGAACATAGTGATGCCAGCCCGCGGGATTGAGGCCGCTACGGCGAGCAGCGCCACGGCTAATGTAGCCAAGTGTTCCATCGTGCTTGAGCTTTGACCCCACCACACGCTTACGGCCCCACAGCGACGATTCGGCCTGCATGGCCAAGCGAGCGCTTGCCGAAGGATAGCCATATTTAGTGCGTTTGAACGAGCCGTCGAACCCCGAGGCGCTTTTGCCCCACGTCCGCGAAGTCGTGCGACGGTTGACCGGTGCCGCGGGCTTTCGAGCCCGATTTGTTTTTGAAGTCTCCGCCATACGCCCCCGCACGCCGCAACAGAATCGAAACAATACTGCTTTGGACTGTAGCACACGTACCGCACGCGGTCACGGGCGCCTCGCTTAACGGTCGTCGTCCTTCAGCAGGCGCCACAGGGTCGTACGGCTTATGCCTAGCACTTCGGCAGCGCGGGCTCTGTTGCCGTGAAGGTGGCCTACGACCAGCCGTGCGATATCGCGCTCGGTATCGGCCAGAGGACGCAAGATATACAGATCGCTATCGAGCGTCGGGGCACCAAAGGTCGCGGTCTTGATAACGTCCTCCTGGGCGAGCACCTCCTCCGCCACCGCCCGCTCGGCCGTGCCCGTCCCCACTAATATATAAAGTCGTTCCGAAACCCCACGCAGCTGTAGATAGTTGCGAGGCCATCGATAGGCATCGAGTGTCTTTGCCGCCGCGGACGACAAGGCAGGTGTTGCCGTCTCAAACATATCTGCCAGATACTCCAGATAGCGCGCAACCTTTTCCGATGCGCCGCCCTGCTCGGCAATTGCCGGCGCCACACTCACTGCACAGGCCAGGCGCTCGGTCACAAAGGCAGCCTGATCGCTTTCGCCGCCGCCCGGCATATCGTTTGCCGTCAACACCACATGGCAACGAGTTGCGAGCGCCGTGTCGATCGTTGCGGACACGAGCTCGCGCAGGCGTTGGGGGCCAACAGCATGCCAGCCGCCCATGCAAAGTGTCAGCCCCGTTTGGAATAGTGGCGATTCGGAACTTTTGAGCAGATGGCGCCAGCCGCGATCCGTAAGCTCATCGAGCGCAACGGACACAAAGGGCTGATCGGCATAGGGTCCATCCAGGTACAAACGTTTTGCAATCTGGTCCTGCCCCGCGCCCAGTTCACCCTCGAGCATAAGGGGCACCCCGCGTGCGTAGCTCTCCCGTACGGGGGCAGCGACCGCTGCCGCGTCTTCGACGATGCCGTACGTACTCGACTCGTAGCGAGCCTCGACCTCGTCGGCATTGAGCCACTCGATGCCCGCATGCGCTGCGGCGGCGCGCACTTGATGCGCCACGACCACCCAAAGCGCCCCGTGCTCCTTGGCCGTCGGGCGCACCGTCAAGCTCAACCGCATGCCCCCGTATCCCATCACCAGACGCGCTCCATCGCCCACGCGAGCAAGACGCTTGGAAACAAAAGCGGCGACATCCTGCTCGAGCGCAGCGTCACTCATAGTCGAGATTACAACGCCACCGCGCTCGTCGATTGCCAGCGCCGATGTTCCGGCTGCGGACAATGCCTCGATCAGAATCTGCAGCTTGACATCGCTGTCCATGGTTCGCCCCGTCTCCAGCCGCAACCCTTATCTGTGGCTTGGCATCTCAAGTGTTTCAAAATTGAACGATAATGTTCACCAAACACTATAGGGCCTGCGGTGCCTTCTTGCGAATATATGAATTGCCCCGCATCGCCATCCTGGCGGGGCGATAAGAGCTCTTCGGGACTTATAAACCTGCGGACAAGCCATACCCGCAAGAGCTCCTATCGCTCCACCGTGAGAATGCGCTCGCCAGCACGCAGCACGCAAACAAGCTGCTTCTCTACCAGATTCCCAGTACGTGCTGCATTCCCAAACTCATGCACGCAATGCCAATCCAGCAGCAAAAGCCCAATACGATGGGCTTGCCGCCCTTTTTGACCAGCTCGACGATATCGGTATTAAAGCCAATAGCCGCCATGGCCATCACAATAAAGAACTTCGACAGCTCCTTGATGGGCGCCGTAAAGGACGCGGGAAGCTGAAGCACCGTGGTGATCACGCTCGCCAGCACAAAGAACAGAACAAACATGGGAAACGCGCGTTTAAGCGAGAAAGTGCTCTTAGCGTCGCCGCCGGCCTTGCGCGCCAGATGCATCTGCCAGCATGCAAGCGCCAGCGTGATGGGAATGATGGCCAGCGTCCTGGTGAGCTTGACCACTGTGGCGCTCTCGAGCACATTGGCACCGGGATGCATGCTGTCCCAAGCGCTCGCCGCAGCCGTTACGGACGAGGTGTCGTTGATGGCGGTGCCGGCAAACAGGCCAAAGCCCTCGTTGGTCAGCCCGAGCATGCCGCCGAGCGTCGGAAACACGAGCGCCGCGATAACGTTGAACAGGAAGATGACCGAAATAGCCTGGGCAATCTCGCGATCGTCGGCATCGATGACGGGTGCGGTCGCGGCAATGGCAGAACCGCCGCAAATCGACGAACCCACACCTACAAGCGTCGCGATCTTGCCCGGCACGTTCATAACGCGGCAGAGCACAAAGGCGATGACAAGCGAGATCGAGATTGTCGCCACGATAATCGGCAGCGACTGGGCGCCCTTGGACAGGATCTGGGAGAGGTTCATGCCAAAGCCAAGCAGGATAACCGCGTACTGCAAGACTTTTTTGGACGTATAGGTAACGCCGGCGGCGAGCGGTTCGCGACGATTCTTGGGAAAGACGAGCGCCAGGACCATGCCAAAAAGGATGGCAAATACCGGCCCGCCGACCACCTCAATCTGTTTGCCGAGCAACGTCGCGGGGATAGCGATGATCAGGCAGAACAAGACGCCTTTCCAGCGCTCGCGTACGATATTTGCCAGTTGCATATGGGATTCCTTCTTTCTATTTCACGTTTGCGACGGCTTATGATGCAGCAACATTGAGCGCAGCCTTGCGCAAACACAGACTAAGATGCCGCAATAGTTCTCAGGCAACAGCCGAATTACCCACCGCGGAGAGCTGATTCGCGGCATAATTAACAACTGACATATGAGTTTGATAGAACAGTTGCGAGGCGCTATGGAAGAATCGATGCACGTCGGCGAGCAGGAAACGAGCCTACAGGACCAGTCCTACCACACCATTCGACGCAAAATCGTCTACCTGGACTACAAGCCCGGCGAAAAGCTGGGCGTCAAGCAACTTTGCGACGACCTGGATATGGGGCGCACCCCTGTGCGCGAAGCACTGGTACGTCTGGCGCAAGAGGGCCTGGTGCGCACCGTACCCCAAAGCGGCACCTATGTTTCGCCCATCAACCTCACCCTTGCCGAGAGTGCCTGTTATATCCGCGAGCATCTGGAAAAGCAGGTGATCGTGGAGTGCTGTGCGCGCGCCACCTCGGCAGGCATCGAGCAACTCGACCGAGCCATCGCGCTGCAGGAAAAGGCCATGGCCGATGAGGATCGCATCGGCTTCTTTTTGAGCGACAACCTCATGCATCACATGATTTTTAGCATCGCATGTCGCAGCACCGTGTGGTCGTGGCTCGAAGAGACCAATGCCGACCTGGAGCGCTTCCGCTGGCTGCGCGCCGCCACGCAGGTTCTCGACAATCAGGACATCGTGAACGAGCACAAGCAGATTCGCCGCGCTATCGCCGGTCGCGACCCCATCGAAGCGAGCTTTTTGGTCAGCAAGCACCTGCACATGATGTTCCGCAACCAGACCGAGGTTCTGGACCAGTTCCCCGAGTACTTCGAGACCAGCAAGCTCCGCTAACCTGCCAAAAAGGGACAGGTTCATTTTGGCAGGTTTTATCTGGTCAAATGAAACAAGGCCCGGCTCCGTCTTGATGCGGAGCCGGGCCTTAGTCGCTAGAACGGCGGAACCAACTACTCTACCGTGACGCTCTTGGCCAGGTTGCGGGGCTGGTCGACGTCGCAACCGCGCAGGATGGCGACCTCGCGGGCGAGCAGCTGCAGAGGAACGCTCGCCGTGATGGGACTGAACACGTCGCGGACTGCCGGCACGCGGATGATGCAGTCGGCGATCTTGTTGATTTCCTCGTCGCCCTCGGCGGCAACGACGATGACCTTGGCGCCGCGCGCCTTGCACTCCATGAGGTTCGACACCGTCTTGTCGTAGGTGGCACTCTTTGTGGCCACAGCGATGACAGGGAAGCCCGGGTCGATCAGGGCAATGGGGCCGTGCTTCATCTCACCGGCGGCATATGCCTCGGCGTGCAGGTAGCTGACTTCCTTGAGCTTGAGCGCACCCTCGTAGGAAATAGCGGCACCCATGCCGCGACCCACGAACAGTGCGGACTGCGCGTCCTTGCACAGCAGGGCGGCCTCATGCACAGCCTCGGTCTGGGTATCCAAAATCCACTGGATCTGCTCGGCCGTATCGGAAAGCTCGCGGAACAGCATGCGCGCCTGCTTGGTGGTCAGGCGGTACTTGACCTGCGCCAGCAGCAGGGCCAAAAGCGTAAGGCTCACGACCTGGCCGATGAAGCTCTTGGTCGAGGCGACCGCGATCTCCTTGTTGGCCTTGGTGTAGATGACGCCGTCGCTCTCACGCGCCACGGGGCTACCCACCACGTTGGTGATGCCGAAGACCTTGGCACCCTTGATGCGCGCGTCGCGAATGGCGGCAAGGGTATCAGCCGTCTCGCCCGACTGGGATACGGCAACGACAAGCGTCGTCGGCGTAATGATGGGATTGCGGTAACGGAACTCGCTGGCCGCCTCCACCTCGGTGGGGATGCGAGCCCAGCCCTCGATGAGATTCTTAGCAATGAGGCCAGCGTGATAGCTGGTGCCGCAAGCGATCACGTAGACGCGGTCGATGTCGTTGAGCTCCTCGAGCGAAAGGCCCAGCTCGTCGATGTCGAGCTCGCCGGCCGGCGTCATGCGGCCCACCAGCGTGTCGCGCACGACGCGCGGCTGCTCGTGGATCTCCTTGAGCATAAAGTCGGGATAACCGCCCTTTTCTGCCATGTCCAGGTCCCAGTCGATGTGGGTGACCTTGGGCTCGATAACGTTGCCGGCCTCGTCGGTGTACTCGACGCCTGCGGGCGTAAGCTTGGCAAACTGACCGTCCTCGAGCACCACGACATCGCGGGTGGCGTCGATGAGCGCGATGACGTCGGAGGCGACATAGGCGCCGGTCTCGCCCGCGCCGACCACGATCGGGGAATCCTTGCGGGCCACGGCGATCACGCCGGGCTCGTCAGCGCACACGACGGCCAGACCATAGGCACCGACCACGTGGGCGCAAGCCTCGCGCACGGAGGCCATCAGGTCGTGCGTCTCGGCATAAGCCTCTTCGATCAGATGCGCGAAGACCTCGGTATCGGTCTCGCTCTTAAAGTGGTGGCCGCGACCCTCCAGCTCTTCGCGCAGCTCGGCGAAGTTCTCGATGATGCCGTTGTGGACGATGGCGATACGACCGTCGCAGCTGGTGTGGGGGTGAGCGTTAACGACGGAGGGCTTGCCGTGGGTGGCCCAACGGGTGTGGCCGATACCGCAGGTAGCGTCGCTGTCGATGTTGGAAAGCTCACTCTCCAAGCCCGCGACCTTGCCCACGCGGCGGATGACGTCGAGGTGCGCCGCGGCGCCCTCGCCCACCTCGAGCGCGACGCCCGAGGAGTCATAGCCGCGATACTCCATACGCTTGAGGCCCGTGACCAGGATGTTCTTTGCAATATCAGAGCCGGTGTAGCCGACGATTCCGCACATAAGATAAATCCCTTCGTTCGCGTGACTGCAAGACGTCCACGCACAAAGGGCGCTGAGACGTACAACGTTCGAGTATTGTACTCACGCAAACGCAAGCTGATATACCAGAAGTGGTATCTCAACTTAGATACCACTCGATGCACACACGTCCAGCCGGTCCAAACCACCACAAAGGTACCTGCCCCCTTCGTGGTGGTCGCGCTGGCAACAGCGTTTCCCCAGATAAAACCTGCCAAAATAAACCTGTCCCTTTTTGGAAGGTTTGGGATGCTACAATCTGGCTTGTACTTGAAACGCATCAAAGGGGCCGCTATGGCAAAGGTTAAAATCAGCGACGTCGCGCGCGAAGCCGGGGTTTCGTTGGGCACGGTTTCCAACGCGCTCAACCACCCCGAAAAGCTGCGCCCCGAGACCCTCAAGCTCATTAACGAAACCATCAATCGACTGGGCTACCTGCCCAACCAAAGCGCTCGTCAGCTCGCGGGCGGCGCCACCAAGTCCTTTGGCCTGGTGCTCCCCCGTCTCGACCACGGCTTTTCACTCCAAATCGCCAGCGGCGCCCACAACGAGACCCGCAAGCACGGCTACGACCTGCTCATCGCCAACGCCGATAACGACGATATTCTCCAGGACCATTACCTGCGCTACTTTATGGGCACCCAGATGTCCGGCGTCATGGTTCAGCCCATGGCATCCCCCGACTGGCACCCCGCCCTGACCAAGATGCCCGTGCCGATCGTCCATCTGGACATCCATTGCTCCGAGCCCGGCTACTACGTGGCCGCCGACAACGAGGCACAAGGCCGCATCATCGCCGAGCTCGCCATCGCCCGCGGCGCGCACCATATTGTCGTCGTCGGCCGAGCAGCATTTATGCAACTCACCCTGCGCGTCCTTGGCATTCATAAGGCGCTCGCTCTGCACCCCGATATCAAGATCGAAGTCATCGACGCTGGCGAATGGAATACCGCCGCCGACGGCTACGGCATCGGCACCCAAATCGCCGCGCGCCCCGCCGACGAACGCCCCGATTTTGTCGTCGGCCTGACCGACGTGCTGGCCTCGGGTGTCGTTTCGGCACTGGTCGACAAGGGCGTCTCTGTCCCCAGGCAAGTACGCGTAGCAGGCTGCGATGGCAACCCACTCGCTTGGAGCGGATCGGTCCCGCTCACTACGGTAGCGCCCCCGGGCTACGAGATTGGCCGCAAGGGCGTTCAATTGCTCATGGAGCAAATCGAGAACAAGGCCCCGGCAAAGACCAAGCACGTCCACATCGGCTCTGCCGCACGCACCGTCACCGCGGTCACGGCCATCGAGGACATCAACCGCCAAGAACTCGTGCGGCCGTTCCTGCTGGAACGCGCCAGCACCCAGGCAAGCAGCCAGACCGACGCCACGGCCATCAACCTAGGCGCGTATCTATAGCACGCCCGCAAGTATGCTAAGTCGCCGCTTAAGCAAAAGGGGCCCGGCAATGGTCGGGCCCCTTTTGCTTAAGCGCAAACGTGAGCAATTGCTCGTTTCAACAACGCAATTGTCTAGCGCACGGCCTTGACTGCCGCCGCCAGGTCGAACAACGTATCGAGCACGGCCTCGCAGCCATCCACCACGTCCTGCGGCAGCGGCACAATATCGGGGACGGCAAAGACGTGACAGCCGGCCGTGATGCCCGAGACGCAACCATTGCGCGAATCCTCGACCACGGCACATTCCTCGGGAGCAAAGCCCGCGCGCTCGCAGGCGAGCAGGTACATCTCGGGATCGGGCTTGCCATGCACAACGTCCTCGCCGCAGGTCACCGTTTCAAACTTGTCAAAGAGGCCGAATGCTTTAAGGTTGCGCTCGGCCGTAACATGGCGCGATGACGTTGCAAGGCCTACGTGATAGCCCGCAGCCAACAGCTCGCCTATGCACTCGGCAGCGCCGGCCTTAAGCTCCAGATCGGTCTTGACCATCTCGTCGCGAATCTCCTTGTGGCGGACATAGATCGCCTCGGCGGTCTCGTGGCTGCCGTAATGCTTATCGAGGATGTCCATAACATCGGGTAGCGTGCGACCGATAAACTGATGGATCAGCGCATCATCAATCGCGAGCCCCAGCTCAGCGGCGCCTGCCTTCCAGGCCCTAATCCCCAAACGCTCGGTATCGACCAGCGTTCCATCCATGTCAAAAATAACAGCCTTGATCATATCGATCCCCCATCGACTCTCGCTGTCGCGTTGCTGCAACTCTACCGCATTTGGCAACTTGTATATAACGTATATACCATATTGCACTTTCGTTACACAGATAGAAGTCTTATGGCAAGTAACGTATTAGGATTATAGTTTTCGATCGAGTACTCAACGATAAGGAACGTTTCATGATTTTAGACACCGCGGCACCCGCAGAGGAGCTTCAAGACAAGCTATCGGCGCTCGAGCAGCTGCTTTTGGCATACGGGCGCGTGGCTATCGGGTTTTCCGGCGGCGTTGACAGCAGCTTTTTGGCCGCCGTATGCGCCCGCATCATGCCTACCAATACCCTCCTCGTTCACCTCACCACGCCGCTCATCGGCACGCCCGAACAGACTTCGTTTGAGCAGTCCGTTGATGGACGGGCCAATGAGGGGCCGCATTTTAAGCTCCCCGTGCTCAATCTTTCGGTCGATCAGCTGCAGCTCCCCCAGGTAGCCTGCAACGATGCCAATCGCTGCTACCACTGCAAGCACGCCGGCTTTACCGCCATCGTCAACCACGCCAAGTCGCTCGGCTTTCCCACCGTCATCGATGGCAGCAATGCAAGCGATCGCGGTGACTACCGCCCCGGCATGCGTGCGGCAGAAGAGCTCGGCGTACGCTCCCCTCTTATGGAGGTCGGCTTTACCAAGGACGAAGAGCGCGAGCTACTACGCACATGGGGCTATCCTGTTTGGAACCTGCCGGCGGGAGCATGTCTTGCCACGCGCGTCCCCACGGGCGAGGAGCTTACGTTCGAGAAGGTCTCCCTGATCCGCGCCTGCGAGGATTACCTGCACGATCTTGACCTGGCACAGGTACGCGCGCGCTTGATCGGTGGCTGCATGCATATCGAGGCCGCACCCGCAGATGTCGCCAAGATTGCTGCCCTCGGCGGTGCCGCCGTCGACGGCAAGGGCAAGACCCCGCTGCCCGCCGCCATCGAGTCCGCGCTGCGCGAGCTGGGCTGCGACCATATCTCCCCCGAGGTCACCCCCTACATTCACGGCAACATGAATCTTTAGGTTACGCCATTTTACAAGCGGCGCAACTGCTCGGCGCTGCGCGGGCTCCGGGCACGACAATCTGACGTTCAACTTCACGGGCGCGACCAAAAGGTCAGCGCCCGCTTGTTTCACGTCACCTTACCGCACCCGGAGCCCGCTCGCTCGCATATGCTCAACCTGCACTGCGTTAACTGACCTGCCAAAAAGGGACAGGTTTGTTTTGACAGGTTCTATCTGGGGAAATATCGCGAGGCAGTCGCCCCCCTAGTACCCATCTAACTTCGAGAGACACAAGAGGGGCGACTCGGCTGCATCTACTTCTTCCGATAGCGGCGGTTGCGGCTCGTCGATGAACCCATTACTTCGATGAGCCCTTTATCCGCCATTTTTGGCAGATGGTAGCGGACGGACGAAATTTTGACCCCCGATGCAACCGCTATTTCTCGCGCCGTCATATCCACTTCGGCGCTGAGAGCCTCCAGGATCCTATCCGCTGTCGAAGCTGACGATTCTCTGCTCATATCGATAATCTCAAACGTGTCTTTGCCACATTTTGACAGGACATGTTTATCGACAAGGTCCCCGCAGATCAGACGAATGTCATCCGAATCCCACTTCAGGGCCTCTCGTATTTTTTGAACATCGCATACGCACCCATGCTCCCGCATAAACATGAGCAATGTTTCTTCGCGATCCGTCAGCTCGGCGCCCACATGGCTCTGAATCCACGTGCGGTTTTCAGCAAGCTCCGCCCCGTGTCGGGAAAGCAGCACCGTAAACGAATCGGCCTTAACTATAAATTTCGGCCTGCCAAGCGAACGAGACTCCATCTCGCGAATCATAGCCGGGATACCAGACCCCTGGCTTTCCGCAACGGCCCCCTCGGCATGCTCTAACGGCGTCGCCCCCATTAGGCTCATGAGCTTTGGGTTTCGGCAGCGCGATTCCCCGTCTGCAAGATTGTCCACCGTCTTTCCGCCCCAAAGCCCGCCAGGGTTTTTGATCTCTATTCTGTCTGGATAGATATCGACACTCACGGCCTGCCCCACAAACATGGGCGAATATTCTCGATGGATGCAGGCATTTGCCAAGGCCTCGCGCAAAACCTCCTGGGGAACTTCCCAATCCTCCCTTCTGCCAGCGCCTTGCACTATCGTCGCTTTGCGCAAGTTTCGTCCAATCGCGGCAAGGGCATCTTCGATGCAAGCCGGAATCGGGCCATCGCACAACTGGCGGTCAATAAACCGGGGTTGCCCGGGTGCAGATTTTTCCACATCGGAATGAACGGCGACATCGATCATCAGTTTGGGATAGAACTGCTGGGGGTAAATTCCCGCCGACAGAAGCCCCGCGAGCTTCACGGCGCCATCCTTTGTAGTGATATTGAGTCTGACCAGCTGCTTTTCCAGCGTATCGGCCCCGCGCAAAACGCGCGGGGTCTGCAGCCGGCGATTTGCGATAATAGACCGCACGACATCTGGATCCAAATCCTCGACCGTTGCCTCCGAAACCACCGTGCCATCTGCATCGCTCGGAAGCAACGCACTCTGCAGCTCATATAGCTCAGCGGGTGACATCTTGATATCTTTATCATCCACGCGCTTGTAGCTACCGTTCTGCACGCCGCGCGCGCCGATATAGCAAGGCTTCGCTTTAAGCTCAAGTTCAAAGATGCGCACCAGAAGCACCTGGAGCCCGTCGACCTCGCCTCGATCAAGCTCGTACCGCGGCGCATGGGTCACCACTGCCGCTGAGCCTCCGTCTCCGATACCCGAAACAAACTGATCGCGCACCCTATCGATAGCAAAGTTAGCCGAAGGAACAAATCCTTCGGCTTCGTTTAGGCCCAAAATAATGAGCCCACCCGCAGTGTTCGCAAAAGCGCTCACTGTCTCCCATACGTCTGCGCTCAATTTATTCGTGCAGGCTTTAACTTCTACCGATGCGTCATCAGTCCCCCGCCTGCGAAGGCGCTCAACGATAAGGCCAAGAGGTTCATCCAGCAGCATTGGCATTCCGTCTCTCTAAAACGATAGATTTATCTCTCTAAAGTATAGTATATCTCTCTAACTTTAGAGAGATAAGCACCTTATTTTAGAGAGAAATTTAGAAAGATGTATCGAATTCACTGCTAGATTGCCTAATGTCATCTCTTTAACTGGCTTTCTCTTTAGAGAGACATTTAGAGAGACGAGCGCGACCTCTCTAATCATGGGCTCCACTCTTTAAGGTGCACACTTCCTAACCGTGCCCTAAGTTGCGGTGAAATAACTCACGATTAACCTGCCAATAAGGGGCAGATTTATTTTGGTAGGTTTTATCTGGGGAAACGCCGAATAACTTCATATACACAACCGCCGCAGCTCCATATGAGGCAAATGAATCCGTAGCATTTATCCCAAATCTTAAGTATTTGTTCGACAGAACGGCCCCTGCTGGCTCCTGCTAGACTGGTAGACTCCCAACCGTCCATCCGGGAGCCTCAATGTCGCGCAAGTCCACCTACAAGCAAGTACTTTCCATCGGCACCGCCGTGGTGCTGGGGTTTGCGCTGTTTACGGGATCGCTCGACGGGGCGCCCAAGCTGCTGTCGCCGCAAAGCAATGAACAGGCGGCGGCTCTGGCCGAAAAGCAAAACGAGAGTCCCAGCCGCACCGAGGACGAGGCAGGCCTGGTCGCTCGGCTCGAATCGGGAACGGCGAGCTCCGAGGACTCCGGCGATGGCTCCGAATCCGCCGCACCCGACACCGGTGATGCCGCTTCCGAGGACAGCTCCACCACCCCCATCGACGAGGTCGAAAACCCCGACCTTAACCGCGCCCGCGGCGTATACCTCAGTAGCATTCCCGACTACGCCGGCAACCCCTACGTTGCCCTTCGCGCCGACAGCACGCACCCGCTCGGCACGCCATCATTCACGCTCGATGAATACGATCGCGCCACCGAAGAGGGCTTCTTTAAGAAATTCTCCAAGCTCGACAGCCTGGGCCGCACTCGCAAGGCGCTCGCCTGCGTGGGCCCCGAGTCACTCGGTCAAGGCAAGCGCGGCGATATCTCGCGTATCCATCCTGCCGGTTGGCACCAGCAGCGCTACGACTTTATTCCGGGCCAGAGCCTCTACAACCGCTGCCACCTTATCGCCTGGTCACTCTGCGGCGAGAACGCAAATCGCAAGAATCTCCTCACCGGCACGCGTTATCTCAACGAGACGGGTATGCTGCCGTTTGAAGAGCAGATTCTCAACTATATTCGCGATACGGGCAACCATGTGCTCTACCGCGTCACGCCCATGTATAACGAAGAGGAACTTGTCTGCCGCGGCATGCGCCTTGAGGCGCAATCGGTCGAGGACCACGGCAAGACCCTCTGCTTCCACGTATATTGCTACAACCTGCAGCCGCACGTGCAGATCGACTACGCTACCGGCCGCAACCAGGCCTCGGGAGACTAGGACCGACCAAGCTGCCCCAAAACCTAAAATGATCCGTTTTCCTCCGTCCCCAAGGGATCAAAAAGGGCCGCCCCGGTTACCCAGGGCGGCCCTTGCATCGGCATGCATGTTGCAGGCAAAACCACGCGTTACTTGGCGCGGCCCTCCTCATAGCGCTCGACCAGCTTGGCCTGAACGTCATAAGGCACCTGCTCGTAGCCGGCGGGCTTCATGGTAAAGTCACCCGTGCCGCGCGTGATAGAGCGCAGGCGCGTCGAGTAATCCGTCAGCTCGGCGAGAGGTGCCTGGGCGATGACCACGGTGTCGCCGCGTTCATCGGTCTCCATGCCCGTCACGCGACCGCGCGATGCCGAGATGTCACCCATCACGGCGCCGGCGTAGCTCTCGGGGATAGTCACCGTAATTTCCTCGATGGGCTCCAGCACCACCGGGTCGGCATCGGCGCATGCCTTGCGCAGGCCGATGCGAGCCGCCGCACGGAACGCCATCTCGTTGGAGTCGACGCTGTGATACGAGCCATCGTACACAGCCACGCGAATGCCCGTGAGCGGGTAGCCGGCAATGGTGCCGTCCTTCATGGTCTCCTGGACACCCTTGTCCACGGCGGGGATCAGCGAGCGCGGAATACGGCCACCTACGACCTCGTCCACAAACTCATAGCCATCGCTCGTGCCGTCGGGCCCAATGAGCGGCTCAACGCGCAGCCAGCAGTCGCCATACTGACCGGCACCGCCAGTCTGCTTCTTGTGGCGGCCCTGGGCGCTCGCCGTGCGGCGGATGGTCTCGCGATACGGAATGCGGATCGGCACGCTCTTGGCGGCGACCTTGGTGCGGTCCTCCAGACGGTTGAGCAGCACCGAAACCTGCGCCTCACCCACGGCGGAGATGATAGTCTGGCCCGTCTCCTCGTCGCGGTCGATGCTCATAGTCGGATCGGCCTTACAGGCCTTCTCGATAAACGTGTAGAGCTTCTCTTCGTCCCCGCGATTCTCGGCCTCGATGGCGATGCGGTACTGAGAGTTGGGGAACTTAAACGCCGCCGCCTCGACCTTACCGGTAATGGAGAGTGTGTCACCCGTCTCTGCCGCCAACTTGGGCGCCACGATAATGTCGCCGGCATAGGCGTGACCGACCTCGGTCATGTCGCGGCCGCACATCACATACAGGTGAGCCAGACGATCGCTCTTGCGGGTACGCGCGTTGACCAGCTCAAGGCCCGGCTCAAGCGTGCCCGTCAGCACCTTGATAAAGCTGATGCGGCCCTGCTGCGGATCGGCCAGGGTCTTAAACACAAACGCCACCGGACGATCATCGTCGCTCGAAATCTTGAGCGAATCGCCGTCGATAAGCGGCATCTCGCCGTAGTCGGTCGGCGCCGGGAAGTATGTGGCGATGTCGTCCATCAGCGAGTTAACGCCCTGCTCCTTAATGCAATCGCCCGCAAAGACCGGCACAAAGATGCGCTCGGCGATCGCCTTCGACAGCAGGCCTTCAAGCTCCTCCTGCGTCAGCGTCTCCTCGCCTTCCAAGTACTTCATCATCAGTTCGTCGTCAGCCTCGGCCACCAGCTCGCACAGATGGTCATGGGCCTCCTCGGCCTGGGCACGATACTCCTCGGGAATCTCCGACTCAACGGCTTCGGTGCCGTTGCAATGGCGCGCCTTCATGCGCACCAGGTCGATGATGCCGTCAAAGTCCTCGCCCTCGCCCCAGGGAAGGGTCACGGCGCCCAGGCGCGTGCCAAAGCGCTCTTGCAGCAGGCCCATCGTGGTCGCAAAGCTGGCCTCGGAGCGCGACAGGCGGTTTACGAACACCGCACGCGCCAGGCGCAGGTCCTCGGCGGCATACCAGAGCTTAACCGTCGTAGGCTGCGGGCCGGCCTCGGCGTCGACCACAAACAGAGCCGTCTCGCAGACGCTCATCGCGGCAAAGGCGTCGCCGATAAAATCGGGGTAGCACGGGGCATCGAGCACGTTGATGCGGGCGCCCTTCCAATCGATCGGCGCGATGGTCGTCGAGATGGAAAACGCACGCTTGACCTCTTCGGGGTCATAGTCGAGCGTGGGCTTGGTGCCGTCGTGGCCGCCCAGGCGGGCGGTCTTGCCGGAAAGGTGGAGCATTGCCTCGGCGAGTGAAGTCTTGCCCACTCCGCCTTGGCCTACGAGCACCACGTTCCTTACGTTACCGGTCTTGGGCGCACCCATGATGACCTCCTTGCAGTGCCGCGCGCAATGCGCGACGCCAACGGGGAGAGTTCGCGGTCGGTGCCATCCCGGGAGCAGCATGGTCGGCAGCCGAGCCGACTCACCCTCCAAATGTCCTATGCCACCACCCTACCCTCACGGGCGGCTGTCCATGCATACCTTTCGGCGCACGTATGAATACAGGCGGCGAGAGGAAGAGACAAGCTTGTGAGACGATTATTGAACCCCGTCGATGCAAACAAAAAGCCGCCACAGACCGTAAGACCTGCGGCGGCTTCGCCCCAATTAATAGTTGAGTAAATACCTGAGCCTATCCCTCGATACGGCTCAAGAACTCACGGGTGCGCTGCTCACGCGGATGGTCGATGACCTGCTCGGCAGGACCCTCCTCGACAATGCGGCCGCCATCCATAAAGACCACGCGGTCGGCAACATCGCGCGCAAACTGCATTGCGTGGGTCACGATCACCATCGTCATATTCTGCGCGGCAAGGTCTTTAATGATACGCAGCACCTCGACCGTTAGCTCGGGATCGAGCGCCGAGGTCGGCTCGTCAAAGAACAGGATCTCCGGGTCGAGCGCTAGGGCGCGGGCAATACTCACGCGCTGTTGCTGACCGCCCGAAAGCTCACAAGGAACCTTGTTCTCGTTGCCCATAAGCCCCATCTGCGCGATCAACTCGCATGCACGTGCCTCTGCCTGCTCGCGCGGACGCTTGAGCACGCGGATCGGCGCGTCGATGATGTTTTTCATCACGGTATAGTGCGGGAACAGGTTGTAATTTTGGAACACCAGGCCGAATCGCGAGTGTGCCCGCTTGGGCGCATCGCCCTTCGCATAGACTGCGCCCGAACCCGCATCCGTCGCAACGGCAAGGTCACCAAACGAGAGCGAGCCTCCGTCGAGTGTCTCGAGCAGCGTGGCACACCGCAGCAGCGTGGACTTGCCGCCACCCGAAGGCCCGATAATCGCCACGACCTCGCCACGCTTGACCTCGAGCGAGATATCCCTGAGCACCTCATTGCCGCCAAACGCCTTGCGCGCGCTTTCCATTTTCATCACTGAGTTAGTCATGATAATAGTCCAGCTTCTTTTCGGCGGCGCCCAGCAGCATCTCGACCACAAAGTTAAAAATCCAGTAGATCAGCGCCGCGATCGCAAACGGCACCATGCTCACCTGCGAGGCGACCAGCGCCTTGGCCGTCGAGAACATCTCACCCACGCCAATGGCAAACGCCAGCGACGTGTCCTTGACCAGCGTGATGATCTCGTTGCCCATCGCCGGCAGAATACGCTTGGCGACCTGCGGCATCACGATATACAGAAACGTCTGCATGCGCGAATAGCCCAGCACCTCGGCTGCCTCGTATTGACCGCGCGGAATGGACTGAAGGCCCGAGCGATAGATCTCGGCAAAGTAACCGGCGTAGTTGATGATGAACGCCACGACGCACGCCGTCCACTTGGAATCGGGCGTGAGCGAAATGCCAAACACGTAGTACGGGGCAAAGTAGATGGCAAACATCTGCAGCATGAGCGGCGTACCGCGCATGACCGAAATGTAGATGCGCGCAATCCAGCGAAGCGGCGCGATTTTGCTCATGCGCATAAACGCCACGGGAATTCCCAGCGGAATCGACCCCAACAGCGTCAGCACAAACAACTGCAAACTGACCAAGAAACCCTGGCCAAGCATCTGCATCATGACCTGAATAGACATTACTTGAGCACCCAATTATCGAAAGATAGACCATAGCTTGAATACTTGTCGCAGAGATCCTTAACCGCACCGTCATCGTAGAGTGCCTTGAGCGACTCGGCTACAGCATCGGCCGACTTGGTGTCGCCCTTCTTAAAGCCGACGGCGTAGTGCTCGCTGGACAGCGGCTCATCAAGCTGCGTATAGGCATCGGGCTTGGCGGCAAGCTGATACTGGGCAATCGAAAGGTCGCAAGCCACGGCATCGATCGCGCCGCTCTCGAGCTGCATAAAGGCCGTGTTGTACTCGCCGATCGTGTCGAGCGTGGCAAACGTCGCCGCCAGATCCTTCTGGTCACCCTCGAGCACATCCTGCGCAGCGGAATCGGTCTGGGTAATCACGGTCTTGCCGGCAAGATCGTCCCAGCTCTTGATGCCTGCATCCTTCTTTACCACCAGCACCTGCTCGTTGAGCATGTACGGCTCGGAGAACGTGTAGTCGTCCTCGCGACCCTCCATGGTAAAGCCGTTCCAGATGCAGTTGATGGCACCCGAGTTGAGCAGCGTATCCTTGGCATCCCAGTCGATGGCCTCGTATTTGACCCCCCAGCCCTGCTTATCGGCAACAGCCTTGGCCAGATCGAGATCAAAGCCGGTGTACTCGCCATCGTCGCCCACAAAGCCGTACGGAGGATAGGACTTATCAAAGCCCACCACGAGCTTCTTGGACTCCGCAGCGCCCTTCACATCCTTGGCCGCGGCAGAGCCAGCAGCGGAGCCCTTGCCGGCACCACCGCCGCAACCGACAAGACCAAGGCCAAGCACCGTAGCGAGCGAGCCGGCTAGACCAACAAACTGACGACGAGACATATCGGTGTTCATGGTATCCCCCCTTGATGGCACTTTAGTTAAGTAAAGTGATTCGTGTAACGTCCAGAATCATACTCTTTAGTGAGATGGAGTACAAGGGAGGGTTTGCCCGCCGGGTGCCGGGGCAGGGGTTAAGTTTGCTGCCCTACAGTCCTGCTCACGCCGGAGAGCACATTAAGTGCTCTCCTGTTCGTGCGGAACTCGCGACAAACTTAGCCCCTGCCCCGGCACCCGGCGGGCAAACGTCGTTGGGCTTATCACTGACATGAAATGGGCGCTTACATATCGTCCGCTAGCTTGGCACGGTACAATGCTTTCAGATTTCACTTTGTAATATTAGTGGGGATAATTCATGGCAGAATCTCGTGCGGAGCGTAAGGCTCGTCGTGCTTTGATCGAGGCGGCTGAGGGGTCAGAGGAGAAAAAATCTTCTCAGAAATCCAAGTCGTCTCAAGACGCGAAGGGTAAGTCGGCCAAGGGCAAGGCCAAGCGTCCCGGCTCTCGTCGGAACGAGGATAAGGCATCTCAGAATCGCTCCAAGCGCCCGTATAAGAATCCGGTTCCGCCTGCGCGTAAGGCCGTTGATCCCAAGTCTCCTTGTTCCATCATGAAAGCTTGCGGTGGGTGTACGGCGCTCAATCGTCCTTATAAGAAGCAGCTCGCCGCCAAGCAGGCTGCTATGGAGGGGCTTTTTGCTTCGCTTTGTGAGCGTGAGGGCATTGCTGTAGATCCTATTCGCGGTATGGGAGCCACCCTGGGCGACCCGGGTAAATATCCTGCGCCGCGTGGCTTTCGTCATAAGGCTGCCACTCCGTTTGCTCCTGGTAAGGAGGGCGCTGTCCGCTGCGGCTTCTTTGAGCGCGGTTCGCACAGAATCGTTGCTGTGCCCGAATGTCCTGTCGAGGCGCCGGGCGCTCGTCAGATTCTCAACGGCATCGCGCGTGAGGCTGAGCGCCTGCACATTCCCGCCTTTAACGAGGACAAGCACCTGGGCTTGCTTCGCTATGCCATCGTTCGCTGCGGTTGGCGTACCGACCAGATCATGGCTACCCTTGTGACAGCCCAGCGCGACCTACCGCATGCGCAGGAGTTCTTTGAGGCTGTCGCCGCACTCAATCCGCACATCGTCACCGTTGCCCAAAACATCAACGGACGCCCCGGCAACGCCATCCTCGGCGAGGAAACCCGCATCGTGTATGGCGCCGAATGCATGCGCGACCAGCTGCTCGGCTGCGCATTCAACATCTCCCCCACCGCGTTTTATCAGACCAACCCGCAACAGACCGAGCTGCTCTATCGGCTCGCTATCGACGGCATGGATTTGCACCAGGGCGATGTGCTCATGGATGCCTACTGCGGCAGCGGTACCATCGGTCTTTGCGCAGCTAAAGATGCCCAGAACAAGGGTGTCGGCATCATGCTGCTCGGCGTAGAGCGCAACCCGGCGGGCATTGCCGATGCACGTCGCAATGCCGAGCTCAACGGCCTCACCCGCAGCGCTTGGTTTATGGCCGACGACGCCACCGATTACATCCTGGATGCCGCCGATAACAACGAGCGGATCGACGTCCTTTCCATCGACCCGCCGCGCGCCGGTTCCACCACCGAGTTCCTCGAAGCCGCCTGCGCACTTAAGCCGCGCCGCATCACCTATATCAGCTGCAATCCCGCCACCCAAGAGCGCGACCTGCACCAGCTCCTCGACGGAGGCTATCGCCTGCTCAAGATCACACCCGTCGACATGTTCCCCCATACCGACCACACCGAAACCGTAGCGGTCCTCGAGCGCCGCTAATCCACCGGCACAAGAAAGGGGGCGGCCCGTCTGGACCATCCCCTTTCGTTGAGCATACGAGTCTCGTTACATCCCCTTGCGCAGGTCGCACACACCAGCTGCCGCCATCTCGCGCAGCAGCGTCTCGCGATCGCGCGTCACGATCAGATCCAACGGGAAGTGAATCTCGTCGAGCATCTTGCGAGCGTAATCGAGCTTGCCAATGGCCATGCCAATGTGGGCATCGGTCGACACGCCAATGCCCACGCCCAGCTCGGCGCAGCGCTCGGCGATCTTGCGGCATACGGCCCAATGCTCAGTGTCGACACCGTGTTCAAGACTATGGTTGTTGATCTCGATAATCTTGTGCTTGGCCTTAGCTGCCAACAGTACCTCGTCGATATCGAACGGCACGCCCGAACGCCCCGTGTGGCCCAGCATGAACACCTTGGGGTGCTCCAGGGCATTGATATACATCTCGGTCGTCTGGGCCAGCGTCGCACCCTCAGCAATCTGCGGATTATGCACGCTTGCAACCAAATAATCCAAATTACGCGTAACCAAATCGAACAGTGAATGCTGACGGCTGTACGAATCGCCGGCAATATCGAGCGTGACAGGAGTGTCCTCGCCAAACAGGCTTCCGTCCAGCGAAACGATATCGGCCTCGGCACCGCGAAGTACCAGCACGCCGCTCCAAATGCGCGGCCAGATATCCTGGTTAATAAAGAACTGGAAACTGCGCAGGTCATTGGGGCAAGGCGTAACCATAGAGCTCAAATGGTCGGCAGATCCGAGTACCTGCAGACCACGCTCTGCCGCCCAGTACACATTCTCCTCAATGGTCGAATATGCATGAGCAGAGAACATCGTATGGGTATGAATGTCACAAGAAAGCAGGTAGGGCATCAGGTCTCCTTATCTGGCACGGCCGTCGCTTATATTCATTGTACGCATAGCCTTCGATACTCGTAAAACCACTCCATCCCAACGACACAACGTTCATGACAACGGGGCCTGGCTTAACACCAAACCCCGTTTCACGTAAAACATTGTAGGCAGAGCGCTTTACTTTTAACGATACTCGTCCGCCAACTGTTTCCAAGCGGGTAGCGAATTGATAATCGTCTCGTAACTCACGCAGTAGCCCAAGCGGAACCAACCCGGCATACCAAAGCTGTCCGAGGGAACCACAAGCAACTCATACTTCTTTGCGCGCTCGCAAAACGCATTCGCATCGGGCTCCAACGCTTTCACCCATAGGTAGAACGCGCCATCCGGCTCAACATACGTGTAGCCGTACTCCGCCAAGGCATCGGTAAGCGTCGTGCGGTTGCGTGCATAGGCCTCAACGTCACTCGGCTCATCGATGCAATCGATGATCACGCGCTGGAAGAGTGCCGGTGCGCATACAAAACCCAGCGTACGGGCAGCACCCGCAACAGCCGGCATCAGACGGGCAGCCTGCGGATTGGTGTTGGGAACCAAGATCCAGCCCACGCGCTCGCCCGGTAGCGACAGCGACTTGGAATACGAGTAGCACACGACGGTGTGCTCGTAGATCGAAGGAACCCAAGGTACCTCGGCACCGTACACGATCTCGCGGTACGGCTCATCCGAGATGACCATAATCGGATTCTCGGGATCGCGCTGAGCGTTGGCCTCGCGCAGAACATTGGACAGTCGCGTCAGCGTGTCGCGTGTATATACGGCACCGGTCGGATTGTTGGGCGAGTCGATGATGACGGCAGTCGTCTTATCGGTAATCGCCTTGAGCACGTTGTCCACGCTCAGCTGGAACGTATCTTCATCGGCGAGCGCCTCGACACACGTACAGCCGGCCTTCTCAATCCAAACGCGATATTCCGGAAAGTACGGGGCGATAACAATAACCTCGTCGCCCGGGTTCGTAACGGCGTTGAGCGTGCAGGTGAGCGAAGCCGCGGCACCCACCGTCATAAAGACGTCTTTGCCCTCATAGCTCGTGCCAAAGCGGCAGTTGAGCGATTCGGCGATGGCTGCTCGACATTGCGGCAGGCCCGGTGCGGGCGTGTAGCCGTGCAGCTGGTCGCTCGGCAGCTCCAGGGCCTTCTTAATCGACTCAGCCACAGCAGCGGGCGCCGGAACGCTCGGATTGCCCAGCGAAAAATCGAATACGTTTTCCGCACTGATCTGCGCTTTGCGCTCAAGGCCATAGCTAAAAATCTCACGGATGATGGAGCTTTCCGCGCCGCGAGCATACATAGTTTCGTTGATCATCTGTTCCCCTTTCGCATAGGCGCTATTGTACACTTTAGCCGAGCAAAGTGCCGCAGCAATGTTGATTGGGGACAGACTTAAATGCGTGAAAACGCTCATTTAAGTCTGTCCCCAATCAACAGGCGGCCCCATATCGCTCAAAAGAAAAAGCCTCCGCAGGTTTCCCCGCGGAGGCTTTCGCCACAAAGACTATTTGTCGGCGTCGGTGTCGGCATCGACGACGGCATGGTCATCGTCAGCATCATCGGATGCGGCTTCGGCATCCTCCTGCATGGCCGCCTGCGCAAAGGCCGCGGCATCAGCCGCCAGCTCCTCCTCGCTCATACGAGGCGCGCGCTTCTTGGTCGGCATGCCGGCCGCCTTGGCATTGCGCTCCTCCTTGGCCGCCAGGATATCGTCCTCGCGCTCAAGGTAGGCGTCCCACTCGTTATCGAGCAGGGCATTCACGGCATCGCCCTCGACAGTCTCGCGCTCAAGCAGCACCTTCGCCATCAGATCGAGCTGATCGCGACGGGCATCCAAGATCTCGACAGCACGACGATGGGCCTCGCGCATGATGCGCTGAACCTCGATATCAATGCGGCGCGCCGTCTCCTCGGAATAATCCTGATGATCGGCATAGTCGCGGCCCAGAAATACCTGATGCTGCGCCTCGCCAAACACTTGTGTGCCTAGCTCCTCGCTCATGCCCAGACGCGTAACCATCTCGCGCGCCATCTTGGTTGCGCGCTCCAGATCGTTGCTCGCGCCCGACGTAATGTCATCGCACATGAGCTCCTCGGCAACGCGACCGCCCAAGAACACGGCGAGCTCGTCGAGCATCTCGTTCTTGGTCTTGAGGAAGTGGTCCTCCTGCGGAAGCTGCAGCGTGTAGCCCAGCGCCTGACCGCGGCTGACGATCGAGATCTTGTGGACCGGATCGGAGTGCTCCAGGATGTGGCCCACCAGGGCGTGACCGCTCTCGTGGTAGGCAATCGTGGTGCGCTCGGCCTCGGTCATCACGCGACCCTTGCGCTGCGGTCCGGCAATCACGCGCTCCATCGATTCCTCGACCTCGTCCATCGAGATCACGGAACGATGACGGCGAGCGGCCAGCAGCGCAGACTCGTTGAGCAGGTTCGCTAAATCGGCACCAGTAAAGCCAACGGTCATCTGGGCGAGCTTCTCAAACTTAACGTCCTCGTCCATCGGCTTGTTCTCGGCATGCACGCGCAAAATCTGCTCGCGGCCCTTCACATCCGGACGGTCGACCGTAACCTGACGGTCAAAACGACCAGGACGCAGCAGCGCCGGATCCAGAATGTCGGGGCGGTTGGTGGCGGCGATCAGGATGACCGACTCGCTCTCCTCAAAACCGTCCATCTCGACAAGCAGCTGGTTGAGCGTCTGCTCGCGCTCGTCGTGACCGCCGCCCAAGCCAGCTCCGCGCTGACGTCCCACGGCATCGATCTCATCGATGAAGATGATCGACGGGGCCTGGGACTTGGCCTCCTTAAAGAGGTCACGCACACGGCTGGCGCCGACACCTACGAACATCTCGACAAAGTCGGAACCCGAGATGCTAAAGAACGGCACGCCCGCCTCGCCGGCAACGGCCTTGGCCAGCAGCGTTTTACCGGTGCCCGGAGGGCCAACCAGCAACACGCCACGCGGGATCTTGGCACCCAGCTTGCGATAGCGATCCGGATCACTCAAAAAGTCACGGATCTCCTCGAGCTCCTCGACTGCCTCGTCCACGCCGGCAACGTCCTCGAACTTGACCTTGGGGCGTGTGGCCTCGTTGGTCTTAGCGTTGGTCTTGCCAAGCTGCATGTTCCTGTTGTTGGCGCCCATCATCTGGCGCATAAAGTAGAACATGATGGCGATAAGGGCGATCGTCGGAAGCACACTCATCGCCAAGTCGCCCCAAAAATCGGGGTCGTTGGTGTTGACGATGTACTTGGTATCGGGGTGCTCCGCCATGAGCTCGGCAAGCGAATCGGAGCCGACATAGGTCGAGGAGAAGCTCTTGAGCTCGCTCGTATCGCCCTTGTCCTTCTTCGTCTTCCAGTAATGACCCGTCACGCTTCCGTCTTGAACCGTATAGGTCAAATCTTCGACGCGCTGCTGCTTGATGGCGCTCACCATCTCGCTCGTCGCGAGCTTAACGGTATTGCTGGAATTGGCAAAGCCGGAGCCCATGTTAAAGAAGGCGTAGCCCAGAAGCGCGCAAGCCAAAATAAAATACAGCCAGCCCGTACGCGTGGGCTTCTTGCCTCCGGGCATCCCCGGGATCTTAGGCTCCCGGGGAGTCTGGGAATTGTTATCGTTACGGTCGTCGGGCATCTTACGAATAAACCTCCGGTTTCAAAATGCCCAGATACGGAAGGTTACGATAGCGCTCGGCATAGTCGAGGCCGTAGCCCACCACAAACGCATCGGGGCAATGGGTTCCAACATACTTGGGCGTGATGGCCGAGGTGCGGTCCTCAACGTCCTTCCACAGGAAGGCGGCGACCTCCAGAGAAGCGGGTTTGCGGCTCTCGAGGTTCTTCATCAGATACTTGAGCGTCAGACCCGAGTCCAGAATGTCCTCGACGATCAGCACGTCGCGACCACGGATGTCGATATCCAGGTCCTTAATGATACGCACGATGCCCGAAGACTTCACACCGTCGCCATAGCTTGAAACAGCCATGAAATCGATATTGGTCGGCAGCTCGATCTTGCGCATCAGGTCGCCCATAAAGACCACGGCACCGCGCAGGACCGCAATCAGCACCAGATCCTTACCCGCGTAGTCGCGCGTAATCTCCTCGCCTAGGCGAGAGACGATACCGTCGATATCCTCCTGCGTAAACAGAACCTTCTCGATATCCGGATGTTGAGAAGCCATGACAACCCTTTCTTGTGCTTATTGTCCACACACCGCCGTATGGACGCGAACTTCACATTCTAGCAGCGCACGGGGTATATTTTCCAGCCCGCACGCCATCAGCGCGGGAATACCGTCAACGTCGCACAGAATAGC
Source organism: Collinsella sp. (assembly GCA_048201895.1). GTDB lineage: Bacteria > Actinomycetota > Coriobacteriia > Coriobacteriales > Coriobacteriaceae > Collinsella. Next base: position 3,894 of record DBFBGO010000036.1, on the reverse strand, counting down.
TGGTGCGAGAAGCTAATCCGCGTCAACCACGCGGAGCAGATATGCCACGCGCGTTGCGGCCGTACACTTAAAACGCTCGTCCGCGCGAACTCCGGCGACCCACACCACGGCACCCCCCGGCGCCGTCCTTACCATGGGCACGCCGGCGCGCTCGGAAACGGGAATGCGAGCCTCACCTAGCAAGTCGGATACTTTCTTGCTTCGGCCACTCATCCCTAACGGGCACATCACGTCTCCCGGTGCGGGACCGTCCACCCACAGGCGCGCCAATCGCGCCTCGGCAGGGATCTCACCACGCGAGCCCGCCAGGATCAGCTCACTATCGCCGTCGGCAAAACCCAGGGCAGCCGCGTCTACCAAAGCTGTCACTTCCCCGGCAGCCGCAAGCTCACGGGCGCGGCACACGATATCGCATCCCGGCTCAACGGCTATTGGTTCTGTGACCAGCATACGTCCCCCGCCCAACGGCAAACGACCGGGCACGGTAACCCAGTCCGCGACCAGGCCCTCGCGAGCCACCGGCACCTTAAACGCCAGCATGCCAAACTCAATGCGTGCGTCAATCCCCGCCGGAAGCGTGACCGAGCCGGCACCCTCGGCAACGCAGGAAAGCACTCGCTCCACATGTCGCATCTCGGGACGAGCGTCCGGATCGATGCGTTTGATCGCCAGTCGCACGATGCGCCGCGCGATTACCACCTCGGCCGCGGCAAGGCGCCTGGCATCGAGCACCAGCGCGCCCTCTGCCTCTTTGCGTAAACAGCTTCGAAACGCCTGTGCCGACAGCTGGGATAGAAACGCATCTTCATCACCCAAGATCTCACAGGCGGCGCCAATCGTCTTGCACACGCTCGCATTACGCTGTGCCACCACCGGCATTACCCGATGGCGCACGTAGTTTCGCAGATACGAGATATCCTCATTGCTCTCGTCTTCACGCCACGGCTGACCATGTACCTGTAGATAGCCCACGAGCTCGCCATGAGTTAGGTCGAGCAAGGGACGCACCACGATATTCCTCCGGCGAGGAATGCTCGATAGACCAGCGGGCCCCGAACCCTTAATCGCGTTCATCAAAAACGTTTCCGCGCGATCCGAAGACGTGTGCGCGGTGCAGATACGAGCCGCCGTTCGCGGTGCCCCCGTCTGGGCGCAGAGCTCGCGAACATACCTTCGCGCCGCGGCATAGCGCACCTCGCGGGCAGCCGCCTCGATATTGCCCGATTCATCATCAAAATAGGCATGCTCAACACACAGCGGTAGACCATATTGCGCGCAGAGCTCACGCACGAAAGCCTCGTCGCCATCGGATGCCTCGCCGCGCAGATGATGGTTCACATGCAGCACGTGCAGTCGCTCGCGCGCGATGGGGGCCACACCACGCCCATCCAGAATATCCAACTTTGATGTGCACGCCATAAGGAGCAAAGCCGTCGAGTCCGCACCACCTGATACCATGAGCACCACGGGGGCAGCCGTCTGCCGCGTTGCCAAGGCTTTATCATCAGCCCACGATGCAGCATGGTGTCCATAATGCTGAGATACCGTTGGCATTTGCTTCCTCCTCTATTCGTTCGCACCCATTGTATCCTTTGGAATCTTATGTCTCGTCTGCACCTTCATATCCTCGGCAGTGGCTCTAAAGGCAACTGCGCACTCATCGAGGGCCCGCAGGGGCTCATTATGGTCGATGACGGACTGTCTCGCCGCGAGACATTAAAGCGCATGGCAGAACTGGGGCTCTCGGCAGACAACGTTTCGGCTCTTCTCATTACTCATGAGCACAGCGATCACATCAAGGGTCTCGATGTCTGGTGTAAGCACTGGCGCGGCCCCCTCTTTGCCAGCAGGGGCACTCTTTCGAGCAAAGAAAATCTTTCGCATCTGCCTGTCGAGGAATTCGATCCCGGTGACACCCTATCCATTGCCGGCACCCACGTGCAAACCTACTCAACGTCACACGATGTCATCAATCCAGTCGGCTATCGATTCGACACCCTCGATGATTCCATCGGCTTTGCCACCGACACCGGAGAGCTATCGAGCCAAGCCATGAACACCCTCAAAGAGTGTCGAGTCCTCGCACTCGAAAGCAACCACGATGTGACCATGCTGCGCGAGGGGGGATATCCCCGCTTTCTTCAGGAACGCATCCTGTCTGCAAGGGGACACCTCTCCAATGGCCAAGCCGCCGAAGCCGCGCGCGAACTTGTTACCGAGCGCACCGAACAGCTCATTGCCATGCATATCAGTCAAGATAACAATCGTCCGAGCCTTACCGTCAAAAGCTATGCCAAAGCTCTAGCAGCAACCCTGGATGACGAGGTCGGCAGCTCCGCCACCCTTCTCCAAGGATCGCGAAAACTCTCGATACGCCCCGCAAGCCAGCATCGGCCAGCAACCATTCAATAACTGGGCTAGACAGCAATAGGGGCCGAGAATCGCTTCCCAGTCCCTTTTGCTGTCTTTTAATAGCGCAGAACATCAACGAAGTTAGTCGATAGAGATCTTCGTAACGTTCTTCTTCTCGACGATCTTGGGAACCGTAACGGTCAGGATGCCGTCAGCGTACTTAGCCGAGAGGCCCTCGCTCGAAGCGTCCTTAAGATACACGCCACGCGTCGCGCTGTACGAGCTGAACTCCTTCTGCAGGAAGTTCTTGCCCTCGTTCTCCTCTTCTTCCTCGACATTCACGCTAATGGACAGACGGCCCTCGTTAAGCTCGACATCGATGTCGTCCTTGGCGACGCCGGTCAGATAAGCCTTGACCTCATAGCCATCGCCCTTATCCTCAACGTCAACGGGGAACGCCTTAGAGGCAATCGAGTTATTCGCTAGGTCGCTCATATCATCAAACAGATCGAACAACGAGCTAGCAGAAGGACGAACGCCAAAAACCGAACGATAAGGAACCATGCTTGCCATGTTTACCACTCCTTTTAGGACTGCCGAGCCATCTTCTAGGTGACTGGGACTTCTTTTGACGCTCTTATATATGCCCAGCCGGTTCTTATATATTCATCGACTATAAAGTTTTTTGAGTCCGGTACTATAAGCATATCTAAGTGTGCATGACTAAGGTTTTAGGAAGGTTAAGGTTCTTTGAACCAGAGCATAAATAACGAGTATGTTCGCAGCTACAAATAACAGGGGGCTTACAATGAGCGCGTACACATTATTGGTAACAAGCTAAAGGGCATCATGGACGACCAGAACCAGAACAAAATGTTTATGCCGACGCAGGGGGAAGATTCTTCCACGCAGCCGCCACGGTTCCATCGCCCCCACATCTCACAAGAGCCCATTAATGATCCGGAGCCCGAGTATGTGACGAGAAATCGATATCAAACGCTCGAGGATGCCCAAACGGGACGTAAACATATGGGCGTCGCCTCGGGAGACCCTGTATATCTGAAAGACGCACCATTATCTAAAAACAGCGCAGCTAGTGATGAACCGATGAAAGCGTCCGCCACTCGTCAACAAAGAGGTCCTCGGCCAAAGCAAACCTTGACGCATTCGGCTCGCTATCTCGAAACGCCAAAACAGGGAAAATCGATCTTCGTTTCGTCAAGTAAACGACGCAAGCAGCATCGACTGACAATCCTGCTTTTGATCATTGTGGCCATAGCAGTTGCCCTTGTTATTCGATTTATCTTCTTTAAATAAAGGCTCAATACCAAAAACGATAATATCGTCTGGAGTAATTGAGTCATTTACGCCCCGTAAACGCAAAAAAGGGGAAGGCCGCGAGGCCTCCCCCTTCTCAGTTCAAGCGTACGGCTCGGTGCCGTCCACCGGTCAGCGGCGCCCTGGCCTCCCACGGGCTGGCCCCGCAGTACTCTCGGCGCGATGGGGCTTAGCTTCCGGGTTCGGAACGGGACCGGGCGTGCC
>DBFBGO010000035.1:0-31978 GCA_048201895.1 Collinsella sp. | reverse complement strand
GCTTCTTTGCTCTATGGGTAGCTAATTTGGGACGGGGCTTTTTTAACTACCCTGCAGGCGGGGTAGTTAAAAAAGCCCCGTCCCAAATTAGCTACCCTTGGGCCCGTATTACTTGCGGACCAGTCTGGCGCAGAAGTGACCGTCGTAGGAGTCGGCGTTTACCGGTACGCTTTGGAAGAGGCCTCGATCGTTCTGGCGTACGGAAACGAGCTTCTTGGCCTGATCGAACTCGGGAAGTTGCAGAATCTGTGCCTCGGAGAGCGGCGACACGCTAAAGCCGGCACCCTCGGGAGAAGCGAGAAACGCTTCCACCACCTGCGTGTTCTCCTCGTCGAAGACAGAACACGTCGCATAGATGAGCTCGCCGCCGGCAACCACGCGCGCAGCGGCCTCTTTGAGCATCGTAAGCTGCAGTTTGGGCAGCTCAACCGTCACATCCTTTTCGGTCAGGCGCCACGGAATCTCGGGATGACGACGCATGGTTCCGGTGCCCGAGCACGGCGCATCGATAAAGACCGTGTCGAACTTAACCGGCTTGCCAAGCATGGCATCAAACGATGTGAGCACCTCATCAAGCTCGCAAGCATCACCCGAAACCGTACGAACGCCCTGAATACCGGCCTTATGCAGGCGAGCGAGATTCAGATCGCACTTGCGATCATGCAGATCGAGCGCCGTATGCTGACGCTCATAGCCCGCACGCTTGGCCTGACACATCATCACATAGGTCTTGGTGCCACGACCGGCACCAATCTCAAGGCAGCTACCAGGGCGCGTGGCAGCCGTGGCGATAAGCTGCGCGTTGAGATCAGACGCCACCGCGGCAGCACGCTCAAACACACCCGAAGCAACGGTAACCTGGGCATCAACCGGGGCATGGCAGCCCGGGAAGACAGGCGCGACGAGCTGCGAAATATACGGATCGGGCTTGGTCGCAAAGGCGTTCTCATGCAGGGCCAGTGGCGCGGGGGCCAGATTGCCGGCAAAGTTAAGCGCACCCTCTGGCGTGTCGAACGATGCCATAATGCGAGCGCACAGCCAACGCGGCAGTCCCATCAGGCGCGACAGACGAACCAGGCGTCGCTCAGACTCATCTACATCGGACGCCGTGGCAAAGTCCTCAACGTTGTCCGCGACCTTATGCAGCACGGCATTGGCCAAACCGGCGGCAGACTTAGCTCCGCTGCGCACCAGCTCAACGCCCTGACTCACCGCAACGCGACCAGGCGTATGCAGATAGAGCATCTCGAAGGCCGAGATACGAAGCGCCATGCGAACACGCGGCGCAACCTTTTTAGGCTTATCGAGAAACTGATCGAGCAGCTCGTCCAAAATACCCTGCGTGGCGGCAACACCCAGCGCCAAGCGGGCGGCAAAAGCGGAATCGCGCTGGTCAATAGCCTTGGCCGATGCGCGAGAGGACAGCACGTCGCGCGCATACATGCCGCGGCGATCGGCCTCCATCAGCACATCGAGCGCAAGCTTGCGCGCGGGAGAAAGCTTGCTCATGACAAAACACCCCAGGAAAGATCGACGCCCTGCAGGCCAGCAGCCCAAGCAGAAGCGGCCATAGCACGCTTGCCATCAGGCTTAACCTCGAGCAACTCAACCGTGCCATCGGAAAGTCCAAGGTAAACACGCTTGGCCTTAACGAGAACCTGACCCTCGCCAAGCGACACATCAGCCGGCGCAGCATCGAGCACGCGCACGGTCTTGCCGGCAATCACGCAACGAGCAGGCGCGGTATCGGACGAGGCCAGCACATGACGCACGCAATCAAGCGCCGCCATGTGCGGATCCAGACGCATCTCCTGCTTAGAAATCTTGGCAGCATGGGTAACAAGCGACTCATCCTGTTCAGTCCACACAGCGGTACCATCGGCAAGCGAAGGAAGCGTATCGACAAGCAATTTACCGCCAAGCTCAGCAAGCTCCATGGTCAGCGCCTCAGCATGCTTACCGGAAACCGACGTGGAAGCCTGGGCACAATAAGCACCGGTATCCACGCCATGCCCAATACGCATAATGGAAACGCCAGCAACCTCATCACCAGCAAGAATGGCACGCTGAATAGGAGCAGCGCCACGCCAACGAGGCAGCAAGGACGCATGAACGTTCACAATACCAAGCGGCGCCATATGCAGCACCTCATCGGGCAAAATGCAACCATAGGCAGCCACACAGAAAATATCAACCTGCGCGGCTTTGAGCGCCTCAACAACCTCAGGCGTCATACGATTAGCCTCAACAACCGGCAACCCCAACTCAAGCGCCTTAGTCTTAACAGGAGACGGCTCAAGCTTCTTACCACGCCCACGAACAGCATCGGGACGAGTAACAACAAGCGCAATCTCATTCCCAGCCTCAACAAGCGAAGTCAGCGAAGGCACAGCAAAATCAGGCGTACCCATAAACACAATACGCATAAAAGTTAGTCTCCTCTCAATAACGAGCCGAGACGGCTACAAAAAAGCGTTCCAGGTCGCAAGCGCACCCATCCGCGATAACAATTCAACAAGAACAAATATACCCAAAACCAAAGAAAGAGCCGCAATAAAAGCAGCTCTTCCAACAAAGCAATTATCAGCGAAGACGCCCATCCCTGGCCCGACGGCACCCGGGCGAACCGAGCCAGAACAACGTAGTCCCCGGTGCTGAGCGCCCACATATCGTCCCGCGCGCAGTTTCGCAGCGAAGCGAGAATGTTTGAGCACGGGACGATATGTGGGCGCTCAGCACCGGGGACGGTGGAAACTACTCCGTCTCGCCCGGTCGAGCGCCGCGGGCCAGGGCGTCCTGGTACTCCTTAACCGCCTTGAGCCTCTGCATCGGCTTCAGTCGCTCAAACATGGTGTTGCCATGCAGGTGATCGATCTCGTGCTGCAGGCACACGCAGAACAGATCGCCCGAGGCCTCGTAGCGAATCAGGTTGGCATCCAAGTCGTACGCCTCGACGACGACATGGTCGGGACGCTCGATCTCGCAGCTAATACCAGGAATGGAAAGGCAGCCCTCGCTAAACGGCACCAGATGGTCGCTCTGCTCCACGATCACGGGATTGATGAGCACGTACGGATCGTAGTCGCTCTTGTCACTGTAGTCGCAGTCGATGGTGACGAGCTGAATGAGCTCGCCGATCTGCGGGGCAGCCAGGCCGCAACCGCCGTTCTCGAACATCATCTTCTTCATCTTCTCGGCAAGCGCCTCGATCGCCGGGGTGATCTCCTCGATGACGGCGCACTCCTGGCGCAGACGAGGGTCGGGCGACAGTACGATTCCGTTGGCTTCCATGGCCATCCTTTCGGGTTGTTACATCAGATCATAGGCGTCGACGTCAACGCTCACGCTCACGCCGCGCACGGAGCCCACCTCTTTGAGGCAGGCGTCGATATCATCAGAGACATGGTACCCTACGGGCGACTTCACAAGCAGGTGGAAGCGATAACGGTCCTTGGCTCTCTCGATTACACACGAAGCCGGGCCCAGCACCTGCGGCACGGCACTCCCCGCCCGCAAAAAGTCGGGCGCGGCGGCATGCCAGCGGCGCTTGAGGAGTTTCGCGATGCGACCGATGTAGTCTTGCGCTTCGTCTCGGTTCGCCGACCACACCAAGATGTTGACCAGGCGAACGAACGGCGGGTACAGCGCGTCGCGGCGCTGGTCCAGGTCGTAGTCGGTAAAGATCGAACGATCGTGCTCAGCGACGGCGCGAATGACCGGATCCTCGGGCAGGTAGGTCTGGATGATAACCTCGCCGGGGCGATCGCCGCGGCCGGCACGGCCGGCGACTTGCTCCAGCAGATCGTAGGCGCGCTCCCCTGCGCGGAAGTCCGGCAGCTTGAGGGCGAAGTCGGCATTGACCACGCCCACGAGCGTGACCTCGGGAAAGTCGAGGCCCTTTGCGATCATTTGGGTGCCCAGCAGCACCGCGCAATCGGCGGCATCGAACTGCTCAAGCAGCTTTTTGTGTGCGTCCTTTCCGCGCGTGGAATCGGCATCCATGCGAATAATGGCGACGTCCTCGGGAAGCATCTGGTGCAGTGCGTCCTCGATCTGCTGCGTGCCCAGACCCATTTTTGCCAGGTAGCGACTTCCACATTTGGGGCAACGGCTTGTGGGCGCGGGATAGGGCTGCACGCGCCAAGACGAACCGCATGTGTGACACTGCAGCGCGTGCGTACGCTCGTGATACGTAAGCGCGGTGGAGCAGTGGTTGCAGGTGGGGACGCAGCCGCACTCGCGGCACATCAGGAACGGCGCAAAGCCGCGGCGGTTATGTAGTAGCACTGCCTTCTCGCGGCGCTCGACCACGCGTTCCAAGCCTTCCATCAGCGGTTTTGAGAACATGGAGCGGCTGCCGTGCGAGAACTCGCGGCGCAGGTCGGCAATGCGGACCGTGGGCAGCACGGCGTGCCCCGGGCGCTCGGGCATCTCGACGCGCGTCCAGGTGGCACCGTTATACGTGCCGCGGCGACAGCGGTCGAGGGCCTCGGCAGAAGGCGTGGCCGAGCCCAACACGAGTGGACAACGATAGCGGCGCGCCATCTCGGCAGCCACTTCGCGCGCATGGTAGCGCGGACTGGAACCCTGCTTGTAACTGGTCTCGTGTTCCTCGTCGATGATGATGAGGCCCAGGTCGGTGAGCGGGCAGAAGAGCGCCGAACGCGCGCCAACGACCACGCGGGCCGCACCGCTGGCAACCATATCCCACTGGTCCAGGCGCTCGCCCGCAGAAAGACGCGAATGGAACACGGCGACCGTCTCGCCAAAGCGCGAGCGGAAGCGGCCGACAGTCTGGGCCGTCAGCGAGATCTCGGGCACCAGCACGCAGGCCGAACGGCCGGCCGCCAGCACGCGCTCAATCGCCGAGAGGTAAACCTCGGTTTTGCCGGAGCCGGTGACGCCGTCGACCAACACCACGTCGCCATGAGCGTCCAGACGAGCGCGCTCAATCTGCGCGAGCGCCATCTGTTGGCCCTTGGTGAGCGCGACCGGCGCCTTGCCGCTTGCCGAGGACAGCGTGGTCTGCTCGCTGCAGCCACGCCACGCACGGCGCTCCTCCACCACCACGACACCGCGCTTTTCGAGCGCCTTGATGGTCGCCGACATGCTGTTATAGAGCAGGTTGAGGTCGCGCGTCGTGACCGGCCCGCACTGGAGCGCCTCGATGAGCTGACGCTGACGGACCGCGGTCTTGGGCGGCGTATAGTCGAAACCCTCGGGCGTAAGCATGGCCCAGCGGTTTTGGATAGGCTTGACGGCGGGGCGCTCAACGTCCCACACGCCGTCGTCGCCCTTGACCACACGCGGGCTGCCGCCCGGGGGCAAGAACAGGCGCAGACACTCGGAAAGCGTCGCGACGTACTCGCGGCTCATCCAGCGTGCGATGCGGGCAGCCTCGGCGGTAAAGAGCGGTTTGCTGAGGATGGCTTCGACGGATTTGATGCGCGAAGGGTCGAGGGCGTTGTTGCCTTGCAGATCGCCCAGCTCGGACGCAATGTCGACAATGTAGCCTGCGGCGGCACGGTTGCCAAAGTGGACCAGGACCGTCGATCCGACCTGGGCGTCGTTGGCAAGGGACTCGGGAATGCCGTAAGCAAATGGTTCGGACAGCGCACGGGTGGGGATGTCAAGAACCACACTCGCGTAGGCGGCGATGGGCTCAGGCGCAGGGTCGGGCTTTGCCGGGGCAGCAGCGGATGCCGGTGCCACCGTAGTCTCCTCAGGTTCCGGCGAACCAAAAAGCGACAGTTGCTCGGCCATGGCCCCAGTACCTCCTATCCCATACGTCTACAGAAACAAGAGCCCCGCTCGGGGTGAACGGGGCTCGGATACAAACGTTTGCGCAGCGATTACAGTGCCATCGTGCGGGCGCGGTCGATGCGCGCCAGGCAGTCGTCGCGGCCGACGAGCGCCATGGTCTCGCCCAGCGGGGGGCTCACCATGTTGCCGCAGACGGCGACGCGCACGGCCTGGAACACCACACGCTTCTTGAGGTCCATCTGCTCGGGCAGTGGCTCAAGCGCGGCGTCGATGTTGGCAGCCGTCCACTCGTCCACACCCTCGAGCGCAGCCTTGGCGGCGTCCAGAATGGCACCCATGCCCTCCTTGGCCAGACCCTTGTTAACGGATTTCTCGTCATACTCGAGCGTCTCGGCCGTAGCGAAGATGGGAGCGGCAACGGTCACGGCGTCGGCCGGCATCTTGGTGCGCGGCTTGACAATGGCGGCAAGCGCGTCGATCCAGTCCTCGCCGTACTCGACATTACCCTCGATGAGACCCGCCTCGTGCAGCTCAGGGACCATGATCTCATCGGCAAACTGAGCATCGGACATGCCATTGATGTACTCGGCGTTGACCCAGTCGAGCTTCTTGGGGTCAAAGGTCGCAGGATTCTTGGAGATGCGGTCAAGCGAGAACTTGCTGGCCAGGACATCGCGCGGGATGATCGTGGTCTCGCCGTCGAGCGACCAGCCGAGCAACGCCAGGTAGTTGACGAAGGCGTCGGACAGGTAGCCGGCGTCGCGGTACTCCTCCACCGAGGTGGCGCCGTGGCGCTTGGAGAGCTTCTTGCCGTCGGCGCCCAGAATCATGGAGATGTGAGCGAACGTGGGCACGGGCGCTCCGAGGGCCTCATAGACCATGACCTGACGCGGGGTGTTGGACAGGTGGTCGTCGCCACGAATGACATGGGTGATCTTCATCATGGCGTCATCGACGACGGTCGCGAAGTTATACGTGGGCGTGCCGTCGGAGCGGAAGATGACAAAGTCGTCGAGCTCCTTGGCATCGAAGGTCACCTCGCCGTGGACGGCGTCGTGAATGACGACGTCGCCGCGGTCCTCGGGCACCTTGATGCGCAGGACGTAGGGCTCACCGGCCTCGATGCGGCGGCGTGCCTCCTCGGGATCGAGATCGCGGCAGCGGCGCTGATAGCCCTGGAAGGGGTCCTTGCGCTCCTGGGCGGCCTTGCGGTCGGCGTCGAGCTGCTCCTTGGTGCAGAAGCAGGGATAGGCCTTGCCCTCGTCCCAGAGCTTCTGGGCGGCCTGCTTGTACAGGTCCAGACGCTCGGTCTGTGCGTAGGGGCCATAGTCGCCGCCCACCTCGGGACCCTCGTCCCAGTCCAGGCCAAGCCAACGCATGGCGCGCAGAATGATCTGCGTGTTCTCGTCGGTGGAGCGGGTGGGGTCGGTGTCGTCGATACGCAGGATGAACGTGCCGCCGTTTGCGCGGGCGAAAGCCCAGTTATAGATAGCGGTGCGGGCGCCGCCGATGTGCAGCTTGCCCGTGGGTGAGGGTGCAAAGCGGACGCGAACGTCTGATGCCATGGAAATCTCCTCGATCGCAGGATGGATGTCTAACCGCATCAGTATAAAGCAACAAAGCAACCTCCGCACAAAGGGCACCGTCCTACTCATTGGGGACAGACTTAAATGACCAGTCATTGGGGACGTTCTTAAACGACTAGTCGTTGGGGACACCCTTCGAAGTTGTCTGAAGAGTGTCCCAAGCGCCGCCTAAGGTTGGTCATTTAAGTCTGTCCCCAATGAGTAGGTGCGGAAAGGGTGTGAATGTTGGATTTACGCGCTATGATGTGCCCTTGCATAGAGAGCTCGGCGGAATGGTAACGGTCGCCGGGACACGTTTTTGAAAGGACAATCATGTCAGAAGCACTTCGTTCCATCCCGCCCCAACACGGGTCCTTTGTATTTACATCGGAGTCGGTGACCGAAGGTCATCCCGATAAGATCGCTGACCAGATCAGCGACGCCGTCCTCGACGCAATCCTCGCTAAAGAAATAGAGCTTCAGGAGCAGGGCTATATTGCGCCCAACGGCGTGCCTGCCAACGTTGAGAACGTCCGCTGCGCCTGCGAGACCCTCGTGACCACCGGCACCGTCATCGTTGCCGGCGAGATCCGCACCCAGGCCTACGTCGACGTGCAGGAGATTGCCCGTGGCGTTATCCGCCGCATTGGCTACAACCGCGCAAAGTTCGGTTTTGACTGCGATACCTGCGGCGTCATGAGCCTCATCCACGAGCAGTCGCCCGATATCGCCCAGGGCGTCGACGAGTCCTTCGAGACCCAGACCGGCGCCACCACCGACCCGATCGACCTGATTGGCGCCGGCGACCAGGGCATGATGTTTGGCTATGCCTCCAACGAGACCAAGACCCTCATGCCCATGCCGCACTACCTGGCGAGCCGCCTGGCCGAGCGCCTGGCCGCCGTGCGCCACGACGGCACCCTGCCCTACCTGCGCCCCGACGGCAAGACCCAGGTCACGGTGCGCTACGAGGACGGCAAGCCCATCGAGGTCACGACCATCGTCATCTCCACGCAGCACGCCGCCGAGATCGAGGACATGGGCAAGATCAAGGACGACCTCATCGAGCACGTCATCACCCCCGTCATGGCTGCCGAGAACATGCCGTGGGACAACGCCGACATCTACGTGAACCCCACCGGTCGCTTTGTCGTGGGCGGCCCCATGGGCGACACGGGCCTCACCGGCCGCAAGATCATCGTCGACACCTACGGCGGTTACGGCCGTCACGGCGGCGGTGCCTTTAGCGGCAAGGACTGCACCAAGGTCGACCGCTCCGCCGCATACGCCGCGCGCTGGGTCGCCAAGAACGTGGTGGCCGCCGGCCTGGCCGACCGCTGCGAGGTTGAGCTGGCCTACGCCATCGGCGTGTCCAAGCCGCTGTCGATTATGGTCGACACCTTCGGTACCGCGCATGTTGCCGAGGACAAGATCGTCGAGGCCGTCGAGAAGACCTTCGACCTACGCCCGGGCGCGATCATCCGCGACCTGGACCTGCGTCGACCGATCTACGAGAAGACGGCAGCCTACGGCCACTTCGGCCGAGAAGACGCCGACTTCACCTGGGAGAAAACCGATCGAGTCGAAGAACTCAAATCAGCCTGCGGCCTGTAAGCACGCGGCTAAAGCATCAGCCAAATAGAAACGCACCAAAAAGAGGTACCGAAACAACCGGTACCTCTTTTTTATTTAATCGGTGGTGAAGATGAGTCGACATGGAGCACAGAATAGGTCTCCAGCTGATGGATTTTGCAGCATGAGCGCCTCTACCATGTATCCTAAGTTCCGAGGGCTTTGGTATTTGGTCGATCGCGAGTTCCGCACGAGCCGGAGGCCACTTAATGTGGCCTCCGTGCGAGCCAGGACTGTAGAGCAGGCGACCAAATACCAAAGCCCTCGGAACGACGGGATAGAGAAGGAGCACCCATGGCAGGCAAGCCGCAAACACTAGCTACGACCTCGGCATTCGAGATCTTGGGCCCCGTCATGGTCGGCCCCAGCTCATCGCACACCGCCGGCGCCCTGCGCTGCGCCCAGGTGGCCGCCAGCCTGCTGGAAGGCCGCATCACCAAAGTCACCTTTAGCCTGTGGAACTCCTTCGCCCACACCTACCGCGGCCACGGCACCGACCGTGCGCTCGTCGCGGGCATCCTGGGCCTCGACACCGATGACGAGAACATCAAGCAGGCCTTCGACCTCGCACTCGAGCAGGGCCTCGAATATCACTTTGACATCAAGGGCGACGACGCCTCCATCCACCCCAACACCGTCGACATCGACATGGTCGACGACACGGGCGCCACGGCTCAGGTCCGCGGCGAGAGCCTGGGCGGCGGCAAGATGCGCATCAGCCGCATCAACGGCGTCGGCGTCGACATCTCGGGCATGTATTCCACGCTCTTCGTGGTGCACAAGGACGTCCCCGGTGTACTCGCCGCGCTCACCAACCTGCTCGCCTACGCCCACGTGAACATCGCCTTCTGCCGCACCTACCGCACCGAAGTGGGCGGCCAGGCCTACTCCGTATTTGAGACCGACGGCGCGCCCGACGACACCGTCGTCCCCATGCTGCGCAAGCTCGACAATGTAGATTACGCAACGTTTATCGAGCTCCCCGGTTCTGCCTCGTCGCTCTCCCCCGGCGTCTCGGCCAAGGAAATCTTCGACGACGGCGAGCAGCTGCTCGATGCGTGCGAGGAACTGGGGCTCAGCATCGGCGCCGTCATGGCCGTGCGCGAGGCGCGTCTGACCGGCGAGGCCCACGCCGTCGCCGCCATGCGCCGCGTGCTCGACGTCATGCGCGAGGAGACCACGGCTCCTATCGCCAATCCGCAGCGATCGCTCGGTGGGCTTATCGGCGGAGAGGCAAAACTCGTCGATGCCACCGGCCGCAACGATCTAAGCACAAGCCTGATGGGCGCCGTCCAGACCGACGCCGTGGCCCGCGCCATGGCCGTTCTTGAGCGCTCCGCCACGATGGGTGTGATCGTCGCAGCTCCGACGGCAGGATCCGCTGGTGTTGTGCCCGGCTGCGTGCTGGCGCTCGCCGATCGCCTTCAGCTCGACGACGAGCAGGTCATGGACGCGCTATACTGCGCAGCCGCCATCGGCCTCAACCTCACCACAAGCGCCTGTGTTGCCGGCGCCGAGGGCGGCTGCCAAGCCGAGGTGGGAAGCGCCGCCGCCATGGCAGCCGCCGCGCTGGTGCAGATGCTCGGCGGCACGCCCGAGCAGGCGCTTGACGCCAGTTCCATCGCGCTAAGTAACCTGCTGGGCCTCGTTTGCGACCCCGTCGGTGGCCTCGTGGAGGTGCCCTGCCAAAACCGCAACGCCATTGGCGTGGCAGCGGCCTTTAGCTCGGCACAACTCGCCCTCGCAGGCATTAAGAGCTTGGTGCCGTTTGACCAGATGGCACATGTCATGCTTTCGGTGGGCCACGCGTTGCCGGCCACGCTGCGCGAGACGGCAAAGGGTGGCATCGCGCAGGCTCCGGCCGCACTTTCGGCCTGTGCAAAATGCGGCGTGTGCGGATAGCGGCAAAGAACGACTCAAAGGTAGGACAAATGTCCCACCTCTTTTGAATGCCACCGTTTCAGTACCACAAACAGCGGGGCAATCGCTATAATGCAAGCCCAGTAAAAACACGATGAACCGCAAGGCGAAAATCGAAGGATATGCATACGATGTCGCAAAACGATCGAACTCAACTGATTCCCGATCCGCAGCAGCCGAGCAGGCACGCCGGCGGCGTTCGGTCGCCGCGTCCTATCGCGCCGAGCCACGGTCAGCAGCGTAGTGCAGCAAACGCTTCCCAACGCCCGAACCAACAGCGACAGCAGCGTCAACAACGTCAGCAGCGCCAGGCAAACTGCAATGCGCTCAAGCAGCCCCCCACGCATGCTCGAGGCGATCGCGGCCCCGCGCGCAAACCCGCCGAGAACAATAAGTCAGGCAAAAAGACGACGCTCTTTGTCGTCCTGGGTCTTATCGTCATTGTCTATATCGTAGGCATCGTGGCGTTTTCGCAGCTAGCATACCCTAACACCACCATTACCGGCGTCGACGTCTCGTTCTCCAACGCTTCGTCCGCCGCCACCAAGGTCAACTCGGCATGGAAGCACTATAAGCTCACCGTGACAGGTGATGACTTTAGCTGGTCCTATCAGCCCGAGTCCGATGAACCCATCGTCGACGGTGAAGCTGCTGCAAAAGAAATCATCAACCACAACGAAGCCTTTATTTGGCCGGTCCGCCTTGTGGAATCCTTAAGTGGCAAGACCAAAACAACCGCAACCTCCAACGAAGTCGATCTTGATCAAGACGTCGACCTGTCCATGCTCTCCGACACCTTTGACCAAAAGAAGTTTGAGAAGGATCTGGGCACCGCCATCGACGAGTTTAACGAGGGGCGTTCGGGCACGTTCGAGGCAAATAGCTCCTATGACGAGCAGGCCGGCAAGTTTACCGTCGAGAAGGTGCGCTCCAACGAAAAACTCAACCGCGAGCATGTCATTAAGTATGCCGAGCTCGAGCTTGCCTCGCTGGCCGAGACCGCAGATCTTGCCAAGCTCGGCAACGATGCCTATGAGCCGCTCAATGGAACGCTGACCGATGATCAGATTCAGGCCGCATGCGATGCCGCCAACAACTTCCTGGGCGTCAACGTGACCCTCAAGCTCAACGGCGAGGATGCCGGAAAGGTCGACGGCAGCTCCGTTTTGCAGTGGATCAGCTTTGCCGATCCGGCCAACCCCACGCTCGATACGTCGCAGATCAGTAGCTGGGCAGCCGAGCTCGCCAACGGCTTTAATACCGTGGGATCCACTCGTTGGTGGACGCGCGCCGATGGCAAGCAGTGCGCCGTCGAAGGCGGCGACTTTGGTTGGTCCATCGACAGCAGCTCGCTCGCCAAGCAGGTCGAGGACGCCATTAACAACAAGCAGACCGGCGAAATCGAGATCAAGTACTCCCAGAAGGCCGACACCTTTACCGCAAAGGGAGAGCCCGACTGGAAGGCATACATCGATGTCGATCTGTCCGAGCAGCACGCGCGCTACTACGACGAGAACGGCAATATCGTGTGGGAGGCCAACTTTATTTCCGGCAAACCGGGCGAAGACGCCACCCCCGAGGGCGTGTGGCAGATCAACAGCAACGACGGCGGCAGCACCCTGATCGGAACCAAGGACCCCGAGACCGGTAAGCCCAAATACGAGAGCCCGGTGAGCTACTGGATGCCTTTTGAGGGCAACATGATCGGCTTCCACGATGCCACCTGGCAAAACGACAAGAGCTTCGATAATGCCGAGTCGTACAAGTGGTGCGGCAGCCACGGTTGCATCAACCTGCGCCTGGCAGACGCCAAGGCACTTCACGACTGCATCAAAGTCGGCCTGTGCGTGGTTGTCCACTCGTAGTGCAACGCGCACATTCCTACAACATGGATCTGCTGCGACCAATCTAACAGTTCCGAAAGAAACCGTCCCATGCGCCCGCCCCAACCGGTGTGCGCATATACTTGTCGAGGTACTTTCTATAAAGGAGACGCTATGCCGAATGTCCCCACGACCACCCCGGGCCCGGATGATACCGAGCACACGCCCGAAGATGTCAACGAAACGATTCCTCTGATTACAAACGTACATGCCGATAAGCAGAGCGGACGCGCGAACGATGCGATCGAGATTTCCGATGAAGAGGCATATACCAAGCTCAAGGCAAAACGTGCCGAACGTCGACGCAAAAAGCTCATCCGACGCGGCATTGCGGCCGGCGTCGTAGGTGCCATCGCGCTCATTGCCATTATCGCAACCCTGGTTATCAATGCGCAGCCACAGGGCACTAGCGGGCCTGTGACCGACATGGTGACCGAGGGCACGTTTACCACAACGGTCGAGGCGAAAGGCCAGCTCAAACCCATTTCGTCCTCAGTGGTCTCGCCTTCTGTCGACGGCACGGTCGATTCTATCAACGTGCAGGCAGGCCAATCCGTCAACGAGGGCGACGTGCTTATGACCATTAAAAACGACGAGCTCAATCGCAACGTTGCCGAGGCGCAACGTGCAGTTGCAGCCGCTCAGGAAGACCTCGCCAACGCGCAGAAAGCCGCAGCCGCCGCGCAGGCCACCCCAACGACGGACGTCGAGGGAGCTTCCGCAGCGGCTGGCGTCTCCGCCGCATCAGCGGACACGAACGCCGTATCGGCCGCGCAGCGCAGCCTCGCATCAGCCCAGGCAAACCTCGACCAGGCGAACGCCAAGGCCTCCAGTCGCACGGTCACGGCCCCGAACTCGGGTAGCATCGTGGAGCTCAATGCCAAAGTGGGCGCCACGGTTACAGGCGGCATGATCATGGGCGAAAGCGATACGAGCGGCGGCAAGCAGTGCATGCAGATCGCTGACCTGTCCAAGATGAAGGTAACCGTGCAGGTGGGCGAAAAGGACATCGCCAAGATCGCCGTTGGGCAGAGCGCCAACGTCACGTATCCCGCGTTTCCCGATATCGTGAGCCAGGGAACCGTCACGGCTATCGCGTCGGTGGCAAACTCCGACGCCGCCAACGGTGGCGGCGGCAGCGTAACCTTTAACGTCGACATTCTCATCGAGGCGCCCGACGCGCGCCTGAAGCCGGGCATGACGGCCGAGGTATCGGTGGTGACCGAGCAGCTCGACGACGTGGTGATGGTGCCGACGATGGCGCTCATGACCGAAGACGGCGAACACTATTACGTCAACGTGGCGACTGATGACGAGGGCAAGCAAACCCGTCGCGTGAAGGTGACCGTCGTGACGCAAAACGACAACGAAGCCGTAGTCGGCAAGACACAGGTCAAGCGCGACGACCAGGGCAACGAGATCAACCCCAACGTGCCGGTTACCAAGCTGCGCGATGGCGACACCCTCATCATGGACACCGGAGCGGACGCAACGGCTGACGGCGGTTACAGCGCGGATTCGGGCAGCATGTCTGCCGACGAGGGTATGTAATGCGTCCCGTCATCGACATTCGCAACGTGCACCGCATCTTTGAGAGCGAGGCCGGCTGCGCCCATATCCTGCACAACGTGAGCCTTGCGGTGATGAGCGGCGAATTCGTCGCTATTACCGGCCCTTCGGGCTCGGGCAAGTCAACGCTCATGAACATCCTGGGCTGCCTGGACAAACCGACGGCGGGCGACTACTACCTGCAAGGGCTCAACGTGGCCGAGCTTGACGATGACGAGCTCACCGAAGTTCGCGCCCTGAGCATTGGCTTTGTCTTTCAGAGCTTCAACCTGCTGCCGCGCCTGTCGGTTATCGAAAACGTCATGCTGCCGCTGGCCTACACCAATGTGCCCCGTAGCCAGCGCGAGATGCGCGCCGTGCACGCGCTGCAGGCCGTCACACCACCGGACGACCACTGGGACCACCGCATATCCGAGCTCTCGGGCGGCCAGATGCAGCGTGTCGCCATCGCACGCGCCCTCGTCAATGACCCGCCCATCATTCTGGCCGATGAGCCAACGGGAAACCTAGACTCCGCCACTGGAGCGCTGGTGATGGAGACCTTCCATAGACTTCAGGAGCGCGGCAAAACCATCGTGCTTATCACACACGACCCCGGCATCGCCGCCGAGGCCGACCGTGCCGTGACCATCCGCGACGGTCGCATTCACGACGGCGCGTATATTCCACATGCACCGCGGACCCTGCGAGGCGCCGTAGACAGCCTGCCCATGATTTCCGCCTCCGTCAACCCGCCGAAAGGAGAGATGGCATGAGCGCCCGCGATCTCATCCAGGAAGCCCTTCACTCGCTCGAGGCCAACAAGGGGCGCAGCCTGCTCACCATCCTGGGTATTGTCATCGGCATCGCCTCGGTTATCGCCGTGACTTCGCTCATCGGCGGCATCCAAAACAGCCTGGTCAACAGCCTGGGCCTCAATGCGGCACGCATGGTGCAAATCTATTCGTCGCAAGAACTCACCGAGTCCGACATCGAGAAGCTTCAAAAACTAGTGCCGCAGATAGAGCAGATCGGCATTGTCGACAGCGCGTATACCGAGTACAAGACCGGCGATAAAAGCTATACCGTCATGGCACAGGGTGTCGATAGCGACATGCTCGACGCCGTGGGGGCCAGCAAGCTCGTTGCGGGGCGCACCTATTCCCAGGCCGAGTCCCAATCGGGCTCGCGCGTGGCGCTCATCAGCCGCAACGGCGCCGATCAGCTTTACGGCAACGAACAGGATGCGCTGGGAAAACCATCAAGGTTTCCAACGGCGAGGTGCAGATTGTAGGCGTGATTGATGACGGCAGCGACTCCATGGGCTCGCTCACGCTGTATATGCCACGCGAAACCATCTCCGGGCTGTTTAGCGACGAGAGTCCTTCATTCCCCAGCGTGACGGCACTTGCCGCCGAGGGCACGGACATGGATGAGCTTTGTAAGACCATTGAGTCCAAGGTGCGCGCGATGAAGGGCATCGAGGAGGAGGATGAGTACGACAGTGTATCGGCGACATCCATGAAAAGCGCCATCGATGCACTCAACTCCTTTATGGGCGCATTCTCGCTCATCATGGGCGCTGTCGCCAGCATCTCGCTGCTTGTCGGCGGTATCGGCATTATGAATATGATGCTCACCAACTTGACTGAGCGCATCCGCGAGATCGGCATCCGCCACGCTCTGGGCGCCAGTCGTCGCGATATCACCGCCCAGTTTTTGGCCGAGTCCTCGGCGTTGTGCGTGACCGGCGGACTGCTGGGTGTCCTGATTGGCTATCTGCTGGCCTGGGGCCTCGCGATGTTTGCCTCCGAATCCGGGATTCTTGGCGAGCTCGGTGCCAGCGGGCAAATCACACCGAGCTTTTCAATCGCCACGGTGCTGCTGGCCTTCGCCGTCTCCGTCGGCATCGGCGTAATTTTTGGCTTCTACCCCGCTCGACGCGCGGCAAAGCTCGACCCGGTGGAGTGCCTACGCTACCAGTAAGCCACTACCAACAAGTTGCGGTGAATTAGGGACTGAATATGCTATCTAACAGCAAAAACAAACACTATATCACCGCAACTTATTGAAGGGCTGCTTACGCCAGTTCCGGATGTCGTCCTCGAGCTATTGGCGGATGACGATCTTGTACGGTTCGAGCTTGCTCGAGGCGCTTCTCCTCGCGGGCGGGAGGGCGCGCTAGGCGCGGCGAGCGCCTAGCGCGCGAACTCCCGTAAGAGCGCGTCTTCCACTTCCATAAGCGAAAGGGTCCCGCCTCCCTCGGCGGGACGGGCGACCACGATACAGCGCGCTCCCACGTCGCGCGCGGAGGCGATCTTCTTAGCCGTGCCGCCTACGGTTCCCGAGTCCTTGGTCACAAGCCACTGGGCGCCCACCTGCTGAAGCATCGCCTCGTTGAGCTCGCGGGTGAAGGGCCCCTGCATGCCGATGACGTGCGACGGCGAAACCCCGAGTCGATACACTTCGTTATAGCACCGGGCAGCGGGGGCACACGCACGAAGAAGCGCTCCGCGAAATCGGCGACGCGCGTGTAGGGAGCAAGCTCCTTGCTACCCGTCGTGAGAAGCGCGCGACCCGGGTTCTCGGAGAGAAAGCGCGCCGCGCAGGCGATCGACGCGACCGACACGACGCCTTTGGGCAGCGCCTCGACCGGGCGCGCAAGGCGCAGGCATCGTGCACCCACGGCGAGCAAAGCGGCCCGGATGTTGCCGCTTGCGAGCGTAGCGAAGGGGTGCGTGGCGTCGACGACGATGCGCGCGCCGGAAAGCTCGCGCTCCATGTCGGCCTCGTCGAGCCTGCCCGCATGCACCTCGATGCCCGGATGCTCGCCCAAAAGCTCGCCTCCGTACTCGGTTGCCGCGTAGGCACGGGCGGGGATGCCCACCCCGCTCGCCCATTCGCACAGAAGGCGGCCCTCGGTGGTGCCGGCGAAGATGCGCAGCGCCGGCGCGGATGCGGCCGCCGTCACTTCGGGCCGCCTGGGCGCGTGATCTGGTAGAGCAGCGCGTTCATGATGGCGGCCGCCACGGTCGAGCCGCCCTTGCGACCCCTCGCGACGATGGCCGGCACGCGTCGCGCAAGTAGCTCCTCTTTCGCCTCGAACACGTTAACAAACCCGACCGGCACCCCAACGACGAGCGCAGGCGCGATCTTCCCCGCGTCCATGAGCTCGGCGAGGCGCAGAAGTGCTGCGGGAGCGTTGCCGACGGCCACGATGAGCGGACCCTCGATGCCGCAAGCTTTGTCCATGCTCGCAACGGCGCGAGTCGTGCCCGCGGCGCGCGCAGCAGCGGCAACATCAGGGTCGGCCATGTAGCACACGGCCTTGCAGCCGAGCTTCGCGAGTGCGGGCTTGCTTATGCCTGCGAGCGCCATGTTCGTGTCGGTGAGCACCGTGGCCCCTGCGCGTAGTGCGTCGAGCGCACAGTGCGCGGCGTCATGGGTGAACACGAGGGAATCGGCGTACGAGAAGTCGGCAGTGGTGTAGATGACGCGCTTCACGACAGGCTCTTCGAGCGGCGGGAACGTCCGGCCGCCGAGCTCTTCGGTGATGATCTCGAAGCTGCGCCGCTTGATGTCGCCGGGAGCCATCTCCTTGGAATCCATCTAGTACTCCACTCCTTCCCTTGCACATATCCCCTGCTCGTAGGGGTGTTTCTCGCACCGCATCTCGGTTATGTAGTCGGCCTTCTCCACGATCTTGCGGGAAGGCGCGCGCCCGGTGAGCGCTACTTCGACGCCGCGCGCGGACATATCGAGCGCGCGGTCCACGAGCCCCTCGTCGACAAGCCCCTTCGAAAGCGCGTCGAGCGCCTCGTCGAGCACGAGCAGCCCCTCCTGCGCGCCCTCGAGCTCGGCGAGCGCGGAAGCGAGGTTACCATCGTGCAGCTCGCGCGTCGCGGCAAGTTCTTCCGACGTCATCGACCAGGTAAACTTGTCCGACGCCTTCCCCGCGAAAACGGGCACGCCGAAATGCTCGGCGAGCAGGCGCGCCTCCCCGCTTTCGCCGTCTTTCAGGAACTGCACGACGAGGACGCGGCGGCCTGCGGCGAGCATGCGAAGGGCGAGGCCCATCGCCGCCGTGGTCTTGCCTTTGCCGTCGCCATGATACATGTGGATCATACGCCCTCCTCGATAATGCGGTAGACATACTCCATGTCGAGCGCCCCGCGCACGACGTCGGCCAGGCGGTCGAACTCGCGCGCACGGTGATCGGCCGGTCGACGCGCTCGATGCGAACGACAATATCCTCATGTCGGGCACGAAGGCCGACGATTGCTCGGTCGGGGGCTTCAAAAGCGCGCTCGAAAGTGGGGCGATCGCCTACGGCGGCAAGTACAGCGCGCCCGACTACGAGCGAATATAGCCTCGGGCTGTACGCTCGCCATCGAGAACACCATGATCAACCACACGCCCGATGTGAAGGAAAAGCTGCAGAAGCTCGGGCTCGTCGTGCTCACCGAACAGTCGTCGAGCGAGCCCGAAGCACTCGGGCGCGTCGAGTGGATTAAGCTTTTCGGCGTCCTGTTCGACAAGGAAGACGAGGCCGCACACCTGTTCAACGAGCAGAAGGCCCGCGTCGAGCAAACGTCGGGGCTCGCGTCGTCAGGTAAAACCGTGGCGTATTTCTACATTAACTCGAACGGGGCCGCCGTCACGCGGCGGGCGGGCGACTACGTGGCGCAGATGATCGAGCTTGCAGGCGGCAACTACGCGTTCGATGACGCGCAGACGGCGTCGACGTCAGGTTCGTCAGTAACGCTCGAAATGGAGCGCTTCTACGCGACAGCGAAGGATGCCGACATCATCGTCTACAACGGCACCATCGACGAATCGGTTGCCACCTTGAACGACTTCGTAGGCAAAAACGCGCTATTGTCGCAGTTCAAAGCTGTAAAGAACGGCAACGTCTGGGTCACAAGCGCCGACATGTACCAGCAGATGACTTCTACCGCCGACATTATCGACGAGCTGCACGGGGCGTTCACCGGCGATGACGCGAGCGACTTCCATTATCTGAGGAAGCTCGGCTAGCGCCATGAGAAGCAGGCTTTCCATGGCATACGACGAATCGGGGCGCGCTGCGCGGTATCGCGTCGTGACGGCGCTGCTCGCTGTTGCCCTCTTCGTGCTCGTCGGGGCCAACCTGTGCATCGGGAGCGTGCTCGTGCCCGCAGACCACATCCCCGGCATCCTTTCGGGCGGCGCGGCCAATTCCATGGAAAGCATGGTCATCTGGGAGATTCGCCTACCGCGCGTGCTTTCAGCCGTGCTTCTCGGCGGGGCACTTTCGCTCTCCAGGTTCCAGCCGCAGACGTTTTTCAACAACCCCATCGCCGACCCGTTCATCTTGGGCGTCTCCTCGGGCGCAAAGTTCGTCGTAGCGCTTACGATGATCGTACTTCTGAGCGCGAACCAGGCCATGTCCTCGCCGGCCATGGTGGCCGCAGCATTTCTGGGCTCGCTTATCACCATCGGCTTCGTGCTCCTCATCGCACGACGCATAAGTTCCATGGCCATACTCATCGTGGCGGGCGTCATGGTGGGATACATCTGCTCGGCGGCGACGAACTTCCTCATCGCCTTCGCCGACGACCAGTCCATCGTGAACCTGCGCAACTGGTCTTTGGGTAGCTTCTCGGGCTCGAGCTGGGACGACCTCGCGGTCATCGCGGTCGTGGTGATCACCGTGAGCGCATGCGTATTCGCGATATCGAAGACCCTTTCCGCCTTCCAGCTGGGAGAAGCCTACGCGAAAAGCGTCGGCGTGAACGTCGCACGCTTCCGCGTGGTGCTCGTCCTTCTAGCGAGCATGCTCACCGCCTGCGTGACCGCGTTCGCTGGTCCGATGTCGTTCGTAGGCATCGCGGTTCCGCATCTCGTGAAGTCGGCGCTGAAGTCGTCGAAGACCATCCGCGTGATTCCTGCGTGCTTCTTGGGAGGCGCCATCTTCTGTGCGGGCTGCGATTTGATCGCGCGCACGCTGTTCTCTCCCGTCGAGCTTTCCATCAGCGCCGTCACCGCCATCTTCGGCGCGCCGGTGGTTATCGCGCTCATGTTGAAGAAACGGGTGAGGTAGATGGGGGAATTCGTGCCGCGGCCCAAAACGCTCGGAGGGGACATTCCATGCTTAGACAGTCCTAAGCTCGCACGGAAGCGTCAGAAGACACTTGCGGCTCGTGCGGAACTGCGCGCGGAACGCCTCCTTCGAGCGGAGTCGAACCTCGAAACCCCGGTCGAAACGCAGGCTGACGGAGCGCCGCTTTTCCGCATAAGCGACCTGTCGGCGGGCTACGACAAGAAGGTCGTAGTCGAAGGCGTCGATCTGGAGGTTCGCGCGGGCGATGTCGTGGCGCTCATCGGGCCGAACGGCTCGGGCAAGTCGACCATCTTGAAAACAATCACACGCCATCTGGCACCGCTTGCCGGCACGGTCGAGCTCGACGGGCGGGAGATTTCCCGATGGAAGACGGCGGAGTTCGCAAGGAACCTTGCCGTTATGCTGACAGATCGCCCCCGGACCGAGCTCCTCACCTGCTGCGATATCGTAGAGGCGGGAAGGCATCCCTACACCGGGCGAATGGGCACACTCACGCCCGATGACCATAATCGGGTCGACGAGGCCATGAAAACCGCACATGTGGAAGGGCTCGCCGAGCGCGACTTCATGCAGATAAGCGACGGGCAACGCCAGCGCGTCATGCTCGCACGCGCCATCGCGCAGGATCCGCGTGTGCTCGTGCTCGATGAGCCCACGTCGTATCTCGATATCCGCTACCAGATCGACCTGCTGCGAATACTTCGCCACCTTGCGAAATCGCGGAATGTGGCTGTCATCATGTCCATCCACGAACTCGAGCTCGCGCAGAAAAGCGCCGACAAGGTGATTTGCGTGAAGGACGGCCGGGTCTTCCGCGCCGGCGCACCCGAGGACATATTCACGCGCGAGACGATTGGCGAGCTCTACGACCTTCAACATGGCACCTTCAACGAGCGCTTCGGCAGCGTGGAAATTGGGCGCCCGCACGGCGATGCGCACACGTTCGTCATCGCCGGCGCAGGTACGGGATCGGCTGTGTTTCGCCAGCTCATCAGGCAGGGCAAGGCGTTCTACGCGGGCGTTCTGCACGAAGGGGACATCGACTGCGAGCTCGCGAGCGACCTGGCGACGGAATGCGTGGCCGAGCGCGCCTTCGAGCCGATCGGGGATAAAACCATAGCCCGCGCCAAAGAGCTCCTCGTCCACTGCGCGCGCCTTATCGTGTGCCCCGCCGCCTTCGGCACCATAAACGCCCGCAACGCAGAGCTCGTCGAGTTCGCACGCTCGCATAGTATCGAGGTCATGCGAGCGTGCAAAGGCGCCTCGGAGGATTCCAATGGATACGCCTAGGCGCGGTCCAAGAAATCGTCCGCATCCCCATCTGACACTATTTCACCGCAACTTAGAGAGCGTCCGCTATAACGCTTCGCCCCAAATCAAATTGATTCGTTGAATAGACACATTGCAAATCTTTATACTTCGTTTAATCCACAAGTGGGTATTATCACACACAAGGCGCACGTGAAAGGAAATGCCCATGTCGCTTACACAGTCAGCAGAGCGTGCAGCGCTCAACAAGCTCATCGATTATCTCGACGACAACCCGCAAGAAAACATCGACAAAATCATGGACCTCGTGAACAAGCTGGTCCCCAATCGCGTATTTCCTGTACAGCGAGAGGCATTCACCAATGTCATCAAGAGCCGCGGCAATTGGTATGACCTAATCATGCGTGTATTCAGCCTCAATCCCCAGATGCGAACCAAACTGCTTAAGACCCTCATTGTCGACGCTAACCTGCTTGCTTGGCCAGTGCAGGAAAAAAACCGCGAAAAGTACCAGTGCAATATTCCGTGGGCCATCCTGCTCGATCCCACGAGCGCCTGCAACCTGCATTGCACGGGCTGCTGGGCCGCTGAGTATGGCTACAAGCAGAATCTCTCGTTCGAAGACATCGACTCTATTGTTACGCAGGGCAAAGCTCTGGGTGCCCACATCTACATCTACACTGGTGGCGAGCCATTGGTGCGCAAGCGGGACCTCATCCGGATTTGCGAGAAGCACCAGGACTGCGCATTCCTCTGCTTTACCAACTCCACGCTGATCGACGAGGCCTTCTGCGACGACATGATTCGCGTAGGTAATTTTGTCCCCGCCATCAGCGCCGAGGGCAATGAGCGCACCACCGACGCCCGTCGCGGCGAAGGTACCTACGCAAAGATCGAGCACGCAATGAAACTCCTGCGCGAGCGCGACTTGCCATTTGGTATCTCCACCTGTTGGACCAGCGCCAATGCCGATACGGTTGCTACCGAGGAGAACATGGACTGGATGATCGGCGAGGGAGCACTCTTCTGCTGGTACTTCCACTTTATGCCGGTTGGCCGCAATGCAACCCCCGAGCTCATGCCCACGCCCGAGCAGCGCGAGCACATGTATCACTTTATCCGCGAAATGCGTGAGAAGAAGCCGCTGTTTACGCTCGACTTCCAAAACGACGGCGAGTTTGTAGGCAGATGTATCGCCGGAGGTCGCCGCTACCTGCACATCAACGCCGCCGGAGACGTGGAGCCGTGCGTGTTCATCCACTACTCAAACGCCAACATCCACGATGTGAGCTTACTCGACGCGCTACGCTCTCCCCTCTTTATGAAGTACTACGAAAACATGCCGTTCAACGACAACTACCTCAAACCATGCCCCATGCTCGAGAATCCCGACGTGCTGCCCAAAATGGTCGCCGAGAGTGGCGCAATGAGCACCGATCTTATCGAGAAGGAGTCACCCGAGCAGCTGCGCGAAAAGACCCAGGCTGCCGCCGAGGCATGGTCACCTGTCGCCGACCGCATCTGGAACAACTCCGACGATCCGCTATACGCCAAGCGTCACGAGGATAAGTCGCAGGGCATGGCCGATAGCGACATGCACAAGTTCGAAAAACAGGGCCGCACACTCAAAAACGGCGATTAATGCTGTTCTACACGACAAACGCTCAGAAATGAAGCGGAGCAGTCTCGAGGCTCATCTTCGAGGCTGCCCCGCCTTACCATCAAAACAGTTTTCCTAAGTTGTTGAATTATCAATGCTATTCCAAGCGAGATTCCAGACTCGACAGACCATTGAGAGTCAGGTCGTTGGCGACCTCAGAGACGCGCACGATAGGAACCGAGCCGTCAGACAGCGCCCACGTGCGATAGATACCGATAATACCCGACAGCAAAAACGCCAGATAGTAGTTGAACATTTCGTCCTTGAGACCTTGGGGCAGCAAATCGCGTTCGGCAATCTCGTGCTCGAGCGGCGCACGAAGACGAGCCATAAAATCATCGAGCGGAATGTTCTCGATCAGCTGACGATTGAGCACCAAGTTGTTGCACAGTGCCTCGTTAACGGTTTTAAAGAAGGTCGCCGCCGCGCCCAGGGCGCGCTCGTTGGTGTCGCCGTCCATGGAAGCAAGCGTTTTCTCGACCGAGTCGACAATCATCTCCACCACATCGACGGCAATGGCATCGAGCAGGCCGTCAACCGTGCCAAAGTGCACGTAGAAGGTTTTGCGGTCGACATTGGCCTCGCGCGCGATGGCACTCACCGTAATGTCTGCCAGCGGCTTTTCCATGAGCAGGCGCTCGAAAGCCGAAAGGATGGCATTACGGCTGCGAACGATGCGGCGGTCAAGACGCGGTTTGCTGGTTGCCATGGGCGTGTCCCTTCGATATGCGAGCATTCATCAACAGATGAGAGATAATCTACGTAAGAGGATTATCCCCCATACAGCACAAATATGCCCCGCATCATGAAGAACGCACGACTGCCCTACTGCGACTTAGGGTGCTTCTTCTTATTGAGTGCCGACGGAGATACGCGAATACCGTCGCCTGTCTGGCGCACATAGGCTTTATGAGCCGGCTTAGCGGTCCCAGAAGCCTTCTGAGCCTGCTTCTTGGGATCAACGGTAACAGCATTCGCGGGGTACGGCCCAGTGGGCGCAGAGGGCGTCTGAGGCGTGCGGCCGAGCTTGCGCATCACGCGATCCCAGCGCGCATGAATGCTCTCGTTGTGGGCGCTCTTAAGGCCCAGCAGGGGCGCAGCCAAAATGGTCGGCGCAATAAACGTAATGAGGCGCCACAGCAGATAGCCAGCGGTCGAAGCCGACCCAAAGAAATGACCCAAGAACAATGCAAAGCCGCCCTCAGCGCCACCAGTTCCACCGGGCAGGGGGACCGCAGAGCTCAACAGCTGGACAAAGGCGCTCGCGGCCATGACCGAGAAAAAGTCGACCTCATGGTGGCCAAAGGCAAGCATCAGGAAATACGGCACGAGGTAGAAAAACGCGAGCTGCAGCATGGTGATGACCACCGTGAGCAGCATGGACGAAAAGTGGCCAGCCGAAAGCTTGAACTTCTCAGAGAAGGAGTAGATCTCGCCATCGACAAACGTGCGCCAACCCTCGATCTTAGTGGCCGAGACACCAATGCGCTCGAGCCAATTGATGATGCAATGGGCGACGCGCGTGACGGTCTTAGGCATGAGCGCGACGGCGAAGATGCCCAGCAAGATGCAGCAGTGCCCACCAAAGCTAAAGACGCACAGCAGCGTCATGTCGCCATAGCGCTCGGCAAAAAAAGGCATGCGAGCAAGCAGTAGGATAGCGCCCCAGGCAACGAGGCCAAACTGGTACACGATAAAGCGCGTGAACTGCGTTGCTCCGGCCTCGCCGACATTTTGGCCCGCCTTGGTCAGGCGGTAGATCTGGGCGGGAGTCGAGCCCATCATCATGGGCGTCAGGTTGCCAAAGAAGATGCCACTCGCCTCGACCGAGATCAGGTCGCGGATGCCGACGGGCGAATATGGGTCGAGCCAGACGGCGATCGCATAGGCCACAATGCCAAAGAACAGATACATGAACATGCAAAGACACGCGACAACGAGCCATGGCGCCTGGACGCTCGACATAGCGGCCCAGAACTGCCCCATCTGCCCGGTTACCACCAGATAGACGATATAGCCCACCAGCACAACGCCGATAAAGATGGCGCCGCGGCGTGCGCCCTTATTATCATCTCCACCCGAGGCCTCAACCTCGACCTGGGGCTTAGACGTATGCTGAGAGGACTCCGTCATGAGACTCCTTCTAACAGTCAAAATATCTTGGATATTGTACCCGTAAGGGCCATAGGCAGAACGCAAAGCTCTGGTTCAAACGGGAATTGCAGACGTTTGTTTGAAAATAAAAACCCGGCCTTCCATGGGAAAGCCGGGTATCAGATGCGTGGTAGCCCGTACCAGATTCGAACTGGTGATCTCCGCCTTGAGAGGGCGGCGTCCTAAACCGCTAGACGAACAGGCCATAAGCCTCAGCAGAAAAGAAGTGGTAGCCCGTACCAGATTCGAACTGGTGATCTCCGCCTTGAGAGGGCGGCGTCCTAAACCGCTAGACGAACGGGCCACATGACATCTGCACTGCCGTGCTGCGAAAACATATATTACGGGACAAAAAACGTCGGCGCAAGAAGAAATTCCAAATTGCCGAAAAATTGTCGGCAGGTTATGGAACACGCAGGTAAACTGGGTAGCTAATTCAAGTTGAGATGGACCAAAAGAGCTTCGCGCTCGTTGGGAATGTTGTCATCGATAATGGCATCGAGGGCGGAGTTGAGAAGCCGACCCAGTTCCGGCCCGGGCTTGACTCCGGCACGGATCAGGTCGCCGCCGTTGACGGCGAGCATCTTGAGCGTATAGGGCTCCTCCGCCTCCAGTAGCTCGTGCGCCAGCGCGCGCATTTCCTCGATTGTCTCGACATAATAGAAGCACGACGGGGCCTTGCCGAGTGTATCAGCACGCTTAAGATCCATGAGCTCATCAATCAGGCGGGCCGTGTCGACGCCCTCACCAGAAAGCAAGCGCATCATATTGAGCAGGCAGGAGCGCTCGGGGCGCAGCGGCTTGTCATGGTATTTGATAAGCAGGCACACATCGCGCACCAGGTCGTGCGAAAGCGCCAGGCGATCCATAATGACGCGCGCTTTCTTGGCGCCGAGCTCGGGGTGACCGTAGAAGTGTCCGCTACCGGCATGGTCGACCGTAAAGCGCTCGGGCTTGGACACATCGTGCAAAAACGCCGCCCACATAAGGCTCGACGAGGGCGCGACGCCGTCACACAGCGCGAGCTCCCCCGCCACCGTCAGCACACGGGCGATATGCTCGTAGACGTTAAACGCATGGTAGACACTTCGCTGATCAAACCCGCGACCCGCTGCCAACTCGGGCACGGCGGCACAGATGAGCTCGGGATAGCGAAGCATCGCGTCTCCCCCATGACCGGTCGAAAGAATGCCCTCGAGCTCAATACCCACACGCTCGCGCGCCACGGCATCGAGCAGCGGCGCGCACTCGGCAAGCGCACGCTTGGTCTCGGGCTCAATCATAAAGTCCAGACGGCAGGCAAAGCGCACCGCACGCAGCATGCGCAGGGCGTCCTCGTTAAAGCGACGCTTGGGATCGCCGACAGCGCGAATCAGCTTGCGCTCCAGATCACCCTGGCCGTCGTAGCGGTCGACAAGCCCGCGCTCGGGATGCCAGGCCATGGCATTGACGGTAAAGTCGCGGCGCGCCAGATCGTCCTCGAGCGAGGCGGCACGCTCCACACTCTGGGGATGACGACCATCGGTGTAAAAGCCATCCAGACGGTACGTGGTGACCTCGATACGCTCGCCGTCGGAAATAGCCGTGATTCCGCCAAATTTAATGCCCGACTCCACAACGGCGATGCCGGCGGCCTCGAGCGCCGCCTTGGACTCCTGCCACAGGCCGCTACAGCACATATCAACATCGTGGCTGGGGTACCCCATCAGGGCGTCGCGCACCCAACCGCCCACGTACCAAGCCTCAAGACCAGCCGCCTCAAGCGCGCGAAGGACGCGCAGGGACGCATCGGACGGTTGCGTACCGTTGAGCGAAACATTGCACATGCCTATGGCCTCCTGCACTTGCGAGCGTTAATCGATGATTCTCAAGAAGTCTAACAAGAAACGAGAAAGCGCGCACACGCAATCGCGTCGTCGATTCGATAAATCGAGACAGCAAACGCCACATACTTCAGCGCACAAAAAAACACCCGCCTCGGAGATCCAAAGCGGGTGTTCGGCAACGATGTATCGATGCTGCTAGCAGACCTGGCGAACCTCGATGTGCTTCTTATATTCGTCCACCTTGGCAAAATCGCCCAGACCGGGGCACTCGACCACGTTGGCGCCGGTAGCCATCGAAAGGCGCAGGGCGTCCTCGACACGCTCGGGGGCGTCGTGCCACACGGACAGGAAGGCAGCGAGCGAGGAATCGCCGGCGCACACCGTCGACAGCAGCTTGACGTCGAAGGTGCGATTGGCAAACCAGATATGCTCGCCGTTGGAGAAGTACGCGCCATCGCCACCAAGGGTCAGCAGCACATTCTTGGCGCCCTTGGCGTGCAGCTTGGCCATAGCGCCCTTGACAGAATCGTCGACGCCACCGCTTACCTTAATGCCAAAGATGTCGAGCAACTCGTCGTCATTAGGCTTGATCAGCAGCGGCTCCATGGCAATGAGATCTGCCAGCTGATGGCTCGAAATGTCGAGAACGAACTCGGCACCCTTGGCCTTGACGCGGCACAGAACCTCGGCCAGGAAGCCCTCGGAAGTGTTGGGAGGCAGCGAGCCGCTGATTACCAGGCAGGTCATGTCATCGAGCGAATCGATGAGCTCAAACATCTCCTGCTCATTGGCCTCGTTGATGGCGGCACCGGCGTTGACCATGTTGTACTCGGTGTCGGGGCCGGCATTGAGGAACACGTTGACGCGCGTGATGCCGTCGGTCCACACGGGCTTGACGGGCACGCCCAAGGCCTCGGCGCCCTTGACGATGAACTCGCCCGAGAAGCCAGCGAAGAAGCCCAGGATCGTGGTGTCGACACCGTAGTGGTCAAGCGTAAACGAGACGTTGAGGCCCTTGCCGTTGGGCGTATAGACGGCGTTGCGAGTACGCGTGACGGTGTTGGCAGCAAGGCCGTCGCAGGCGATGTTGTAGTCAATGGCGGGATTTGCAGTGAGCGTGTAAATCATGAATGTTCCTTTCACGAAGCAACGTGTTAATGAAAGTATATTCCACGCATCGGTAAAAGGCTAGGACAACTCGGTGAACGGTGTGGAAGCGATGAAGTACGGCGGGACACCTCTCCCCTGTGGCGGAACAAAAAGGCGCCCCAGCCGAAACCGGGGCGCCGCATGCGCACGAATATGTCGCGTTTCGATTACTGACGATCGAGTTTGCGGACAGCAACGCGCTTGCTGTACTCGTCGACGTGACCGAAGTCGCCGATGCCGACGGACTCGGCAACGTTGGCGCCGGTGGCCATAGCGAGCTTCATGGCCTCCTCGACGTTGTCGCGATCCCTGTACCACTTGTGCAGGAACGCAGCGAGGGTGCAGTCGCCGGCGCAGACGGAAGAGACCAGCTTGATGTTGAACTCACGCTTGGCGTACCAGATGTCCTCGCCGTTGGAGAAGTAAGCGTCGCCGCGGCTACCACGGGTGAGCAGCACGTTCTGAACGCCAGCGTCGTGAGCCATCTTCATGGCAACGCGAACCTCGTCGTCGGTGTCGACCGGCACGCCGAAGATGGCCTTCATCTCGTGATGGTTCGGCTTGATGAGCAGCGGCTTCTTGTGAGCGAGCTCCTTGAGCTTGTCGGAGGACAGGTCCAGAACGACGTCAGCGCCACGAGCCTGAGCGTGCTCCATGACCTTAGCCAGGAAGTCGGGCGTAGCTTTGGGAGGCACGGAGCCGGAGACTATCAGGCACTCAAGATCGCCCGCGGTGTCCAGGATGTTGTAGAGCTCCTCCTGGTGCTGCGGCGTGATCGGGGCGCCGGGGTTCAGGATGCCGTACTCGTGCTGGCCATCGTTGACGTAGGTGTTGATGCGAGTAATACCGTCGGTCCAGACCGGGCGGCACAGGCAGCCCAGGTTCATGACCTCCTCGACGATAAACTTGCCCGTGAAGCCAGCGAAGAAGCCGAGCGCGACGGTGTCGACGCCCATCTTCTTAAAGGCGAAGGACACGTCGAGGCCCTTGCCGTTAGCCGTATAGCTGGCCGAACCGGTGCGGACGTTCTCGTCGGGCTCGAGCGGAGAGCTCGAAACCGTCATGTCGACAGCCGGGTTAGCGGTTAGCGTGTAGAACATTTACAGTACCCCCTGTATATGTGAGGGCCGCGTGGCCAGCCCATTCCAACCACGCGGTTACCTCTGATACCAAATTAGCGAGCTGCGGACTCGAGCAGCGCCTTGACCTCGGCGGCGGTGTTGCAGGCGAGCGCCTTCTCGGCGAGCTCGTCGCACTCGGCCTTGGTCCACTGGCTGATGGTCTTGCGGGCGCGCAGGATCGACGGAGCGCTCATCGAGAACTCCTCCAGGCCCCAGCTGATCAGCAGCGGCTCGAGCAGCGGATCGGCAGCGGCCTCGCCGCACATACCGACCATGATGCCGGCCTTCACGCCGCTCTCGATGATGTTCTTGAGCGAGCGGAGCACGGCGGGATAGTACACCTGGTACAGGTTGGAGATGGTGTCGTTGCCACGGTCGGCGCACATGGTGTAGCCGATCAGGTCGTTGGTGCCGATGGAGAAGAAGTCGGCGACCTCGGCCAGACGGTCTGCGAGCAGCGAAGCGGCGGGCGTCTCGACCATGATGCCGACCTCGATGTTCTCGTTGAACTTGCGACCCTCTTCGGTCAGCTCGGCCTTGCACTGCTCAACGAGCTCCTTGACAGCCACGACCTCCTCGACACAGGTGACGAGCGGGATCATGATCTTGACGTCACCGAAGGCGCTAGCGCGCAACAGAGCGCGGAGCTGGACCTTGTACTGGTCGGGATTAGCCAGGCAGTAACGCACGGCGCGGAAGCCCATGAAGGGGTTATCTTCCTTGACCATGTGCAGATACGGAATCTCCTTGTCGCCACCCACATCGAGCGTGCGGATGATGACCGGAGCACCCTTGAGCGCGCTGGCGACCTTACGGTAGGCGTTGAACTGCTCCTCCTCGGAAGGAAGCTCAGCAGAGTCCATGAACAGGAACTCGGAGCGGAACAGACCGATGGCCTCGGCGTCGTGATCGAGCGCGTTGGGCACGTCATCGGGGTTACCGATGTTGCAGGCGATAATCTTCTTGATGCCATCGGCAGTCACGGACGGCTTGCCACGGAAGGCCTCGAGGGCTGCCTTCTCGGCAGCGAAGGCCTCGGCCTTGGCGGTGTAGGCAGCGAGCGTCTCCTCGTCGGGATCGGCCTCGACGATACCCTTGCCACCGTCGACGACAACGGTCATACCATTGCGCAGAGCGGTGCAGCTGTTAGAAACCGAAAGGACAGCCGGGATCTCGAGGGCGCGCGCAATGATCGCGGAGTGCGACGTGCGGCCACCGGTCTCGGTGACGATACCGGCAACGTGGGCCTTATCGATCGTGGCGGTCATGGACGGCGTGAGGTCGTGCACGACAACGACGGTGTTCTCGGGCAGGACGGAGAGGTCGACGACCTCCTTGCCCAGCAGCTCGGCCAGAATACCGGTACGGATGTCGGCGATGTCGGCCGCGCGCAGACGGAACATCTCGTCGTCCATGGACAGGAACATGTTCTCGAACATTGTCGAGGTGTCCATGAGCGCCTGCTCGGCGCAGGTACCGCCGTCAATGGCGGCGTTGATGGCGTCGGTCATGCCCGGGTCCTGAGCCAGGACAATGTGTCCGCTCATGATCTCGGCCTCGGCCTCGCCCACCGTCTCCTTCATGTGGTCGGCCTGAGCCTGGGTCTTCTCGCAGAAGACCGAAAGAGCGGAC
The DNA here is from genome assembly GCA_048201895.1 of Collinsella sp. Classification (GTDB taxonomy): domain Bacteria; phylum Actinomycetota; class Coriobacteriia; order Coriobacteriales; family Coriobacteriaceae; genus Collinsella. The sequence continues at coordinate 753 of DBFBGO010000035.1, read as the reverse complement.
TGATAGCGCTCCTTCTCTGCTGCCGAATCAGCAACCTCGTGCGGCTCAAACGTCAAGTCGGGATCGACGGCGACCATGACGGTGCCGATACCGATGCCCTCGGAAGCGTTGACTCCCTGATACATTCCCATTCCTCTCTCCGTGTCATGTGATAAAGCGTTTTGCCATATCCATGACAAAAGAGCGCAGTTACCTTACAACAGGTCACTGCGCCCCCAAATATGAACTTAGTTGTTCAACATGCGACCCGTTTGAGTTCTACTCGCCAAGACCGCTCTTGATGAGCTCGATGGCAGCAGCCAGAGCCTCGGCCTCGTCGGCGCCGTCGCACTTGACCTCGACCTCGGTACCGCAGGGGATACCAGCAGCCATGAGGGCCATCGGGGACTTGCCGTTGACCTCCTTCTCGGGGGTGACGACCGTCACGTCACAGGCGTACTTGCCCATGGTGGAAGCGAACAGACCAGCCGGACGCATGTGCAGACCCTGAGGATTAACGAGGGTAGCCTTCTCAGAAACCATAATTGACTCCTTTTTGTGTTTAGCCCCTGTCATGCATGTGACAGGAGTCAGATTCACGACGTTGTTTATATTAACTCACATCAAACGGTTTTTCATTGTGTTTCAGACGAATTATTGGACAGATGTGTTTGTCGTCCGCTTGCTCGCCCACAGGGGCCCGTGCGCGGCCTGTGAGATTTCCTGCTCTACAGTCCTGCTCGCACGAAGAGCACATTAAGTGCTCTTCGGCTC
>DBFBGO010000034.1:0-89599 GCA_048201895.1 Collinsella sp. | reverse complement strand
TAGCGCACCTGGGCAGGCTTGCGGCCCGAGCGCGAGGGACGCCCTACTCCGCTACGCGCTTGCGGTCGGGGTTGAGGAGGGCGCCGGCCAGGGCGGCCACCGCCGACACGCCGCCGGCGACGCGCAGCCAAACGGCCGTGGCCTGGCAGGCCATGTCGGCGCTCTTGCACACGCCGATGGACAGCGGCGTGTCGAAGGTCATGAGCACGATGGCGACCGACAGCAGCACCAGCGCCACCGTCATGGGCCGCTTCGTCACGAGCGCCGCCACCGCCACCGCGGCCAGCACCAGCGCCAGCAGCACGGCGACCTTGGCCGTGTAGGCGCACCGCATGGGCACCATGTTCCCATTGGCTAGCTCGAGGGTTCCCGCGCAGACGGGTGCCCACAGAAGCACCGCCCCACACACCACGGCGGCGCACACCAGCGAGATGATCGGCACGATCAGTTTCACGTTCTTCATTCTGCTCCCTTTCAGACAACGACGGCGAGGCCCTTAGGCGCCGCCAATCCTTCCACGGTCGTGCGCAGCGCCAGCGTCTCCGCGTCAACGGCATGCACCTGACCACCAATGCTGTTTCCCACAAAGAGCGTCTCCCCGTCGGGCGAGAGCACCAGCGTGTCGATGCCCACGCCCAGCGAGAGCCGCCCCGTCTCCGTCCAATCGGCCGCGTCGAAGGCCACGAGCTCGCCGTCGTCCCGGGCGATAGCCCACGCCCGCCGCCCATCGGCGGCAAGCGCCACTCCGGCCACGGAGAGCCCCACGGGCACCTCGAGCACCCGCTTGCCCGTGGCGCGGTCGAGCACGTACAGCGCGCTCACCTGCTGCTCGCCCTCACCGCCCACGCCGGCCAAAATGAGCTGGCCGCCATCGGCCGACACAAGAATCTGCCGCGGACCCACCACGCCGTCGAAGGCATCGAGCTCCTCGCCCGTCGCAAGATCGATACGAGCCACGTCGTAGGTGCCGTAGTTGGCCGCGTACAGCACGTCCCCCTCAGGCGCCAGGGCCAACGCCACCGTGCGGCGCCCGGCCCCCGGCTCAATGGTGCAGCAAGGCGGCGGGTCGGTACGGCCGCTGAACCCCGAGGAGCTCAGATCCATCGTACTCACAAGCGATTGCAGCGCCGCATCGATTGCATGGACGCCGTTGACAAAATAGTCGCCAGCATAGATAAGCCCCCGGGCCTCGTCGCGACACAGCCCGAGAATCTGATGCCCCACGGGAATGGGAGCCGCAGCGGCCGGATTTGCCACCGGGACCGCCGTCACCTCGCCAGTACCGCTGCATCCCACGAAAACGATACCCTGCATAACTAGAACCGAAGCCGGATTGCGGCCGACGGGAATGCGCCCAACTACTTCTCCCGCCCTCGCGTCGACAACTGCAAGAGCGTTCGTCGCGTACTCCGCAACGCACAGCATCCCGGGAGCAATCTCCCCCGAAAATGGCTCGCCGGCATTGATCGGCTCCTTTTGGGGAGTCGGCGACGAACTCTCACGCGGCCCTCCCTCTTCGGCTACATCTCTTGGCGACTCCTCAGTCAGAGCGGCACACCCTGGTGTGCCCAGCAGCCCCATGGCCCCAATACCCGCTAACATCACAAAGCTCCTGCGCGTGATCACAGCGTCACCTCCTCCCGAAGCTTTCCGCCTTCCAAAAGGTATACCTTGTCGGCCTGGGCAGCATAGGAGCGGTCATGGGTCACCAGAACCACCGACCGCCCCTCGGTGGCACAGAAGCCGCGCAGCAACTCGAAGACGCGCTCCGACCATTCCGCATCCAGGTCATTCGTCGGCTCGTCCGCCAGCAGCACATCGTGATGGGAGAGAAGCGCACGGCCGAGCACCAGTCGGCGCTTCTGACCAGCGGATAGCGCCGAGGGAAGATGCTCGGCCCGCTCGCTGAGGCCCAGCTTCTCCAGCATCTCGAAAATGCGGTCTCGCACCACCTTCTCGCCAGAGGCCCGCAATGCCAGCTCCAAATTCTCATAGGCCGTCAGCGCCTGGAACAAATAGGGCGTTTGAAAAACGAAGCCGATGCCCCGCCGATGAATGTCGTCGATCTGAGCGGCCGTCGCCTGCGTCAAGTCGATCTTCCGATACCGTACACTGCCAGCTTCGGGGCGCAACAGACCGCCCATCACGTTGAGCAGCGTCGATTTCCCTTTGCCAGAGACGCCCGTAACCGCAATCATCGTCGAGGGCGGCACAACCATGCTCAGGCCATCGAGGGGGCGCACCGGGGGACGGGATGAGAATTCCTTTACGACGTCGGAAAGCTCTAACAACGGTTCCATCACAACCCTCCTTTGGCAAGCGTTTCCTGGGGATCCTGGCGCATCAGGGCGATCATGGGCTGAACGAGCGCCACCAAGCTGAGGAGCACCGCGAACAGGAGGGCCGCGCAGACAACCCACCCGTAAGCAGAGGGAGCCAACAGGGCTCCCGGCAAATCAAACGAGGTATGGAGCTGCCCGATAATGGCCGACGACGCCAAGCACGCGCAGGCCGTCGCTGCCGCAGCCGCGGCCATCGTGACAACCCCCACCTCGACCACGAAGCTCAAAGCAACCTTAAGGCGGCCAACTCCCATCGTCCTCAGCAGGCCGAGCTCGCCCATACGACTCGACACGAGCGACGAGAACCGCCCCGCCAACGCCAGAGCCGCCAAAAGCACAATGGCCGCCAGAAACGCAAGGGTCATTGATTCCAACACGACCAGTTGGGATGTTACGCTGGCAATAAGATCGGAGGTGCATACCGCTGCAGCGCCCGGCACCTGTTCGATAATGGCAGCTGCCACAGCCGAGGGCTGCGCTCCCTCTTTCACCTTCACCATAACGCACGAGATAGCATCGAAGGGATCGACGTTAAGCCAGACGCTCTCAAGATACGGACTTTCGGCCGCAATGGTTCGCGCAGCATTCACATCCATGAAGATGGTCTCGTCGACGCTCGATCCCGTTGGCTCAAGGGTGCCCACACAGTGAAACACCGATCCGAGAATGGATGCTTGGCCGCCTTCGATGGGTGGCGCTGCGGCCCCCAAGATAATGCCGTCCGGCGGCAGCGCTCCCCCTTCAAGGGCCCCGCCGACCAGCCAGGGGCCCACGATGAAATCTGTCTCCATGTCAATACCCACCACGCGCGTCACCCCGATCACCGAGCAGCAGCTCTGGTTGACCGTTTGCGTGAAGAATTGGGGCGTTGCCTGTTCCACGCCGGCGGTTTCGGCAACGGTTCGCTCGACGTCGGCCGGCAAGTACACGTTGACCGGCTCGGCGCAAAAGAGCACTTCCGAGGCGTTGCCCGAGGCCCCTGCGGGAAGGACCATGATGTCGGCCCCGAGTCGCTCCCGCGAGAGCCTCAGTCCATTTTCGAGCGATGCCACAACAGCCAGCGAGGTGGCCAGGACAAAAACGGCGATGAAGGCAATGAGGGCGGTCATGAGGGATCCGCCCAAGCGCCGGATGATGTTCTTCCAAGCTAGGGAAAACATTGCTCGTCCTCCTTCCAAAAGGGGGCGGCACGAAGCGGAGGGGAGGGAGCGCTTCGTGCCGTTCTTGCGCCCTCGCGGACAAGGGCGCCCTCAGGAAAATTACGCCGTATGGTTCTCGACCACGATGTCGTCAGGCTCTTCGGCCAAGGCCGCATCCACCGTGATGACGAAGTTGGGCTTGGTACCGGAGCTCTCGTCGGACACGATGTCGGCCGCGTGCGCGCCCTGCAGAGACTCCATGTCATCGAGGGCCAGATTTGCACCGGGGCAGGCGGCCACGCACGCAGGCAGCTCACCGCGCTGGCGCCGATCATAGCAGCCGTCGCACTTGAACGTGGTGCTCGACGCCTCGTCGTAGCTGGGCGCACCGTAGGGGCAGGCCGAGATGCAGGTCTTGCAGCCGATGCACACGGAGTGATCTTGAATCACCGTACCGTCTTCCAGCTTGCTGTAGGCCCCTACCGGGCAATTCGCCACACAGGCAGGCTCTTCGCAGTGGTTGCAGGCCATGGAGAGGTAGGCGAAGGCTCGCGGAGCATCCTGGCGAATTGCCGTCACATGCCGCAGCAACACGCCCTTGTCCAACTGCTTCTCGCTCTTGCAGGCGATGGAGCAGGTCTTGCAGCCGTAGCAGTTCTTGTTGTTCATCCAAAATCCGATAGCCATGGCCTTACGCCTCCTTCTTCACATCAACGAGGGTCTGGTTGCAGCAGTGGGTGCCTCCGAGGGTCTTCCACTTGTCGTTGGTCACATGGCTGGACGAGCCGCCCTGCTGTTCCCACCAACCATTCTGCAGCCCCACCACACCGGGCTTGATAAGGTCATTGACGAGGGCAACGCCATGGTGCTCGCCGCGGTCGTTGAACACGACCACCGCATCGCCGTCCTGGATGCCGCGCGCCGCGGCGTCGGCGAGGTTCATGAGGATCACCGGCTTCTGGTCGCAAACCTCATCCATCCACTCGAGGTTGTTGAAGGTGGAATGCACGCTGCGGTAGGTCTTCTGCTGAACGCTGAAGAGCGGGTACTTGCGAGCCAGCTCGTTGTCGTTGCGAGCGTCCTCCTCGGCCCGCGCGTAAGAGGCAATGGGATCGAAGCCCTCCTCCTTCCAGGAGCGTACCCAGAACTCGGCCTTCTCGGAGGGCGTGAGGAACTTGCCGTCCTTGTAGGGAATGTAGTCGGGGCCCACCACGTCGATGGCCTTCTTCTCCTTCAGCTCCTCATAGGTGATACCCGCCGGCTCAATGACGTTGCCGATGAGCGTCTCCATGGGCACATCGAAGGCATCGCCGAAGTCGTAACGGCGAGCGAGCTCAGTGAAGATCTCCAAGTCGCTCTTGGCCTCGCCGGGCGCATCCACCGCCTTCTCCATCAGCTGAATCCAATGGGAGCGGTTCTGGGCCAGCACGCCATCCATCTCGAAGATGCCTGCGCAGGGCAGAACCAAATCGGAGTAGAGGGCGGTAGAGGTCAGGTATTCGTCGACGGTGATGACGAAGGGGATCTTCTCCAGGGCCTTGCGCACCATGTTGGTATTGGGCCACTGGGTCATGGGGCTGCCGGTCATGGACCAGAACACGTTCACCTTGCAGGGATCTTCGTTCAGAATGGACTCGCCGAACTTGAAGCACGGAATTGCGGGCATCTTCTCGAGCAAATTGGGAACGTCGATCGGCGCACCGGTTTTCACCTCGCACACGCCGCCGGCATCCGAATAGCCCTCGCCCTCATGGCCGATCTGCCCGCAGAACGCCGCCAAGTAGGCGCCCACGGCCACGGCATAGGTGCCGTTCTCGGTGCGCATGAATCCGCCCATGTTGTGGACGATCATGGCATGCTCGGCGGTCGCGTACTCGCGGGCGATACGCTGAATGTCAGCTGCGGGCACCCCGCATTCGACCTCGGCAGCCTCGGCCGTCCAGGGGGCGGCATTGGCGTAGATAAGCTCGAACTCGGTGTTGTACTGCTCGGCCTGGGGCGTCCCCTCCAGGGTGAGGGCGGCCGTGATATTGGCGGTATCATGGCGCACCACGTTGCCTGTTGCGGTATCGAGCACCACGAAGGAGGCCGGATCCTCGGGATCTTCCATCACCGGCTCTCCCGTGGCCTTGTCAACCAGACAGGGAGCGCAGGTGTGGGCCAGCAGGAACTCCTCATCATAGAGCTTCTCATCTACGATGGTCTTCAGCATGGCAAGCCCCAAGGCCGCATCGGTGCCGGGCCAGGGAGCGATCCAATCGGTAGCCTTGGCGGCCGACTCGGTGTAAATAGGATCGATCACCACGAGCTTGCCGCCGTTGTCCACCATGTTCTCGAAACGCTGGAAGTAGCCCTGCTTGGTGATGGCGGGATTATTGCCCCAGATGATGCAGTAGGTGCTGTTCTCAATCTGGTTGCGGCAATCCAGGAAGCGCTTGCCGTAAATGTACACGACGGACTCATACACGCCGGCGCAGCAAAGCTTGCCCACCGTCGTGGTGGCACCACCGAGGTGCGCGAAGAAGGCGCTGGCCACTGGGCCGTGCATGGCTCCGAAGTTGCCCGAGCCGGTCGCGTAGCAAATCGACTGGTTGCCATCGGTCGCGATGGCCTCGTCGAACTTCTGCTGAATAAGGTCGAAGGCCTCGTCCCAGGTAATCTCCTTGAACTTGCCCGAACCCTTGTCGCCGTCACGCAAAAGCGGCACCGTCAGTCGGTTGGGGTCGTTGCACATAAGGCCGCGGGCGATGCCCCGAGCGCAGGCGGCGCAGTCGTTCAGCTCGGAGGACTCCACTTTCACCAGCTTGCCATCCACCACATAGCCCTTGAGGTTATGGTGCTGACACTCCGGCGGGCACGTAGAGTAGAAGATCTCCGCATTCGCATAGGGATCCTCCCCTGTGACGGGCAGGTCCTCGTCCTTGGCGGGCGCCTCGTCGGTGGCCGCCGGGGCGCATCCGGCCAGGCCCACAGCAGCCGTAGCCGCGGCAGCGCCCACGAAGGCGCGACGGGTGAGCTTGGCGTCAATGGCGCGTTCGCTGTTCTTCGTCATAGAACTCTCCTCCCTCAGATAGGATTTTCTCGCGAGCTGCGGCGAAAAGACGTTTGAACCCCCGCTCTCGGCGGATCTCCTACCGCCTTGCTGTCGCATCGGGCGGCCCTCCTCGGCCGAAACCCTCGCACTCGCTTGCTATTATTCTGCCGTTGACTCAACGTCACTTCAATGGCGGCCAGCGGAACTTTTCATTAAGACTTCGGGGCAAGTATTAAAAAAGAATTACCTTCCCCACCGAAGTCTCCTGCATGCAGCTCCATCGGGCATAATATGAAGATTGACGAGGAGGGGACACCATGTCGACCGATCACCCGGGGCGCCCGTTCCGCTATGGCATACGTTTCAAGATCGCCGTTTCCATCGGCGTCATTATGGTTGCGCTCATGGCCGTCGACATCCTGTGGAACCTGTCGCTGCAGAACGCCCAAGCCGAGAACGAGGCTCGCGAGAAGGCCGAGGTACTTGCCTCCGAGATGCGCGCAGCATGGGATTTCGTCGATATGAATCAGGACGTCATCAACCGTGCCGAGGACGGCACCTTCCGTACGAAGCACCTCGTGTGCGTGGTGGCGGCGAAGTCTATCTCCATGCTGTTTACCACGGAGACCGACTACTCCATCCGCTTCACCAACGACACCCCTCGTCAGGCCGCCAACGCGCCGGACGAGTTCGAGCAGGAGGCTCTGGCCGCCTTCAACGCCGACCCGGAACGCAAGGCGTTCTGGCGCGTGGTAGACGCCGGCGACGGCACGCGGGTGTTTCGCTATACCGAGCCTTTGTACGTGACCGAATCGTGCCTGGAATGTCACGGCGACCCCGTCGGCGAGCTGGATCAGTACGGCTACCCCAAGGAAGGCATGCAGGTGGGACAGGTGGGCGGCGCCATGTCCATCACCGAGCCCATGGACATTTACGCCGCCGGCATCCAGGACAGCATGATGCAGCAGGCGATCATGGTGTTGTTCATGATGGTAGCGGCCTTCATCGGGCTGTACTTCGTGACAAGCCGGCTGGTGCTGCGGCCCATCGACGAGCTGCGAAGCGCGGCGGGCGCCGTGGGCAAGGGCGACTTCAACTACACCCTCACGGTGCCCGACCCCGGCGAGCGGCCCCGCGACGAGCTGGCGGAGCTCACCGGCGAGTTCGACCGCATGGCCCGCGACCTTGAGGCGCTTTATGCCGATCTGGAGGGCCAGGTGCGTTCCAAGACCGACGACCTCATGGTGCTCAACGACATGCTGAACTACCAGAAGCGCGAGCTGAAGGTAGCACTCGATCGGCTGGGTGATGAGGTGGCCTACAAGAACGAGTTCTTCGCCATCGTCAGCCACGAGCTGCGCACGCCGCTCACCAGCATTTTGGCCTACGCGCGCATCCTGAACGCGGACGACAGCCTAGCGCCCAAGACCCGCGAGGCCGTGGGCGAAATCGAATCGAATGCCACCCTTTTGCTGAACATGGTGAACAACATCCTCGTCATTTCCAAGCACGCTGCTAAAAAGGACGAGCTTTTGCCCGAACCCGTGGATTTCGTCGATTTGGCCCAGTTCGTGCGCAAGGCGCTGGTCCCTATCGCGGAAGGCAAGGATGTGAGACTCTCCTGCTCGGTGGCGCCGGACGTGCCCTTGAGCATGGCCGATTGGGAGAAGCTGCGCCGCATTTTGGAGAACCTGGTGAACAATGCTATCAAGTACACCCATCGAGGCGGGTTCGTGCGCCTGACGATTGGGTTCGAAAGCGGCGAAGAGGCGAACCACGGCCACGGCAACCATCCCGGCACGCACGTCCCGGATGACGAAGACGCGGCCCCTGCCGGCTGGATCGTCATGCGCGTTGCCGACGACGGCATGGGCATCGCACCCGAGGAGCTGGACCAGATCTTCGAGCTGTACAAGCAGGCCGGGCAGTCGGCCAACCGCCGCTACCGGGGCACGGGGCTAGGGCTTGCCGTAGTGCGCGACCTCACCGAGCTGCATGGCGGCACCGTGGCCGTGGAAAGCCGGGTGAAGGAGGGCAGCACGTTCACCGTGCGCATTCCCTATGCGCCCGTCATTGAGGAAGAGGACGAGGAATCGTAAAACCGCAGGGCGGCCCGCAGCGCCGAAGGCCGAGCCGCTGACAACCGCGAAGGAGGACGACGATGGCGAAGATTCTGCTCGTGGACGATGAACCGCGCATTGCCCGGGTGGTGCGCGACATGGTGGAAGGCGCCGAGTGGCAATTCGCTTACGCCGACAACGGCGCCGATGCGCTGGACGCCGTCGCTCGCGATGCGCCCGACCTCATCATCATGGACGTCATGATGCCGAAGATGGATGGATTCACCGCCTGCCGCGAGCTGCGGACCCGAGGCGTCACCGTGCCGGTCATCTTCCTGTCGGCCAAAGGCGACATCGTGGACAAGGGCGTCGGATTCGCGGCCGGTGGCGACGACTACATGGTGAAGCCCTTCGACCCCCGCGAGCTGATGATGCACATCGAGGCGCATCTGCGCCGCGCCGCCATGCGCCCGAGCAGCGCTGTGCCTTCCTCCGGCACCATCACCGTGGGATGTCTTTCCTTAGATATGGCCCAGCACCGCGCCACCTTGGCCGGCGAACACGTGTCGCTGACCCCGAAGGAGTTCAAGATCCTGGCGACGCTGGCTGCAAGCCCCGGCACGGTGCTTTCCCGCGAACAGCTGGTGGAGGCAGCCTGGGGACCGGAATTCGTCGGCGAGACCAGTTCCATCACCGTGTTCATCAAGAAGCTGCGCGCCAAGATCGAAGACGACCCCACCGAGCCCCGCATCATCGAAACCGTCTGGGGCATCGGCTACCGCCTCGATCCCGAGGCCTGCGGGTAAGCTAGCGAGCGAACCTGCAGGCAAACATTCTCGCTCGCGCACCTTTGACCCCGAAATGATATTTCTGATTTAAAAGTGCCATTTCGGGGCTTCTTTCTGTGCCCAAGCCGATTGCACCCCAGCGCCTTTCAGCCGCATTCGCCAGATGGCCAAAAAAGACGCGCTAACTGCGGTTTTCAGCCCTCTTTCCCCGACTTTCACTATCTACGCATTCGCGCGTCCTTTTCAATAATGTTCTGACCAGGTAAAACTATGATCAAGAGAAACCGCACTTTCGAAACCGCAAGCCGCTGACGCAGCCAGCGCAGATTTTTTGACCAAAAAATGCTCTAGAGACACTTTCGCATGCAGTTCGCGAGCCGTTTTTGGCCACAAGCGTCCTACTTTCCCGCGCCGCCGTGGTTGATGGTGGTGGCGAGGGGGTGCCGCTTCAGAAGGAGCATCATCACGAGGCACGCAAGCATGAGCGGCACGAACCAGAGAAACAGCGGCAGCAGCGCGTCGGAGTAACCGACAGCAATGACCGACTGGGCTGACCTGGGCAGCGCATCCACGATTTGCGGCGTCAGTGTGGCGAGCGACAGGTTGTCCACATGGGTGAGCTTGCCGGCCACGTCGGCCGTAAGGCGCATGGTGAACAGCGCGCCCACGAGCGCCGTGCCCACCGAAGCGCCGATCTGCCGGAAGAAGTTGTTCGCCGCCGTGGCGGTGCCCACCATGGCGTGGGGGAACTCGTTTTGCACCACGAGCACGAGCAGCTGCATGCCGAGCCCCATGCCGAAGCCGAGTACGAACAGATACAGCACTGGCACCCACAGCGCCTCGTGCACCCGCATGCGCGACAGCAAGAATAGGCCCACCGTGCTCACGACGCACATGGCCACGAGCATCCCCTTGTAGCGCCCCGTCTTCGACGCCACCCAGCCGGTGGCCGTGGAGGTGATGAGGACGCCCACGCTGGTGGCCGTGCACACGAGACCGGCCACCTCCGGCGACAGATCGTCCACGATTTGGAAGTAGGTGGGCAGGTAGTTGAGCGCTCCCATGAAGCTGATGTTCAGGAGAAGCCCCGTCACCGAGCACAGCACGAAGTTGCGGTTGCGGAAGAGCCCCATGGGGATGATGGGCTCGACGGCGCGGCGCTCCAACAGCACGAAGACCACAGCGGCAGCCACAGCCAGAGCGACAAGGCCCATAAACGGCAGACTGCCCCAGGGAATAAGCGTGCCGCCCCAGGCCATGGCCAGCACGAGCGAGGTCACGGCCACGGTCATGGCCATCATGCCGGGCCAATCGAGGGGGTGCTTTCCGAGGGCACGGGCGTCGCGGGGCAACGTGAGTCCGAGTACCACCACGGCAAGCAGGGCCACGGGCACCGTGAACCAGAAGATCCAGCGCCAGCCCGTCACCTGGACGAACCAGCCGCCCATAAGCGGGCCCAGCACATTCGACACGGCGAACACGGCGCCGATGACGCCCATGTAGGTGCCGAGTTTGCGCGGCGGCACCACGTCGGAGAGCGTCGCCTGGGACAAGATGATGAGGCCGCCGCCCCCGAGGCCGGAGACGAGGCGGCCGCTGATGAGCATCTCCATGTTCATGGCCAGGCCGCACACCACCTTGCCCGCGGCGTACAGCGTGAGCGCCGCCATGAGCAGCCGCTTGCGGCCGATAAGGTCGCCCAGCTTGCCGTAGATGGGCATGACCAACGTCGACGACAGGATGTAGGCAGTGGAGACCCACTGCATGATCTCCACGCCGTTCAAGTCGCCCACGATGGTGGGCAGCGCCGTGGAGGCGATGGTCTCGGAGAGCGAGCTGATGAACATGGCGAGCAGAAGCCCGAAGAACACGAGCGCCAGCGCCCGGCCGTGCAGGGCGTAATCGGTATGTGGCGTGGAAGCGCCTGCGGGTTTTGCGGGCGCCGATGAGGTAGGAGCTATTGCGGGCGACGCAGCTGCAGCGGTCGAGACCGCTTTCGCCTTCGAAGTCGTATCTGCTGCGCTCACCACCATAGGTCGCCTCTTTCCAATCAGGGGATTCTCCCTATTTTAGAAAGACGGCCGCCGCAAGCGCCGCGCAACAACCCCGCCTGCGCCGAACTGTCACGGCGCCGTTGAAGACTTGCGCGAGAATGCGTTTGCGAACGCTACAGCGCCAACTCGTACATAGCCACCTGGATGTCGCCGAGGGCCGGGTAGTGCACGGTCCACTCGCCCTTGTCCTCGAAACCGCACGACTCGTAGAGGCCGCGGCCGCGTACGTTGTGGGGGAAGGTGTCGAGGCGTAGAGCCACCAGGCCCTGGGCTCGGGCGATGTCAGCGGCACCATTCACGAGCTGGCGACCGAAGCCCCGGCCGTGGAAGGCCGGCAACGTGGCCACCACATGCAGGACGCCTACCTGTTCGGGCGCAGCATCCACGGCCCAGGGAACGGCGTTGTAACCGGGGGCGCCTTCATGATTAACCACCATGGCCGAGGCAATGACGGGCTCGGACTCGCTGCCCTCGGAAACCACTTCAACCCCTTCCGCAGGCAGCAGCCCCACGATCACCTGGCCCGCCTCCAGCGACTCGCGCAAGAACGTCGGCGAGGGATGCACGCCATGCTGCCACTGCACGTCAAAATCGGTGCCCTGCATCTCGTCGATCATCTTCGTGTAGAACGCGAGCACCGCATCGAACTCATCGGGCCGCGCCACGCGCACTTCCAACATCGCCGCTCCCTTCTTCATCGGATTCGAGTGAAGACAGTATAGCGTTACGATGCCACCTACAGTCCGAGCAATGGGCGGTACAGCGACTCGTCGGTTCCGGAGAAGACGTTGAACACCACGGTCATGGGCACATTGGGATGCTCGTCGAGCCAGCGGCGCACCGTGGCGACGGCGATGGAGGCCGCCTCTGCCTGGGGGAAGCCGAACACGCCCGTGGAGATGCAGCAGAAAGCGATGCTGGAAAGCCCCGCCTTGGCCGTCGCGTCCAGGCACGCGCGATAGCACTCGGCCAGCTGACGGCGGTGCGTATCGGTGGGACGTCCGTTGGCGATGGGCCCCACCGTGTGGATAACGCAGCGCGCGGGCAGGTTGTAGCCGTCGGTCACCTTGGCCTGGGCCGTTGGCTCCGGGTGCCCCTGCGCTGCCATGAGGTTCGCACAAGCCGCACGCAATTGCACACCGGCGAAAGTGTGGATGGCGTTGTCGATGCAGTAGTGTAGCGGCGCCCAGCAGCCGGTCATGCCGGAGTTGGCGGCGTTCACGATGGCGTCTGCGGCCAAAGTGGTGATGTCGCCGCGCCACAAGCGTAGGCGCGGGTCGGTTGGCGACGGGGTCGTGTCGGCCAAGGTCGCCACACCCGCCTCGGCGATGAGCCCCTGCAGCAGTTCGTCCTGGGCCGCGAGGAACTCGCCGGGCGCGGGCCACGGAGGCCGCACGTTTACAAGTGATCGGAACGCAAGCCACAGCGCCTCGGCCGAAGCGCTTGCCAGGCCGCCCTGAGCCGCATCGGCCGCCGCGGGCGGCAGAGCGCACCCATGCGCCTTGCCCTCTTCGACGAGGTATTCCACCAAATATTGCAACAGTTTGCGATCCATAGATTCGCCTCCCTCACAGCACCTATAGCGCGAAGCGGTCGCGGGCGCGCTTGGGGGCGGTGGCACGCGTGGCCTCGGCGCGGTCGTGCTGCCAGTTCATGAGGAACAGCACACAGTCGGTGCGGTTGCTGGCGCGCAGGCGCTCGATCTGGCGATCGAACAGCTCGACATCGTTCAAGAACCCGGCATCGGCCAGAGCGCGCACCATGGCAATGTCCCCCTCACGCGCCACATACTGCACGGCCTCCGCCGCACGCTCACGCAGCGCTTCCACAATGCGATCGCGCATCTCGGGCGCCAAGCGGAAAGGCGCCGCCACGCGGTGGAGCAGGGCTCCCAGATGATCAGGCAAGCCGCGCCCCACCAGCAATTGGTCATCGTAGCGGGCGAAGTCGAAGGGGATGCCATCCTCGACGTCTTCCAAAAAGCAACTTATGAGCTGGTCGGACGTGATATGCACCACCGCATTGGCCGCAGCCAGGCGCACGATGGCGTATTCGAAGCTGCCCTCGCCGATGCTGGTGACGCTCGCGGGGATGAGCACGGGGCCGACCAGCGTGCGCGAGCAAAAGCAGTGAGCGCCGATGGTGCGTAAGCCTTCGGGAAGCATGAGCTTGCGCGTGCCCTTGCAGGCGTTGCCATCGCGCACCTCGCGCACCGTATCGGGGACGACCAACGTCGCTGGCGCCGTGATGAGCGCGCGCTCGGCGATGAGCGTCAGCGGTGCGCCTTCCACCTCGCGCGGCAAAGCCAGGCGATCGGTGGCAGAAACCGGCGCCGCCATGGCACTTGCCGCGTTCGCCGCGGCCTCGCGAGCCGACACCGCCGTCGCGCCTCTCATGCGGGCATGGGCCGCCGACGAGAACTGGCGCGAGGGGGAATCGGGGGCCGGAGGACCCGCCACCAGATGAGCCTCACGCGAACCGTTTTCCGCAGCGACGCTGGGCTCCTTCGCAACAGCATCCTCCCGCGCGAAGCCATCCTTTTCTGCGGGGTCGTTTCCTTCTGCAAACCCGTACCAGCACTGGTTTTTTTCCACGGCCTGAAAATCAGTGACACGACCTCCGCAGCGCGCGACAATGCGCGCAAGCGCCGCTGGATCGCTGGCCCGCCAAAGCGTCTCGGGGTTCATCGAGCCGTCCACGCGCTCCAGCGAGTCGGGCACATCGATGACGCGCGGCGGCGGGCATCCTTTCGCGAAGGCGGCGGCGCTCATGACGCGCACGCCATCAGGGACCACAAAATGCTCGGCATAAGGTGCCGAGGCGAAGATGAGGCGGAAGGGGGCCATCGTCTCGCTCGAGAAAAGGCGCGCATCGCCAGCGCCCAACCTCTCGCTGTGCCCACCGCCCAGACGCTCGAGCAGACAATCCTCCTTTATCGCATAGCGTTTGTTGACAGGGCTCACCAGGTAGCGACGCGCCTCGAGCCGAGGGTTGGGCAGAGCCATGTCCAGCGGGGACGGATCGTACGTGCGCACGCCCGCGCCCAGGTACACCACTTCGGCACTTACGGCATTGAACGCCTGGGAGCCCACCACTTCCACGGTGTCAGGCACCACTAGCAAGCGAACCTGGGCGCCACTCGTAAAGCGTCGAGAAAAAGCCTCTGAGGCGATGCGCACCACGGGCACATCGTCGATAAACGACGGCACCACAACGATCAAGCCGTCGGCCCGAAGACCGTGCTCGGCGAGCTTTCCCAGGTGCACGGCGGAAACCGCGTAGCCCTCGCCATCGCGTCGCACCGTTACGGGAACGTTGGTGGCAAAGTACGTCTCTTCACTTTGCGATGTTTCACGGTCGGATAGCAATGTTTCACGAGCTGTTAGAAGTGTTTCACGGTTTTGCGATGTTTCACGCTCTTGGGTTTCGCGCGCATTTTCGCAAGACGGATCCTTCGCTTCCTCTTTCGGCTGCCAGCGCGGCGTTTGCCCCAAGGTCCACAGCTCGTGGGGCGACAGCTTGCGCGCTGGCGCTGCCGCCGCTGCTGCGCCAGTGCCAGCAGCCGCCTCTCCGATGGCCTGTCCGACTGCGCTTGCTGTTGGCCTCTCCCCCTCTTCCCCGCGCACAGCACTGCCGATAATGCCCATGCGCTCCTCATCAGTTATACCCATGCCGAGCGCACCTACGATGAGCAGGTCGCCATCGGTGCCATCAAGCTCCTCGGTTTCATCGAGGGCCGCATCGTGCACCCAGGGCTTGTAGGGAGCCAGCTGGGGCCGCCAGTTCTCCCCCTCGATGGGATGCCCCGGCTCCTCAATCGTCACGTCGGCCAGAGTTAAATAAAGCGGATTTTCTTGCACCCGCGCAATGAGATCGTCAAGAGAAGAAGTTGCGTCGCGAAAGACCAGAGCAGTGGCGTCCATAGTTTTGTGCACCTTCCCAATTTCGATGCCCAAGGGCTGTTTACCCCGCGTAATCCCCATGCTACACTACAGCGCAAAGAGGCACAATGACAAAAGAATCGCCATTTTTGGTCACAAAATCGACTTCTGGGTTTCCTTGAGGGGGAATTACGGACAGCGAAACCCACAACAGTATTGGATCTTATCCAAATATATCGAATATCAATAAGTGAGTGAGTCTTTCCGGCAGGAGAAAAACCCAGAACTCGACTTTGTGACCAAAAATGTCGAAATGTTTGTAGCTCGAGTCGCGAAAGGAGGGGCCGTGCACGAAAGCGAGATAGAGGCGCTGGCCCTCGACGCGCTCGGCCTGGTGCGCAACGAGCTCCTCGTGAGCCTGCGCTTCATGAGCGCGGCGTTCGCCCGACTCACGCCCCTGCCCATCCCCGGCGCTACGCTCGCCACCGATGGCGCGCATTTGCGGTTCGACCCCGTCACCTGGGCGCGCACCTACGCCGCCGATCCGACCGAAGCTTCTCGCGCCTACCTGCACACGGTGCTCCACTGTGTGTTTCTGCACCTCTACCCTGGCGAGGGCATCGATCCCGATCTGTGGGACATCGCCTGCGACATGGTGGTGGAATCGGTGATCGATCAGCTCGATCTTCCCGCCACGCGCACGGCCCAAGCGGCAGCCTCGCGTCCCGAGCTGGAGCGCATGGCCGAAGAGGCCGGCCTCATGACTGCCGAGCGCGTCTACGCTACCCTGCGCGATCGACGCGCCGCCGGCGCAACTGACGACGAGCTCGCCCGCCTCGGCGCTCGGTTCCACGTGGACGACCAT
Organism: Collinsella sp.; assembly: GCA_048201895.1. Taxonomy (GTDB): domain Bacteria; phylum Actinomycetota; class Coriobacteriia; order Coriobacteriales; family Coriobacteriaceae; genus Collinsella. The sequence continues at coordinate 73,436 of DBFBGO010000034.1, read as the reverse complement.
CGCCCCTGGCATGCCGTCGTCATTGCCGAAGGAGAAGAAGCGTCGGGCAAGACGGGCGAAGCATCCGAAGGCGAGGGCCGAACAAGCGCCCCCGCCGCCAAGGCCGACACTTCCGGCACCGACATGGACATCCCCGACGAGGCCGCCGACGCCCCCTACTCCCACAAAGCGCACCGCGCCATGGACGCCGCCGACATCACCCAGAAGGACGCGCCCGAGAACGCCGCCCGCGCCATCGGCGAGCGCTTCGCCGACACCGTGCAGCTCGACCGCTCCCGCGAGCAGTGGGAAAACGCGGCGCTGGAGATGGGCATCCAGCTGGACGCCTACGCGAAGCTGTGGGGCATCGAGGGATCGAATCTCGCCATGAACCTGCGCAAAGTGACCCGCGAAAAGCACGATTACCGGGCCTTCCTGCGCAAGTTCGCCCGCATGGGCGAGCAGATCCGCGTGAACGACGACGAGTTCGACTACGTGTTCTACACCTACGGGCTCGAGCTGTACGGCAACCTGCCACTCGTGGAACCAGTGGAGTTCGCCGAGGAGAAACGCATCCGCGACTTCGTCATCGCCATCGACACCTCGGCCTCCACCAAAGACGGCCTGGTGCGCAAGTTCATCGAGCGCACCTATTCCATCCTGGCTGACGAGACGAGCTTCTTCTCGCACATGAACGTCCTCATTGTGCAGTGCGACGCCGCCATTACCGACGTCGCACGCATCACCTGCCTGAGCGATTTGGAAGACTATCTGGAAAACCCCACCATCAAGGGGCTCGGCGGCACCGACTTCCGCCCCGTGTTCACCTACGTGGACGAAGCGCTCGCCACCGGCGCGCTGAACGATTTGGGCGGCCTCATTTATTTCACCGACGGCCAGGGCACCTACCCTGCGCGCCGCCCCGCCTACGAGACCGCCTTCGTGTTCCTCGATTCCGACGATGCCGCCGCCTCGGCCCCCGTGCCGCCCTGGGCCATGAAAGTAATCCTAGATGAAACCTTCGTGCTAGAAGAGGAGCCGCTATGAATATCCGCGAAGCAAAACAGCAGATCAAAAACGCCATGGTCGCCTATTTCACTAAAGACGAGTTCGGCAACTATCTTCTGCCGCCCGAGCGCCAGCGTCCGGTGTTCCTGCTGGGCGCGCCGGGCATCGGCAAGACGGCCATCATGGAGCAGATCGCACAAGAACTGGAAGTGGGATTCGTGTCCTACTCCATGACCCACCATACCCGCCAAAGCGCGCTGGGCCTGCCGTTCATCGCGACGAAAACCTATGACGGCGTGGAATACCAGGTGTCCGAATACACCATGAGCGAGATCATCGCCTCGGTCTATGAGGCGATGGAGGCCACGGGGCGTCGCGAGGGCATTTTGTTCCTCGACGAGATCAACTGCGTATCGGAGACGCTCACGCCGGCCATGCTGCAGTTTCTGCAATACAAGATCTTCGGCCGCCATGCGGTGCCCGACGGCTGGATCGTCGTGACGGCCGGCAACCCGCCCGAGTACAACCGCACAGCCCACGACTTCGATATCGCCACCTGGGACCGCCTGAAGCGCATCGAGGTGGAACCCGACTTCGGCGTCTGGCGCGAGTTCGCCGTGTCCACCGAAGTGCATCCGGCGGTCATCACCTACCTGGACATCGAGCGCTCCCACTTCTACGCCGTGGAGGCCACGCCCGACGGCGCGTCGTTCGTCACGGCCCGCGGCTGGGATGACCTGTCGGCGATGATCAAGCTCTACGAGGCCCAGGGGCTCACCGTTGATGAGCTGCTCGTGGAGCAGTACGTGCAGAACGGCGAGATTGCAAAGCGGTTCGCCATGTATTACGACCTGTTCACGAAGTATCGCAGCGACTACCAGATCGATCGTATCTTGGACGGCAGCGCCGATGCCGGCCTGGCCGAGCGGGCCGCGGCGGCGCCCTTCGACGAGCGCGTGGCCGTCATGGGGCTTATCGTGGACGCCACGGTGAGCTGCTTGCGCGAGGCCGTTATGGAAGAGAAAGCAGCCGCGTTCGCTCATAGCGTGTTGGCCGATTTGAAGGAACGCCTGGCCGCCGAAGGCGTGGCCGAAGACGCCGATGCGAGCGCGCTCATCCGCGCCACGACCACCGAGCTGGCACGCACCCGCGACACCGAACGGGCCGCGAGCCTGCTTTCCGACGAGCGCTACCGCTCCTTCGAGCGAACCATCGGCCTTCTGGACGAGGTGCTGCGCACGGGGGCCGATACGCCCGAAGGCGCCACATTCAACCTGCTGCGCGAGCGCTTCAACGAGCGACTCGACGAGCTGGATGCGGCCATCGATACGGCGGCAGGCGCCTTGGACAACGTATTCAAGTTCGTGGAAGAGGCCTTCGGCGAGGGCCAGGAGATGCTCATGCTGGTGACCGACTTGTCCGTGAGCCGCGCCGGCATGGCCTTCATCAACGACCACGGCTGCGACCGCTACTTCGCCCACAACCAGAGCCTCCAGTTCTACGAGCGCGGCCACGACCTGGCCGCCCGCATCGACCGCATCACACTGGAAGAGGAGTAGCCCCCAGCGCGACCGCAGCGCCTTGCCCCGGCAAAGGATCCAAGCCACAGCAAGAGCAAGGCCGCGATCCCGGAAGGACCACGGCCTTGCCGCAGGCGACGCGTCGCCTATGGGAGAAAGCCCCGGGGCGCCCGGTCACCCGGCGAGCGCCGCCATCGCGCTACGAGCACAGCACCGGCAGCGCCGCCATCTCGCTACAGGTACAGCACCGGTAGAGCCGCCAGAATGACCAGCAGACGCAGCATGAAACCACCCACAAGGACACCGCCCTCGCCGATGACGCTCACCACCATAGAGGTGGTGGAGGTCTCCACCTTTCGCGTGACAAACACCGGGTAGCCCTCGATGGCAAACGGCGCCACCAGGCCAAGCAGCACCAGACCGCCCCAGAACATTGGCGCGTACTGGCCCGACACGAGCGAGGCAACCGATGCGGCGCCCTCGGGACTGCCCGAGCTCACGATGATGAGCATGGTTGCAAGCACCACCATCTCGATAGCCGACAGAATCACGTGGCTCTTCTTGATGAGCCACATCTGCTCGAAGCGCTCACGATCGGTGATAAGGCCCACCAAGCTCGTAGCCGCCAGACCCGCCGACAGAGCCGACACCACGAACAGCACCGGCAAAATGGCGTTGTTCCATAGCGGATAGGCGCTCACGACCCCCAGCAGAAAGCCGGTGTAGGCCGCCACGCAGAACGCGGATACGATACCTGTCCAGGTGAGCCACTTCGGCACCGGGCGACGCAGCACCTCAAGCAGCGCCGCGGCAATGGACACCGGCATGAACACGCAGATGAAGTACACGCCCAGCGTCATCACCGAGCCCGGGTTCATAATAAGATAGAAGAACCGCAGCGGGTTGTGCAGCCCGGCCTCGGCGTCCAACATGAGCATGAGCAGACCGATGCCCAGAAAGATGGGCGAGATAATGCGACCCGCGACGCGCATCTTCACGCTGTCGGGATACTTCGCCTCCACAAAGGCTGAAGTGAGGAAGGCGCCGGCCGATGCGCCCGCCAAAAACAGGTACCAAGCGATCATAGATCCCCAAACCATTGATCATCACCTCACGTAGTAGATTTTCGCGGTGGTCAGGTCGCCCGCCAGCGGCTGGGCATTGGTGCGAGCGATTTCCTGACAGATCTCGCTCTGCGGATCGTCCAGGTCGCCAAACAGGCGAGCGCCGGAGATGCAGGTGCCCACGCAACGCGGCGGGTTGCCCGGCTCACCCTCGTACCAGCAGAAGCGGCATTTCTCGATAACGCCGGTCTTCTTAATCTGGATGCGGGCGCCGTAGGGGCAGGCGGCCATGCAGTACTTGCAGCCGATGCATCGTTCCTCGTCTACCAGCACCACGCCCGAGTCGGTCGTATAGGTGGCATGGGTGGGACACACCGCCTCGCAGGGAGCGTCCTCGCAGTGCATGCACTGCACTGGCACCACTTCCGCATACACGTTGGGGTAGACCCCCTGCTCCATCTCGTCGAATTTGATGAACGCCTCATCGGACTCGAGCCCGTTCACCATCTGACAGGCCACGCGGCAGGCGTAGCAGCCAACGCACTTCTTCGTGTTGATGAGCATTCCGTAACGGGCCATCAGCCTTCCACCTTCCTAACCTTCACCGCTACCTCCTGGCTCATGGTGGAGCCTACGCCGGGTTCCAAATGCAGCGGAACGAAATCCATCATGTTGAGGCCAAAGCCCTGGGCCCGAGTGAGATAGGGCGATGTACCGCCGTAATGGGTGGGCAGAAACAGCACACCGGGCTTCAAGCGCTCGGTCACCTTCACAGCTACCTGGCCTGAGCACTCGCTGGAGGAAAGCTCCACCGTATCGCCGTCGACAATGCCCAGATCCGCGGCATCGGAGGCAGCCATCCAGAGTCGCTCAAGCTGATATTCCCGGGAGATGGCGTTCAGCGCCTCCAGATTCAGCGTCATGGAGTGGGAGTGGATACCCTGCTTGCCGCCGATGAGGAAGAACTCGCCCTCGGCCGGCTCCACCAGACGCGGCACGTAGCCGATAACCGGGTTCAAGCCCGCTTCCGCCACCTTCGCCGAGGCGAACTGGAACTTCCCCGTCGGAGTCTTGAACGTCGGCGTGCCGAATGCGAAGCCGGGGTCAGCCAATTCCACGATACCCGCCTCACGCACCGCATCGAGCGAGGTGCCCACGCTGGCCAGCTGCGCGTCGGCCAGCTCTTCCACCGTGAAGGGGAAGTACTGTCCCACGCCGCAGGCCTCGGCCAAACCGGTGAAAATCTCGTCGCAGGACTTCGTCTCGGGATGCACGCGGTCGATCACCGGGGTGCGCAGTGCCACATAGTGCTTCTTGCCGCCGATGAACTCGGGCAGCTCCAGGCGCTCCAGCACCGTGCACTCGGGCAGCACGTAGTCCGACGCCAAAGCAGTCTCGCTCATTTGCACGTCGATAGTCACCACGAGCTTCGCCTGGGAAAGCGCCTCGCGCCACTTCGCCGGCTGGGCGTACCCCTGCACAGCGTTGGAGTTGTAGAAGAACACGCCCTGGATGGCGCCATCGGCGCAGCCGTTCAGCACGGCCAGGTTGGTGCCGGTGCCCGAGAGCGCCAGCGGGTACTCGGCGTCGCCCAAACGCTTGGCGGCCGGCTTGGGCACCTCGGGGAACTTCACCGGATCCACGTCGCCCGCCTTGGGCGAAGAGGTGATGAGCGCTCCGCCCTTCTGCCCCCAGCAGCCAAGAAGCGCATTCACGGCGCACACCGCGCGAGCCGTCTCGAAGGAGTTTTGATAGGCGCAGCCGAACGCTGCCCGCCAGGAAGGCTCGATAGCGCAGGCCGGTGCGGCGGCGGCCAGCGACTCGGCGATTTCCACGATGGTATCGGCCGGCACATCGCAGATGCCCTCGGCCCATTCCGGCGTGTACTCGGTCACTTGAGCAGCGAACTCCGGGAAGCCCACGGCGGACTGCTCAACGAACGCGTGATCGTACAGGTCGCGCGTCACCAGCACGTTCGCGATGCCGAGCAGGAACGCGATATCAGCGCCGGGCCTGATAGGCACCCAGTCAGTAGCAAAGACGCCGCTGTTGTTCAGGCGCGGATCCACGATGACCACCCGCGCCCCGCCCTCGGCCGCTCCGGCCAAGCTCTTCACCGAGGAGGGACGGATGCCATCGCCATAGCTGCGGCCGATGAACACCACCATTTTGGTGTTGGGGAAGTCCACCGAGAAGTTCTGGGCTCCCGTGGCTTCCTGAATACCGCTCTCTTTCGACAGATTGCAGGCAGCGGCATGGGTATACACGTTGGGTGAGCCGAGCGCGTTCATGAAGCGCTTGCTGTAGTACTTGCCCGAGGGGCGCGGATCTTGGATGATGGCCAGCGCCTCGGGGCCGGCCTCGGCGATGATCTCCTGCACCTTCGCACCAATTTCGGACAGAGCATCATCCCAGCTGATAGGGGCGAAGCTGCCGTCGGCGGCGCGCTTCATAGGCTGAGTCAGCCGGCCGTCGGAATAGGCCCACTGAGCCGCGCCGTGACCGCGACCGCAGAGCGTTCCCTTGGAATAGGGGTGCTCCTTCATGCCCTCGACGGTCCACAACCGCCCGTCGAGAGCGGTGGCGATCAGGCCGCACTTGCTGGAGCAGCCGTTGCACAGCGATGCGCCCTGAATCTTGGCCGCGCCCGTGGCGGCGGCCTCGGCCTGCTCGGCCCGCCACGCGGCCACCGAGCAAGTGCCCACAGCAGCCAGCGCAGCGGTGGCGGCGGTACCCTTCAGGAAGGTTCGCCTGGTGGGATTGCAGTGCATTAAAGCCTCCTTCTCTTGCATATCTGCTTTCTCCTTGTCTGGGGAAGTCCTCGGTTTTTACCGAAGGGACACGGATAGGTCTCGGACGGCCGCCGCGAGAGCTACCGCCAGCTCGCGCCCATGGGCCAGAGCGCGAGCCAGCTCGTCGGTACGAGCCGAGGGGGGCGCCGACGAGAGCGCGGCCGCATGGGCGAGCAAGGTTTGCTCGTAAGCGTCCAGCCAGTCGAAATGCTCGGACAACAGCGCAAGAGCGGCCTCATGGTTTCCCGCATCGACGCACAGGGCCACCACCTCGGTCATGAGCGTCACATGGTCGGGCATGGCGCAAAACTCCATCGGCACCTCAAGTTCGAGAGCGCGATAAAGGGCCCGCATGTGCTGGGCGCTGTCACCGAGGAGCAGATGCCGGGCCGCACCAAACTCAGCCGAGACCCCTCTGCGGCGCTCCCGTCCATCGGCCCAAGGCTTATAAAGCGATTCGACGGGCACCGCCGCCGCGGGAGCGCCCAAGGTGAGCACCTCGTTCTCGAGTCGGCAGCGCACGGCGCCCACCGGCGTCGCGGGCGCTATCGCTAAATCGGCCGCTGTCGCACGGGCCGCCTCGTACGCCGCTTCATAGTCATCGCCCCATCGCGAGAACAGAGCTCCAATGGTGCTCAGGTAGGCTGCCTTGGCGCAGACGTTCGCCCGTGCGGCATCGCGCACGACCTCTCTCTCCGATGTTTGCGTGGTCGCACGCGCAGCCCCGCCTCTTGTCTCTTGCATTTCGCACCTCCTTCCGTTGGCACTCCATGCTAGAATCGTCGGCTATGCGCCATATCATCAGTTTCTGATGATTTACCGAGACGCAAGTCAGTCATAATAGAGGACGCGACAGGGAAACGCCCAGTTCACACTGGCAATGGAGAAGGAGGAGCAGGGCCGTGACAGCAGTCCGCGATGCACCATCGGCCGCTATCGAGCCGCTTCCCCGCTTTCTGCACCTGTGCTATCTCGGCCTCGCGTTTTTCTGGGCCTGCAGCATGCTCACCTTCCGCAGCTCCATCCTGCTCACCGGCGCGGCGGACACGCCCCAGTACAATACGTTGATCGTCGTCGTATCGTTTTTGGCAAACATGACCGTGCTCTTAGGCGTGTCGGCCCTTGTAGAGCGGGCGCCGGAAAATCTGGCGAAACTCTCGCCGTGGCCCTTCTGCGGATGCATCCTTGTCGGCATCGCGGCTATCGGCGGCGCCGGCATATGGTTTGCCGGCCCAGCGCTTTCCGCATCGCTCGTGATCGGCTCGACGCTATGCGGCGTCGGCTTCGGCTACCTATGGGGGAGCTGGGCGGACGTGCTCGGACGCGTGCATCCCTCGCGCACGGCCCTGTATGCCCCGGCGTCGTTCTTGCTCACCACCATCATCTTTCTCGCCGTCGACTCCCTCGTGGCCCTCACTCCCTTTCCGCCCCTTGCGCTCATGGCTCCCCTGCCAATAGCCTCGGTTCTCTGCCTAAAGCGCTGCCGTACCGAGAGCAGCCAGCCGTCGGTCCTCCTCGCGCCCCACCGAACCGAGTCTCAGCGCTACCTGGCGGCTCTCACCACCCTCGTGCCGCTCATCATCGCCGCCCTCGTTTTCTCCTGCCTGTTCGGCTTTATGTGGGAGACCGCCGTGCTCAGCGTGAACTCCGCGAGCACGGCCCATGAACTGCCCCTCGTGCTGAATTTCGTCGTTGCAGTGCTTCTTTTGGTCTTCACGGTTGCCTTGCAGCGGCGAGTAAACCTGTCGCTTGTCTACCAACTGCTTATCCCCATCGCCATCGTGCTGTTCGCGGCGCTGCCGTTTTTCTGGAATGTTCACCCCGTGGTGCTGAATGCAATCATGAGCGCCGTACATGGGGTCTTCGACGTGGTCATCTGGTACCTGGTAGCCACAGCTGCCTACGATTACGCCGTATCGGGCTTCGTTATAGGGGGCCTGGTGAGGGCGCTGTCCATTCTCGCACGGCTCGTGGGCATCGGCATCGGGTATCTGATCATGCTCCTCCCCGAAGTGGCTGGCTACGCTGTAGTGGGCGTGTGCATCGGAGCGGTGTATCTGCTCGTCATCCTGCTATGGTTTCTCTGGCACAACGCCAAACGCTCGGTTCCGGGCGAGGAGGCAGAAGGGAGAATGGCGATTGGCGAGGCGATCGGCGACGGCAACGCGAATCCGCATTCGAGCGTCTCAGATCCATCGTCGGTCTTAGCTGCCCCAACAGCCGTCAAGGCAACCGACAAAGCAGCTGCCGACCCTGCCAGCACCTCTCCCGTTGCGGAGTCCATCAGCACTTCTGCGACCGCCGAGATCGATGGGGCCGAAGCTATTAACAGCGAAGAGGTCGTCTTCGCGCTCCTCGCCGATGACTACGGCCTCACTCGTCGCGAGGCCGAGGTGCTCCCCTACCTCGCCCGCGGCCGCTCCGCAAAGGTCATCGCCGAAGCGCTCTTCGTCTCGGAATCCACCATCCGCACCCACACCCGCCGCATTTTGGAGAAGACCTGCCTGCATTCCAAGCAGGAACTCATCGATCTCGTTGAGAAGTATTAGAAGCCGGCGGAGGGGCGCGCCGCTTGGTGCACCAGCCGACGCGCACCACCAAGCCGTCTAAAGCCTTGGCGCGACACCACGCGCAACCAGAACCTGCGGCTCTACGAGCGCGGTCATGACCCGGCCGCCCGCATCGGGCGCATCACACTGGAAGAAGAGCGTCTAAAAGCACCATCGATCCGAAATGTGCAAAATGAGCCATTTCTCGTAGCTATTGGCGACAAATGCGAAAAGTTTTCCCTGTTCACGCCAAACGGTTCAAGCCCTCCCGGCACAAAATCCTACGAGAAGTACCCTGTTTTGTGCATTCGAGGCTTCCCCATAATCCGCGGGGACTACTCCCGTTGGTGTATCTGCGTGAGCCGGTCGTGATTAGGGGTTGCCGAGGTCTCGGGAACGTGCTGGGGCGTGATAGTGTGCACTCCAGCACATGACCGACCCCCTTTCAGAAGGAGATCACCAATGACCAACTTGAACACCACCCCGAACCCCTTCGGCAAGCATTCGTTCCGCGACAACGCCGTCGACTCCGCCGCGAGCCAGACCTACGAGTTCGACATCGACGGCTCCGTGGCCGCCAGCGTCGAGAACACCGCCGCCGCCAAGCCGAAGTTCGGCCGCCGCTCCTTCCTCACCGGATTCGCCGGCGCCGCGCTCGCCTGCATGCTCGCGTTCGGCGTGCAGGGCGCCATCATCGACCCCGCCACCGCCGAGGCCACGGGCACCCCTTCCGCTACCCAGACTGTCATCAACACCAACGATGACGCAACCCTGGCTGAGGCCGTGGCCGCCAAGTGCCTGCCGTCCGTGGTATACGTGGAGACCTACGCCGATGCGGGCGGCCAGCTCCAGGGCTTGGGTACCGGCTCGGGCGTCGTGATGACCGAGGATGGCTACCTCATCACCAACAACCACGTGGTCGACGGCGGCAGCGCCTACAAGGTGACCATCGCCGGCAACACCTACGACGCCGAGCTGGTGGGCACCGATCCCTCCTCCGACGTGGCGGTGCTGAAGGCCAAGGACGCCAGCGGCCTTACCCCCATGGAGATCGGCGATTCGGACAACCTGACCGTCGGCGAATGGGTCATGACCCTGGGCGCCCCCTTCGGGCTCGAGCAGTCGGTGGCCACGGGCATCGTGTCCGCCACGAGCCGCTCGCAGATCATGGATGCGAGCGAGTCGATGCAGTCCGGCGGCAGCGGCGAGACCACTATCTATCCGAACATGATTCAGACCGACGCGGCCATCAACCCGGGCAACTCCGGCGGCGCGCTCGTGGATGACGAGGGCAAGCTCATCGGCATCAACACGCTGATCACCTCGTACTCCGGCAACTACTCCGGCGTCGGGTTCGCCATTCCGGTGAACTACGCGGTGAACCTCGCCCAGCAGATCATCGCCGGCGAGACCCCCACCCACGCCCAGCTCGGCGTGAGCCTGTCCACGGTGAACGACCAGGCGGCTGCCAGCTACGGCCTCGCGGCCGAGTCCGGCGCCTACGTGGCCGCCGTCTCCCAGGGCTCCGGCGCCGAGGCGGCCGGCCTCCAGGAGGGCGACATCATAACGGCCCTGGACGGCGAGTCGGTGGAAGGTGCCTCCGACCTCATGCTAGCCGTGCGTGGGAAGAACCCCGGCGACACCGTGAAGCTGACGGTGAACCGCAACGGCCAGGAGCAGGAGATTTCCGTCACCCTGGGCGACGACGCCGCCAGCCAGAAAGCGGCTGCCGAGCAGAAGGCCCAGCAGGAGCAGCAGATGCCCGAGCAGGGTCAGGACTTTGACTGGGGCTACGGCGACGGTAACGACTACGGTTACGGCTGGGGCTACGGCGACGGCTACGGCCAGGACGGCGGCAACGGGTACGGCTACGGCGATGGCTACGGTAACGGCCTGAACCTGGACGATCTGTTCGGCCAGCGCTAAACCACAGCGGAGGCACGCTCGCCCGCACCTGAGCAGCCAACGACAGGAATCCACGATTCCCTTACTCCAGGGGCAGCCTCAAGGCTGCCCCTTTTCGTTGACAGGCGAACACCCGGTTGCTCGACATTGCGAGCCTCTATACCAGAGAAACAGCCCAAAACCGAAGAAGTGCCCCGACAAAACCAGGGGCACTTCCCCATTCCGACGTCTACCGTTCTTTCTAAAGCTCGTTCACCAGCAAAGGAAGAACCGTCTGAATGTCACCAACAATGCCATAGTCGCACTGATCGAATACGGCAGCATCGGCATCCTTGTTTATAGCAAAGATGGTTCCGGCTCGATCGCAACCGACCATATGCTGCATCTGGCCCGAAAGCCCTGCTGCAACATACACCTTAGGAGCGAGCATGAGCCCAGAGACACCGATGTACGTCTCCCGCGGCAGCCACTTCATATCCTCGGCCAAAGGACGCGTGCAGCCCAAACCAGCCTCCAGCTTGTCGCAGAGCGCTCGGGCCATATCGAGATCGGACTCAAGTCCAAAGCCCCTTCCGGCGGCCACGACAACGTCAGCTTTCTGCAAGTCGACCCCGCTTTTCTCGATGGGCTCGCTCGATAGCACCTTAACCGTGGCACCCGGATCAACCCACGCAAAAGATTCTTCCTGATTGGCGCCCGATGCTGCAACGCTATCGCCGAAAGCACCTGGCTGCATCAGATAGATGGCGGTCTTGCCGGGCTTTCGCTTCAGGATAGCGGCTCCTCCATAATACATGCTGGAGGCCGCATCGCCATCAAGCTCCATCACGTCGGCAATAGCGCTGGTGCCGCCGTGAAACGCAAGGGCGCCAGCAAGAATGCGCATATGACGCGTAGGCTCCACCAGCACCACATCCGGCCATGCGTGATCGAAGATCGCATTGACCGTCGCCGTGGCGTTATCGAGCGAAAGCCCCTCCGGAACCGTCACGCGATAGATAAGATCAGCGCATGAGGGCGGCACCTCCATGTCGCCGAAAGCCACCAGGGCAATCTCATCGGCACCCATGGCCCTCGCACCGGCGCAAAGCTCTTCTGCCGCACCCGGGCGCTCAGCTAAAACTAACACTTTCAACGTTTCTCCCCTTTCTAGAGCGCGGCTTTGAGGCTGGCAGCAAAACTCGCAATGGCGCCCTCGTCGCTGACATGGCAGATCTGCTTCTTGCGCGGCGTCGGCTCAGGCACTTTGCACTCAACCCACTCGACCGTCTCTTCGGAGGCCACGTCCAACGGCGCTACGTGCATCGGCTTCTTTCCTGCTGCTAGAATGTCCTTCATGGACGGAGTCCGAGGAACGGCAACCGATGGCTGCACCGAGATGACGGCGGGCAGAGGCACCTCCACCGTCTCCACCACATCCTCGAGCACGCGCTCGACCACGATACGGTCGTCTCCTGCCTGCAAAAGAGTCGCGCCATTCACGCAGGGGACGTTAAGGGTCGCAGCAAGCTGCGCATCGACCTGCTTTGCGTAGAAATCATCGGATCCATCGCCGCAGATCACAACATCCCAGCTACCAACGTCTTGCAGGGCCAGCGAAAGCGCCTGCGCAGTCGCTCGCGCATCCGCATGCCCCAGAGCGTCGTTCGTGGCAAAGTAGAGCTCGTCAACGCCACGAGATAGAATGTTCTTCTTTACCTTCGACTCGTCAATAGACGCCGGGCCCACCGAAAGAACCTTTACCGTCGATCCCTCTTGGGAGGCAGCAAGCTGAGCCGCGGCCTCAATGGCATTCAGATCGTACTCGGAAACGACATTGCGAGCATGGCTGAAATCAAGAGCGCCGTCATTGCCAGCACGAAGATCTTTGCTATCCGGCAGAATCTTAACTGCAACTACAATACGCATGTGCCCTCCTAGATGCCCAACGCGCGCGTACCGCCGCCATATTGGCCAGCCTCGCGAAGCACGTCCTTGGCGATGGTCTTCGTGAGAATTTCGCTCGAACCGGCACCGATGCGACCGACACGAGCATCACGCCACAAACGCTGCATACGATGGTCGGTGCAATAACCCAGACCGCCAAGGATCTGGATGCCATCGTCGCAAATCTGCCAATTGCCTTCGGTGCAAAGCAATTTGCTGATATTCGCATCGATGCGGATAGACTTGCCCTGGTCGTACTCCCAAGCAGTACGGAACACCATATTGCGCATGCTCTCAAGAATGATCTTGTCTCGGCACACTTTCTCCTGAATGAGCTGGAACTTGCCAATGGGCTGACCGAACTGGATGCGCGAATTGGCGTAGGCGCAAAGATCGGCGAACGCCGTCTCAGCCTGACCGAGGTACATAGCCGCGCAGAGAAGGCGCTCTGCCTCGAAGTGCTTCATAAGCTGAACCCAGCCGCCATGTTCCTTGCCATACAGATACTTATCGGGAATGAAGCAATCCTCAAGGAACGTCTCGCAAGTGGGCTCAAGCCATTGCCCGATGGTCGGCAAATCCACGATGGTCATGCCCGGCGTCGGGTTGGGGATCGCAAACAGCGTAACCGCCTTGTAAGGATCATCGATCTCGGGATCCTTCGCAGTGATGATGTTGTAATCGGAGCAGCTGGCATAAGTGTTGTAAATCTTATGCCCGTTGATGACATAGCCTCCGTCGACCTTCTTGTAGGACGTCTTGATGCCGGCGGCATCCGAACCGGCACCCGGCTCTGTATTGCCGAAAGAGTGACGCTTCTCGCCGCTCATAAGACCTTCGAGCATCTCCGTACGAATTTCCGGACTCGCCTTATCAGCGGCATTCATGATAGACAGGGGGCTATAGGTGCATCCGGCCCAGGAGTAGCGGTACACAATGGAAGTGACCAGGCACATCGTCACCATATCTGCGGGAACGCCGCCCAGCTCCTCCGGAACGCCAATGGCTCCGAATCCCGCCTCGTAAAACTTCTTATTTGCCTCTACGGGGAATACCTTCTGCTCATCGCATTCCTTGATAAGGCTCTCGGGATACTCTCGGTCCATGAACTCCACCAAGCTCTCGGCCAAAAGCTCCTGCTCTTCAGTGAACGCAAAATCCATGTAGCTACTCCGCCTTTCCAATCTTGCCCTCGGCGTACATCGCCTCAATCTCTTCGCTCGTGTATCCGAGCTCTTCCAAAATGTCCTCGTTGTCCTGGCCCAACTTCGGCGCGCCGCGCCAAATCTGACCGGGATTGTTCTTAACGGGAGGCAGAACGGCCACGCCCTTCAGCGTCTGCTCGCTCGCCTCGTCGTACCACTCGACGAAGTCGTTGCGCGCAATCACGTGAGGATTGCTCATAAGCATCTCGTAATTGTTAATGGGAGCGCAGGCGACACCGATGGCCTTCAGCTGCGCCTCAACCTCATCGGGCGTGCGCTCAAGGCAGAAGTCCTTAATTGCCCCATCCAGGCGATCACCTTGCTGCGTGCCGTTCAGCGTTGGACGCCCCTCGATGAAATGCTCTTCGTCATCAAGCCCGAGCAGCTTGGCAATGGCTTGAGCCGCCGGACGACCGGACACCTGAACGACGCAGTAGTTGCCGTCCTTGCACTCGAACACATCGATGCCGGCATAGGTGGCCTCTTTGTTGCCCGTGCGCTTCAACTGCTCGCCCGTCGTTGTGTACATAAGGGGCCCATAGCCCTGCACTCTCAGGCAGGATTCGTATTGCGAGACGTCGATCACATCGCCCTCGCCCGTCTTCTGGGCATGGTAGACGCCCATGAGCGCCGCCCACATCGCATAGAGACCTGTAAGATAATCGCAGATGCCGGGCTTGCTCACCAGAGGAGCCGACGGCTCTTTCTCGCCGTTCAGCGCCATAAGGCCCGAAAACGCCTGACCGATCACGTCCATGCTGGGACGCGGCACGTAATCCGGATCACCGAAATGACCATAACCGGAAACGTGAACAACCACCAACTTCGGGTTCAGCTCGAGCACATGTTCGTCGGTGTAGCCCCACTTGTCATACATGCCGGGCTTCGAGGACTCGATCCACACGTCGGCCCACTGAAGCAATTTGTCGAATACATCCTTTGACTCGGGAACGTTCATAGCGAGATTTCGCTTATTGCGGTTCTCCTGAGCGAATGAGATTGCAAAGCCACGCGTCATCTCGGGTGACTTGCAGTTCTCGACATGAATGACATCCGCTCCGTGCTCCGCCATCAGAGACGTCGCGTGGGGCTCTGCGGTCACTTGCCCACAGCTGAGAACTTTGAGACCATTGAGCAGGCCGAACTGAGGTACATCATTTGCTTTTGCCATTTTCTCTCCTTTAATTGAACGGATAGGGCAATGCTTCTAAGCAGCAACCGCCCCTGCAATCGCCTCAGCCTCTTTGTAGGGCTTATCGGCTGCCTCCAAATGCTTGCGCGCTTTGCTGCTCATACCGATGGCGGCAAGAATGACGACCACCGTGAAGCAGCAGCCAGCAATGGCCAGCGGCAAAACGAAAGAGCCCGTTGCCCCGTACAGCCCCGCCGCAAACACCGGAGCGATCATGGCCGCCACGGACACGGAGGCATTGCACCAACCGGTGATGGTGGCGGACTTGTTCACGCCGAACAGAGGCGTAGCCACAACAGCGCCGAAGTACAGGTTGACCATGCCCGCGTTATAGAAGAAGGCAATGATCATGCCGCCGATAAGACCCATCTGCGACGTCAGACTGAAGAGGAACATGTTGGCCGCGCCCACAACGCAATAGATAATGAGCGTCTTGCGAGCGCTGATAACATCGGACAGCACGCCGAACAACGGCACCAGAATCATCTGAGAAATACTCACTATCGACACGCAATAGGAGATCTGCACAACGTCCAGGCCCATAGAACCCAGCACGAGCGACTGGTTGCTGTAATAGGTGGTGCAGGCGAACTGCATGAGGAAGGGGCACACCAGCACGGCCCACAGAAGCGGCTGACGCAGCAGCTTCGAGATGGGCATAGCCGTCTCGTACACCTTCGAATCCGCCCCAATCGTCCGGGTCTTTTTACCCTCCTTCTCCTTCAGCACAATTTGCTGCATGCCATATTTCTCGGGAGCATCGCACACGAACAGCAGACCCAGCACCACAATAATGCCTGCGAGAACGAATCCGGCGATCAGCGAGTAAGTCTGATACCCGAACATCGAGCTAAGCACGCCGGTAACTGTGGCCATAATCGCGTTAATCAGGCCCGATACCAAAGTTCCCATAGAGGAGATGGTCCCGCGCCCAGAGGCAAACCAGTTGGTAACGTTGATCTGATGAGTCATCGCACCGCAGAACTTGTTGCCGATGCCAAACAAAAATGCCATGACGTAGACGAGCATGAGATTGGTGGAATACCCCATGGTCACCAGCAGCGCGCCCTGGAGAATTCCGCCAATGACATAGACGTACTTCGTCTTGAGCACCTTGAGCAGAGGCCCAATGAAAAGCGATGCCACTAGAGAGCCGATGGCCGTAATGCTGAAGATGAGGGCACCTTCGGCAGCAGAGCAACCCACTGCGGCAACCATCGACGCCATCAAGATGATGATGATCGAGTAGCACAGATGGGACACGCCCATGGTCACCATGCCCGCGACGGCGCAAAGCCACCCTTTTATTGTATTCGACATAATTGAATCGCGCCTTTCCCCTGATTACGATTGCTTTGCTGGCAAGGCGACCAGCGCTTTGCCCCACATGTTCTTGTCAGTGCCGTCGTCTTGCCAGATATCGAGCTCGACAACGTTCTTCCCGTTTTCCTCCCTTTTTTCCACAACACGCGCACCGCAATGCAGGTCAACACCTGGACAAGCGAATTTGCCCATGCGGAACGGCCCAATCTTGAGTATCTCTCCTTCAAGCCCAACCCATTCGCGCAGATGCCTCTCGCTCAGAGCCATGTAGTACCACGTGTTGGCGAACATGGCCGGCGCGCCGGTTCGCTGAGCTGCAGCATCATCGTGATGCAGCGGCACAAAATCGCGATTCGCTGCGGCCTCCATCACAAGACGCTGCACTGTGAGAGGAAGGGCCAGTTCGGGAAGCTCATCCCCCACCTTGACTTCCTCAAAAGTCAGCTGCTCATCCCACTTCGCCATAACTACTCACCCTCCTCAACAGGATTGCCCGACCAGGTCGTAACACGCTGAATGGCGACAGTCTCATCGTTCTGGTTGATAAACTCAATTTCCACAGTGAAGAAAGCGCCGTCGCCAACCTTAAGACGCTTTCGGGTCACGCTCACCAACCGCCCGACTTGGCGAAGAGTGTCCCCCGGATAGAGGGGACGCAGAAACTCTACTTCGGTGTCTGTCGCAAAGCCAAGCGAGTGCCGAGGAGTGGGAACGAGCATGGGCATTGCGAGGGGATACAGCGGCCCGACGCGACCCTCTTCCACCCCGGGCTCCCACCATGAGGCCGTACCCACCGCCATGGCCATGCCGGCAGGTGCCGGGATGGTCTTGTATCCCAGCCGCTGCGCCAACTCTTCGTCATAATAGAGAGGACAATCAGCTTCGATCACCTCATTCCATTGGCGAATCCATCCAAGGGTCGCCGCGTCTGCCCCGTAAATCACAGGCAGGGTCTCCCCGATGGTCTTCTCGGTTTCTTCCCATGTCTCCACACTTTCGGGAATCTCAATCATGCTTCCTCCTTTCAATACATCTATGAACAATTGCGCGTTTAGCATCTCCTTCCGAAAACGGGCACTAGCTTTGCGGTAGAACGACGCCCTGGGGGGCGCCTCGCATGCAACCTGCTAGTCGCGCACAATGACGCCCTCGGCGTATAGCTTTTCTATATCCGCAGAGGAGTAGCCCAACTCCTCCAAGATATCCTCGTTGTCCTGGCCCAAGCGGGGGGCGCCGCGCCAAACGTGGCCGGGCCTTCGCTCCACTCGGGGCACAATGCCCACTCCCCGCACCATCTGTCCCGAAGCGTCATCGAACCATTCGACGATGCTTTCCCGCTTCAGGCAGTGCGGATTGTCTCCCAGTTCCGAGTAGTCCATGATCTTGCAGCAGCCGATATTGACCTTGTTGAAGTCACGATCGACCTCGCTTGCTGTATGGGACAAACAGTAGTCCTCGATCGCTCTTTTCGACTTCTCATCCCGGGCCGTCCCAGCAACGATTGCGTCCTGCCGATCAAAATCGGGATCTCCCGTCAATCCCAAAAGCGCAAGCCCGTCGCTTTTCAAGGCAGAGGGATTCAGGGCGACGTACACATACCGGCCGTCCCTACACTCATAGACCCCGAGACCGCCCACATCTCCGTCAATATCCGGATTTCTGACCAGCTGATTGCCCTTGGTGAAATACTCGGCCGGATACTGAGCCGAAACGCGCAAGATCGCCTCGTACTGGGACAAGTCGATAACATCCCCCTCACCGGTCTCGCGGGCGCGCAGGAGAGCCGCCAGCGATGACCAGAGCGCAAAAAGCGCCGTAATGAAATCGCCGATGCCCGGGAAAACCGCCATGGGCTTCGTACCTCTAGGACTATTGATGTACATAAACCCGCTGAAGGCCTGGGCTATCGGGTCATAACTCGGGCGACGCACGTAGTCGGGCTCTCCCATCTCCCCATAGCCCGAGACATGCACAATAACGAGATCAGGGTTGAGCTCCAAAAGAAACTCGTCGTCGAATCCCCATTTCTTATAGGTTCCCCCCTTGGAGGACTCCAGCCAGATATCTGCCCATTGGATGAGATCAAGGAAGACACCCCGCCCCTCTTTCGATGGGATGTCAAGAGCAATGGTGCGCTTGCACCGTGCATCCTGCGCCCATTCCAAAGCGACGTTTTTCCGCATCCCCTCAGGGCTGCGCGCATTCTCAACCTGGACGACATCGGCCCCGTGCTCGGCCATCAGCGTGGCGGCATAGGGCTCGGCCGCCACCGTGCCCGTGCTAAGCACCTTCACACCGTGAAGGAGACCAAAATCGGGTATTTCCTCCGACTTAGCCATATCCGCCCCTTCGATCAAAGCCCTCGATACTTCGGCAGATGCGCTGCCGAGCGAATTCAACTCGCTGTTCGATCATAGGAATGGACGATCGTCGGGTCACCGCACAAATGAGGTATCGCTTGAGGTATTTGCGCTACTCCCCTAGGTTCTCGTGATATCATCACTAACCAAGCTGGTGGCTTGCACCGTCGCGCGAGGAGAGCACTTTGAGTGTTATCAACATAGGAGGTTGTCCTCCAACATCCCTTGAGTCAAAAAGCATCGTGCCGCGTCACAGACTGCTAAGCCTGCTAAACGAAGGAACGAAATACCCTCTCACGCTCTGCGTCGCATCGTCGGGGTGGGGAAAGGGAACGCTGCTGACAAGCTGGGCCAACCATACCGACAAGCACGTCTCGTGGCTCCAAGTCGACGAGTCCGACAACGAAGTGGCCATGTTCTACCAGAAGCTTGCCTCGTCTCTTTTGGCTATGCTGTCGAAGCAGGATTATCAATCAGACCCTCCCCCAGGCGCTTCGTCGCTTGACCTGGCCTGGACGCTTGAGCAGGTCTCCCATATAACTGGAGACCACGTCCTCATACTCAACGACTATCATCTCGTATCCAATCCCGAGGTGCATGAGGCTGTTATTGCCCTCATTCGATGGGCTCCCCCTTCATTGCACCTTATTATTTCGAGCGAATCTACGCCTCCGTTCCCCTTGTCTTCTTTTCGAGCCCATAGCCAGCTTTTCGAGATTTCAGCCCTAGACCTTGCTTTCACGCGAGGAGACTTGCGCCTCCTCCTCCGGGAGAATCTGATTGATCTCAAAGAGACATCCGTGGAGCGCCTCATGGATCTCACGGGCGGATGGCCAGCGGCGCTCCATCTGGCCCTTCTGCAAATAAAACGCATCGATCCGGAAGATCGCGACGACTTCGTCTCCAACATCGGCGCCCGCGATCGCCGCATCACAGAATGGCTCAATGACGCCATCTACGATACCTTGCCCTCATGCATTCGCACCTTTATGCTCGATACGTGCATTCTGAACGAATTTTCCGCCCCCCCTGTGCGACACCGTACGCTCTACTGATGATTCTGGCGAATACATCGTTTGGCTTAAGGATCGTGGGCTGATCTCCCCCGTGGATGACCAGGGCACAACCTTCGCCTACCCAAAACTCCTGCGTGCTTTCCTCAGAGATCAGTTCAGTCGCACCAGCGACCTCGCCCACGAGAAGGACCTTTGGCAAAAAGCGGCCGCGTGGTATCAAAAGCGCGGAGAACTCCTCTTGGCAGCTGAGTACCATATGGCCTCGGGAGACACGACGGCCGGATGGCTTCTGCTCGATCGCTACCACTCCCATGCTCTTGAGAGCGCTCCGTCCATCAGCCCTCAAAAGACTCGCCTCACCTGGTATCGAGAATTCCTCAGTTGGCCGGATTCGGTCTTGGCACAGGAGCCGGATCTCTGCCTTTCGGCGGCATTCTCAAGCTATTATTCTAAGGACCTCGACCATATAGAGCGTCCGCTGCGCCTTGCCGAGCAGGCCTTTCTCGCCCGCGATGACAAACCGGCCCTTGGCAGAGCCCATGCCATACGAAGCTTGGTCTATCGCTATCGCGGATCAGCCGACCTGGCTATAGACGAGGGCAAGCATGCTCTCGACAATCTTCCGACCGACCTCAATTGGTTCAGAGGATCGGCCCTCTTGTCTCAGAGTTTTGGGTTTTACCTTAACGGGGATGCCGGCTCTTCCGCCCAATGTGCCGCCGAGGCACGGTCGGAATTCGTCAAGGCCCACGACAATCGCCACGCCGCCATTGCAGAGACCCAGCACATCGAGGTCCTACTCCTGCAAGGCTCGCTCATCGAGGCAGAGGAGCGCAGTCTGGCCCTTCTGGAGCTGCAAAGCAATGCCCTTGACGCCGAGCGGCGACTCGCCCGGGCAATTCTCGGATTCATAGCCTTTGAACGAAACCACCTGAACGAGGCGGAAGTCCATTTCAACACCGCGCTCTATCCGTCTCCGAACGCGCAAAAGGGCAAGTACTTGCCATTCGCCTATATCGGTTTGGCCGAAGTTGCAGCGGCGCGCAGCGACATCGACACGTCGCTCATGCTTCTCAACGAGGCCGAGCAATATGCCGCACCTCGCCCGGAGCGCAACTGGAGCGCCTACATCCAGGGGGTAAAAGCAAAGGTGCTTCTGGAGCAGGGAGACCACTCGGAAGCTGCAAAGGTTCTCTACCCGCAAGGATCGATCGTCGAAACCCCGTTCCAGGGAACCACAAGCTTTATGAGCTTCATAATAGCCCAACGAACACTGCTGGCATTCGCCCTTGAAGACGCAAACCGTCAAGACATCATGAACATGGCGAAGCGGCAGCTGGAGCGCAGCTTGGTGCTCTTCGATGCCAACAGTGCTGCGATATGGTGCCTAAGCGCACGGGCGCTTCTCGGCTGCATATATTTCAAGCTGGGACAGCGCGAGCAGGCACTCCGGTCTATCGAGTATAGTCTCGCCCTGGCCGAAAAGGAGCAGATTGTACGGAGCGTGATCGCTGCGGGCGACATCCTCAAACCGCTTCTCGAGCTTGCCGTCGCCCAAGACGTGCACCCCGCCTACGCCCAATCCCTCATTCATGCCCTTGAGTGCCGGCCCAAGCGCTCCAAAGCCGACACTGACGAAGCGTTGCCGGTTCTCAGCGAACGAGAAGTCGAAATACTCGAAATGATCGCGCGTGGCAGTACCACGGAGACCATCAGCCAGCAGCTGTATATTTCCGTTCACACGGTGAGAACGCACATCCGAAACACCCTTCAGAAATTGGATGCGCATTCGCGGGTTGAGGCCGTAGAGAACGCCCGCGAACGTGGAATCCTACCGCGCTAGGCGTGCTCAGCTTTCCGCCAAAGAGAAAAGCTCGTTCATCCGATCGGCGCCCACTTTCCCCGACTCGTCTCTCCCCAGATCGTCTACCAGGCCTATCTTCTGCGGCTTTTTGTAGCTCGCCAAGTGTCTTTTGCAAAAGTCCTGTATCGCTTTCGGCGACAGAGCGCTTCCCTTCATCGGTTGCACGATGGCGGCCACTGCCTCCCCCCATACCAGATCAGGAACACCTTTCACGACGCAGTCCTGCACTTCGGGGTGGCTCAGGATAACCGCCTGCACCTCGCTTGCGTAGACGTTCTCTCCTCCTGTTTTTATCACGTCCTTCACCCGAGCCTTAAAGTAGTACAGGCCCTGTTCGTCGCGGGCAAAGACATCGCCTGTCCTCAACCAGCCGTCTTGCAGTACCTCCCTCGTAAGGTCCGGCCGTTCGTAATACCCCTCCATCATGGCCGGCGTTCGCACCACGGCCTCGCCGCAATCGGAGGCTCCCCCCTTCTCATCGAGCAACATCATTTCTAAAGATCTCATCGGCACTCCCACCGAATGGATTTTTGGCGTGCCTGAAGCGTATTCCTCCCTCGACAATCGCATCGAAGTGCCGACGCCGCTCTCGCTTTGTCCCCAACCATAGTTGATCTCGCAGGCAGGAAACAGCTGGAATATCCCCTCCACTATGGAGGGGGTCATGGCGCCGGCGGCGCTCTGCACAATACGCACCGAAGACAGGTCGCGAGCGCCGGGCGCGGCCTCGCGTGAGAGACGACAGTATACGCTGGGGGGCAGCAAGATGATATGGGTCACGGCGTATCGCTCGATTTTGCCGAGTATCTCCTCGGCATCGAACTTGGAGGCGACCACCACGGCAGCGCCAGCACTCAGACAGGAAAGCAGCCAGCTGTGCCCCCCATGATGCTCCATTGGCGCCTGAACAAGAGCAACGGGATGCTCGACATCCTCAAGCCCTATGGTCTCTAAGATATCGCGGATCTCGACGAGATCCGCTGCATGGGTACGAGCGGCGCCCTTGGGCGCTCCCGTGCTGCCCCCGGTAAATTGAATCCGGGATGGGCCGCCCTCTTGGAACACCTCGAAATCCTTGGCGGAATCCGACTGACCTCCCTGGCGCATGTCAGATAACGCATCGCGAATAAACTGGCTGCTGAGTATCTGCACCGCATGATCGAAGCCCTTGCGGGCATCAATGGCGACGCTTTGGTGTTCTGGCGCATAGATCAGAGCCTCAGCATCCGAAGCGTTGACCAAACAGCCTACCTCTTCGGATGTAAAACGATAATTGACGGGCACCGCAACGGCGCCCATGGCCTGAATGGCCAGATACAGCACGATGAGGTCAACGCCATTAGGCAGGAAATACGCAACTCGATCGCCCTTCCGTATACCGAAGTCCCATAACGAATGGACAACGTATTTCGACAAGCGCCACAGCTCTTGGTATGTCAGCACTTCAGCGCCGTCGATAATCGCAACATCGGTCGGCCCCGATTTCGTATGGCGCAAAAAGGGGTCTATGATGTTCTTGTCATCTTGCCTTACTATTTCAGTTCGCTGCATAGTTCATCCCTTTTATAAGGTTCGTCGAGTTTCTCCAAGTAATCTTGGCTTTTCTTGCTCAAGCAGAAGAACGCGATGGCGAATGCCGCCAGATAGCACAGACCGGCCACGGCCAAAGGAAGCACATAGGAGCCCGACCACTCATACATGGCAGCGGCCAGCGGGGGAGAAATGGCAGAGCCCGCCGAGGTGACCACCTGGGTCCACCCGATAAGCACTGGGCTTTTCTCCAGACCGAACAAGGGCGTAGTGACCACCGAGCCGAAATAGAGGCCTACCGTGCCCACGTTGTAGAAGAAGGCAAGAATCGCGCCTCCAACAAATCCTGTTTGGCACCAAAGAGGAAAGAGGAACATGTTTACGGCCCCGATGAGGCAATAGGTCAGCAATATTCTCTTCGGCCCAAAGCGATCGCTGAGAAAGCCGAATAGCGGGACCACGATCATCGACCCGATATAGACCACCGAAAGCATGATGGACGCTTGGGCCACATCAAACCCCATGCTGGCATAAATCGCCGCTTCGTTGGTGTAGAAGAATCGCTCGGCCATAAGCATCAGCATCGGGCAGAGGAGAAGCGCCCACACAAGCGGGATCCTCAGAAGACGCGAAGCGGGCATGGCGAATTCGTAAGGCGCCGCAACCCTCTGCAGTCGCTCCCTTTTCCTCGTTTTCCCCATGACGAAATTGAAGTCGATCGGCTCCATGCCGTAATATGACGGCCCCCGGCAAATCATAAGCATCGTGACAACCGCCGTCAGCACGAGAAGCAGCATTGCCGCCGCCAAAGCAGCTTGTCTCAGCCCCAAGTGCATAACCGCAGCTCCAGCAACCGGACTTAGAAGAGTGTTCGAGAGCCCCGACACTACCGTGGCCATCGTGGCAACGGTACCTCTGCCCACCCGAAACCACTCCGTAGCCAACACCTGGTACGAGAGCGTACCATTGCACTTATTGGCCACGCCAAACAGAATGGACGCAGCTAGCACCCATTCAAGGGCAGGAGCGTAAGCTATCGCCAGAAACATTACCGCCGTACCGGCGGCACCGAAGAGATACACACCTTTAGGGTTGTGGTCCGCCACAATAGGCCCCAAGAACATACTCGCTACCATGCTGGCAATCGCTGACGTAGTAAAAATCAGAGACGCCTGCGCAAGCGAGCAGCCAAGCTGCTCCGCCAACAGGGGGAGAAACAGAATAACGAGCGTATAGGAAAAGTACGAGAGGGAGAGGTTTATCATGCCTCCCGAAACGCACAGCCAACCTTTAGTGGTGTTCCGCATGTTCACGTCGCCCCTTTTCTCCCCTAAAGAAAGACTTAACCGAAACGGTATTCCACTCCCATGGTGGGCTGAGGGTTCTCCCACCGAGCGATTATGGTGTCCCCACAGGCGATGCGACATGTGCCGCACTCGAGGCAACCCGCATAATCGAAGCTTGTCGTTCCGTCGGGCTCTCGCTTGTACAGGGCCGCCGGACACACCATGACAAGCTTGTCGAATTCCTCGTCAGAGGGATCCTCGACAAGCTCGATATGAGCGTTGGCCTCATCGACCTCGTATTTGTTTAACGCCAGATAGCCGTCAACGTTCACCGTAATTTGCTGCACACTCATAATGCCTTCATCGCTCCCATCGCATCGCGGGCCATATTGACAACTCCGATTTGCCCCAGCACCGGCTTCAGGTTCTTCTTCAGAGGCCGAACCGGCTCGCCATCAACCACGAACATGGTGTTCATAATGTCTCGAATCGCCTGCGGATACCCATCGAACATGCGATGGAAGCCTTCCATGAAAGAAGGCACCTTCGAGAACTGGCGCAAGTCCTGCATGACGAAGCAGTTCTCGAGGGCCGCCGTATAGCCCTGCAGCCCCTGCGCGGAAGTATCTCCGGCGCTTAACGCGCGCGCCGCCTCCCGGCCGGCGTGCATGCCAGCTGCAATGGCGAAATCCATGCCGCGAACCTGATATCCCAAATTGATGCACATCATGGCGCTCTCCCCCGCGAGAAGCACGCCATCTCCCACAAGAGGGGGCATGATGCTCAAGCCACCCTCAGGAACCATATGCCCCGAGTGCTCAACCACCTTGCCGCCGGCAATCAGAGGCGCGATCGCCGGATGCTGCTTGAAGTCCTCGAGCATCTGGTAAACCGGCGCTCGACCATGGTTCATCGTCGCTTCGATCCCTGCAACCAAGCCAATGGAGATGGACGACTTGTTCGTATAGGCAAAACCGCCTCCGAATGTCCCCTTTGTCGCATCTCCCGCGAACAGCCACGCTGCTCCCTCTTCATCTGAGCCCGAAAGCACTCGATCAGTGATAACAGAGGGAGGCAGCTCGATGGTCTGCTTGATGCCGACAGCAATCCCACTCGCGGGCGGCCGCGCGGCGCCAACCGCCTGCTTGGTAAGCAGAGAGTTCACTCCATCGCAAAGCAGAACAACATCAGCCGTAATTTCGTCCTCGCCCGCCTTCACGCCTATCACTTTGCCGGTTTCATCTTTCACAAGACTCTCGACAGCAATGCCGTAGATGGCCTCCGCTCCCGCTTCCTCCGCCTTCGACGCGAGCCACTGGTCGAAAGGCGCGCGCAGCACCGAATATGAATCGGAATTCGGGGCAAGCATCGCTTCCGATGAGAAATCGACGGTAAAACAGGCATCGGGCGCGAGCAAGGATATTTTCTCGTGGGTTATCTTGCGCTCTAAGGGAGCTTCCTGCTCAAAATCCGGGAACACCTTCGCCAAAGAGTGAGAATAGATGCGCCCTCCGGTCATATTCTTCGCCCCTGCATAGTTTCCGCGCTCGATAAGAAGCACAGACTTACCCGATCGGGCCAACTCGTATGCAGCGACAGAACCGGCACACCCAGCCCCCACGACAATGGCTTCAAAGTCAGCCATGCTACCGCCTTTCTTTATCATCCTCCAAATTTCTCTGCCAATGGATGATAGAAAGGCCCGACTATAAGCGCATCGCACAAATGCAGTACCCCATGAGGTATTTGCGCGCAGCAGGGGCGACCATCAGGTCGCCCCTTTTCTGTTGAAGGCTATGGGGTTGCACACCATTTACTCGACGCCGAGCACCTCCAAGTTGCCGCTTATAATGTCGAAGGAAAGGTCGCAGGGTTGGGAGGAGTCGCCCGCAGACTCGGCAAAGTCGTTCGTGAAGTTGCCCGAGGTCTTGTTGACGTTGGCCTTCAGTGCCGTGTCGGCGGGAAGCTCCAGGATGATATGACCCGAAGCGAGGGAGCCCGCAATGGTTTCTGGAGCAGGCGAGCACTGCCCAAGGCGAAACTCGCCTGACGCCTGATCGATGCGCAGCGTCTTGGCGACGGATCCTTCGTAAGCGACGTTACCACTTGCGAGGCTCAGCTCGAGGTCGGTCACCGACGTACGGCTAAACGAGACGGAACCCGAGGCGACATCGAGCTCCATCTTCCCGCACAGCACGGCATCCGCTCCGTCGATGCCGTACTCGCCTGAGGCTGCCTCAAGAACGAACCGCTCGAGAGACGCCGCCGATTCAGGGATAAGCAGCTCTACGTCCTTGCTGCCCCACGTGCCAAGCGAGCATCCCGACAGGCCACCGCTACCCTCCATGTAGTCGATGGAAAGCACGCCGTCGTTCGTGCTGCAGGCCATAACGGGTTGCGGGCCGCCGTGCATGGTCTCGTTCACGACAATTGCGCCGCCGGTCTCGCTATCGGGCACCACGCGTACGGAGCCCGACCCAGCGAGCCAGTTCAGATCGATGGCGTTTACCTCGCTGGCATCGATTTCGAAATGGCTGCCCTCGGAAGTCGACGCAACACCGCCCCGCACGCCACTGTGCAGCGTCGCATCCGCCACCTCACTCGCGGCATCGCCCGCATAGTCGGCCATCTCGCCGA
The DNA here is from genome assembly GCA_048201895.1 of Collinsella sp. Taxonomy (GTDB): domain Bacteria; phylum Actinomycetota; class Coriobacteriia; order Coriobacteriales; family Coriobacteriaceae; genus Collinsella. Next base: position 46,280 of record DBFBGO010000034.1, on the reverse strand, counting down.
CCGCATCCCCCGCGTATCCGGCGATCTCGCCCATGGCGTTCCAGCCCACACAGCCCATCAAGCCACCGGGCGCAAACAGCGAGCCGCCTCCGGGAACGATGCCGCGACAGCCGCCGAAGAACCCGCAAACCCCCAGGCAAAGCAGCACGATGAGCGCGATCTTCACATAGGTACTCCGCTCCAGCCTCATCGGGCACCCCCTTCGGAGGAGGAATCGCTTTTCGCCGCGACATCCTGGCGTTCGGCCAACCAAGCTTGGTAAGACGGGTCGGCCTCCAAGGTGTTCACCACCCAATAGTAGAAGGGAATGGTGAGAAAGATGACCCAGGCCGGGTGCCACCAGCCGAAGCAGAAGCCGGCAAGCAGGAAGATGACCGCGCACAGCAGCGGATAGGGAAACGTCTGCAGCGGGTCTTTCGGCCGCGGCTGCGGAGGCGGCGCAATGGGCACCGAGGATGCCGGCGGAATGGAACCCGGTGGGCAGGAGCCAGAAGGGTAGGCACCCGGGCTCTGCGGCGATGCCGGCGAACCGTACGAAGGCGCGCCGGGGCCATAGCCCGCACTCGGTGGCCGATGGCCCGGCGCTCCGTATGTGGAAGGCGAGAACCCGTGCGGCGCCCCTCGGCCGGGAGCACCGGCCTGTCCAGGGGACGGAGCAGGCGGCGGGAAGCCTCCCGACGTCGCAGCGGGCGCGCTCACTTCCACGACCACTTTCGGCACGTCGGGCGCCTCAGCCGCCGTCGCAGCCGCTGCCTCGGCCCGCGCCGCCGCTGCCAGAGCCGCTTCCGCCGCGGCGGCGGCCTCGGTTTCCACCGACTCGGCGCGCTCCTGGGACTCAAAGCGCACATCGTCGGCCACCTCGGGGCTCACGCGCAGAAGCTCATCCAGGGTCACCTCGTACAAGTCGGCCAGAGCAATGAGGTTTCCCATATCGGGCGCCGATTCGGCACGCTCCCACTTGGAAACGGCCTGGCGCGACAGCCCCAGCTGCTCGGCCAGCCCCTCTTGGGAGAACCCGCGCTCGCGGCGCAACTCGGCAAGGCGTTGGGCGATTTCGACGTTCATCACCGTTCCCTTTCGCGTCTTGTTCGTCACATCTCGCCTTTCACCCTATGGTTTCAACCCTGATTGCACCAGCACCTTATGTGGTCAATTTACCAGAAACGAGCAAAAAATCCCCGACAACCGCCGGTTGCCCCACCCACGAACAGGGAATTTACGGAGCCTGCAACGAATCATCCGACCCATCTGCGCTCCCTTCGCAATGCAAGTCATCAACGCCATCGGTCACAACGGATACTCGAGCAGATCCTCAATGCGGCAACCCAGCGTTTGGGCGAGCCGATAGAGCGATACTCCCTGGCCGTGATTGATGTTCTTGCATCGCTGCTCATACTGCTGAATCGCCCTCAACGAGACGCCCGCTTTCTCCGCCAACGCCACTTGAGAAAGACCCCTTTGCTCGCGCCACGATTTCAGAGGAGCGCCCCGCCGGGCCACACGCTCTTCGATCACTTCGACGAATTTCTGCTCGGCTGCTTCGTGAAGTGGCCAGTATAGCGCACGAATTTCCTCCATGGTCGTCACGCGTCCTATGGTCCGGAAAGGACGCCCCGTTTCCCACTGCCAGTAAGCTAGAACCCAACCGCACCAATAGTCGGGACCTTCCCCATCGGCCGTCATATCGGCGAGGGGAATGCCGACATCTAACCCGGCCCGATAGCATACGTCAAGCACCAGCTCGATGCCCGACGAACCGCTCACATAGCGCGGAGCGCCGGCACCGAACGCATCGGCGATCCCCGTCGCTACGAACATTTCGAAGAACTGGCCGAGCCTCAGGCCGGCACGGTTGGCCGCGCAATCGAGCGCCTCTCCCAGCACTTCCATGGCATCGAACAGATAGTCTTCGCTATAGGCCCGCAAGATCGGTCACCTCATCTCGCAAAAGGTCGCGCAGGTAAATGCCATCGATGCCCTGCCGGGCAGCCTCCTCGCGATAGAGCGCTCGCGCCTTTTCGTCGCGCTCTTTCCGCTTGGGGTAGTAAACAGCACTGGGAGCCACCGTGGCTTCAACGAATTCGATGGCTTCGAATGCTCTCGGACTTTTAAGCACAATCTGCTGGCCTAAATCACCAAGACGCAGAGCGCGCGTCAGCTGCTCCAAAGAAATATCGTTGCGCAAAAAGGCGCGGGCAAAGGTAAAGTAGCTGTCATCGGCGCGGTGCCCCACGATGACGTCGAACGATTCCGCATCCAACAGGTAGTGGGCACGAAGAAACTCGCTGCCCGCTTGAGCCACCGGAGTGCGCAGATCGATTTTGCGATGCTCCAGCAACAACGCCAGCCAATGAAGCGTCGAATATTCCGGAGAGGAAAGCTCGAGAACCTTAAAGCCACGGCCGTCGAAGCGATACTCATTGGCATAGCCGTCGTAGCCTTCCTCTGAACAGGCCCACTCGCGCGCCAATTCAATATGCTCGGTGCAATAGAATCCGCGGCCATAGTCGTTATAGGGCCTGGCACCGCCATAGAAGGGGTGAGCCACTATTTGAGGCGAACCGTGAAATAATGTCATAGGTTCCATAGTCTACCTATCTCTCCAGAGATACTTCCCAGAGTATAGCACGGATATCTCTGGAGAGATAGGTAGAGGCGCGCCAAAAAATTCCGCTTAGTGTACCGCAGGAGCCTAGATGGCGCTATTTTTGAAAGTGCCGCTCTTGCGGCCGTTCCACCATTTGGAGAGCTGGACGATGATGACCTCCACGAGCGGGATGGTGAGGAAGATGACCCAGGCAGGGCCGTGCCAGTGAACATCGACAAAGGTCATCCAAAGGAACCACGCGATGGCCCCAATGGGATACAGCCCGCAGAGCATGGGAGCGATGCGGCAGGACACGACCGCTGCGGCCACCAGGTAGTACACGGGAATAAGGAACAGCAGAAACAGCGTCGGCCCCCAGATGCCGCTGAGCATGCCGAAGGCGAGATACGCCACAATCACCAAGGCCCAGAAGGGAAACCTCAGCCACTTCTTAGCTCGCTCGGCATCGAAGCCGTCGAACGGCGCCCCGAAGGGATTATCGCGTGTAAAGATATGGTCGGCCGCATCAGGGTCCGCGGTGTTGACGCGCACCCCGTCCCAACCGACGTGCACCTCTTCGCCGTGGCGGTCGACCACGTGCACGCCCTCGGCCCAGGACACGTGCACATGGTCCTTGCCGTCGTCCACGTGAATGCCACCGGGCCCGAAGTGCACCTTGCCGCGGCCCTCCTTTTCGAAGTCGATGCCTTCGGCGCCCCCGACACCGGCAGCCCCGGCACCGGCAGCGCCGGCATTGGCAGCAGCGTCGGCATCGGCGTCGAAGCCACCGCCACCGCCCGCCCCCTCGCACACTTCCGCAGTCTTTGGCGGAGCGGCCCCTTCTGCGACGACGACGGAAGCGCCCGCGCCGCGCGCCTCCGCGCGGTCGGCGGCCTCGAAGGCCACGTCGTCCTCAATGGATTCGTCCACGTACAGAAGCTCATCCAGCGACACCCCGTAGAGCTTCGCCAGGGCAATGAGGTTGTCGGTGTCGGGCGACGACTCGGAGCGCTCCCACTTGGAAACGGCCTGGCGCGACACGCCCAGCTTCTCCGCCAGGGCCTCCTGCGACAGCCCTGCAAGCTTCCGGCGTGCAGCCAAGCGCTCGGCAATTTCGACATTCATGGTGTGCTGCCTTTCTTCTGCGATTACCTCTCAAAAACGCCTTGGAGCCTACCGAAAACCTCTTTGCCACGGAACCAATTCGCGTTGTCATTTTCCGCAATTATTGGTTGCGGAAGCGCTGAACTGGGACAATACCCCAGCAGTCACCACGCGCACGGCAGCATTCGCGCTCGCTAGCGGCCGTCCCGCAGTGCCTTCAGGCGCGCTAGGGTGTCGGCGGGAATGCGCTCGGCGACGGTGTTCTTGCGCGCCACCTTCGGGGTGTCATCCAAACGCGCATCTTCGTAGTACTCGCCCATCTCATGGGAGAAGCCGTCGGCGCTCATGCGATCGACGCCGCCGCCGAACACCGTGTCCTGGATGGCGGCGTCGCTCGTGACCACCATGGTCTCCACGCCGCGCTTGCCCGCATCATAGGCCAGCTTCTCGATGACCTTGTCGGCCGACTGCCCCGCCGGCGAGAAGATCACCTGCACGCCGCCGATCTTCGTGCGCGAACCCTCCGAGAGCTCGTTGTCGGCGGCATCAAAGACGATAATGGCACCCATGTCGTGCCCGGCGTAGTTCACCACGTCGTTGATGAGCCGCTCGCGAGCGGCGTTGAAGAAGTCATCGGTGTAATCCTCGTCAGCCCGCGGCTGCCACCGATACCGGCTGCCCGACCGCAGCACATTGTAGCCGTCGACGATGAGGAGCTTTTTCCGCTGCTTGGCCATGATGCGATCTGCGGCCTATTCCCAATTCTGGCGCAGCCACTCGTACATGCAGGCGGTGGAAGCCTGGGCCACGTTCAGCGAGGAAATATCCCCCACCTGGGGCAGTTTCACGCCGAAGTCACAGTTCTCCAGAACGAGACGCGACACGCCCTCGCCCTCGTTGCCCATCACGAGCGCAATCTTGCCCTTGAGGTTCGACTGCCAAATGATATCGGAGGCGTGCTCGGTGGCGGCAGCCACCCAGAAGCCCTCGTCCTTCAGCCGTTCGATGGTGCTCACGAGGTTCGCCACCTGGGTGACGGGAATGTGCGAGATGGCCCCGGCCGAGCTCTTGTAGGTGGCGGCGGTCACGCGGGCAGCGCGCTTGTTGGGGATAACGATGCCGGAAGCACCCACGCACTCAGCCGAGCGCGCGATAGCACCCAGGTTCCCGGCGTCAGTGATGTGGTCGAGCACCACGACGAGCGCGCGGCCGTCATGCTCGGCGGCCGACTGCTTCGCCGCATCCAGAATCGTCGTCACGTTCACGTAGTTGAACGGGGCCGCCTCGGCCATGACGCCCTGATGGCTGCCGCGCTCGGAAATCTCATCGAGCTTCTTCTTCGACACCTTCTTAATGGGCACGTCCAGGTTCTTCGCCTTGCGCTGGATGTCGCGCACGATGGAATCGGCCTGACTCAAGTTGTCGGCCATGAGGATGTACTTCAGGGGCACATGGGTGCGCAGCGCCTCGATAACCGGACGCTTGCCTTCGATGAAATCAGCCATGGGTTCGCTTTCGTAGGTTGGGGCCGCCGTTCGGCCGCCGCGCCTTACGCCAACGACCGAACGGCCGCCAAGGGGCCACTCGCTTTCAACCGCAAAAGTGTACCACGACCGCCGCCCCACCCTGCCGCCTGCCCCAGCAACCGCGCCAAAGCGTCACGAGCTGAGCGGAGTAGCACTAGCAGCGGGCGAGCAGTTCCTCTCGGGAGACGTCCGGCAGCGTCGCGAGCTCCTCGGCGCGACGGCGCACGTGGCCGGCTAGCTTCTCGAGGAATATTTCGGGGAAGGGATGTTGCTCGCAGTTGGCGAAGGAGAAGTCGCCCAGAGCCGTCAGCTGCTCCTTCTGCCGCGGCCCTATGAGGCGCGCCGCCTGCTCGTCGAAGGTGACCTGGGGCCAGGAGGGCAGCACGAACTGGGCCTCGTTCGGGAAGGAATCCACCTGATCGAAGGCCAAGTTGAAGAACAGCGAGCGGCCGTTGTCGAACACGGGGGCCATGTCGAGCAGCTCGCCCGTACGGCTGTTCCGCAGCACGCCGAAGTTCGTCAAATGCCGGTCGGTGTTGTAGATGAGCGCGTCGAACACCATCATAGAGGCGTAATCCTCGAAGTGGGGCAGCCCCCAGCGCAGGTACGACTTCACCGCCGCGGTATGTGACGATTGGCCGAACGCCAGCGCCTGGGGCACGTAGGAAACTTCGGGCGTGCAGAAGCAATCACAGGTGCAGCACACGTTCTGTGTCGCAGCATCCCACCGCGCGAGTCCGTAGTGCACGGCATTCAGGCCCATGGCCTCGGCAATCTGAGAGGCGAGGAACTCGGCGCGAGCCTCGCCGTATTCGCCATGGTCATCGGAGCTGCCCTTGTACAGGCGGCGCACGCCGTCCTCCTCGATGCGCCACGCCTTGCGCAAGTTCCCATTGGTGGTCAACTCGGGGGTGGCCGGCGTGAGCCCGCGCTGATCGCTCACCACACCGGTATAGGCCACCGCGGCGAGCACCGAGGAGAACCCGTTGTCGAACAGATTGCACGCGGCAAAGGCGTCCTCGCTGTTCGCAGGCGCGATCCAATAGGAGTCGTTCAGCGAAAGCGCCTTCGACACCGCGAGGATGCCGCTGCGATCGTTTGTGGAAAGCCCCAGCGACCGGCACAGCTCCGTCGCGAACCGCCGATTCTGCGGAATAGCCCGCGTGGACAACCAGCGCCACAGCCCCTCATCGGTAAGTTCGAGACCCAGGGGCATCAGCCCCTCGGCCGAGGCGTCCCACTCGTGGAGGAGAACGGGATCGTCCTCCCCGAACGAGAAGCGCAGAAGCGGCCGGTCGAACAGCCGCAGCTCGTATATGTCATCGGTTCGCACCATGGGGGCATTGTAGCATGGAGGGCAAGCGATCCGCGTATCGGGCGGCGCCTTCCGCGGTTACATGACGCCGGAGCCGCACTCCGCGAATAACCCTTCTTTCCCGCAGCGAAAGCCGACCGCCACGTGCCGATCGTGCTGGAGGAGAAGGCGCCGATCCCGTCAGATCCGAAAGGGCCCGACCATTCCAAGTCGCCGGCCCCATCCCCGATGAACCCACGCCGCCCCAAGAGCAGCCTCCGCTCTAGGGCATTGCGGCTCGATTCGACTTCGGTTTTGTCGGCGGAATCCGGGTTCTTGTGCAGCAAACGACGATTGGAAGAATCCTCAATCGAGAATAATAGCCGCTTCGATGGCCGAGCCCGAACGACGTCTGGAGTTTTCCCAGGTCACACGCACTCATGTTTTCCTTAGAGGTTCCCACTGAGGAAAAGGGGAAGTGCAGGCAGCAGACAAAACTCTGCCTATCGTCGTTTGCTGCACATTTTCGCCCCTTGGGTTGACAAAACCGGCACCAGCCCCTCCCCTAGGGCAAGCAACCACGCGCTCGCTGCCAGAGGACGCAACCTTGCTCTTGGGGAAAGCGCTTCTGACTGTGCCAATGCCGGCTTGGCAATGAGCGCTACTCTGAACTACCGAGGGAGATGATTCGAAAAGCGGCACGAGGGACAAAGGCACAAGATGGAAGCAAGCGCCCAGCGGAAGACGAGGCAATCGGGCTCCGCGTTTCAGGCCCCGCGAGCAAAATGCGGTCCTGCGAGGCCATCTTGCAGCAACGTTACTCTGCCTTTGTCACGCTATCGCGGGCGGCGATTTCGGCGGCCTTCTTGGCGAACTCGGCGCGCTGCTCGGAGGTCATCATGGCCATCTGCGCTTCCAACACGTCGTGCTTCAGCGCTGTGGCGAAATCAGCGGAATCTTTCTTGGCCTCGCCGGCCGCCTTCTTGGCGGCATCGGCGGCCATCTCGGCCTGGGAGCGGGCCATGGACGCAGCGCTTTCGACCTGTTCCTTCGCCAGCTCGGCGGCGGTCTTGGCCTGATCGGTCAGATGGCTCGCAGCCGCCTGGGCCTCACGGGCCGCCTCGCCGGCCGCGGTCTGGGCCTGCTGGCCCACGCGCTCGGCCGTGGCCTGGGCCTGCTTCAGCACCTCGGAGTTGATAGCCTTGCCCTGCTCCACGGTGATCTCGCCCTTGGCGATCAACGACTCCACCAGCTCCTGGGTTTTCTCCGCGCCAAGCGCCATGGCGCCTACGCCGGCCAGGAACACATCTTTCAACCCATCGGCAATCGTCGTCATTTCGGGGCCTCCCTTATCTCGACGGTGATTTCGCACCCTCTACTATACGAGCGCCCCCGCCCCGCGCAGGCCAACGGGGCAGCACCGTTACCGCCCCGTCAAAGGTTGATTGATTTGGTTAGGAAATCTGCCGCGAATGAGTGCGCGCACCCGCTCGCCCTGCGCGCCCGCGCGCTCGCATTCGGCCGTCCGCGGACGCTATCCCAGGATCAGCTTCAAGACCACGTAGGCTACCACGAACCCCGACACGGCGCTTACTCCCATTTTCAGACCGGCCGAAGCTACCGGGTGCTTGCGTCCGAAGGCCTCGTTGTCGCGCACCGGCTCCTCGCCGCGGGAGTACGCCACAATGTCGCGATAGGTGACCAGATCGTACTTCTTCTTCATCGACTCCACCATGCCGAGCAGAATACATCCTAAAACCCACAGCGCAAGAAACAGCACAATTCCCAGTACCTCGCTCTCGGTGCACTTCGGCATGAGCGAGGAGGGGGCCGTGGGCACCGCGAACCCCACCGTCACGCACACCAACCCGACGCCCACAAGCGCCCAAGCTGCCACCGTCAGGCGGCTCATGGTCTTCCAATCGTTCTCAATCGCCTTTTCCATCGTTGCCACGTCTCCTTTCACGAGCTCATCGATGGACGTGCCGAAGATCTCGCTGAGCAGCAGAAGGCTCTGCACATCGGGGTAGGTGCGGTCGGTCTCCCAATTGGAAATGGTCTGGCGCGATACGAAAATGCGCTCGGCCACGTCCTCCTGGGACAGCCCCAGCCGGTTCCGATGCTCCTTGAGATGCTCCTTGAGTTCCACAACGCGTCCTTTCGCGATCAGAGTGACATGACACGCCGCAGCGTACCACCAAAACCCTTTGGCACAACCCTACAGCCAACGAAAACCCCTGCCAAAAGTCTTTGACAGGGGCTCTGATCAGGTGTTTTCTCTAGATAAATAGCGACCGTAGAAGCTTTTAGTGCCTTGAAGCACGGCCGAGCAGCCTTGCGGCTGTGAGGGAAAGCGCTGAAAGGCAAGGCCAGGTGCCTGTCGGAACCGCAGCATCGACGTTCCCGCCGTTGCGTCGGCAACGGCGGAATGCTGTCTTACCCGAAAATAGCGGCGAAGGCGCCGGTACCGGCACCGTGCAGGACGTTGTCGCGCATGGCGCGGCGGGCAAAGCCCATCATCTCGGCCAGAGCGTCCAGCGCTACTTCCTTCTTCTCGCCCGTTCGACGCAGCTTCATCTCCACCTTACCCTCTTTCAGGCCGCGCTTGCCCACGACGATCTGCACGGGCCAGCCGATGAGGTCGGCGTCGTTGAACTTCACGCCGGCGCGCTCGTCGCGGTCGTCGATGACCACCTCGAAGCCGAGCTCGGCCAGATCCTTCGCGATCTTTTCGGCCATGGGCTGCACCTCGTTATCGCCCACCGTGAGCGGCACCACGCAAATATGGGCCGGCGCCACCGACAGCGGCCACATGATGCCGTGCTCGTCGTTGTGCTGCTCGACGATGGCGGCCAACGTGCGCGAGATGCCCACGCCGTAGCAGCCCATGATGAAGGGCTTCTCCTCGCCGTCTTCGTCCATGAACGTAGCGCCCATGGCACGGGAGTACTTGTCGCCGAGCTGGAAGATCTGGGCCACCTCGATACCGCGAGCGCCTTCCAACGGAAGTCCGCACGTAGGGCAGCAGTCGCCGGGCTTCACCGTGGCCAGATCGGCCCACTCATCCACCTGGAAATCCTCGCCCAGACGCGCGCCCACGTAGTGGTAGCCGTCCTCGTTGGCGCCCACGACCCACTGCGGGATGGCCTGCAAGCTGGTAGCGGCAACGACGCGGGCACCCTCCGGCAGCCCCACCGGCCCCATGGAGCCCTTGCACAGACCGAAGGCGACCATCTCCTCATCGGTCAGCAGCGTGAAGCCGGGCACGAGCCCCTCGATCTTCAGCTCGTTCAGCTCATGGTCGCCGGGAATGAACAGGCAGACGAGGTTGCCCTCGGCGTCCTTGCCGGACAGCGCCTTCACCGTGGAGGACTCGGGGATGTTCAGAAACGCGGCCAGCTCGGCAATAGTGTGCACGTCAGGCGTGGCGATCTTCTCCATGGCGTCCACTTCGTACAGCGTGGGGCGGGCCAGGCACGCGCCGGCCTCGGCATCGGCCGCATAGCCGCACGAGCAGTACACCAGGTCGGCCTCGCCCGATTCGGCCAGCGCCATGAACTCGGTGGTCACCTTGCCGCCAATCTGGCCGCCATCGGCCTCCACCTCGCGGTAGTCCAGACCGCAGCGCTCGCAAATGGCACCGTAGGCCTTCCCCATGGCGTCGTAGGTCTCCTGCAGCGACTCCTGGGTGGCGTTGAAGCTGTAGGCGTCCTTCATGACGAACTCGCGAGAGCGCAGCAGGCCGAAGCGCGGGCGAATTTCGTCGCGGTACTTCGTCTGAATCTGGTAGAGGTTCTGGGGCAGCTCCTTGTAGGAACGCAGCTCGTTGCGCACGAGCGCCACGATGATCTCCTCATGGGTGGGGCCGAGGCACATCTCGCGATCATGACGGTCGGTAAGACGCATGAGCTCGGGGCCGTAATCGTTCAAGCGCCCGCTCTCCTCCCACAGCTCCGCCGGCTGCAGCACGGGCATGAGGATCTCCTGAGCGCCAGAGGCATCCATCTCCTCGCGCACGATGTTCTCGATCTTCTTCAGCACGCGGAAGCCCAAGGGCAGAAACGTGTACAGGCCCGAAGCGGCCTTGCGCAACATGCCGGCGCGCAGAAGCAAGCGGGCGCTGTCAATGTCGGCGTCGGAGGGGTCCTCCTTCAAAGTGGGGGCGTACAGGGCGCTCATACGCAGAATCTGGGTCATAGGTTCTCCAATTCCTCCATCAGAGCCGGAACGATATCTGACTCGTTTACTTTGCGGACGATTTTACCATGGGAGAAAACGACACCCGTGCCGGCGCCGCAAGCCACCCCGATATCGGCATCGGCGGCTTCCCCGGGGCCGTTCACCACGCACCCCATGACTGCCACCTTCACCGGCTTGTCCACCGCAGCGAGGCGCTCTTCCACTTCTTGCGCGAGCCCAATGAGATTCACCTGGCAGCGCCCGCAGGTGGGACAGCTGATGAGCTCGGGGGTGCGACGGCGCAAGTCCAGGGCGCCGAGCAACGTCCAGCAGGCCCGCACTTCCACCACGGGATCGTCCGTGAGCGAGATGCGCATCGTGTCGCCGATACCCTCTTCCAAAAGGACGCCCAGGCCACACGCGCTTTTGATGATGCCCTGGAAAGCGGTGCCAGCCTCGGTGACGCCGATGTGCAGCGGCACCTCGGGCAGCTCGGCCGCCAGCAGGCGATAGGTGTCGATGGTAGTCTGCACGTCGTGGGCCTTGGCCGACACCACAAGGTCGTGGAAGTTGCACTCATCTTCGAAGAAGCGCACGTATTCCGTGGCCGAGGCCACCAGCTTCTCAGGCAGCGTGAGATCTTGGCGAGCTGCGATGGCGTCATCCAGCGAGCCGGCGTTCACGCCGATGCGGATGGGGATGTGCGAGGCGGCCGCGGCGGCGATGACCTCGCGGGTGGCTTCCATGCCGCCGATGTTGCCCGGGTTGATGCGCAACTTGGCCGCCCCGCGGGCCGCCGCCTCGATGGCAATGCGGGCGTCGAAGTGAATGTCGGCCACCACGGGCAAGGGTGATGCGGCGCACACGGCTTCGAAGGCGTCCAGGCAGTCTCGGCGCGGAATGGCCATGCGCACGATCTCGCAGCCAGCCTCGGCCAGCGCCTCGATCTGCGCAAGGTTGGCGGCCACATCGTCGGCCGGGGCGTTCAACATCGATTGCACTGCCACCGGCGCGCCTCCGCCCACCGGCACGTCCCCCACCATCACGCGCCGCGTGCGGTCATGGGGCTTCAGTTCCTTGGTCACGGACCACTTCCTTTCCAACCGTTATCTTTCACCAATTATAAGTCTGGAATCCGCCCAAGGAAGTCAGCGAGGGTCCGACAGGTTTAAACCCCTAGCCCCAATTCCCGAAGACGAACCGCTGGATGTCCTGGTTCAGCATGATGACGAAGAAGCCGAGGAAGAGCGCCATACCGGCCAGCGACATATAGTTCATGGCCTTCTGGGACACTGTCTTGCGGGTGCCCTTCTGAAAGATTTCCACCACGAAGCGGCCGCCATCGAGTGGCGGGATGGGCAGCAGGTTCATGATGCCCAGCGAGACCGAGATCATAGCCATGAACTCCAGCGCCTCCACAAGGCCCGCCTGGAAGTAGTCTTTCGACATGACGGCAATGCCAACGATGGAGGTGGAATCGGACACCGTCTGAGCCGCCGTAGCCGGGTTGAACAGGCCCGCGACCGCCTGAATCACCATGCCGATGTACATGAAGCCAGCCTGCAGCGCCTGCAGCACCGAGGCATGGATGGTCGTGATCTCGCCCGTTTCAGGATGCTGCACCTGAAAACCGATGATCGAGAACACGATAATGAACACGAGCATGGCGAAAAGCAGGTTCATGAAAATGCCCGCCAGAAGGATGACCGAACGCTTCCAGAAGGGCAGCGAGCGGTACTGCTGGCGGTACTCGGACTCGTAAAGCGCATGGGGGTCGGCCACTTCGCGAGCTTGGCCCAGCTCGTAGGAGGCGGGCGCCGGCAGCCCCGCCGCGGCCGCCTTCTTCAGAGCGCGCTTGCCGGGCGCAACGCGCGGGGCGCGGTAGGTGTTGTACTGATCGGCCTTGGAAGGTCCGATGACGCTGCCCCATTCCACCAGCTCTTCCAGGGCATTGTAGGCTTCGTCGTCGCTGATGCCGCAATCGCGGGCCACGTCTTCCATGTTGGCGGTGCCGCGGCGGTAAAGCGACGCGAGCGTCTCCTGCAGGTGCGGCTGCAAAGGGCCGGCCTCCATGCCGCACACCTTCGCGTAGCCGCCGAGGGGCACGGCCGTGACGCCATAGCGGGTCTCGCCCTTCGTGAAGCCGATGGAGGGGCCGGGCAGGCCCAGCATGAACTCGGTCACGCGCACGCCGAAGGCCCGAGCGGCCAGGTAGTGGCCGCCCTCGTGGATGAACACGAGGAAGCCGATGCTGATAACGGCGCAGACGATCATGATGAGGATGTCCACAGATGTCTCCTTATATATGAGAGATTTCCTGCCTCGCGGGGCAGGAACGGGTGTCGCTGGTCATTATAGAAAGCGGGCACCCTTTGTCTTTCCCTTGGAGAGCCGTCTCGGAAAATAACTACAAGCTGGCTACGATCCCTCCATGGTTTCGGAGGGACGTACACCAAATCTGCCGGCTGCGCCCGCCGCCTTGGCTACCGCCACGGCGAGCGCGAGGCACGCGCCTTTGCTACCGCCGCTTGAGAATCGAGCGCCTCGAAGTCCCGCCCTTTTCCCACTGAAGACCCGTCGAAGTCCCTTTTGGCTCCTCGCGCCGACCGCTTTTTCGTCGCAAAAAAATACGACTTCCGCACGGTCGAGGGAGGGAACGAACTGGGACATTCCCGCGTCATTTCTACGGTTCGGCTCTCGTAAGGTTATCGGCGTCAGGCATCGGGCGCCGTACGCCAAACCTTCCAGCCCGCATTCCTTCGAGACACGGACGTCACGATTGCGCCCCACGCCTGACTCTCTTTCGTCAATCGAGCAGCGCGGACACGTGGCCGCGCAGAGAGGAGTCACCGTGGATTCACTCGATCCCGTCCCCGCGCGCCCGCCCCTCCAAGGAGGCCGCGCCCTTTTCAACATGGCTCTTGCCTTCCTACTGCTCGTGGGCCTCATCCCCGCGATGTGCGCCCCTGCGACCTCGGCAGTCGCCACGGAAACCGAGGGGGTGCCCGTCATGTTCCACTTTAAAGACTCTGCGGGCGAGACCATCGACTTCGCCAGCATCACCGCGCCATACGACCTGCAAGAAGGGCACATTGTCGCCACGGTCGATGAGGGCGGAGCGCTTGGCCTCGACGAAGCGCTCAGCTTCGCCGTGTACGAGCACTACGCCACCTTCGGCGACCGCCAGCGCGACATTACCGATGAGTGCTCTCTTGATGCCGCAGCGGGCACCGTAAGCATCCCCGAGTCCTATGCGAACACCCTGGACACCCTCGGCATCGTCTTCGAGCTATCGCCCGCACATCCCGCCTATGAGCGCTTTGTGCTCGCCGACCTCGACACGAGTCCGCAGGAGCTCACCGTCGGCGAAGAGACAACGACCATCGCCTCGGACATTCCCGATATCCTCGCCGAGGCTGGCGGCATCGCCCCCTTCGCAGCCGCCTTCCCCGGCCAGACCGAGAAGCACTACGCGCTCAACCCCTATATGCGCCTCGAAACCTTCGATGTCGACATGCCCCGCAAACAGGAGGCCTATGGGTTCCCCAGCGATCTGGTAGGCTCTTATGGGTTCGGCGCTTTCTTCGGCACCTCTCAGCACTGGGTGAACGGAGTTTCCCAGGGAACGAACTTCAACGACTACGTGCTGAACACCGCATCGAGCAGCTTCGACGCCGTCGTGGACGCGTTCCTTTACGAGACGATCGCTGCCCGCAACGGCGCCGATGCGCCCTTCGCCACCTCGCGCACCGGCAGCGACTACCGCGCTCGCTTCCTCACCACGGGCAACGACTACAAGGACACCAACTACAGCGGGGGAAGCGCACCCACCAACCGCGCCATGGCCCAAGCCACCTGCGGTACTGCCGGCGTTTCCAACGGCTACGGCGCCGTGGCAAGCAACCCCAACGGCGACAACTACATCACTTACAAGGGCACCTACACCGGCTCGCAATCCGCGTACAACGGATGGTACAAGTTCTACTACAAAATCGATGCTCGATCCGCTGCCACCAACAAGGAGTTCCAGGACGTTGCCGGCTACCTGCTGGTGGAGCCCATCAACACCGGGCGCGCCCAGGTCGTGAAAACCTCCGCCAACCCCGCCATCTCCAACGCCAACGGGAATTACTCGCTCGCCAACGCGGTGTTCGGCGCCTTCTCCACTCGTGCAAGCGCCGAAGCGGCGGCCGAGCAGGCTACCAAGGGCGCCTGGGGAAGCTGGCAGGCGGCCCGCACCTGGGCTCAGGCCAATGCTTCGTTTACCCTCGTTACCGGGGCGGATGGCAGAAGTGCGATCGCCGAGGACGTCGAGGGCGGCGACTATTACTTCTGCGAACTGTTCGCCCCGCCCGGATTCCGCCTGAACAGCGCCGTCCAGAAGGCGACCGTGGAGGCAACCAGCGACGAGAGCGTCGTGTGCCAAGTATCCTTTGCCGATGAACCCATGCGCGGCTCCATCGACTTGCTCAAGCAGTCGGGCTATCCCGAGGTCACGATGGGACACCCCGGCTATACCTTGGCGGGCGCCGTCTATGGCGTGTACGCGGACTCGGCCTGCACAAAGCTCGTCCGCGAAATCCGTACGAGCCTGAACGGCGATGCCGACGGCTACGGACGCATCGACGAGATGCCCATCGGCTCCTATTGGGTGCGCGAGACCAAGCGCCCTCTGGAGGGCTATGCTCTGGATAGCCGAACCTATGCCGTGACCGTCGCTGATCGTTCCGTCACCCGCGTGAATACCACTGCCGTCAGCGACAAGGCAAAGTTGAATCCCCTCTCCCTTCTTATCCAGAAGAAGGATGCTCAAAGCGGTCAGAGCCATGCGCAGGGTGCCGCCACCCTCGGCGACGCCCACTTCCGCATCGATTATTATGCGGCCAAGAACGCTTCCCTGGACGCCCTTAAGACCCTCGAGCCGCAAGCAAGCTGGGTCGTGCGCACCAACGACGAGGGCGCCTTCTTGCTCGACGAGGCGGAGGGCAGCTTCACACACACTTTGGCCGACGGAACAACCGAAGAGCTTCCCTACAAGGTGGCAGATGATGCGTTCTACAAGCTCTCCAACGGCCGCATCGCGCTTCCCATCGGCACCTATGCCATCCAGGAAGTGAAGGCACCGCGTGGCTACCTTCTCGACGAGACCGTGCACGTGCGCCACGTCACCGATGCCGACACCGATGGCGAGATTATCGAGACCTTCGATGCAGAGCAGAACGGCGATCTCGTCACCGACCGCGTCGCCCGCACCGATCTGCGCTTCATGAAGCGCGCCGACGGCGCCGCGAAGCTGGCCGGCATCCCCTTCAAGCTCACCTCGAAGACGACCGGCGAATGGCACATCCTCGTCACGGACAAGAACGGGCTCGCTTCCACGGAATCTACCCCGGGCCATCCCCACGACGCGAACACGAACGCCAACGACGCGCAGTTCACCGCTCCTGACGGCAGCTTCCAGATGCCGCTTACGTTGGACACCGAGGCCCTTGATGCCACAGCGGGGATCTGGTTCGGTCTCAATGCCGAAGGGGCGTCCGTCGCTGCGGACAATGGACTGGGCGCACTGCCCTTTGACACGTACGAGCTGGAAGAGCTTCGATGCCCGGCCAACGCAATCTTCGAGATGATCCGCGATGAAATCGTGGTTGACGAGAGCGATGAGGGGCTCGTCGTCGACTTAGGCACTCTCAACAACACGGGCACCGACAAGCCCACGATCCGCACGAGTGCCTACGACGGTCTGTCCGACGATCTGTACGACACGCAGATCAGCGCCGACACCAAGGCCGTCGTCATCGACCGAGTCACTTATTCTGGCCTAGAACCCGAAGAGCCCTATCTGCTTTGGGGAACCCTCATGGACAAAGCCACCGGAGAGCCGTTCCTCGTGAATGAGGAAGAAGTCACCGCCGAGCTTGAGTTCACTCCCGAGGATTACAACGGGTACGCGAACGTGACCTTCGCCTTCGACGCCTCGGCGATCACCGAGGACACCAACCTCGTCGTCTTCGAGACGCTTCTGCAAGATGGCGTCGAAGCAGCCTCGCACCGCGATCTCGCCGACCGCAAGCAGACCATCGCCGTGAGCCCTATCGCCATCGGCACAACGGCCGTCGACGCCGCCACCGGCACTCACGAAGGCGTGCCAGCCGAAGAGGTCACCATCATCGACACCGTCAGCTACCAGGGACTGACCCCCGGCGAGGAGTACGAGCTATCCGCCGTGCTCATGGACAAAGAGGAAAACGCCCCGTGGCTCGTGGAGGATAAAGTGGTCATGGTAAGCCACCGGTTCATCCCCGAGGAATCCTCGGGCACGGTGGATGTCGAGATCACCATTCCCGGCGCCAACTTGGACGGCGTAAGCCTCGTGGTCTTCGAATCGCTGCTGCACGACGACATCGAGGTGGCCCTCCACGCCGATATCGAGGATGAGGGGCAGACCGTCTCCTACGCCTACCCCGACCTGCCGCTGCCGCCGACCGGCGGCGACGAGCCGGAAAAGCCCGCAACCGACGAGCCCGAACCGACGAGCATCGTCCAAACCTCGCGACTCGCGCAGACGGGTGACGACGGCCTCACGGTGATTTGCCTGGTCGCCCTCCTCGCCGTCGCCGGCGCTGGCGCCGCCTTCGTCGCCTACCGCAAGCGCCGCTGATATTGTCTCCGAGGGGCGGTGCCGCTAACTCCGCCGCCCCTGGGTCCACTTACCAGCAAAGGCGCGGGCCTCGGCATCGACAGCCTTCAGCTGCTCGAGGCTCTCCACGACCTGGACGCCCGCCCGCTCGTGGGCGTCCATGGTCGCCTCGACGCATCGGGCGATGTCGAGGTAGCCGATCTGCTCGGCGAGAAACGCCGCCACGGCCACCTCATTGGCGGCATTCATGACAGCGGGCAGCGTGCCGCCCGCCTCGCCTGCATGACGAGCCAGAGAAAGGCAGCGGAACGTATCCACATCGGGCGCCGCAAATTCCAGCGAGCCCAACGTCCGGAAATCGAGCGGTTTCACGGGAGCCTCCCACCGCTCGGGATAGGAGAGAGCAAATTGAATGGGAATGCGCATATCGGTCGTACCCAAATGAGCCAGAACCGACCCATCGGTAAACTCCACCATCGAATGGATGGCGCTCTGGGGCTGCACTACCACTTCGATCTGGTCGTAGGACATCGCGAACAAGTGGTGCGCCTCGATGACTTCGAGCCCCTTGTTCATCAGCGTCGAGGAATCAATGGAGATCTTCGCCCCCATATTCCAGGTGGGGTGCGCCAGAGCCTGGGCCGGCGTGACCGCCTCCAAGTCGGCGATCGTCTTGCCCCGGAACGGGCCGCCCGAAGCCGTCACCCACAGCTTCGAGACCTCGCGCGGGTTCTCTCCGAGCAGACATTGGTAGATGGCTCCATGCTCCGAATCGATGGGCATGAGCGCGCCTGCCGGCCCTGTCGCCGGAGCGGCACCGGAAGCACGCCGGGCCGCATCCACCGAGGCGGCCAGTGGCATGATGAGATCGCCGCCCACCACAAGCGACTCCTTGTTGGCCAAAGCGAGCACCTTGCCTGCCTTCAGCGTCGCATAGCTCGCCTCCAAGCCAGCTGCTCCTACCAGAGCGTTCACGACGACATCCACCTCGGGCAGTTGGGTGAGAGCCACGACGGCTTCGGAACCAACACCGAAGCTCGCCTCCACGCCCTCCTGGCCCTCGGGAAGGGCCAGCGACCGCACGAGAGCCCGCGCCTCATCGCAACGAGGGTCGTTCGCCAAAGCGGCATTCCCCACCGCCAGATGGCGCACGCCGAATTCCCGGGCTTGAGCGAGCAGGACATCCAAGGAGCTGTTCACCGCAAGGCCGACGATCTCCAGCTTATCGCCGTGCTGGCGCACGACATCGAGGGTCTGGGTGCCGATGGATCCCGTAGAGCCGAGTACCGCAATGCGCCGTTTGGCCATGAGAACCCCTTTCACTATGACAGGACACGCAAAGAGCGAACCGAGACGAATCGCCTAGAAAAGAGCATAGGGAATGCAACCGCCGGCTATCAGAAGGATAGCTGCCGTGATGGAGGTGAGGAACAGCGAGTCGCTCCGATCGAGCAGGCCGCCGTGGCCGGGCATAATGGTGCCGGAGTCCTTGAATCCGGAGTTTCGCTTGATGCGGCTCTCCGCCAAATCGCCCAGCACGCCCATGCAGCCGGAAATGATGCCGAAGACAATAGCCTGAGGAATGGCCACGGCGATGCCGGGCACCAGCGTCATGAGGCACCAAAATATCACCGACCCCACCAGACCGGCGATGAACCCTTCCCAGCTCTTCTTCGGGCTCGTGCGCGGTGCCAGCTTGTGCCTGCCGATTTTGCTCCCCACCAAATAGGCGAAGGCGTCGTTGGCCCACACCGACAAGAACAGCAGAAGCACGCAGACGCCGCCCCACGGCGCCGGCAGCGACACACGGATAATCACCAGTCCGCACAGCAAAAGGCCCGTGTAGGCAGCGCCGAAGAAGCTCACCCCCACATCGGGGATGCGGGCCCGCAGCCAGAACACGTACCACACCAAGAGCGCCAGCAGAAGAGCCAAACTCACCAGCATCGCGCCCACCAGACCGGCAATGTACACGCTTAAGGGGTAGAGCACGGCCGCGATGATGCCGAGCATCTCGTTGGGCAGCTTCGCATCGGAGCGCAGCATGTAGAAGAACTCGCCGGCGCAAATGCCGGCGACGACCATCAGCATGAGCACCATGGGGATGTTGCCGGCCAGCACGCAGATGACCGTCGCCGCCGTGTAAATTACCCCGGTACGGAAACGCACTTGAAGATCGGAGGGATTGCGCAGCTTGTCCGGCGTCTTGTCCAGCGCCTTCTGCTTCAGGCGATCGCGCTTCTCCTGGCGCGTCTCGCGCTTCTCCTCGCGGGCGGCGCGCTCCTCGTCGGAGAGGTCGTAGTGCCAGGGAGGACCTTCGGGGGCCGATTCCGCATCGCAGACGACGGGAGGCAAGTCGCGTTCCTCATCGGGCTGCAGCCGGTCGAGCAAATGAGTGCGCTCCTCCGGGGGCGCACTCGTCTCGTCAGGAGATGCACTCCTCCCGTCAGAAGCCGCCGCCCCACGGACAGCCGACACACTTCCGCGCTCTTCCGAGCGCACGCGACGACCATGGTCGCCTCGGCGCAATCGCTCGCGCGCCGCTCGGGCTCGATCCTTCTTCTCTTCGTCGGAAATCCCCCCGCGCATTTAGGCCACGCCCCCGAAACGGCGGTTCCGCCCCTGATACTCGAGCAGGCACTCCAGGAAGGTGTAGCGGTTGAAGTCGGGCCATAGCACATCGGTGACCACGAATTCGGAATAGGCGATCTGCCACAGCAGGAAGTTCGAGATGCGCATCTCGCCCGAAGTGCGAATGACCAGATCGGGGTCGGGCATCCCGAACGTGTACAGCCCCCGCTCGAACATCTCCTCGGTGGGCTCTATCACTTCCCCGGTCTCTTCGCCCAAAAGCACCGCCTCGCGCATGCAG
The DNA here is from genome assembly GCA_048201895.1 of Collinsella sp. Taxonomy (GTDB): domain Bacteria; phylum Actinomycetota; class Coriobacteriia; order Coriobacteriales; family Coriobacteriaceae; genus Collinsella. The sequence goes on along the minus strand of DBFBGO010000034.1, from coordinate 26,078 downwards.
CCCCGGCAAGCGCGCAGTATTTCCTGACGGCCACCGTAGTTCACGGCCACCACCAGCGTCATACCGTCGTTGTCGCGCGTCTTCTCCCAGGCCTCATCGAAGGCCTCACGCGTCTCTGCGGGAAGCGCCGAGAGATCGCCAATCGTCCGCACGCGCACGCCCTCTTCATGAAGGCCGTCCACTTCGGCGAGCATGGTCTTGGCGAACAGATCCATCAGCCCTACGACCTCATCTTCGGGCCGCTTCCAGTTCTCCGTGGAAAACGAGTAGATGGTCAGATAGCGCACCCCAAGATCCGACGCGCAGCGAATGGCCTCTCGCACCGCCTCGATGCCGGCCTTATGGCCCTTCAGGCGATTCAGCGCGCGCTTCTTGGCCCAGCGCCCGTTGCCATCCATGATGATGGCCACCGACTCGGGAATCCTCTCCGGATCAAGCGCCCGAGGATCAACCCCCTCGGGCGGATCCGGAAATATGTAATCTAAATCCTTATTCATCCCTACCCACCGGTCATTCGTGAAGCCAGTGAACCCCCTAGATCTCCATGACCTCGGCTTCCTTCTTCTTCAGAACCTCGTCGACCTCGGCAACGAACCGATCGGTCATCTTCTGGATCTCGGCCTCGGCCCGCTTCGATTCGTCTTCGGGAAGGTTGTCGTTCTTCACGGCCTTCTCGATCGCGGTGTTCGCATCGCGGCGCGCATTGCGCACGGCCACGCGCGCTTCCTCGGCGTAGGTCTTGCACTGCTTCACCAGATCGCGGCGGCGCTCCTCGGTCAGGCTCGGGAACGGCAGGCGAATGACCGAGCCATCGTTGTTCGGGGTCACGCCCAAATCGCTCTCGAGGATGGCGTGCTCAATGGCACGCAGCATGCCCTTGTCCCAAGGTTCGATGACCAGCAGATGAGCCTCGGGCGTCTTCACGCCAGCCATCTGGTTCACCGGCGTGGGCACGCCGTAGTAGTCCACCTTGATGCGGTCGAGCACCATGGCGTTGGCGCGGCCCGTGCGCACGCCCATGAAGTTCTCCTTCAGCGCCGTGATGGCCTTTTCCATGCGCTCTTCCGCGCTCATCAGAATCTCGTCGATATCTGCCATGAGGGTTTCCTCCCTAATCACTCAGGGGCTCCTCCCCCTGAAATCCTTCTAGAATCCGCCACGAGCCTCGCGACCCGCGGCATACGCTCGTCCTCGCTGTCGCGCCGACAAGCGGCTCCAGCGCGGCCTGCGCCCCAGGCGCCTACTCGACCACCGTGCCCACCGGCTCGCCCTGCAGAGCGGCCTTGATGTTGCCCGGCTTGGTGAGATCGAAAACGATCATGGGCACGTCGTTGTCCATGCAAAGCGAGGTGGCCGTGGCATCCATGACATGCAGCCCCTGGCTCAACACCTCCATATAGCTGATATGGTCGAACCGGTGCGCGTCGGGATTCTTCATCGGGTCGGCATCGTAGACGCCGTCGACCTTCGTGGCCTTCATGACGCAATCGACGTCCAGCTCGCAGGCGCGCAGGGCCGCCGTCGTATCGGTCGTGAAATAGGGATTGCCCGTGCCGGCCGCCAAAATGACGACGCGCCCCTTCTCCAAATGGCGGATCGCGCGGCGGCGAATGTAGGGCTCGGACACTTCCTGCATATTGATGGCGCTCTGCACGCGGGAGAAGATGCCGTGGCGCTCGAAGGCGTCCTGCAGAGCGAGCGCATTCATCACCGTGGCCAGCATGCCGATGTAATCGGCCTGGGAGCGATCCATGCCCTCGGCCGATCCGGCCAGGCCGCGGAAGATGTTGCCCCCGCCGACAACCACAGCCAGCTGCACGCCATCGTGAACGATCTCGGCGATCTCCTCGGCAAGGTCATCGACCACTCGCGGGTCAATGCCGTACCCCTGATCGCCGGCGAGCGCCTCGCCAGATAGCTTGAGCAGCACGCGATCGTACTTGTATTCGTTCGCCATCGAGTACATCCCTTCGTCGGTAGGATCTTGTAAACGGATACATATTACCCGAAGTCCCTCGCCAACGCAGCGTCAGCCTTCCAAGATCAAAGAATTAGCTCAGTGCTGAGGCGCGAGCATAGGGGCTCACCCGAACCCTCTCCCGCTGAACCGCAAACCGCCGTGCAGACCACTGCGGGCAGAAACGCATATCGCGCAGACGCCAGGCAGCCACCCTTCCCGTGCGCCCATTCTTCAGAAATTGCCGAGTTATGTCATATATGACCTATGACTGATTCGTCATCAACGTACTCTTGGCCCCATGAACGACGAACAGGAAAAGGTGCAAGCCCGCATTCACTCGCTTGGTCAGCAGATCAGGGCGCATCGCATTGCCCAGAACCTTTCCCAGCAAAGGCTTGCCCTCATGGTGCACACCGACCAAGCCGTCATCGCCCGCATCGAGGCCGGCAAGCACAACACGGGCATCGCCAAATATATCGAAATCGCCGATGCCCTCGATGTTCCCTTGGGCGCCCTCATCAACTTCTAAGGTGAAGAACTTCCTCTCGCCCCCCCATCAATCGAGCGAGCGAGCGAAAGGCTCGTGCAAGCTCTTAAGCATCTTTCCCGTGTCTTTTTAAAGGAAAGATGACGAAAGACGTCTCGGCGACACCCGCCGGCTCGGTCAGTCCTGCTCCTCGCGAGCGGGCGGCTCGTACACGAGTAAATCGCCCGGTTGGCAGTGCAGCTCGCGACACAAATCCTCCAGCAGCGAGATCCGAATACCTTTTGAGCGATTGCAGCGCAAGTGGGAGAGGTTCACCGCCGAACGCCCCACCTTCTCCGACAGCTCGTTGACGCTGATGTCGCGGTCGGCCATGACCACCTTCAACTTCGACACAATAGGCATAGCATGCTCCCATCCGCCCAGAAAGCCGCTTTTTGCGTGTTCCTGCAGGCGCCCACACGGCCGCCTCTTCTCTGCGGCGGTACGGTAACCTCATAATGTATTTAATATACTAGCACGTTTTCAATAATTTTAAGGTGATAGTTTCATACCAGGCTGATAGCATTCGCAGCGGAGGGCAACTCTCCGCGACGCTTTTCCCGTTGTCTACTCGCTCGCTTTCAGCCCGAACTCCGCAAGCATTTCATCGCGATAGGCAGCATCCTCGGAAACCCGCCTGGCATCGTCGAGGCGCCCCGCGTCCAGAAGGAGGCCGACGAGGGTTCCCAGCCTGTCCATGCCCTGCTCGATGCCCTGCTCGATGCCCTTGGCCTCGGCACGGCGGCAGCGCATCTCGGTATCCTGCTCGTAGGTCAGCACCTTGGTCACCCACTCCCGGTCACGGTTGTACTCCTCCACGAGGGAGTCTATCTCGCGGGACAGCGCGCCGTCGGGCCGCCCCGTCGCCACGTAGTGTAGCAAATCGCGCAGGTCGGGGTCGGCGACATCCTCGGCGGCCGACGCATTGAACACGCGCCAGTGTGAGTCGTCCCCCGCGACCAGCTCCGGGGCCTCCAAGCAGACCCGCTCGATCGAGTAGACGGCCTCGCCCGCCCTGAAGGGGTCGGTCGCGCAGAAGAACACGACGAAGCTCTCCGGGAGCAGCCCGTAGTCTTCCCCGGGGCCCAGCTCCGTCGCGTCGATCGCCGCCTGGTAGTAGCGCATCCGGCGCCCTATCCGGCCCTCGGGGGAGACCTGCATCTCGATGTCGAACACGCGGCTTCCCTCCCGTGCGAACACGTCCATGCGGACGCCGCGGCTCGCCGCCGCCGGCTCCTTCGCCTGCTCGGCGTTCAGGTAGGCTATCTCGCCCACCTCTATCCCCAGCGCGGCGCGCAGGACCTTGCGGCACACCTCCTCCTCGCACAGCACGCGGTTGAACATCCATCGATCGGAGAACTTCAGAAATCTCTTCGGCATGGCGGAATCCTCTCATCGGACATCACGATTCCCCAAGCCTACGACAGCGCGACCGCGGAAATGACGCGGGAATGCCCCGGTCAGTTCCCCGCGCCGACCGCACTTGTGCCGCAGCAGAGTCGCATCGGAGTCCCCGCCCGCCCCTCGCCGACCTCGGCTATCGACCTTTCGTCACAATAGGGCCTTCCGACAGCTCCGCATTCGCATCCATTTCATATGATTTCTCGCCGAAGACAATGGAACCGAGCCTCACGCAGGAGACGATCTCGACCGCGGCCATGCCCTTCCCCCGTCGCCTTCCTCTACCATCCTTGGCGAACAGGATGCGGAGATAAAGACGGCCTCGCGAACGCCCCATGGGTACTTGACCATCGCGCACAACGTCAGCAGCGTGAGGTTCAAGCGCCGGCTTTCATAAAGACCTGCCCCGCACGAAGCGAATTGGCATTTCCCTCGAAGTAGCGGAGACCCAAATCATCGAGCACCTCGCTCAGATCGCCGTTCAAAGGCCTCATTCCGGTTTGGGGGGGGACTCGCCCTACTCGAAGCTGATGTTGCCTATCTTGGTGCCCTCGGGCAGGTCCTTCACGGCCTCCCACAGCTGGTCAGTCATATCCCAGTACACCTCCATGTCGGAGACCTCCATGTTCTCCAGGGAGTCCTCCCCGCCGAGGAAGAGAGGGATCCTGTAGCCCGCGCACTCCATGCGCCCCACGGGCGCATGCCCCTCCAACCACTCCCGATACCTCCCGACTTCAAGGCACGCCTCGCTCTGATTCGGCATAACCTCGTTCAGGAAGGATGCCACGTCTTTCCCGATATAGTACATATCGAGAGTTGCGATTTCCAGGAGAACCACGAGCTCCTTCCCATCGCCGTCCCGTTGATCAACCGCAAAGCACCGCCCCATCCAATCGTATCCGATCAGATTAAACTCACCGCGAAGCTTCGTGAAGCATCCGGACACCACCCGATGCCATCTCTCGAGATCACTGCGCTCGAACACCCTGAACACTCCATCGCCGAACGACCGGCCGCCCAGGCCGTCGATGAACGCGTCGTAGGGATCGGCCGCCCCGTCCTCGAGGACCGGGGCCTCCCCGAAGTACTCCAGAAACTCCGCGAACATCGAGGGGTCGCCCTCCGCCGGGCCCCGCGGCCCTTCTTCCTCTTGAACAAGTCGAACATCTCGCTTCCTTTCACTCGAATATCACGTTGCCGATTTGGTGCCTTCTGGAAGATCCTTTATCGGATAGCGTATCTGAGCTCCCATGCTCCGGTTGACGCTGGCGTCGAGGGGGCGCATGTTGCTCACATGGTCGGCGCTTCCCAGCTGAAGATCTATTACATGATCGACATCGTAACCAGCAGGCACCGAGTCTTTCCCGTATTCCTTCTTGAAAGCATCGGCTGCCGACCCATTCCTCTTCCCCACGGTCGTCTTCACTGTGTCCGCTCTCGACAGATCCCGAGCCTTCCTCGTCGCCTGGGACATCTGGATCTCGTCCCAGATGTCCTTCCTCTTCAGCACAAGATCGACAGTCCTGTCGAGACGCTCGCCGGCCCGAATCGTGCCCGCCGTGTTTCTCCCGATGACGTTCCCAGCAATCTTCGGCGAGATCTAGACAGCTTGAATGTCATCAGTTGATCCACTGCAAACAGGCCATGTCGAAAAGCTTGGAAAACTTGCCAGAAAGACGTCCTTCATCTGGCGAGGTCGATCCTTCTGCCTCTACGGAACCTCCTCGATGCTGCAAAAAGGGGCGTCGGAGCACAGGCGCGTTTCCTGAAAATGCGTTTCTCGGGGGTGCAGCTCTCGGGAAGCACTTTTCGGGGGTGTTTCGCGGGCATGAAAAAGGACGCCCGGTGGGGCGTCCTGTGAGGTGCGGGTTGTGGCAAAGACTAGTTGGCCACGTTCACAGGGGTGCGGGAGACGGCGCCGATGGGCTTGCGGGCCGGCTCCTCGATGGGGCGGTTGATGATGGCATCCAGCTCGACGGCCTCATCGGTGCCCGGCTCGGGGGAAACGTACTCAAACAGGTCGCCCGGCTGGCACTGGAGCACTTCGCAAATGCGCTCCATCGTGGAGAAACGCACGGCCTTGATGTGACCGCGGCGCATACGCGAAATGTTCACCGGCGAGATGTCGATGCGCTGGGAAAGCTCGTTGACGGACATCTTGCGATCCGCCATCACTCGGTCAAGACGAGGAATAATAGGCATAACAGCTCCCTTACACGGTTTCGTCGCTGAGTTGCTGGAGCAGCGCAGCATATCGAAATATTGCCGAAAGTGAGTACATAATAGCAGAAAAGACGAGTACTCCAACATTAATACTTATAACAGGCTCAGTTGACCCTCTATTTACTATCACATCGTAGCCTATGCGTGGAACTACCTCGAATGTCACCCCAAGGGTAAATGCAAATTCGAGAAGTGCAAACATGAGCGCAAGGAACGCAATGAATCTGAGGCGATCTGCCTGCTTTTCTGTAAATGGCGTTTCGCTATTGACTGCATCCTTGAAGATAAGCTTCAGCATTGCCAAAACGCCAAGTACAAGGACTCCATAAAGCACTATATACGCAACAAGCGACATGCCATCGAATCCTGCCGCGCCAAGCTGAGCGAAAGACATGACCAATGCCGTTAACCAAATGAGACCAGCGCCTATTAGCAATACCGTCAGCATCACATTGATCACTCGACATACATGCGAGGCGTGTTTAAGCGATTGCTCTAAAGTATTGCTCTTCGCCACTTCTCAGACCTCCTTTCGCAGTCAAGCGCAATCCGACGCAAAAGGCCAACGCCGGATTGCACAGATCCATGTACAGCTAAAACCCGATCTGAACACAATGGGTGTGGTCGGGACCAATCACCGCACAGATGCTCAGCGGCTCTGCATCGCTATAGAACAGCATACTCCACCTCCTTTCTTTAGTTGCGGGCTAGCATGACCTCAAAAAGCAGACGGTAGAACGTCCGCATGAGGGAACAATAGGGATCGCGGGCCTCGACGTCGCCCGTGGCGAAATAGGCGCGAGCGCGGCAACCACCCCCGCACAGATAGCGGATGTCGCAGTCGGCGCAGGCGGCCAGCTCGGCCACGCGGGGCGCAGGGGCATGGCGCGCGGCCAAGCAGCCGGGGTCTTCCAAAAGCGATCCCAAGCTAAACGCCTCATCGTGCATCATGTGGCAGGGGAACACCTCGCCGTCGGCCGATACGCTCACCATGGCGCAACCGGCGCCGCAGCCGCAGGTGGTCGAAAGGTTCGTGCTCACCGGCGTGTCGGCTAGCACGGGCACGCCGTTGCGGGAAAGCGCCAGGGTCGCCTGGGCTAGCCGCTCAAGGGCCGCATCGTCGGGAAGGACCGCGGCCAGCTCGTCGCTTTCCACGGGAGCGGACAGCAGGCTGAAGTTCATGGTAGCGCCGAGGGAGTCGGCCAGGGCCACGTACTCGCCCAGGGCATCGATGTTGCCGCCATGGGCCGTCGGGATGATGTGGGGCTGAATACCCGCCTCGCGAATCATCTCCACCGCCGCTACCAGGCGGTCGAACAGGGGCTCGCGGCGGATGACCGGCGCCGCCTCGGCGTTGGGACCGTCGAAGGACACCGAGACGCGGCCCACGTAGGGCGCGATGGCAGCCAGCTTTTCCGGCGTGACGGCCGTGCCGTTGGTGAGCACGTCCACCGAGTCGATGCCGCGCTCGCGCACATAGGCGACGATGGCGGGCAGGTCGTCGCGCAGGAAGGGCTCGCCACCGGAGATGACCAGATGCTGACAGCCGGCATCGGCCAAGGCGTCGATGATGCCCCGCAACTCGTCCAGCGTCAGGTCGCGCCGGGTGTTGCGGGCGTCCACCGCCGAGTAGCAGCCGATGCAGTTCAAGTTGCAATGGTGGGTGACGTGCAGGTACGCCGACTGCAGCAGCGCGGGCACAGCGGACGCGGACGGCGCGGATGCAGCCGCAGCGGCATTCCCAGCCCCGACGCCTTCCGCACGTTCGACGCCTTCCACGCCTTTCCCCAATGCTACGTCGTCGGCCTCCACATCTTCCACGACAAAGCCGCCACGGCGCAAATGGACGGGCAAATCCGCATGCACTGCGGCGACCTCTGCTTCGGTCACGTCCTCGGAAAACATGCGATGGCACACGGCGGCGCCCTCCGGCGTGAGCCCGATGGAGTAGCCAGTCGCGGTGTTGCCGATCATGGGGATGGAAAAGGGAGCGTGCTCCACTACGTTAGGGCCGAACCTCACTGCACGCTCCTCTGCGCATCATGGGATAGTGCAGTTAGTATGCGGCAGACGCAAGGCCTCGAATGCCGAATATGACATGATTTGCGGCGCATCTTAGCAGATGGCGCTATATTTCCCATGGTGCGCCAGGATTATTAGCCATTAAAATGGCCCCTCCAAGAAGGGGCCAAGATTGATCGAGCTGTGACGTGGGCGAGTGAGCGTCACACGCCCACGCGTCACGCCGGTTAGCGCTGGCGGCCACCGAAGAGGTCTTCCAGGCTGTAGCCGTTCATCGATTGCTCCTGGCTCTGCTGCTCCTGCTTGGCCTTTTGGCTGGCGGAGTCGTCGCCCAGGGTCACCTGCACCTCTTTCTCCTGGCCACCGCTGTTCACCGTGAGGGTAACGGCGTCGCCGGGGTTCTTGGTGCGCACGTCCAGCATGAGGTCGGAAGCCGACTCAACCGCCTGTCCATCGAAGGCAGTGACGATGTCGCCAGGCACGATGCCCGCCGCAGCCGCACCGGAGTCGGGGGTGACGGCGGCCACGTAGGCGCCGGCGTCGACGGGCAGGCCGTAGCGGGATGCCGTCGCCGCGCTCACCGTGGAGAGGCTCACGCCAAGCTGAGCATGGGTCGGCGTCTCACCGGCGATGATCTGCTGGGCCAAGTTGATGGCGTAGTTCACGGGAATGGCGAACCCGACACCGGAGTAGTTGCCGGAATACGAGGTGATCAGCGTGTTGATGCCGATGAGCTTGCCCTCGTCATCCACCAGCGCGCCGCCGGAATTGCCGGGGTTGATGGCCGCGTCGGTCTGGATCATGTTCGGGTAAATGGTAATCTCCCCCGTGCCGCCGGACTGCATCGATTCCTGGGCGTCCATAATCTGGGAGCGGCTCGTGGCAGATACGATGCCCGTGGCCACCGACTGCTCCAAGCCGAAGGGGCTGCCCAACGTCATAACCCACTCGCCGATGGTCAGGTTGTCGGAGTCGCCAAGCTCCATAACCGTAAGACCGCTGGCGTCCTTGGCCTTCAGCACGGCCACGTCGGAGGAGGGATCGGTGCCCACGAGATCGGCCTCGTAGGTCTCTCCGGCGACCATGACCTCGTAGGCGCTGCCGCCTTCCACCACATGGTTGTTGGTGATGATGTAGCCATCCTCGGTCAGCACGACGCCAGATCCCTGGGAATAGGCCACCAGATCGCCCGACCCGTCGCCCTGGCCACCGTACGGGTAGCCGAAGTACTGGCTCATCGCGTCATTCTGGGAAGCCTCGGCATACACCGTGATGGCGGCCACAGAGGGCAAGCACTTCGCGGACACGGCCTCGGCCAGCGTCGGATCCTCGCTGGGCGCGATGACCGTCGTCTCACCGGTGGAGGGGTCGGTGACGACCGTTGAAGCACCCGAGCCAGAACTGCCCGGAACCATCGCGCTCGTAATGCCCCACACACCGAAGGCGAGCACGCAAGCCACGAGCGCACCGGCGAAGGCGATGAGGAAGGTCTTGCCGCCGTTGCCCTTGGGGGTCGCATGCTGGGCATGCATCGACACGGGCTCGGCCTCGTAAGTTTGCTGGCCATAGGGCTGGCTGGCGGAATGCTGCGCGGAGCCGGGCGCCTGCTGGGCTCCGTAGCCGTAGGGCTGCTGGGCTCCGTAGCCTGCATGGCCCGCATAAGCCTGCTGACCGCCGTAGGGCTGAGTGCCCTGGGCGCTGTAGGGCGCAGGCTGAGTCGGCTGCAGCGGTACCGGCTGCTGCGATGCGGGGGTGTAGCCGCCCGAGGCAGAGTCGCCTGGAGGCGTGGGGGTGCTATTGGTGTCGGTCATGGAAGGCTCCTTCGCGTAAGGTTGTCCTTATGTGCGCCAAACCTTAGCACGCTCTAGAACTTCTCAACCGTTATGGCAACCCATCGTCACGCTTGCGTCACAGAGATACACCAATCGGTGTACGCGCGCCAACCGCCGCGGAGACGCAACGGCCCACGCCGACCGCGCACGAGCCGCCGCACCCCGCGCCGACCGCCGCCGAGCCGCTTTCGAGGCGTCTTCAAGCCGCCCTTGAGGCGATGCGTGAGCGCAAGCGAGCGCCTAGTCCCGATCGTAATTCGCCAGAAACGCGCGGGTGCGATCGTGCTGGGGGTTGTTGATGACCTCGCTGGCCGGGCCCTGCTCCACGATGACGCCGCCGTCCATAAAGATGAGATGGTCGGCCACATCGCGGGCAAAGCCCATCTCGTGGGTGACGATGACCATGGTCATGTGCTCGGCCGCCAGATCGCGGATAACCTTCAGCACCTCGCGGGTCAACTCCGGATCCAACGCGCTCGTGGGCTCGTCGAAGAACAGCACGTCCGGGTTCATGGCCATGGCCCGGGCGATGGCCACACGCTGCTGCTGACCGCCGGATAGGTCGCACGGCACCATCGATTCCTTGTCCGCCAGGCCCATGCGGGCCAAAAGCTCGCGACCGCGAGCGAGGGCCTCGTCCTTCGGCATCTTCTGCACGCAAATGAGCGCATCGGTGACGTTCTGCAGCACGGTGTAGTGCGGGAACAGGTTGAAATTCTGGAACACGAGCCCGAAACGGGTCTTTGCGGCAGCGACGACGTCTTTGCCCCCGTACACAGCGCGCCCCGCCGCATCGTTGGCGCACACCGTGAGATCGCCGTAGGAAAGATCGCCCGAATCAAGGGTTTCTAACAGCGTCATGCAGCGCAGAAGCGTCGACTTGCCGCCGCCCGAGGGCCCGATGATAGCCAGCACATCGCCGGCATTCACCGTCAGCGAAATATCCTTCAGAACCTCGTTGTCTCCGAACGCCTTCTTACCGTTGGTGAGGCTTACGACCGCTTTGCTTTCCATGAAACGCCTCCTAGTCGTGGTAATAATCGAGACGCTTCTCGACACGGTTCAGGATGAATTCGATGAGCAGGCAGAACACCCAGTAGATGAGAGCCGCGATGGCGTAGGGAACCATGGAGACCTCGCTGGCGGCCAGGGCCTTCGCAGCGGAGAACATCTCCATGATGCCGAGCACGAACGCGAGCGACGTGTCTTTCACCAGCGTGATGACCTCGTTGCCCATAGCCGGCAGAATACGCTTGATGACCTGGGGAAGCACAATCTTCATGAAGGTCTGGGCTTTGGTATAGCCCAGCACCTCGGCCGCCTCGTACTGACCACGCGGAATAGACTGGATGCCCGAGCGATAGATTTCGGCGAAGTAGGCGGCGTAATTCAGGATGAAGCCGATAGCGCAGGCCCAGAACTTCCAATCGCTGCCCATGCTCAGGCCGAACAGGTAGTAAGGCCCGAACATGATGGCCATGAGCTGCAACATAAGCGGCGTGCCGCGCAGAATGGAGATGTAGAGTTGCGCCAGCCACGCCAGCGGCTTGAACTTACTCATACGCGCCAGAGCGACCACCACGCCCAAAGGCAGCGAGCCCACCAGCGTGATGAGGAAGATCTCCGCCGTCAGGGCGAAACCTTCCATGAGAATCCCCATCATGACCGAGAATTCCATCTCCACGTCCTCTCATCGTCGCTCTTAAACCCACAAGAAGGGCAAGGCCCCCAAGAGCCTCGCCCTCCCTTTTAATTAAATTCACCGACTCCGGGATGCGCCCAAGGAAGTCAGCGAGGTTTTTTAATTAATCAACCAATACCCAGTTGTCGATCGAGATACCGTACTCGCCCCACTTCTCGCACAGCTTGGCGATGGTGCCGTCGTCGTACATCTCCTTCAGCGTCTTGTTCACCGCGTCGATCATGGCCGCATCGCCGTCCTTGGCGAAGCCCACGGCGTAGTTCTCGGTGGACAGCGGCTCAAGCTTCACGAACATGTCGGGCTTGGCAGCCATCTGGTAGTCAGCAATGGACAGGTCGCAAGCCACGGCATCCACCGCACCGGACTCCAGCTGCATGAAGGCGTTGTTGTAGTCGCCGATGGTCTGCGCCTTGCCGCCGGCGAAGGTGTCGGCCAGATCCTTCTGGTCGCCCTCCAGCACGTCCAGGGCGGCGGAGTCGACCTGCGTCATGACGTTCTTGCCGGCCAGGTCGTCCAGCGAGCTGATGCCCGAGTCCTTCTTCACCACAACGACCTGCTCGTTGTGCATGTAGGGCTTCGAGAACGCGTAGTCGGCCTCACGGCCCTCCATGGTAAAGCCGTTCCAGATGCAGTTGATGGTGCCCTGGTTCAGCAGCGCGTCCTTGGCATCCCAGTCGATGGCCTCAAGCTCGAGGTTCCAGCCGTTGCGGGCGGCCACCTCGGTGGCCAAGTCGATGTCGAAGCCGGTCAGGTTGCCGTCATCGCCGATGAAGCCGTAGGGCGGGTAAGCGTTGTCCAGGCCCACGATGAGGGTCGTGGCATCGGGGTTAGCGGCAGCGCCGTTGTCAGCCGCGTTGCTTGCCGCATCGTTCGAGCCCGAGCAGCCGGCCAGAAGTGCGGCCCCCAGGCACAGAGCCGCAGCCGCAGCGGCGATCTTCGTCAGTTTCTTCATTCGGTCCTCCCTAAAAAGGTACGCCAGGGAAGTCTCTCGTCTTCCCCACTTTACTTCTTTACTGTGCTAAAGCACTAGAGCGTTGGCTAGTATAGCACAGACCAATGCAATAAAAAGGGGCGAAAGCCACAGGTTCGCCCAAGGAACCTACTTGTTCCGGTTGAACAGCTTGTTGCCCTTCTTAGCGGCGGAGATCTCCACGAGGCGCGGCTCGAAATCGAACAGCTCCTCCATGGAGACGACAGGCACGATCTCGATACACTTCTTCAGACAGGCGTCGGCGCACAAATTGCACTGGACGCAGTCGGAAACCTGGAACTCCAAGTACGCCTTACCCTCGTCCGGGTGCCGATCCACCGCCTTGCGCAGCGCGTCGGTGGGACAGAACATGACGCACATACCGCAGCCGGAGCATTTCTCGACATCGATGGCGATGTCGCCGAAGATGCGCGTGAACATCTCGTCGACGGCCGGCTCGTCCGGATCGCCGATGCGGCTCATGGCATCCAGAATGGCGATGTTGCGCTCGGCCTCGATGGTGGGCATCTTGCCCGCACCGTTCTTCACGCCCAGCTTCTCCCGCAGCGACTGCTCCTGCTTCTGCAAATGAAGCTGCGTCAGCTTGTCGTTCACGACCTTCTCGGCCGCCGACTTCGCCACGTCCTTGGCGTAGTGGCCCGAGGAAGTGAAGAACTCGCGCCGGGCGGCGCCGACGGCCTTGCGCATGTCCTCCACCTGCACCGAAGCCGGGAACTCCGAGGTGCGCGTGATCTGCGCGTCCGACCCCATGGCCTCGATGAGGGTGCGGGTCGACTCCACCGTGTCGTCGATGGCGGGCACCGCGCCCCGGTACTTGCAGGTGCGGCAGTCGCCGTCCACCAGGCAGATCTCCGGAATGCCGCGAGCCACCAGCTCCACCAGCAGCTCTTCCTCCATGCGGGCGAGGCAGGGCACCACCGCGTACTTATCGGGGTCGCCCACGTTGCGGGCCGCCTTGCGGGCGCAGGCGATGACCGTCAGGCCATCAGCCGCGTTGGTCGTCTCGGCCACAGCGCCGGCCAAGTCGTCGGGCATCGGATCCATGGGAACCAACGCCGAGGTAGGGCACACCGCCACGCAGGCCCCGCAGGCCACGCACGCCCCAGCGTCGATGTTCAGCTCGTTCTTCTCAATCGTGAAGGCGTCGGCCAGGCATACATCGGCGCACTTGCGGCATGAGGAATGACGGTTGCGCACAGCGACGCAGAACGTGGGGATCGTAATGATCGCCTTCGTCTCCAAGGCGTCCATCATCTCCATGATGTCGTTCAAGTTCGGCATGGCGCGAATCCCTTTCTGCTATTCGCCGAGGTAGGACTGCTCGATGCGAGCCAGCTCATCGGGCGTGTTGGCATTGATAAAGCAGCCGCCGCGGGGCTCGACCTCCAGGACGCGATCCTGGTTAAAGGGCAGCACCGTGACGGCCGGGTCGTCGAAGAAGCTCTGCACGCGCTTCTCGCCCCGCTCGGTGCGAGCGTGAACAGCGCCGAGGCAGCCCTCTTTGCGGTACATGGCATGCAGCGGCTCGAAGCCGTGCTTGTTGGAGGGAGCCACCACGTCGGCTCCGCTTTCGTGCATGGCCAAAGCCTCGGCCACTACTAAGCGGGCGCTAGCGAAGACCATGTCGCAGGCCACGACGGCCACATACGGGTTCTCGGCGGCGGCGAGCGCCGTGTAGAGGCCCGGCAGCGCGCCACGCTCCTTATAGGCATCGCCCACGAGCTTGATGTCCAGATCGGGATACAGACCGGCGAGAAAGCCCAGCTTGTCGGCCTCGTTGGTGGTGATGATAAGCTCATCGGCCACGGGCGACAGACGCTCGACGAGACGGCAGATGAGGGGACGTCCCGCGAAGGGCACCGTTGCCTTCGACTGGCCCATGCGCCGCGACTCGCCACCGGCCTGAATGACCACCGTGACGCGCGGCCGCACGTAGTGCTCGGAAAGGAAGTCGGCCAAAGCGGCCACATCTTCAAGACCGATGGCGGGAATGCCATAGAGCGCCGCAGCCTCCTCGGCCTCGGGAATGTCGGTCACCACAGCCACCGTGTTGGTGGAAGGCATCCTGGCCGCAGCATCGGCGGCAGCCGAGTAGTCGGACGCGCCCGGCACTTCGCCCGCGCCGTCACGCCCCGCCGCGTGGCCCGCGCGGTCGACCGCGCGCCCCAGCTGCGTGAAGTCCGTCGTCAAAGGCAGGCCCTCCCGGGCCGCCTTCACGAACAGGCGAGCCGCACGGCAGTCGGCCTCGTTACCCGAGCGCATGATCTCGATGGTGGGCAACCCGCTTTTGCGGTAGCCCTCCACCACAATGATGTCGTGGTTCGGCATCGAGCGCACCAGCTCGCTGCACTCCACCTCGTCTTCCACGGTCTTGATGCGCGCCACCTGCCCCGGAGCCGCAATAACGGTCTCCGAGGCACCGGCCGCCCGGTGGCGATAGGAGTCCTTGCCGGGAATGTCGATATCGAACCCGCGATGGGAATGATGCTTGATGGAGCCCACGTTAAGCCCGCGGCCCGTAAGCTCGGCGATAAGCCGCTCGATGAGCGTCGTTTTGCCGGAGTTGTGCCGCCCCACGACTGCCACAGCCGGACTGGGAATATCGATCATAGCTGTTAACGCCCTCCCCTAATGCGGCCGCCTGGGCCGCCGTTTTGTTCCGGGAAAGTATAGCACTAGGGCGCAAGGTATCGATTGCGGGGCGGCGCAAGCACCGCCCCTACGGGTAAAAGCCTCTACCTCAAGCCCTCCGAGTCGAGCGATGCGGCTTCCTCGATGTACTCCTCCACCGGATTGTCGCCGAAGTTCGGCAGATCCGCAGTGGTCCAGCACTCGCAGGCGGGCATGCCAGGCACGCTGGCAGCGATGAACACCGGATCCTTGCCCTCCTTGCGCTGACGAGTGTAGTCATCCAGCGCGGCCAAGGCCCACTTGCCGAGCAGCAGAATGGCCACAAGGTTGATGATGGCCATGAAGCCCATGAAGATGTCGGCCAAATTCCACGCCAGATCGAAGCTGTTCACGCAACCGTAGAAGATGGCGGCCAGGCACAGCCCGCGGAAGATGAGCATGCCCCACTTGGTGTTCTTGAAGATGTAGCGGAAGTTCGTCTCGGCATAGAAGTAGTTGCCGATGAGGCTGGAGAACGCGAAGGCGAAGATCGCGAAGGTGATGAAGTGGATGCCCACCTCGCCGACGGCGTTGTTCACGGCCATCTGCACGAGCGGCATGCCGTTGAGCGCCATGGCAGCCTCGGGATCCTGCACCCAGAACACCATGACCATCATAGCCGAGCAGGTGCAGATGAGCAGCGTATCGATGTACACGGACAGGCTCTGCACGAGGCCCTGCTTCACCGGATGCGACACGCTGGCGGTGGCGGCGGCGTTCGGGGCCGAGCCCATGCCGGCCTCATTGGAGAACAGGCCGCGCTTGATGCCGAGCATGACCACCGAGCCGGCAAAGCCACCGGCGATGGACTGGAAGTTGAAGGCCGACTGGAAGATGGTGGCAAACACGGCCGGCAGCTCGCCGATGTTGGTGATCGTGGTCCACAGTGCAATAAGAATGTAGGCGATGGCCATGATGGGCACGATGATGGAGGTGATGATGGAGATGCGCTTCGCGCCGCCGAAAATGACGAAAGCGGTGAACACGATGAGCACGATGCCCACGCCCACGGCGGTGCCATTGGTGGCGTAGTCGGGGATGTAGTACTCCAGCGCCGAGGTCATGTTGAAGGCCTGCAGCCCGTTGAAGCCGAAGGCGAAGCACAGGATGAGTGCCCAGGCGAAGATAATGCCGAGCCAGCGCTGCCCCAGGCCCTGCTGGATGTAGTAGGCCGGACCTCCCCGGAACTCGCCTTCCTTGCCGCGGATCTTGTAGATCTGGGCGAGCGTGGACTCGATGAAAGCCGAAGCCGCGCCGATAAGCGCCATGAGCCACATCCAGAAGATGGCGCCTGGACCGCCCGTGGCCACGGCCGTGGCGATGCCGGCGATGTTGCCCGTGCCCACGCGCGAAGCGGTGGACACCATGAGGGCCTGGAAGGATGAGATGGATTTCTCGCCCTGGACATGCTTTTTCTCCGTCAGCTGAGTGAACATGTCCTTGATGTAGCGAATTTGCACCGCCTTGGTGCGGATGGTGTAGTAGATGCCCACGAACACCAGCAAGATCACCAGAATGTAGGTGTACATAAAGGAGTCGATCTCACCAGTCCAAGCGACGAGCATCTCGTTCAAATCGGCCATAGATGCTTCCTTTCCGAAAGCGCGCCAGGCCCTGCAACCTGGATCGCCTTCCAAACGGGCTCGCCTTTCTGCGGTCGAATCCAACAGAGCGCGATAGGCACGCCCAAACCAGGGATTCGTCGCAGGAAAACGGCCTCGGATATACGCGCCGGCCTCTTTCCGACGCAAGACATGCCTGTATTCTACCCTACAGCGGGCTAAAGTTAGGCGATATTATCAGGGTATTTTGAACGCCCCGCGAAAAGTGGCGCTGTTTTTCCGCCGGTTTCCCGTCGATGCGAAGCCGAGCCGCTACTTCAGCGCAGCGGCGACCTTGCGGGCGGCGGCGGTGATGGACAGATCGTTCACATCCACGGTAATGTCGGCGTACTTCTCGTAGAGCGGCAAGCGCTCGTCGTAAAGCTCGCGCAGGCTCATGCCGATGCCGTCGCGCATAACCACGCCGCGCTCGGAGAAGTCGGCCAGACGGCACTTCAGCTCGTCGAAGCTGATCTTCAGATACACCACGCGGCCGATTTCGGACAGGTGGTTCATGGCCGGCTCGCTGTAGATGGCCGAGCCGCCGGTGGCGATAACGGAATGCTCGAAGGACATTTCGGAAAGCACCTGGTTTTCAATCTCGAGGAAGGCATCGGGTCCCAGAGTGTCGATGAGACGCTGGAGCGATTTGTCGCAGGACTGCTGAATGAGCAGGTCGGCGTCGACGAAATCCATGCAGAGAATCTTCGCCAGCACGATGCCCAAGGTCGACTTGCCCGCACCGGGCATGCCGATGAGCACGATGTTGTCGCGACCGGGTTCGAAGGACTTCTCTTTCATATTAGGGCCTTTCTCGTAGAAGGTGCCGACGGCCGGGCCATGGTCGCCGAAACGGATGGGCAGCTTCGCCCCTATGATACTTCAGCGCGCTTATGGGCGGCACGTAACGCTTCGTCTAAGGATTGGGAAAACACCGGAGCTAAGGCGGCGAGGAACGCCGCTTCATCGACAGGGGCGGCAGGGGCAGCGGCAGCGGGGGCAGCCATCGGGGCCTTCTCCCGAACCGCCGTAGCGGCATCTCCGGCATCGGCGTCTCCCGCGTCAGCGGAAGCACCGAACCCGAGGGATTTAAGCGCACCGAATAGATAAGCGTACGGAATGAGCGCCGCGCGCTCGTCGGGAGCGAGCTTATCGCCCTCGAGCGACCAGCCGCCATCGCGCATCCAGTTGCGCAGGGCCTTGGCATGGGCGGCGATGTCGTTGCCCTCGGGGGAGCGCCGCATGGTGTAGTTGCCGAGCACCCCCATGGCCGCCGCCGTGGCCAGAGCGAGCACGCCAGCACGCCAGCTGACCCAAATGATGGCCGCTACCGCGACAACCGCCAGGAAAATCGCTGCCCCCAAAACGATATGCTGAGCGCGACGGGAGGCTGTATCGAAGAAGCCGTAGGGCTCAACCAAAGCGGTGAGGCGGCGCTGCCAAGCAGCACTGGCCTCCAAAAGATCGCGCGGATGTTCGTGAGCCAAAACGGAAAGCTTGGCGCGGCTGAGCGTCCGACCGCCCGTGGCGACCATGCGCAGCAGCCGCAGCGTGGCCGCATCGAGAGCGGCCTGCTCTGCGTTGGCCGCGTCAGCCGCGACGGCTGCGTCGGGCGCATCGGGCGCATTGGCATCAGCAGCCCGAGGCGCAGCAAGGGCGACAGACGACTCACCCTCGATCCTCTTCGCCGACTCCTCTCCCGCAGCAGGTATGGCCAGCTCATCGTCTCGCACTTCAAGAACACCGCGACGCACCATATCGAGCACCGTAGCTACTATGTCGTCGGGGCTCTCGTGGTTCCAGCGCCACAGACGACCGAGCACGGCTGGCGCCATGGCGTCGGCAGGCGGGTTCATCCAATAATCGTCGCGAAACGCCGGCGGCCGCTCTCGGCCCCAGCGCCACCAAACGATGAGCGCCGCCAGCAGCAACGCCGCAGACAAGCCCAGCAGCCCCAAAGCCAGCCCAAGACGAATAACCTCCTGAGACGTATCCGTATCGACCCACGTTTCCTCGTAACGGCTCGTCCAGTAGTACTGCAGGGTGCCCTGATTCGCCAGGCGCGCCTCCTCGCTCAGGTTCGTCAGCCACTCGACGGGGAACATCACCCGCGCTTTGGCGTACATCGTGGGCTCGACCGCAGGATCCGTGAAGATCACCGTACCGTCGGAGCGAATATCCACCTCGCCATCGGCAGGGCCGTGACCCCACGCATAAACATTTTCCATGACCTTCACGGAGTCGTCGGCCGCTACAGGCAGCACCACTTCTGCCCGCACATCGGCCAAAGCCACATCGTAGTCCTGGGGAACATAAAGCCATTGGAAGTCAGCCGCGTCGTCAAAGGCCTCGATGGCGTCTTCCACGCGGTAGACCACCTCGAACATGACGCGCTCGGGCATGGCATCCACGAAAGCGTAGAGCGTATGCTGGAACTTGTCGTAGGCCCACGCGTCGTGCTCGGGCCCTCCGCCGCCGCGCCAGGGCAAAAGGAACGTCGTCTCGGGAAGCTCCGTCCACTCCCCGGCAAGCGCACCATCGCCATCCACCGGCGCCATGCGCACCCGTTCGATAGTAACCTCAGCCCCTTCGATGAACCCATCGTAGAGCCACTTCAACCGCTCCGGCGCACTTTCCCCCTCCGTGAGATCGAAGATGCGCTGATCGGTCATGTGCACCGACCCGTCAGTCTCCACCGACGCCAGCAAATCCACCTCCGAGCACCGATAATCCGCCGCCAGAGCTGTTGCAGGTGCGCAAAGGACAACGAGAAGAACGATCAGCAACGTGAGAGCCAATAGGAAGCAGGGGGTGCCTTGACCGAGCGAGTTCCACAGCGACTGAAACAGCCCAGTGGGCTGTTTCACCAAGCGAGGACTGTCTGAGCGAATTCGAATACCCCGTAGCTCCTCCCCAGCGGACTCGCAGCCGCGAATCAAGGTACCCCCTGATTCCGCCCCAAGCGACATGCAACCGGCCCTTTCCACAACCACTAGAGCCCCCGAAACGCCAGCCGCACGTCATCCAGCACGTCCTCATCCGCCACTACGATGGCCTTATCTCCCGGATGCAGCACCGTCTCGTCGTTGGCCACTTCCACATCCCCTCCGCTAGCCACGGCCGCGATGATGGCGTTGTCCGGCAGCAGCACCTCGTTGATGAGCACGCCGTCCTCGTTGGAGAAGTGGCGCATGCGCGGCACCATCACCTCGGCTAAGGCCACGTTGCCGTGAGTCAGCGACGACACGACGGATACCGAGCCCAAAAGCGCTTCCTCCTCGATGAGGTTCGCAATGAGCGTCGTAGAGGACACGCATTCGATGCCCACCTCGCGGAAGATGCGCTCGTTTTTCGGATTGTTCACGCGAGCGATGCAGCGGGGCACGCGGAACACGCGCTGGGCGATTTCGCAGGATACGAGATTCGAATCGTCCTGGCCCGTGGTGGCCACGAACACATCGGCCTGGCGGATGCCCGCGTCCTCCTGGTAGCGCGAGTCGCAGCCGTCGCCGTGAATGACGAGGTACGGGCCTGTCAGCTGCACGGAGAGGCGATCGGCCGTGGCGAGCCTTTGCTCGATGACCGCCACCTCGTTGCCGCTCTTCAACATGATGCCAGCCAGATACGACCCGATTTTGCCGCCGCCAGCGATAACGATGTACATGGGTATCACCTAATCCAGAATGTAGCGCGAGAATTGCGCGATGACGTCGTGGCGCACGCAGGCGAGAATGGAGTCGCCGGCGTACAGCAGCGAATCGGGCGTCGGGATGGAGGACGCGGAGCCGTCGGCACGTTCGAAGGCGATAATACGCACCTCGTGATCGCGCTCGAGTTCCGAGACGCGGATCGTTTTGGCGTTGTCGCGGCTGGAAAGATCCAGCGTGAACCGGAGTACCTCGAATTCACCGAACGTGTCGATGTGGGAGCCGTGGCCTGACACAATCTTCGAGAACACATCTTCGGCCACCAGCGACGTGCCGCAGACGTAGTCGATGCCCAGCTGCATATAGGCGCGCTCGTGATCGGGATTGTACAGGCGCGAGATGACATGGGGCACGCCGAACAGATGGTTGGCCACCTCCGCGCACATGAGGTTCGTGTTGTCCAGCTGGGTGACGGCGGCCAGCACATCGCACTCTTCCACGCCAGCACGGATGAGCACGTCCTCGTCGAAGCCCACGCCCTGCACGGTGCTGCCGTTGAAGTTACGGCCGAGGTTCGCGAAGGCATCGGCGTTCTTGTCGATGCAGCAGACGTTGTTGCCGTTATCCGAGAGCATATTGGCCAGCTGCGACCCCACGCGCCCGCACCCGACCACAATCACGTTGCTCATAGGCTGTTCGTCCTCCTACAAAAGAAAATGCCTTGCGGCATTTTCTCACTAATCTAGATTAATTGCATCTGATTCAACGTATCCCGATACCAGTTGTCGTAGTTCGGGGGGCAGTAGCGCATGGCGTAGGAGTAGCTGATGGTGAAGCCGTAGCCCCGAGCCAGACCGGCGACGTGGGCGCGGATGGCCGTATCCCAATCGGACCAGTTGGTCTGATCCCAGCCCCAAGCGTTGTGGGACTTGAAGCAAACGCGGCCCTTGGTGGACTCGGTGTTGGAAATGGCCGGAGACCAGCGCGGGTCGATGCCCGCCTCCCAGGCCGCCTCGGCGAAGGTCTCGCCATGACCAGACAGGGGGCTGCCGAACAGGTAATCGTTGATGCGCGCGGACCATTCTTCGATGAACGCCTCGCGACCGATGGAGAAATCCACATCGCCGGCCGGCAGGCTGCCGAAAGTAGCATAGTAGCGGGAGCGCGTGGCGTCGGCCCGATCGATGGCCTCCTGCTCGGCGACGCGAGCGGCCTCCTCGGCGGCTAGGCGCGCGGCCTCTTCTTCGTCGGCGATTTCCTGCACGCCGGCGCTCACATCGCGGGACGAGGCGGTCTTCAGCGCTGCTTCCTCGGCGACGTCTTCCACAGCGAGAACGTCCGCGTCGGACTTGTCTTGCACGGTGTCGGGGGAAACATCGGAAGCGCTGGGATTCTCGGCGGACTGACGGGCGAGACCGAAGGTGGTCGCCCCCATGTCGTGAGAACCGGCGGACGCCCAGCCAGCATCAAGGAAGCCCACGGCCAGCATCGGCAGCACGCAGAGCGCAACCATCGCCAGCACGACGGTTTTGCGATGACTCTGTTTGCGCCTTGTGACCACTCATTCCCTTTCTCGACAGCACGAAACTAAACCGCTCAAGCGGCGCAGCGTGCTGGATTAGGGTGTGGGATTGCTGCAGTAAAGATTGCTATGCTGTTTTGTGTCGCGGATATTTTACCCTAGTTGGCTGAAACCGTGCCGAGGCGGTAGCCGACATCCACGCTTTGTTCGCTTGACAAAACGCACTTTCTGGGTTCCCGCAGGTCTCGCGGGTGCGACTGTGAGCGCTGTCAGGCAGTCGTTACCGACTCTTCACAACTTGCCGATGGCAACTTCTTCACCTGCACGATGGAAATGCGCGAGCGGCGCATCTTCACCACCTTGAAGGCGTAGCCGTCGACCAGCAGCTCGTCGCCCACCCGGGGCACGGAGTCCAGCTCGTGGATAATCCAGCCCGCAAGCGTCTCGTAGTCGTCGGATTCTTCCACGGGCCAGCCGAGTTCCACGGCATCCTCCACGGGAAAGCGGCCGTCGACGCGCCACTGGTTTGGTTCGACAAGCACAATGAGGTCGCGATCGTTGTCGGTCTCGTCGGCAATCTCGCCGACGATCTCCTCGATGATGTCCTCCATGGTGATGAGGCCGTCGGTGCCGCCGTATTCGTCCACGACGATGGCCATCTGCATGCGGGCCTCTTGCAGCTCCGACAGCAGCTTCAGCACGTTTTTCGTCTCGGGCACGTAAAGCGGCTCGTACATGAACTCGGCCACCGGGTCTTCGATGCGGCCGTCCAGCAGAGGGCCGATGAGGTCTTTGTAGGACACGAGGCCTATGACCTCGTCCACTTCCTCGTGATAGACCGGCAGGCGCGAATAGCCCGTGCCGCGCATGCGGTCGAGGGCCGCGCGGGCCGGTTCGGTGTCCTCGGCCATGATCATATCGACGCGCGGCTTCATGATTTCGCGCACCGTCATGTCGGCCAAATCGAGGATGTCGTTGATCATGCGCTTCTCGTCTTCGAGAAGCTCGATATTCTCGGCCACCATGTCCTTGATCTCGTCCTCCGTAACGTTTTCGCGTTTGGGGCGCAGAAAATCGAGGAAGGCCGGCTTCGAATTTGCAGTGTCGTCTATTTTGCTCATGGGCGGTACTTTACCATATTTTCCGGGATTACTGGTTGCCGCCGGGCTTCAGCCAGTCGAGCCAGGCCATGGCGTCGGCGTGGGAGGCGTCGATGAGCGTCGTCGTGGTGCCGCCGGAACCTGCCGCCGTCGTGGCGAGCAGCGTGTCGGTGCCCGCACGACGCTGCAACGGGTTGCTCTTCGTGCAGCCGAACTGGATTTTCTGGCGCGGGAAACTCACTGTTTCTCGAGAAAGGCCGCCGTTGCTCACCTGCATGAAGCGGTGGTTGTAGGCGAAGCTGGACTCGCGGGCCCACAGCACGGCGTTCACTACATCGATGACGAAGAGGATAGCAGCCAGCGCATAGCCACCCACCACGATCACGTTCCACCCAATGCTCAGAAGGAACAGATCCTCGGAATCGAGTTCTATGCCGCCGGTCGCAACTTCTCCATTCACCCAACCGAAAACCACTAGGCACACGGTGACTACCACAGCCAGCCAGAAGCCGCCGCCGAACCAGATGCTCTGGCGCAGCACGGCTCGGCGCAGCGCCACCTTCGCGACAGGCTTCGCCTCATGGGGAAGGTCGGAGAACTCCGGCACGAGCCCGGCGAGGATTTCCGGCACACGGTTCATCTTCACGAAGGGGTGGATGATGATCCCCTGATTGGCCAGAGTGTTCTTCTGATTGCTGCTGTCCTCGTCGGTGCCGGCGTCAATCTTGCCGAGAGACAGCTCGCAGTAGCCGAGCAGACGGCGAATAAAGCTCTGCTTCACGACCACGGACTGCACGCGGTCGATGTCGATGCCTTGGAAGGTGTGCTGCAGCAAGCCGTATTCCACCTCGATGCGGTTGTTGCGGCGGCGTGCCTTGAAGCCGCCGTACCCAATGCAGGAACCCACCGCCGAGAGCACCCACAGCACGAGCACCAGCACGATGACCCCCGCCGAAACGGCCCCGATCAGGTAGGCCGAAGCCTGGGAGCCGGCAAAAACTAGGGCGCTTTCCACGGCACCATCGGCCGCATCCCCCATCACGTCGAAGATGAAACCGACGATTTGCAGCACGCCGACAACCAGACCGGCGAAGATGAGCCCCACCGATGTGGTGTTGGAAAGACCCGCGAGGAACAGCTCCTTGTTAGTGAGACCGTACTCGTAGGTAACGCGGCCGGTATCCTGAGCAGGGCCGGCAAACACGCCGCCCACTTGATTCCATGCCTCGGCGCCCACATCGAGCACGTTGCCCGCGGCGGCCGGGCTCGGCACGTTGCCGGCAAAGGTCGCCGCCCCCTGAGCCATAGCCGCAATGCCGGCCTCCACCGACTGCGGAATCGGGTCGCCCGCACCCGCCATGCCCGTCGCGGTCGCACTCGCTGCACCCGCCATGCCCGACGCAACGGCAGCCTGAGCGGCCAGAGCGTTCTTGCGGTTGTAGAGCTCGGCGCGCAGCCACTCGGCCTGGGCCTTGGTGACGTAGGGCACCACGACGGCCTTGTTCGCCGCGCCTCCGGCCGTGTCGATGGAAACCGTGCACACGCCGAATAGCCGCTGAAGGAGCGTCGCCAGCTGATCGACCGACTGCACGCGCTGGTAGGGCACGTGCACCTGCTTCTTGTTGAAGATGCCGGAGCACAGCGTGAATTCGTCGGGGCCGACGGTGAAGTACAGATGCTTGTAGCCAACGACACGCAGCCCGGCGACGATGCCAAACGTAAGAAGGATGACCACCAGCGTGCCGATGCCGGCCACCGCCATGATGAACCCGGCCTCGGCGCCCATGCCCTCTTCGGCAACGAGCCCAATGATGGTGGAGAAGTTCGCCACCACAACGCATACGGCAATGATGAAGATCGTGCGCACGCTTTCGAGCCAGATGTAGCTGTGGTGCACATGGTGGCGCGGCAGCTCAGTCGATGGGGCAGCCGCCGCAGGGGGCATCGGCGCGGGCGCCGGGGCCGGCGGGTTCGGCATGGGCGCGGGCGCCTGCGGGGGCACGTTCGGCGCGCTCATTTAGACGTCCTCTCGGGCCAGACGCGCCAGCTCGGCGGCACGGTCGCGCAGCACGTCGGCCTCTTCGATGCCGAGGCCGGGAATCTCGTGTTCGCCGGCGGCTGTGGCCACGGTGACGCTGGACAGCCCGAAGGCGCGCAGGATGGGTCCTTGGCGCGTGTCAGTGTTCTGTACGCGGATGAACGGAATGACGAAGCGCTTGCGCCAGAAGATGCCGCGAGCAATATCCAGGTAATCCGGCGTAAGCTCGTAGCGCCAACGAGCATAGCGAATGGGCGGCAGCACCACCACGCACAGCACAAGCAGCGCCGCGAACACAATGGCCACGATTAGAGCCACCACGCCAGCCCACGCTTCTTCCGGTGCCACCAGCGCTATGATAGCGAAGGGCAGAAAGCAGCACAGGAACGAGACCACGATCCAAATGGCATCATTAATGCGCCAGACGCTCTTGATGCGCGGGTTCAGTTGGTTGGCGGGCATCTCTCGCATAGCTGAATCCTTCCTCGTTCGGGCGGAGCTCTTCAGCCGGCCCTTCTTCCAAGCGACTCCCCACAAGACGCCAAATTCAGACGGCCTCGCGAAGGCCGCCACGTTTTCCCGACCATACTACCCCACTTTTCGCCTTCGCGACGAAACCTTAGGGATTCTTAAGGAAGAAAAATGCATGCGCCAACGTGCCGGTGTGCCTTGATGGAGAGCAGCAGAGAGCCGAGGGGCCGGCCTCCCTCCGAAGCAGCCGGCCCCTGACATGCTGCGAGCCCGGGGAGGGGGGATCCCGGGCTCGCAAATGAGTGTCCTTGGCGCCCGAGGGGGAGAGGCGCATGCGGACGAGAGAAGAGGAGAGAGGAGGAGACTTCGCAT
>DBFBGO010000033.1:0-52747 GCA_048201895.1 Collinsella sp. | reverse complement strand
CGCTCTTCTTCTTTCCGGACATGCCGTCCTCCGATCTCCCGGGGCCGGCCGATCCGGCCCTCAGGGTATCGGGTTCCCACATTCACCCGCACATGTGCGGATGAATGTGGGAGGTGTTCGGATGAAGTTGATAATCAAGGCAACTGCAAGAGGAGCCGTGTTGGTTTGGCTAGGTTCGGGTGCTGTCCGTGCCGTGCGGTAAAATCGTTCAGTCAGAACACGAACCCGCATCGGAGCTCATCACATGGCATTCGTCCATCTGCACAATCACACTGTTTTTTCCATGCTCGACGGCGCAACCCGTATCCAGGATATGGTCAATCGTGCCGTAGAGCTGGGCATGCCCGCCGTCGCCATTACCGACCACGGCTACATGTATGGCGTGCCCGACCTGGCGCTGGCCTGCGACGCCGTCAACCACAACACGCCCGAGTACAAAACCTGGAGCCACGACAAGGCCTTCTTGGAAAAGGATCGCCGCGACGAGCTAGTGGAGCCCGATCCCGAGGAAAACCCGCGCGAGCATGCCCAGTATGTGAAGGACATGGCCATGTGGGACGAGAAGGGCAACATCGACGAGCTCAAACCGCCCCTGGTCATCAAGCCCATCTTTGGCTGCGAGGTCTACTTTACGCCGGACGAGACCCTTGCCCGCGACCACAAGCCCGAGCTCTACCACATGATCCTTCTGGCCAAGGATCAGGAGGGCTACGTCAACCTAATGCAGACGGTCTCCGAGGCCGCCGTGCAGGGCTTTTACTACAAGCCGCGCGTGACGCTCGACAACCTGCGCCGCCATGCCAAGGGCATGATCTGCACGAGCGCCTGTATCGCGGGCATCATCCCCAAATACATCGACCGCGGCGACATGGAAGGCGCCATCAAGTGGGCCGAGACCTTCCGTGATACCTTCGAGCCCGGTGACTTCTACATCGAGATCCAGGAACACGGCATCACCACCGACAACGGCCTGACTGACGAGCAGATGGACCGCACGCTCATCGACATCGCCAAGCAGGTGGGCGTCAAGGTCATCGCCACCAACGACTTCCACTACCTGCGCCGCGAGGATGCGCCCGTGCAGGACGTCATCATGTGTATTGGCATGAACGCCAAGGTCGATGACCCCAACCGCATGCGCATGACCGGCTCGGAGTTTTACATGAAGACCGAGGAGGAGATGCGGGCGATGTTCCCGTATTGCCCCGAGGCCTGCGACAACACGCTCGAGATCGCCGACAAGTGCTACGTTGAGCTGGACTGGGACTCTATCATCCTGCCGCGCTTTCCGTTGCTCGATCCCGGCGAGACGCACGAGAGCCAGTTCCGCCGCGAGTGCGAGAAGGGCCTGCGCCAGCACTATGGCGACGACTGGGCCACGCGCGAGATCGGTGGCGTCAACATCAAAGAGCGCTTTGAGTACGAATACAAGGTCATCTGCGACAAGGGCTTTGCCGCCTACTTTTTGATCGTTGCCGAGTACGTGCAATGGGCTAAGGACAACGGCATCGGCGTCGGCCCCGGCCGTGGCTCGGCCGCCGGCGCTATCGTCGCCTACGCCATGAACATCACCGCGTTCGACCCGCTCGAGAACGGCCTGATGTTCGAGAGGTTCCTGTCCCCGCAACGTACCGAGATGCCCGATATCGATATGGACTTCGACGATGAGCGGCGCCTCGAGGTCGTGGAGCACGTTCGGCAGCTCTACGGCCCCGAGAAGGTCACCCACGTCATCACCTACTCGACCATTAAGGCCAAGCAGGCCATCAACGACGCCGCGCGCGTGCTGGACTATCCGGTCTACATGGGCCAGCGCCTGTCCAAGATGGTCTCGAGCGACCCCAAGGTCAAGCTCAAGCAGGTGCTCGAAAAGCAACCCGGCAAAGAGGATCTGTTTAACCCCGACTTTGCCGAGGCCTATAAAAAGGATGACGACGCCCGCCGCATCATCGACACGGCGCTCTCGATCGAGGGCCTCACCCGTGGCGAGGGCGTGCACGCGTGCGCCGTTCTGATCTGCCGCGATCCCGTCAACGAGCACGTACCCACCAAGCTCGATACCAAGGGCGGCGTCGAGATTACCCAGTACGAGGGTCATACCGTTGCCGACATGGGCCTGCTCAAGATGGACTTCCTGGGCCTGCGCACGCTGACGGTTATCTCTAAGGCCAAGGCTAACATCAAAAAGAACTTCGGCATCGACATCAAAGAGGAAGAGATTCCCTTTGACGACCCCGAGATCTTTAAGCTCATGGGCTCCGGTCACACCGCCGGCGTCTTCCAGGTCGAGTCCGCCGGCATGACGGCTACGATCAAGAACATGAAGCCCACCGAGTACAAGCACGTCGTGGCATTGATCGCTCTGTACCGCCCGGGCCCGCTGGGCGCCGGCATGGTCTCGTCCTACATCAACCGTATGAACGGCAAGGAGCCGGCCGTCTCCTACGACGACCGCCTGGACGACATTCTGGGCGAAACCTACGGCACCATGGTCTACCAGGAGCAGGTTATGCTCATCTCCGTCGAGATGTGCGGCTTCTCCAAGGGCGAATCGGACTCGCGTATCCGTAAGCCCGTGGCTAAGAAAAAGATTAAGCTGCTCACGTCGACGGTGCTCCACTGGGAGGATGGCTCGGACGAGACCACCTACGACCACTGGATGAACGGCGCTATCAAGAACAACTACACGCGCGAGGTCGCCCAGAAGATTTGGGACGATGTTCTCGAGTTCGCGTCCTACGCCTTCAACAAGTCGCACTCCGCCGGCTACGCCATCCTGGTTATGCAGACGGCGTGGCTCAAGGCGCACTATCCGCACGAGTACATGGCGGCCGTTCTGACGTCCTATACGGGCAAGACCGATAAGATCGTGCACTACGTCTCGGCATGCCGTCACGACGGCATTCCCGTGCTTTCGCCAGATGTCAACGAGTCCGGCACCGAGTTCACGGCTACCAAGGAAGGCGTGCGCTTTGGTCTGGCCGGCATCCGCGGCGTGGGCACCGGCGTGGCGCAGGCGATTATCGCAGAGCGCGAGGCGGGCGGTCCGTTTAAGACGCTGCACGACTTTGTCGAGCGCGTGGACTCGAGCCAGGCCAACCGTCGCGTGATCGAATCGCTGATCAAGGCAGGCGCCTTCGACTCCACGGGGTATCCGCGTCGCCAGATGATGCACTTTGTGGACAAGAACAACCCCGAGAACATCATCGATGCCGCGGTAAAGCGCCAGAAGGACCGCGCGAGCGGCCAGACGTCGTTCTTCGATATGTTTGGCGACGTTGAGGGCTCGGGCTTCGAGGTGAGCGTGCCCGATCCGGATGGCCAGGAATGGGACCGCCACCTTAAGTTGAGCCAGGAGAAGGAGGTTCTGGGCATCTATGTCTCGGACCACCCGCTGCGCCCGTTTGAGTATGCGCTAGCCAAGGCGCGCGACTTCTCGTTCTCGCAGATCGACACCGGATACGAGGTGCAAAACCCCACGGGTGGCACCATCAACCAGGAGATTCCCGAGGGCAAGGCGCTGTGGTGGGCCGGCATGGTCTCGAGCGTGTCCAAGCGCGTGACCAAAAACGGCGACCCCATGGGCATCGTGCAGCTCGAAGACATGGAAGGCGAGGCCACGGTCGTGGTGTTCCCCAAGACCTACAAGGAGGCCGAGGGGTATCTGTATGGCGAGGTCGATCCCGAGACCGGCGCGCAGCTGTCCGACGCGTTTGTGCGCATTAAGGGCAAGCTCGAGCGCTCGGACCGCGGCGACCAGATCATCGCGCAGGAGATTGTGCCGCTGGAGCTTAGCGAGGAGAAAAACAAGCCCAAGGTCTTTGAGGTCATGGTGCCCAACAGCCGATTTAGCCAGGGCAATATGGCGCGCCTGGCCACGGTGCTCACCACCAACCCGGGCGGCGACCGCGTGGAGATCTTTATTGAGCAAGTCGACGGGCGCGTGCTGCGTGCTGAGGTGCCGGCCAAGGTCAATGCACGCTCGATTCCGCTGCTAGCAGAGGCAAAGGCCATCGTCGGCAACCAAGGCCGCGTGACGGTTATCTAAGCTACCCCGGGTGAGATTGGAGGAAGTGATGGCGCAGGGGACGTTTGTGCAGGCGCTCCGGAAAGAGGCGGCGCTGAGTGGCACCTTTATGAAGGGGCGTTCGCTCATGCTCAACGGCGCCGTGCTGTCGATTGAGGACAGCGGCTCGCGCTTCTCCAAAAACGTGACGGTTGAGGGCTCGGTGCGCGGCTCGCGCGGCGACCTGTACAAGACGCACGTAGCGCTCGACATGGACGAGCACGAGGTGATCGACTACGACTGCGATTGCCCCGCTGCCTATCGCTACCCCGGCATGTGCAAGCACGCCATCGCCACAGCGCTGGCGTACCTGGACACCAGCGGCATTGAGCCTGTTGAGGGGCTGCGCACACCGGTTCGCACGTTTACGGTGCAGCCGAAACAGCCCGTGCGCACCGCGCCCAAAGCGCCGGCCGTCAACCCCAACTTTCCCTTTCCAGCGCCCGTCCCCACGAGCCCGAGCCTTATGGCGGCGCTCTCCGATCTTTCGGACGCGCGCATGGATGAGCTGGCGAGCATGCGCCGCAAGCTTGCCGGTGCCGTTGATCCCGACGCCCCCAAAGCGGCGTTGGAGCCCTCGTTGGTGCCGTACTACAATCCGCTGTTCGCCGACCGCTTTAGCTGGGCGCTCGAGTTCCGCATTCGCTGCGGTTCGGTGTCCTACGTGGTCAAGGATATCGACGGCATGGCCGATGCCTACGTGCGCGGCGGCACGTTCTCCTATGGCAAGAAACTCACGTTTGTCCATACGCCCGAAGCCTTCGAAGACGTGTCGACAAAGCTGCTCAACCTTGTCGTGACGACAGTTGCCTATCTCGATGACATCACAAGCTCGCGTTCGGCGTCGTACGACTTTGCCCGCAGCGGTTTTGTCGCCGAGCGTCAGTTGCCGCTGTCCGAGCATAGCATCGTATGTGTGCTGGACCTGTTGCGCGGCCAGAGCATCTCTTTTGAGCCCGCCTGGTCGCGGGGGACGACGACGCATCGCACCTATGACGTGGCGGTTGAGATGCCTCCGGAAGGGGAGGACGATGCGCTGTCTAAGCGCCCACCGCTCCTTGCCGCCAAAATCGCGCCGGCGGCTGGTGGCAGCTACGATCTACGCCTGCCGGCCGATGCATACTGCTTTGCTTCGGGCGACGTTGCCTATTTGGTCGACACCCGCCGTGCGCGCCGCGCCGATGTGGCGTTTGCCCAGCATGCGGCGCCGTTTCTATCGCGCTTACTGCCCTGTCGCACGCCGGTCCATATCGCTGTCGACCAGGTGGGGGAGTTCTGTCGTATGGCGCTGCCCATTTTGCGCGACTACACCGACCTCACCGCGCCTGCCGCGCTCGATACCGTGGCACCTGAGCCGAGCTTTGCCATGGCAATCGGTGTCGACGACGGGCTTGTGACCTGCAAAATTACGGTTACCTACGGCGATTGGTCGGCGGATCTCTTTAGCCTGGGCGCTCCGGGCAGTCTCTTCGAAGAGCAACGTCCCGGCGTGCCGCCCCGCGACGAGGTGGCGGAGTTTCGCGTTATGGACATGGCGGCCCTGTACTTCGATTTCTACGAGGGCGGTCTGGCGTTTGAGGAGCGCGATGACGAGAGTCTGTTCCGCTTGCTGACCGAGGGCCTGTCTGCCCTGTCCGAGCTGGGTGAGGTCATGCTCAGCGACCGCCTGCGCCAGATCTCGGTACGCCCTGCGCCCAAACTCTCGGTGCGCGCCACCGTCAAGAGCAACTTGCTCGACGTCGAGTTGGGTGCGAGTGGGCTTTCGGCTGCGGACCTTGCCGTATATCTCGATTCGTACAAGCGTCATCAAACGTTTGCGCGCCTTACGTCCGGCGACATCATTCGCCTGGACGAGGGCGCCCGAGCCGCGTTTGGCCTCGCCGAGGACCTGGGTGTCGATGCCGTCGACCTGCTCGACGGCGTGTCGCTTCCCGCGTCGAGCACCCTTTTTGTCGATAGCATGCTTGCGCGCACGCCCGCGCTCGAGGCCGATCGCGACGCTGCGTTCCGCCGTACCGTCGAGCGCCTGGACACGCTCGGCAAGATGGACTTTACGGTGCCGGCATCGCTCAAGGCAACGATGCGCGGCTACCAGGTCGACGGCTACCAGTGGATCGGCTCGCTCGAACACCTGGGCCTTGGCGGCATCTTGGCCGACGACATGGGCCTGGGCAAAACGCTCCAGATGATTGCGCATATTCTGGCGCGCGTGGAGGCGGGGGACACCAAGCCCACGCTCGTGGTATGCCCGGCCTCGCTCGTGTACAACTGGACTGCCGAGCTGGAGCGCTTTGCCCCGTCGCTCGATGTGTGCGCCATTGTGGGCGCCAAGGCGCAGCGTCGCGTGCAGATTGCCGGCGTGGCCGAGCATAACGTGGTCGTGACGTCGCATGACCTTATGCGGCGCGATATCGACGAGTACGTCGAGCAGGACTTTGCCCGTGTGGTGCTCGATGAGGCCCAGTACATTAAAAACCCGCTCACCCAGGTGGCGCGCGCCGCAAAGCGCCTGCCTGCCGGCGTGCGCTTTGCCCTGACGGGCACGCCCATCGAAAACCGCCTATCCGAGCTCTGGAGTATCTTCGACTTTTTAATGCCGGGCCTGCTCGGCACGCGCGAGTCGTTTGCCAAGCGCTTCGAAAGCCCGGTCGAGCATGCCGAGGGCGACAGTGCCGCTCGCCTGCAAGCGCTCGTGTCGCCGTTTGTGTTGCGCCGTGTCAAGGAAGACGTGGTGGCCGACCTGCCCGAGAAGATCGAGGATACGGTCATGGCACGGCTCGGCGGCGAGCAGCGCAGGCTCTACCTGGCCAACCAGGACCGTATCGCCCAACAGGTGCAGCACCGCGAGTCATCCGAGTTTAAGAAGGATAAGCTCAAGGTGCTCGCCGAGCTCACCAAGCTGCGCCAGATCTGCTGCGACCCGCGTCTACACTACGAGGATTACAAGGCGGGGAGCGCCAAGCTCGATACGTGCATGGAGCTCGTGCACGGCGCACTCGACGGCGGGCATCGCGTCCTGTTGTTCAGCCAGTTTACGGGTATGCTCGATATCATCGGTAAGCGCTTGGCCAAGGAGGACATCGCCTTCCTTAAGCTCACGGGCGCTTCGTCTAAGGAGAGCCGCGCCAAGATGGTCGCGCAGTTCCAAGCGGGCGAGGTGCCGGTCTTTTTGATCTCGCTCAAGGCGGGCGGCGTGGGCCTTAATCTGACGGCTGCCGACGTGGTCATCCACTACGACCCGTGGTGGAACGTGGCGGCGCAGGACCAAGCAACTGACCGTGCACACCGTATTGGCCAGCAACATACCGTGACCGTGTACAAGCTCATCGCCAAGGACACGATCGAGGAACGCATTATGCAGATGCAGGAGTCCAAGCGCGACCTGGTCAACAGCGTGCTCGGCGGCGACGGCATCTCGTCGGCACTGTTCACGCGCGAGGATGTTCTGGCGCTGCTCGGCGGCGACGGGCGCTAGCCTCGCTCGTTATGTGTTCATTTGCAATGCCGTGGATGGTTTGTCTGCCTTTGGGCATAAGAACCATCAAGAATATTGGCACATTAGCAAAGGAGAACATCATGGCGAAATTCTTTAAGGACCCCGACGGTAAGCTCATCGCTGCCCTTGGCGACGGCGTTGCGACCCCTGCCGGTTGCACGGAACTGACTGCAAACACTGAGGACGCTGCGCATGAGAAGCACGTGCCTGTTGTCGAGACCGAGCGCGACGGTCACGTGATTCGCGCACGCGTTGGCTCGGTCGAGCATCCTATGGTGCCCGAGCACTACATCGAGTGGATCGCCCTTGAGGCCGAGGGCCGTCTGGAGGTCCATTACCTTGAGCCTGGTATGAAGCCCGCGACATTTTTCGCTGGCGGCTCCAAGACCGGCACCGTCTATGCCTATTGCAACCTGCACGGGCTGTGGTCCGCGACGTTCTAGGAGCGCGCCCCCGCTCGGGGTATCATAGCTAGCATATGCACATGCAAGCGCCGACTGCATTATGCGGCCGGCGCTTTTACTACGATTTCGATGGTTTACGACGGAAAGGGCTGAGCCATGAAGCTCGCACTTGCACAGATCGATATACGCTTGGGTGATATTGAGGGCATTTGCGGCCGCATCGAGGACCAGGCTCGTCTGGCCCACGAGCGCGGGGCGCGCGTGCTGTGCGTTCCGGCTCCGCTCTTTATGGGCGCCATGCCCGGTGGCCTGGTGGGCGCTGCCGACTTTGAGCACGACGTGCTTGCCGGTTTGACTGGTGTCGCCGAGCGTATCCAGGGGCTTGACATGATCTGCATCGTGCCCGCGGCGGTTTCGTTTGAGGGCCAGCCGCTGCTCGACTACATGATGCTCAAGGACGGTCATGTGGTGCCGGCGCGTTCGAGCATTGCCCTGCAGCGTGGCGAGAACAACGACACACGTTGGGCGCCGCCGGTGTTCGACGTGGACGGCGTGCGCATCGCCGTGATTTTTGACTTGGACCGCGAGCTCGAGATGTTGCCGACCGGCGTCGACCTCATCGCGTATTTCCAATTCAACGCGTTTGACATGACCGACCGCGAGACTGCCGCCATTGCCGCCGTTCGCAGCGGCGCCTACCGCAAGATCGCATCCAAGCGCAGCGTGTGGTTTGCCTGCATGGCGCCGGTCGGTGCCTATGACGAGTCGGTGTATACCGGCGGTTCGTTTGTGCTCGACGACTGCGGTCGCGTGGTGGCCCAGGCGCCGTGTTTTGAGGAGAGCCTGCTGGTTCAGGAGATTCAGCGCGGCGTGATGCTCGATGCTCTGGAAGATCATGAGCTGCCCGAGTTCCGTTCCGAGGAGTGGCTGTGGCAGGCACTGGTGCTCGCCGTGCGCGACAACGCCCGAGCCCACGGTGCGTCGCGTGCTGTGGTGGCACTCGAGGGTGACTTGCCGTCGTCTTTGCTGGCGGCGCTGGCCGTCGACGCTCTGGGCCCGCGCAATGTGATTGGCCTGGTGCTGGGGCGCAACCGTATCTTTACGCCGGCGCAGGAAGAGGCCGAGGCTGCCCGCTGTGCCGCCGTCCGCGCCATCGCTGAGCGTTTACACATTCGCACTGTCGAGCGCGATGCGGCGCGTGTGCTCGATCGCGACGTGTCGGCGGGCGATGCCGAGCGTCTGCGCTCGCGCACGTTGGGCCTCATGCTGGAGGACACGGCGCTCGAGCTGGGTGCGATGGCGCTGAGCCCGCTGTCCAAAACCGAGTACGCGCTGGCGGCGCCGGCGCTTTGCGGCGGCTACCAGGGCGATTACGCGCCCTTTGGCGATGTGTACCTGTCGACGCTTGAGTTTGTGGCGCGTGTGCGCAACCGCACGTCTGCCGTGGTGCCCCAAGAGCTCGTGACGCTCAACGCGGTGGAAGATTGTATGGAGCGCGTGCTGGCGCAAGCGCTCTCGACGCTCGACGGTCCGGTCGATATGCTCGACCGCGCGGCACAGCTGCTCGGCGGGCTTGAGCCGGGTGAGGTCGATGGCGCGCTCGAGGCGCACGTGGACCGCAATCGATCTTTCGACGACATCCCGATGGCCGCTGGCAAGCCTGAGGCCTGCTCGCTGCTGCTGATGCTCGTTCGACAGGGTGAGGCTGCCCGCCGCATGTTGCCGACGGCGCCGATCGTCTCGGCCCGTTCGTTTGCCGAGCGCTCCTGGCCGTACATGCTCGCGTGGTCCGACCTGGGGCTTAACGGCAAGGAGCGTATGACGGTCGATTCGCTGGCGCGCGCCGAGGTGCGCCGTTTTGCTGACGAAGATACGAGCGAGCGCGTGCGAAACGAGATGATGGGCGTGCTGGGCGAGCTACTGGGTATTTCGCCCGAGCAAATGGAGGAGCTGCGCTCTGAGGACGGTCAGCGTCGTTTGCACGAGGGAATGAAAAAGTTCGAGGGCGAGGTTCAGGACGCCATCGATAAGATGATGGGCGGTCAGGGCGGCTCGCAAGGTAGTCCCCAGGGTGGCCCGATGCCGCATCCGCCGGTGGATCCCCGACAGTTCCCGTTCTTCTCTCAGAACTAGGTCGCTGCGCGCCCGCCAGAGCGGCAATCTGCCTTTCAATCGTCGGACATGACCGCCAGGTCAATGCCCTCCTCTTTCAAGGCACCTTGCTCGCTCTGGCGGGCGCTCGCTTGCGTATACTCAACCTACAATTCGATCTCGGCTGACTTATAGGGCTAGCGTTGTGTTATTCTAGAACAGACGTTCGTGAATGATGCACGGGGCCTTGCCTTGTGCTGTGCTTGTGGCGAGGGGAGGTTGGCTTGGTTATCTTGGGCATTGACCCCGGTTTGGCTCATACGGGTTGGGGGATTATCGAGGAGCGGCGTGGCGAGGTTCGCTGCCGTGCCTATGGCTGCATCGAGACCAGTGCCGGAAGTTCGCTCGCGGTGCGCCTGTCGCATATCGCCCATGACCTTAAGGATGTTGTCGAGCGTTATCGACCCGACACGGCTGCTGTCGAGAGTATCTACTTTGGCGCCAACGTTCGTTCGGCCATTCCTACGGCGCATGCCCGAGGTGCTGCGCTTGTGGCGCTTTCGGAGTGCGCGCTCGAGATTGGCGAGTACACGCCCATGCAGATCAAACAGGCTGTGGTGGGCACCGGCGCCGCTGACAAGCGGCAGGTCGCCTACATGGTACGCACACTAACACAGCTCGATCACGACCCGCATCCCGACCATGCCGCCGATGCCCTGGCCTGCGCCATCTGCCACGTAAACCTCAGCCGCACCCGGGCGCTTACCGGCGGCGAGTTCTATCAACAGAGAGGAACCGGATACTGATGATTTCCCAGCTCCACGGAACGCTTGTCGAGGCCACGATGAGCTCTGCTGTCGTCGATGTGTCGGGCGTTGGCTTTGAGCTCGGCATCTCGGGCAGCACTGCGGCCACGTTGCCGACGCCCGGCGGCGAGGTCCGCCTCTACACGCGTATGCAGGTGCGCGAGGATGCCATGACACTTTTCGGTTTTTCCTCAAAGGATGAGCGCACGATGTTCGACCGGCTCGTGTCCGTCTCGGGCGTTGGCCCGCGCTTGGCGCTCGCCGTGCTTTCCACCTATACCGTGGGGCAGCTGTATTCGTTGGTGATGGCCGAGGACGACAAGGGCATGGCCAAGGTATCCGGTGTGGGCAAAAAGACAGCTCAGCGTCTGATCCTGGAACTCAAGAGCACCTTTGCCAAGGATAAGGGCTTTGTGCCGGTCGACGTGATTCCCGGCCAGGTTGCGATGCCCGTGCCCGCTGCTGCTCCCTCGGCCATCGATGATGCCTGTGCGGCGCTCCTTTCCATGGGCTTTAGCCCGCAGGAGACCGATGTTGCCCTGAGCGGGTATGATGGGCAGAATATGCGTGTCGAGGATCTGCTCGGCGCGGCGCTTAAGCGACTCGGAATGGATGCGTGATGTGGGAAGCCGATGACTCTCAGGACCTGTGGACGACGCCCGGCAACTCGCCGGCGGCATCCATGGCGCACGGCGAGCGCATGGTGGGCTCGGAGCTGACGGCCGAGGACCTCGATGTCGACCGCACTTTGCGCCCCCAGCGCCTGGACGATTACTGTGGTCAGGAGCACATCAAGCAGAGCCTACGCGTGTTGATCGAAGCGGCGCAGAGCCGTGGCGAGACGCTCGACCACGTGATCTTCTCGGGTCCTCCGGGCCTGGGCAAGACCACGCTGGCCACCGTTATCGCCAACGAGCTGGGCGCTCAGATCAAGACCACGAGTGGCCCTGCCATCGCGCGCACGGGCGACCTGGCGGCCATCCTTACTAACTTGCAGCCGGGTGATGTGCTGTTTATCGACGAGATCCACCGCCTCAACCGTTCGGTCGAGGAGGTCCTGTACCCCGCGATGGAGGACTTTGCCCTCGATATCGTGATTGGCAAGGGTCCGGCGGCGCGCTCGATTCGCCTGGATATTCCCAAGTTTACGCTGGTAGCGGCAACGACCCGCTCAGGCATGTTGACCGGCCCGTTGCGCGACCGCTTTGGCATTTCGTATCGCCTGGATTACTACACGGTCGAGGAGCTCGCGCAGATTGTGACGCGCTCGGCGACTATCCTGGGCGTGACGATCGACCATCCCAGTGCACTCGAGATCGGCTCGCGTTCGCGCGGCACGCCACGTCTTGCCAACCGCCTTCTCAAGCGCGTGCGCGATTACGCACAGGTGCGTGGCAGCGGCCCTATCGAGCTCGATATCTGCCGCCAGGCGCTCGAGTTCTTCGAGATCGACGAGCTCGGTCTGGACTGGATGGATATTCGTATCTTGGAGACGCTTGCCAAGACGTTCTCCGGCCGTGCTGTAGGCCTGACGACCCTTGCCAGTGCGGTGGGCGAGGACCCGGGTACGCTCGAGGATGTCTATGAGCCCTATTTGCTGCAGTGCGGGTTGATGATTCGTACGCCGCAGGGCCGTCAGGCAACCCTTCGCACCTTTGAGCACCTGGGGATTGAACCTACCGTTTAGGGCGCTTTGTTTTGGCGGGCTGTTGGACTATCGCTGGGCATCGGGTAAACATATCGCCGTTCATCGGTTATGGGCGTTTTACAATTGCGCGCCCGTGCTATGCTGAATTGGTCTTTTTCTCATTCGGTAACGAAAGGACCGCCCATGCCTACTGACATCGAAATCGCACGTTCTGTCACGCCACTGCCTATTACCGAGGTGGCCAAGAACGCCGGCGTCGACGTTAAGCACCTTATCCCGTACGGCTTCGACAAGGCTAAGGTCGACTATTCACTGCTCAACGAGCCGACTGATCACCAGGCCAAGCTCGTCCTCGTGACCGCTATCAACCCAACGCCCGCGGGCGAGGGCAAGACCACCACGACCATCGGTCTGGCCGACGGCCTGCGTCGTCGCGGCGTCAAGAGTGCCGTTGCCCTGCGCGAGCCTTCGCTCGGCCCCGTCTTTGGCGTTAAGGGCGGTGCTGCCGGCGGCGGCTGGGCTCAGGTCATCCCCATGGAGGATATCAACCTGCACTTTACCGGCGACTTCCACGCTATCGGTGCCGCCAATAACCTGCTGGCCGCCATGCTTGATAACCACATCCAGCAGGGCAATCAGCTCGGTATTGACGTTAAGCGCATCACTTGGAAGCGCGTCGTCGATATGAACGATCGTCAGCTGCGCCACGTCATCGACGGCATTGGCGGTAAGGCCCAGGGCGTGCCGCGCGAGGACGGCTTCGATATCACCGTCGCCTCCGAGGTCATGGCAATCCTGTGCCTGTCTACGAGCATCAGCGACCTCAAGGAACGCTTGGGTGAGATTGTCGTCGGCTATAGCTTTGCCGGCGAGCCCGTCCGTGCCCGCGACCTCAAGGCTCAGGGTGCCATGGCCGCGTTGCTTAAGGACGCGCTCAAGCCCAACCTGGTGCAAACGCTCGAGGGCACGCCCGCGTTTGTCCACGGCGGTCCCTTCGCCAATATCGCCCACGGCTGCAACTCCATCATGGCCACGTGTATGGCGATGCGCTTTGGCGATGTTGCCATTACCGAGGCCGGCTTCGGTGCCGATCTGGGTGCCGAGAAGTTCCTCGACATCAAGTGCCGCATGACGGGCGTTCGCCCCAGCGCCGTCGTGATCGTCGCTACCGCTCGTGCGCTGAAGTACAACGGTGGTGTCGCCAAGGCCGACCTCAACGAGGAGAACCTCGAAGCACTCACGGCTGGCCTGCCCAATCTGCTGCGTCACGTCGACAACATCCAGAACGTTTATGGTCTGCCCTGCGTGGTCGCCATCAACCGCTTCCCGACGGACACCGAGGCCGAGCTTGCGCTCATCGAGTCCGAGTGCCAGAAACTCGGCGTCAACGTTAAGCTTTCCGAGGTCTGGGCCAAGGGCGGCGAGGGCGCGCTCGAGCTTGCCGATGAGGTCATGCGTCTGATTGAGCAGCCGAGCGAGCTCAAGTTTGCCTACGAGGACGGCGCCGATGTGGCCGACGCCCTCGAGGCCGTTGCCACCAAGGTCTACCGCGCCGACGGCGTCGACTTTACGCCGGCTGCCAAGCGCCAGCTCGCCGAGCTGCGCGAGAACGGCTTTGGCAACCTGCCGGTGTGCGTGGCCAAGACGCAGTACAGCTTTAGCGACAACGCCAAGGCGCTGGGCGCTCCCGAGGGCTTCCGCATCGCCGTGCGCGAGCTCAAGGTTTCCGCCGGTGCCCACTTTGTGGTCGCGCTGACCGGCAGCGTTCTGACCATGCCCGGCCTGCCCAAGGTTCCCGCGGCCGAGAACATCGACGTCGACAACGACGGCAACATCACCGGCCTGTTCTAAGCCTGCTGCTCATAGCCGCTTGCCCGCCCCGTCGTGCCTACCAAGGCCCGGCGGGGCTTTTTTGATCCTTAGACCCGCGCACGTCTTGTAGATACCGACGGACTCTGCCCATCATAGGCTTTTGCGCGGGTAGAATGCATGGATAACTTGAGGCTCACGCGCGACGGAAAGGAATCGTTGCATGGATCAGGACAAGACAACCGTGATGGGCGGCTACGGTTCCGCGCAGGCTGGCGATAGCGCCGATGCGACTCGCGTTGTTCCCGACCCCGGTTATACCGACCCCGCCGCGACGCAGCCTTCTGCCGAGCCCACCCGGGTTATGGGCTATGGCGACACGGCGCAGGATTCTTACGCTGCATCTTCGCAAGGCCCCTATAGCAACGCAGCTCCGGATCCGTTTGATTACGCGCCGCAGGATTCTTATGCTGCCTCGACGCCGAATCCCTATGATGACCTGCCGCAAAACCCCATTCCGCAGCCTCAGCAGACGACGTATATGCCTCGCACGGCGCAGCCTCGCTACGAGTCGCGCGAGCCGTATCGCGAGTACTCCAAGTCGATTCCGCAATATGGCGAGGACGAGGAGAAGAAGCCGTCGCGTTCGTCGAGCGTGATCAAGAAGATCCTCATCGTGCTGGCGATTTTCTTTGCGCTGTCGGTTGCGTTTGCCATCGTGTCGGGCATGCTCAACAAGCGAGGGAGTTCAACGGCCGATACCGCTGCCGAGCAAACCGAGTCCGCCTCGTCTAGTACCGTCGATCTGAGCGATATCCCGGGGCAGTACTGGTCCAACGCCAAGAAGCTCCTCAAGTCGCGCGGCGCCGATCTTTCGAATGCCGTGGTCCTGACTGATGATGGTTCAACGCCCGTCGTCGATGCCAACTGGGTCGTTACTTCTGCCTACTACAACGACAACGGCAACCTCGAAATTCAACTCACGCACAAGAACAGCTCGGGCAACTCGTCCGGCGGCCAAAGCGGTGCCGACAGCTCGAGCTCCAATACGCTGGAGGACTTGAGCAACAAGGCACAGGAGTTGGGAGACAAGGCGCAAGAGCTGGGCGACACGGCACAAAACCTGGGCGATACCGCGCAGAACTTGGGCGACATGGCGACGGATGCCTGGAACGCCCTGCAAAACGGCATCTCGGGCGCGCAGGGAAACTAGCGGACGAGCGGAGCGGGGCTACAGCTGCTCGGCCGGACGCTCGGGCGAACTAAAGCCCGAGTCAAACGTAACGACGCACGAGGCATCGGGCCGGCGCTCGTGCACGATGCGCGTGACGAGCTCCAGCAGCTCCTCGTCGGATATGTCAAAGCCGTCGGGGCGCACCAAGTCAAACGAAACGAAGCCGTCGTGCTCGTGCAGGTCGTGGATGGAGAGCGCGGGATCGATCTGCATGACGCCGCGTTTGACCCAGCCGCGCAGGTCGTCGCCGGTTGTGGCGATGGGGTCGCAGTGCAGCGTGATGTCGATGCCCATCTGGCGCTTGATGTCGTGCTCGATGGTGTCCAGAATCTCGTGGTGCTCAAATGCATCGCCCTCGCCGGGCATTTCCACGTGTGCGCTGGCGAACTGGCGACCGGGGCCGTAGTCGTGCACCATCAGGTCGTGTGTGCCCAGGACTTGCGGATAGGCCATAATCCTGTCGCGGATTTCCTGGACGAGCTTTGGGTCGGGCGCTTGTCCCAGCAGCGGGCTGATGGCGTCGCGCACCAGGCCCATGCCGCTGATGCAGATGAAGATGCCCACACCCAGGCCCGCCCAGCCATCGAGATCAAAGCCGGTCGTCTGCGAAATAAGCGCCGCCACCAAGACCGAGCCCGAGGTGATGACGTCGTTTTTGGAGTCCTGCGCCGTGGCGATGAGCGTTTCGGAATCGATGCGGTTACCCAGTGCGCGGTTGAACGCGGCCATCCAGAATTTGACGAGCATGGACAGAACAAGGGCAGCCATGGAGAGCGCCGAATACACGGTGGGCGAGGGCTTGATGATCTTGGTGATCGACTCGAGGATTAGGTTGATGCCGACGGCACAAACCAGGACGGCGACAAACAGACCAGCCAGGTACTCGTAGCGGCCGTGGCCGTAAGGGTGGCCCTCGTCTGCCGGGCGGCTGGCAAGGCGGAACCCGAGCAGACTCACGATGTTGCTCGAGGCATCGGAGAGGTTGTTGAAAGCGTCGGCGATGAGGGAGACGGAACCGGCGAGCAGGCCCGCGATGCCCTTGGCCAGGCACAGGGTGATGTTGAGGCCAATGCAGATGAGGCTTGCGGCAAAACCCGCGTTGGTGCGGCAAGATACATCGACTGGCTCGTCCTCGCTGCCGGGAACAAGCGTATGTACCAGCCGATTTACAAATAGCATAGCGGTTGTCCTCACAATCATGTTTAAGGGGATAGTGTAGCTCGCGCGGGGGCGCCGTGCACCGATGCTCAGAAAATGCAGCAATAGTCTGCCGGTGCTAACGAGCGAGCCTTCTCGTCTGCCCGGGCGGTCCATTTTGGGCCACATGGGTATGGGCATGTGCCTGTTTGCTCGACATACTTAATGTCGACAGCCCCTGTGCAAAGGAGGACGTTTCCATGGACGAGATGTTTGCCATTAAATGTCAAAACTGCGGCGGCCCTATGTACTCGCACCAAGCTAAGCGCAGCTTTGAGTGCGCTTATTGCGGTGCGGTCATTCCGTGGCAGGCGGACGCCGGAGAGCCCAAGAGCGCTTTGGGCATTCGCCATACGCCGTTGACGGTAGTGGATGGACTGCTCAAGCTCACGCATGTGTCGTAACTCGAGCGCCCGGAGGACCCGGACTGGTATTTCTTCAATTCGCACTGGCGCAATCAGTCGGTCCTGGAACATCTGCTGTGGGAGGATCGCGGCACGGCGCAAGAGTTCCAAGAGGCCACGCATGTGAGCATTCCTTGCCCCTTCTGCGGAGCGTCCTTTGAGGGCGAGTCAACGCAGCGTGTGTTTGAGTGCCCGTCCTGCGGCAACAAGATCGGCATTGCCGACCTGCTCAAGCCCGGTACCTTCAGCAAGCGCCTGACCTTGGGCGTTGGTGCGGAGTATGTACCTGGGCAGGGTATTCCCTGCGAAATCTCGCCACAGCAGGCACGTGCCAACGCGCTGCAGCTGGTGCGCCAGTACCCGGATGCCTTTGCCGGGCACGACGTGGAAGATGCGATCCAAAACGACATGATGCTTTTCTATTTCCCCATGGCGCTGGCGGACCTGCGCATGATGGCGAGCTTCCCGGGCAAGGGCCTGAGCAAGGAAACCCTGGTGTACTACGAGGTGCTCGACTGGGCATACCCCAGGGCAAACTACCTGGACGTTCGCCTCATGGGCATTTTGGAGCCGTGGGACTTTGCCAAGGTTGGGCCGTTTGACCCTGCCATGCAGGAAGGTGACTTTCGCGTCGTCTCAGTCGATGCGTCTACCAAGGACCAGGTGGTTATTGATAAGTTGGCGCTCGACGTTGCGGGCAACGACGCCGAGGCGGTGCTGGGGTTCAATAAAAAGAGCATCCGCACGTGGGCGCGCAAGGCCCGCAAGCACAAGGACGGCTTGGTTATGGTGCCGGTGTACTTTGTCGATCGTCCTGCCTCGGATAGTCGCGATGGCGAACAGGTGCGCATCGCCGTGAACGGCCAGACGGGCCGCGCGGCTGCGGTGGTGTTTAGTGACAAGCGCGAAACGCATGTGGTGGCGCCGCTCAACCCGAGCCTGCATCTGTCCGGTGAGAGCACCGTGCACGCCATGCCCGTCGAGGTTAAATACGTTAAATCGCCGTTCCTATACCAGATCGTGCGCCGCGGAGGCGGCGAGCAACCGCACCAGGTTGCAGCGGTGACCGAGGGCTCCCGCCGAGAGGAGAAGCCCAAACGCCGCGGTCTGCTGGGTGCGCTATTTGGGAAGTAGGGA
The DNA here is from genome assembly GCA_048201895.1 of Collinsella sp. GTDB lineage: Bacteria > Actinomycetota > Coriobacteriia > Coriobacteriales > Coriobacteriaceae > Collinsella. The sequence goes on along the minus strand of DBFBGO010000033.1, from coordinate 34,455 downwards.
AGCGCAGCCGGTTGGCGCTGCGATGCGATAGTTAGAGGAACGGGGCAGTCCGCAGAAGTGCGGACTGCCCCGTTTTTGTGTTGCGGGGAAGTACTGGGCACTTCATTAAAGGTCTTCGCACGGACTCGAATTTCAATGTCGTCTAGCGCCTTCGTGCGGGATTCCCGAAGTGACCAAAATGTGGCCATAGAGGCAGTTTTAGCGAACCCCGTGGGAGTGACACGCATGGATAACAACACTTTGCTGTTCCAGGACAAAGGTTCGGGTAGGTTTAAAGACGTTAAGATCTACCCCAACCGTATTGAGGTGCTCAAGAAGGGCACTTTTGGTGGCACACCGAGATTGTCTATCTTAAGGACATTACGGGCGTCAATAGAATCAAAGGCCGCGATGTTTTTCTGCGCAATCGTCTGCTGACCGCTTGCGTCTTTAGCCTGAGCAGCCGTGCGAAGGCCCAGGAGTTTGTTAACGCGCTGAACATGGTGATGTAGCCGATAGCGGCGTTCGGGCCAAGGTAAAAATCGGGGGCACAGAACGGTGTTCTGCGCCCCCGATTGAGTCGATGTGTCTAAAAGGCCGGCTTGCCTATTCGACAACGTCCTCGTTGTTTTCACCGTCACTGGCAAACATCGCCGCGCCGGCGACCGTTGTCGCCACGGCGGCGGCAGCGAGCCCGGCGGCAACGCCAGAGCCGTCGCCCGTGTCGGCGAGTTTTCCGCCCGAGTCCTTGCCCTTGTTGACCTTACCGCTCTTATCAGCGCTGCCTGCGCTGGAACCCGTGCCGGCGCAGGCGTCGCCTGCACTGCCCGAGGCCGCTACGGTAAAGCTTGCGGCTCCGTCGCTGGCGAGCGTGTAGTTCTGCGCCGCGTCGCCCAAGAGACCGTTCACGCGCACCCAGTACGTGCCTGCGGCAAATGTTTCGCCCTCGGCCATTGCCGTGCCCGGAGCGCCGTTCGCATCGTGCACAAACTCGAGCTGGGCCGTGCAGGCATCGGTTTCGAGCTTGCCCTCGAGTGATGCCGCAATCTTGGCGCGCACGTCTTCGCCGGCCTTAAGGCCTTCGAGTCCCTCAAAATGGGGCGTCAGCGCGCGTGGATCGATATCGATGGGCACAGAGCCCTGCAGCCCCGTAACGGTCTCGTTGCCCAGGGCGTCGACATCCACGTATTCAATGGCAAACGCATGGCCCGAAGCTGTCGCGTTGAGCGCGTTGCTGCTGTCGGCAAGGCGGAAATGACCCTCGCCAACGGTCTTGCCATCCTGGAATGAGGCATCGCTCAGCGAGTCGCCGTACGTCATGCGCATGCGAGTCGGGAGATAGTACGGGAGATAATACGAAGCCGTCTGCTTGTGCTCCGTATCGTAATTGCGCTGATGGATGCTCCGGGCCAGCGCCGCATCAACAAAGTCGGATGCGATGATGCCAATGTGCTTGAGGTAATCTGACTTTGTATCCTCGATGCCGCTGGGATTGATGTACGGGCTCTTATACAGACGCTCGTTGACTACTCGTGCCGAGGTAAAAGGATTGCCTCCGTGCGACAAGCCCGTGCAGCTGGTGTAGTTGATAGACCAGCAACGCTCCTGGACTTGCACCTTGGCCCCGTCATCGTTCACGACGTCCACCTTGTTGCGCGTGCGCCCGGTCGTTTCCTTCAGCGCATTATCAGCCCAGCTGAGCTTGTCGGTTCCCGTGAGTTTGTACTTGTCCTGGGCGTATACCTTGGTGCAATAGGGCTCTTTGTCGCCTGTTTCCCCCGCGGCTTCAAAGCCCCGCGCGTCTTGGACGAGACGCATAGTGGCGCTGTCGGAGTGAGCCTTGATCTTGTCATCCCATTCGGTAAGGTCGAGGCCCCACGTGTGGCCGCTTACACTGTTGCCGTCGAGCCTAAATCGACGCAGCAGAACGATCTTTCCGCGCACCTCGTGTAGCGTGGGGATTCGGCTCGACGTATAGAACAGTTTGGGGTTGTCGTCCAAAACCTTGGCGAAAGCCGTCGTAACACTTTCGTCGGTAGCCTCGTCGTTGCCTCGTGATACAAGCATGATGAGCGCTTCTGTCGGGTTTTCGTTCAAAAACGTTTTGAAGTAGCCTATGACATCAGAAAGATGCAAAAAGTGCCCGTCTTTTTTAAACAGATAGTAACTTCCGTGGTCGATGCCGGGGTCATCGCCCTTTCCGAGCCGGATATCAAAATAGCGAATGCCTTCGAGCAACTGCGTGGGAATGTAATCCTGCTGGCATTTTACTTGCGAGGATTGGGGCTCAGTGTCGTTGTCCACACTGCAGGTGCTCGAATCATGCGTGCCTGGGATGCTCAGCTCGTCGAGGTACTTGTTGTCTTCGACGTATTTCATCCAACATGGTCCATCGACGTAGCTGCTATACGTTTTCCAGTCGATGCTGCTAACTGTGGCATTGGTCTTGTCCATGCTGTAACCGACAAGCTCGAGCTCCCACGGAATGCTCTTACTCTTATGGCAGATCTTATTGTTGTCCTGGTCTTCGCCGTTCGATTCTATTGCCAGGTACTTAATGTCTTTTTTCTCGGTTTCTTTCTCGACCGTGCGGTCTCGGATGATATAGGTTCCGTTTGATTGACGCTCGAACGCAAAAGCGCGGCTGGCCTTGCCGTCATGCTCGCCACTCCATACGTGGATGACCTTTCCATCTTTGTCCGAGTCGTCGTCGACCGACCAAATGCTGTAGCCCGTCTTTTTATGCTCTTCGAAATTGAGCAAGGTGCGGATAGCATACCAGTTTGTATCGTCATTCTTGGTCGTTACGTTCTCAAGGATGAGCTTGCTGGACGTGCCGTCATTAAACAGATGGCAGACGTTGCCGATGACGTTGCCGTCTTCGTTAACGCTTGCGGTACGAAAATAGCCCGCGGGGCGAAGGCGAATGACGAAATTGTCGAGGCTGACTGCTAGCCCGGCCGTGCTGTCGCAAAGGCTGCCCGCGGGCTAATGCCCAGCATGGCGGTTTCGGGCAGGCTTGCAAGTGGCGACAACGCTGCAAGTCCAAGGCCCAACGTGAATGCTCGACGGCTGATGGCGTGGTGTTCGGTCATAACTTCTCCATTCGCAGAGTGCGGTTATGCGATAGTTTTGGTCACTATACTGCCCAGATGTTTAAAGACGCCGGTTTAATTGTCTGCGCGGCGCAATAAATCGGCGGGTGGACGCGTTGGGGTGTTTGTCGTGTTCGTACTGTTGCCACATTTGGGGCGGTTCCGGCGTCCGGCGTCCTCGCGTTCGTCGGCTACCGGCATAAGAAAAGGAGGGTCGGTTTACCGGCCCTCCCTTGGTACGAAGCGCTGGGATACCGTCGCTTGTTTACGCTGCGCCCGTGTTTCCCGCTGCGCTCGCCAGTCGCTTAGCGTTTAATCTCGATATCCTCGAGCTTGACGTCCATGGCCTCGGTCTTGGCCTCGGCGATGTCGTCGGCAAATTCCAGAGACTTCATCATGGTCTCGACGGCGTCCTTGTGCTCCTCGACGTTGTCGATACGCACATACACACTGCCCCCGTCAACGTCGGTGAAGTATTCGGTCGTTACGCCGCCCGAGTGCGTGAAGTAGGCACTGCGCCAGGTCTTGCCGTTGTACTTAACGGGATCGCTCTCGGTCCATCCGGAGTTGGCCTTCCGCTTTGCCTCGTAGTCGAACAGTTCATCGGCGTTCTTGTCAGAGTCGAAGACGGGGATGAAGCGATCGCTGGCGTGCTCGCTCTCGGTGAACTTAAACTGGGCCCTGTCGGCGGTGTCGCCTGCGACGTCGGTGGTCTCGACGCCCTCGGGGACCTCGACCTTAAACCAAATGAAGTCGGTCCTCATATCCACGGCTGGTTTGCCGCTCCGTCGCCACCGCCACTGCCGGTAGCGCCGCCGCTGCCACCGCAGCCCACCAGGGCAACCGCGGCAAAGAGACTGATGCAGAGGGTGAGAATCGCAAAGGCCTTCTTTTTCATGGTCGTGTCCTCCTCGATCTGTAATCGTCCATGGATTACCTGCCTTTACTGTACGCGCGAGCGGCTCCTTCGGGTGGGCCATGTGTCCCATTCTGGGGGCCGGATTTGCGCCGTTAAGCGGCAATATGCGCGGGTCCAAAAGAGGGGAGGGCCGATGCTGCCGGCTCTCCCCGGGGTGAGGAGCCCGTTGATTTAATGGGGCGCGCGTGCGTGGGCGTTGCCCCAACAGGTTCCTTGTTTATAGATATGCCCCAGTTTGTGACGTCCGGAAGTCCCGAAAGGCGGGCCATGTTTCTCATGTTTGCGGCGCCGACGCCTATCGTTCGTCATAGAAATCCGCGATGATCAGGCGCGCTGACGCTTATGTACTTATGGGCTAGACTAAGCACCATTATGTGATCGATGCGGTCGGTCGGCGGTTGCCGCCCGACCGATGTATATGACTTGAAGGTGTATGCGTATGAGCCAAGAGATGATGGACAAGACCTGCCGCGGGTTTGCCGAGGCGCTTGCCGCGCGCGAGCCGGTTCCCGGCGGTGGCAGCGCGAGCGCCTTTGTGGGTGCACTGGGCGCCTCGCTTTGCGGGATGGTTGCTCGCTATGGGGCGACAAACCCTGCGCTTGCCGATCGCGCAGACGATCTGACGCGCGCGTTTGCCCAGGCGGATGAGTTGGCGCAGGAACTTGTGGGTCTGGTTGCCGAGGACGTTCGTGCCTACGGGCGGGTGTCCGCGGCGTACGGTATTCCGCGTGACGATCCGGCTCGAGCGACCGCGATTCAGGATGCGTTGCGTGTGGCCGCTATGCCACCGTATCGCATTATGGATGCCTGCGGGCGCGCGCTGGCGCTGCTCGAGGACATGGCGGACAAGGGCTCCCGACAGCTGCTGTCCGACGTGGCGTGCGGCGCCGTATTCTGCCGCGCCGCCATGCAGGGCGCGAGCCTGACGCTCTTTGCCAACACTACGTCTATGAAAGATCGGGCACGCGCTGAGGAGCTCGAGGCGGCGTGCGATGAGCTGCTGGATACGTGGCTGCCGCGCGCCGATGCGCTGGCGCGCCGCGCCGCCGATGCAGCCAGGAAGAGGGGATAGCCATGGCCGAGCTGCTTAAGGGTGCTCCCGTTGCTCGCGCTTTGACCGAGGAACTTGCTGCTCGCTGTGCAGCCCTGCGCGAGCGGGGCGTTGTTCCGACGTTGGCTATCGTGCGTGTAGGTGAACGCGAGGACGACCTTTCCTACGAGCGCGGTGCCCTCAAGCGCTGCGAGAAGGTTGGCATTGAGGCTCGCCGCGTTTTGCTTCCTGCCGATGTTTCGCAGGACGAACTGTTGACGGCTATCGAGGACATCAATGCCGATTCGGCTGTTCATGGCTGTCTGATGTTCCGCCCGCTGCCCGCCGGCCTTGACGAGAACGCCGTCGCCGCAGCGCTCGATCCCGCCAAGGATGTTGACTCCATGACGCCGGCTTCGCTGCTCACCACGCTTTCGGGGCGCGGCGAGGGTTTTGCTCCCTGCACGGCCGAAGCTGTGCTTGCTTTGCTGGATCATTACGGCGTTGAGCTGGATGGAGCTAAGGTTGCTGTGGTCGGGCGCTCGCTGGTGATCGGGCGTCCTGTTGCCGCCATGCTTACGGCGCGCAATGCGACCGTGACGACGTGCCATACGCATACGCGCGACCTTGCTACCGAGTGCCGTGCTGCCGACATTGTGGTTGCCGCCGTTGGACGCGCACGCACGATTGGCGCGGATGCGGTCCGCGAGGACCAGACGATCATTGATGTGGGCATTAACTGGGATGAGGACGCTGGCAAGCTGGTGGGTGACGTCGATTTTATTGCCGCGGAGCCGGTTGTTGGTGCCATCACCCCCGTGCCGGGCGGCGTGGGGGCTGTGACCACCGCGATTCTCGCCAAACACGTGATTGAGGCGGCCAAGCGCGCATCGAAATAGGCGTTTTGGGCTGTTTGAAGGGGTTAGCTATATACCACGTGGTCAAACAATGCCAAATATGAGTACTGTTGCCAAGATAGTCACATATGTCTTACGTCTTTTTGGCTTCCTAACGGTATCCATTATCGTTAGGAAGCCTATTTTATTGAACTTATGGGGAATAACGTTGTCTTGCTTTTGGGCAAATGGGGATTTTCGGCACTCGTTACAGGGAAATTTGCTGCCACTAAATTGGTGACAGTACTCATATTTGGCATTTTTTGACCACGGGGGCTGCCGAGGCCGTGGTTTCGCCCTTTCTGCGCCGAAGCGATACACTGTTATCGTTTGATTTCTTCGCTCAAGGAGGATGCGCATGCCGTGCACAACGATTCTGGTCGGTAAGAACGCAAGCTACGACGGGTCGACCCTGGTCGCCCGCAACGAGGACTCGTCCAACGGGGTGTTTGAGCCCAAGCGTATGCGCGTGGTGCATCCCGACGAGCAGCCGCGCGTCTACATGAGCGTCCTGAGTCACCTGACCGTTGAGCTGCCCGATAATCCCATGCGCTACACGAGCGTCCCCGATGTTATTCCCGGTCACGGCATTTGGGCCGAGGCGGGCTTCAACGAGCTCAATGTTGGCATGTCCGCAACCGAGACGCTCACCACCAACGAGCGCGTTCGCGGCGCCGATCCGCTCGTGGACTACGTGCCCGCCAAGGGCAACGAGGGTGAGGACGGCTATGTGCCGGCGCAGCCTGGTGGCCTGGGCGAGGAGGACATGGTGACCCTGGTCCTGCCGTATGCCAAGTCCGCCCGCGACGGCGTTCGTATCCTGGGCGACCTGCTCGAGCGCTACGGCACCTACGAGAACAACGGCATCGCCTTTAGCGACGTGGACGAGATCTGGTGGCTCGAGACCATCGGCGGTCACCACTGGATTGCCAAGCGTGTGCCCGATGACGCCTATGTGACCATGCCCAACCAACTGGGTATCGACAGCTTTGACCTGGATGACGCCGAGGGCGCCCAGGCCGACCACATGTGCTCCGCCGACCTGCGCTCCTGGATGGCCGAGTGGCATCTGGACCTGACGCTGGGCGTCGATGGTGACGGTCCGGTTGCGGTCTTTAACCCGCGCGAGGCCTTTGGCTCACACGGCGACAGCGACCATGTCTACAACACGCCGCGCGCCTGGTACATGCAGCGCTGCCTCAACCCCAGCGATGTGTGGGACGGCCCTGACGCCGACTACACGCCCGAGAGCGACGATATCCCCTGGAGCCGCGTGCCCGAGCGTAAGGTGACCATCGAGGACATCAAGTACGTGCTTTCGAGCCACTACCAGGGCACGGAGTACGACTGTTACGGCAGCAAGGGTACGCCCGCTACGCGCGGCGCCTATCGTCCCATCGGCATCAACCGCAACAGCCAGCTTGCCGTGTTGCAGCTGCGCCCCTATGCGCAGCCGGCCTACCGCGCCGTGCAGTGGATGGCGTTTGGCTCCAACTCGTTTAACGCGCTCGTGCCGCTGTACGCCAATGTCGAGACCATGCCCGAGTACTATGCCGACACGCAGTCTCGCGTGACGTCCGAAAACTTCTACTGGGCCAACCGCCTGATCGGCGCGCTGGCCGACGTCCGTTTTCATGAGTGCGGCCGCGCCGTGGAGGACTACCAGGAGAAGGTCGGTGGCATGGGCCACAAGCAGATCCATGACGTCGACGCTGCCGTAGCCGCTCTGCCCGAGGCCGAGGTGCCTGCCGAGCTTGCCCGCGCCAATGAGACTTTCGCCGAGCTTGTGCGCGTGGAGACCGATGCTCTACTGGGCAAGGTGCTCTACACCACGAGCTGCGCCATGAAGAACTCTTTCGCGATGAACGACAACGTGAGGTAGGGATTTCCCGTCGATCGAATAGCGCTAAAACGCTTTGTCGCTTTCGCTCAATCTTGGGTACAAGAACGCCAATGCAGTTGTTTGTGATTGGAGATAACCATGGTTATGAAACTCGATCAGCTTGTTAACGGCGCCATTAACGTGGGCTTTGGCGCTGCCGCCGTTGCTGTCGAAGGTGGCAAGAAGGTCCTCGACGACCTTAACACCAAAGGCGAGCAGGTCCGCAAGGACACCGCCACCCCCGATATCGCCCGCAGTGTGTCCGACATGTTCGAGCAGGCCGGCGGCACCATCTCCGACCTGACCGAGCGCTTGGGCATGCAGGGCGAGACCGCGGCCCAGCGCGTGCTTGACGAGCTCATCCTTGCCCGGGTCCGCGTCATGACCGCCCCCGAGCGCACGGCCTTCCTGGCCCATGTGCGCGACATCGTCGATTCGGTCGAGGACAACGTGACCTCGGTGCCCGTCGAGTCCGTTGAGCCCGACGATGCGAAGGATACCGAAGAGGCTGAGTAGCAGCGCAGATGGCAGATTCTACCACCGATTACAACAATCTAGATCCCTTGGGTGACGAGGCGGCGGTTGTCGATGAGGTCGACGCCGCCGTCTCGGGCGCTCGCAAGAAGCCGCGCGCTGTCGATATGGTGCCCGAGGAGCCCGACGCGATGGCGCCGGACGAGGAATACCAGCTCACGCCGGCGGGTCGTCGCGAACGCATCGGGCAGATTGTTCGCCTGGTCAAAAAGTACCGCGTGTGGGATAACCTCACGCCGGTTCGTTTGCGCCGCCTGCTCGAGGAACTCGGCCCCATGTTCGTCAAGATGGGGCAGATTCTGGCCAACCGGTCCGAGATTCTGCCGCAACGCTTTTGCGACGAGCTGCGTCGTCTGCGCTCCGACGTGGAGCCGGTGCCGTACGAGGTGGTGCTCCGCTGCTTGGAAGAGGAATATGGCTTGCGCCTGGGGGAGATGTTCGATGCGATCGACCCCAATCCGCTTGGTAGCGCATCGCTCGCGCAGGTGCACCGCGCTCGTCTGGTGACGGGCGAGGACGTGGCCGTCAAGGTGCAGCGCCCCGGTGCGCAGCAGGTTATGGCGCAGGACATCGATATCATCCGCTCGGTGGTGCGTGTCGTTTCCAAGTTCGTCAACACCGATCAATTCGTTGACCTGCACGGCGTGGTCGAGGAGCTGTGGACCTCGTTTCGCGAGGAGACCAACTTTTTGGCCGAGGCCAAAAACCTCAACGACTTCTACGAGTTCCATAAGAGCGTTCATGGCGTGACGTGCCCTAAATCCTATCTGGACCTGTGCACCGAACACGTGGTGGTTATGGACTACGTCGACGGCATTTCGATCGCCGATCTTGAACGCTTGGTGGCCGAGGGCTATGACTTGGAAAAGATCGGTGCCGCAATCGTCGAGGACTACTCGACGCAGGTGCTCGATGACGGCTTTTTCCATGCCGACCCGCATGCGGGAAACATCATTCTCAAGGACGGCATCGTTTACTTTATCGACTTGGGTATGGTCGGACGTATGTCGAGCCATGACCGCGGTATCGTCAAGGACATGATTTTCGCCGTGGCCGAGGGTGACGTGCCCAAGCTCAAGGATTCGCTCATGCGCTTTGCCGTGACGCGCGGCGATTCGGCCGAGCTTGACCATTCGGCCTTTTTGTCCGACTTGGACTTTATTGTTGCCGACTTTGCGGGCCTTGACCTGAAAGACCTGGATATCGGCGAGTTTTTGACCTCGCTGTTAAACCTCGCGCGCAAAAATGACGTTGAGCTGCCGAGCGTGGTGACGATGTTCGCCCGCGGCATGGTGACGCTCGAGGGCCTGTTGACCGAGTACATGCCCAACGTCAACATGATCCAGATCATCCAGACGCACATCAAAAACGAGAAGAGCACCTATGCCCGCGTGCGCGAGATGAGCCGCGACTTTGCAGCGAGCAGTTATCGCGCGGCGAAGGGCTCGCTCGAGGCGGCCGAGTATCTGGGCTTGGCTTCGCGCATGCTCACACGCGGCCAGCTTAAGGTGAACACGCAGATCATGAGCAGCGATAAGGCGCTGCGACAGCTGGGTGGAATTATCGACCGCATGTCGATGGCAATCGTGATTGCTGGCCTGTTTATCGGTTCGTCGGTGGTGTACTACGCGCGCATCGAGCCGGTTGTGTTTGGTATCCCGGTCATTGGCTTTATGGGCTACGTGAGTGCGCTGGTGCTGGCGCTTATGCTGGGCCGCGAGATTTGGCGCAACAGCCACGGCGGCAAGCGTTAATGACCCCTGGGGGACGGAGGAAAACGGATCATTTTGCCTTGCGTCGCGACGGCATGGGCCGGTTCGAGCAAAACTATGCCGGTTTACGGGGCTGGAGTGCCGAACCTCGAGCATACCGAAATTCGCCCTTTTAAAACCGCAGGTAGATGAGTCGTTGGTTTTCGAAAATGGCAGATATGGTTGCGAAGTGCTGAATCAGTCCCGTAATCCGGCATAGTTTTGAAACGGGCTGTTCTTGCAAGGTCCGACGACGGTCCTTCCTATTGCAAACCATAGCTTTTACCTTGGGCTTCGCCTGTGTGCGGGGCCCTTTTGCGTGATACCATAACGACAGTAATAATCGATGGCCTAGATGGTGGTGCGGAGACGCACGAATGCGCGGTTTTCCTGCGCGTTTGGGAGAATCGGGGTGCAAATCCCCGGCTGTACCAGTAACCGTAATTCCTCTTGGCCCGGGATGGTCGCGTCGCAGATCGGACGGCGTGCTCGGGTCGGTAAGGTTAAGTCGGATCGCCTCCCATCTTGCGCGCGGCCGCGGCGCATGCCGCCGGTACGCGTTGGGCTCTGGAGGGAAGGAGGACCCCGATGGGGGTACTCGAGCGCAATGTGCGCGATGACGTGGGGCAGCCGCTGGGCAATGCTCCAAGTTCAGACAATAGGAGACAAATGGATATGTTTGAGGACGAGTGCCAGTGCGCCTCGTGGCGTCGCCATGGAGCGATTGCCCGTGGCGTAGCCAAGCGCGGTCTGGTGGCGTTCCTGGCTTTTGCCATGGCTTTTGGCACCACGCCGGCGCAACTTTGGGCCGAGGGCGCCGAGGGCATTGCCAAGGCCGTGGCCCAGGCTGCGACGGGCGGCGAGGGCACGGCGGCCGACGAGGGCAATGCTGCCGGCGCCGACGCGAACAGTGCGGCGGCGAGCGCTGCTGACGACGGCGTCGACGATGACCGCGGCGCAACCGCGAGTGTCGCGATTGGTGATGAGGCCGCCACGGGCAACGCGACTGAGTCCGAGAACTCTGCGGCGCCTGCTGCTTCGGAGCAGAAGAACGCCGTTGCCGCCGCGTCCGCCACAACGCTTTCGAGCGAGGCTAAGGTCTATATCAAAGATTCCAAGGATAATGCCTACTGGTATTCCAATAAGTCGGGTCCGCTCAAGGCTGGCGAGACGCTTTGGGCAAACATGTACGACGAGGTAGATACCGAGGACGATTGGGGTGACCCCACCACCGAAACTCAGTCCGTCCGCAACCCCGGCCCCTGGACCTACACTTGGCTTGCCTGCACGACTAAGGCCAGCAACGTTACCGATTACACCGAGATCGTAGGCAACGAGCAATCGCTCACCGTTACCGACGCCATGGTGGGCAAGTACTTCATCTGCAAGGTGACTGCGGATGGCAAGGACTACTATGGTCCCGCTGCGTACGGCTCGGACATCAACGCTAATTACATCCCCGGTCCCGTGCTCGGTGTTGGCCAGGCTCAGCTCGATTCCGTTAAGCTGAGCAATTCCTCGCCTGCGGTTGGTGATGAGGTTACGGCGACGGCATACGTTGAGTACAACACGCCCGCCGCGAGCGACACCAAAGTGACTTACACCTGGTATGAATCGACGAAAAAAGAAGACTCTGGTTGGACCAAGATCGAAGGCGCAACGTCGGCGACCTTTACGGTGCCCGAGGACCTCGCCGGCAAGTATCTCAAGGTGGTTGCCAACGCGGGCGTCAATGACGTCGATGCGACGACCTCCGATGTCGTGATGAAGGCCGGTGCTGTCAAGCTCGCAGGTGTCGAGCTGACTGCATCATCCATGGAAATCGGCGCGACCCTCACGGCTAAGGCCTACACCGGCTCGAGCTATAGACCCTCCTACGTCGACAACTCCAAGGTCACTTACACTTGGAAGAAGTACAAGGACAAGGACGCCTCGGCGCCCAGCAGCTCCACAAAGTGGGAGACCATCGAGGGGGAGTCCGGCCCTACGCTCACGGTGACCGACGACCTCGAGGGCTCCTACGTATCGGTGTCCGCGAACGCGGGCGCGAACGATGTCTCGTTCGGCGGCTGGTCGACCGGCTATGTGGGTCCCTTCAAGCAAGCCGGCGCTGTGGACATCTACTCCGCCTTTCTGGCCCCCGAGGGCTCTACCTCCGGCACCTTCATCTATACCGTCGATGACACTGTCCAAGCACTCGCTAAAGAGAAGAAGGGTGCTTCCGATTGCATTGATTCCTCGAAGCTGAGCTACCAGTGGCAGGTCGCAGATGCTAAGGGCGGCACCTACACCGATATCAAGGGCGCAACGTCGAGCACTCTTAAGCTTGCAGCCTACAAGGGCAAGTCGGTCCGTTGCCATGTAACCGCAAAGATCGGCGGCAGCAATTACACTACTAAGGGCACGAGCCCTATCGGTGCTTCTGGTTCCGTCAACATCACGAACGTTAAGCTCGACAAGACGGGCGAGGCCAGCGTAGGCGAGGCCATCACGGCGACTGCTAATGCGGCTTCGGGTGATGTGACCGCCAACGAGCACGTTGCGTGGTCGTGGTACTGCGGCGATACGAAGTCGAAGTGCACGACGAAGATCGATGGCGCGACCACCAATACCTTTACACCCGATGCGTCCTACGCCGGTAAGTATGTCAGGGCATGTGCTAACGGCGGTTTTGGCGACGAGAAGTCGAGCGCTGTTCTCGTTATCGAGGCTGGCTCCGTTGAGCTGTACGGTGTGACGGTTGAGGGCGCATTAGCATCTGGCCAGGTTGCCGCAGGCAACGTTTTGACCGCGAAGGCGACCAAGGGCAACTACTACACTGACGTCTCCGCGACGGACACGGTTCACTATCAGTGGCAGTATTCCAACGACAAGAGTTCTGTCGATAGCCACTTCGTCAACATTCCCGGTGCGACCGACTCCGCGACGTATGCGCCGACCAACGACATGGTGGGCAAGTACATTCGCGTGATCGCCACGAGCAAGAACTCGGTGAAGAGCACCGAGAAGAAGAGCACCTACTACGGTACGCAGTCCGTCGACCCCGTTGGCCCCGTGACGCTTGCCGGTCAGTATAAGCTCAAATCCGTTGCCCCCAAAGAGGCGTCTTCGACGACCCTCTCCGTTGGCGCGGTGCTCACCCCGCGCGTGAAGATTCCCGGCTCATCGAGCTTGTCCGGTTCCGATCTGCCCGAGGACGCTAAGCTCACGCTCGCTTGGTATGCCAAGGGTGAGGGTGATGCCGGCTGGGTTAAGGTCACCGACGGCATTGACGCCGAGACCGGCGCGCTGACGCTCAACGATTCCCTCATCGGCAAGCGCATCAAGCTCACCGCGAGCGCGCTCGACAACACCGTTGAGTGGGTTTCGCCCGATAGCGTTACCGCGGCGGGGGAGTACAACCTGCTGCGCGTGACTACTACCAACCCGCAGATTAATAGCGATTCGACCCATCTCGTCTCGGGCGATAGCGTCAAGGCGACGGTGCAAGCCAAGCGCGCCGACGGATCGACCACCACCGGCATCGACGTCACCGATCATGCGACTGTTGCCGTTGCCTGGTATGCGGCCGACGACGCGAAGGCTCCCGCGAGCGATTGGACGCTGCTGTCCGACATGTCGGGCGCTACGGCAAAGGTGTCCGCCTCTGCTGCCGGCAAGTATTTGAAGGCTGTCGCCACGAGCGGCAGCTCGAAGGTCGAGCTCGTCTCGGTCAACCCCGTCATCGCTGCAGGCTCGCTTGAAGCCGCAGTCCAAAAGCTCAACGATGCCAATAAGCAGATCGTTGTTGATTACAGCGCCAAGGGCGGCAACGTTAACGATGCGCTGAAGGCGCAGCTCGCCAATCTGGGTTTCACCGATATCGATGTCAAGGTCTCTAAGGGCGGCGTTGCCTTTAATGTAGAGGATGACAAGGCAAAGGTCGGCATTTCCGACGCTCAGGATAAGACCAACGGCAATGTGACGTTCTTCTTCATTGATCCCAACGACTACACCGGCTTCAACATCGACGGTCTGCGTAGCGCCGTTGTGGGGTTTGACCTGTCGCGCGATGGCGAGACCGTGTATTACCAGCCCAGCAAGACGGTGCAGGTTGCTTGGGACGAGGCCCGCGTTCAGCAGATGCTCGATGATGCAGCCGAGCAGGTTGCTATCGGTTACGCTGCGGGTGATTCGGCCGGGTCCGTCACGTCCAACCTCACGCTTCCGTACCACGCGGGCTCCAAGAACAAGTTCGAGGTTAGCTGGAAGAGTTCCGACCGCGATGTCATTTTGCCTTCCGGCAATGGCTGGAGCGACTACACCGGCAAGGTGACGCGTACTTCGAGCGATCGTGCCGTTACGCTGACCGCGACCGTTGCGTTTGTGAAAGGCGGCCCGTCTGACGTTAAGGGTTCGCACGGCTTCACGGTGACCGTCAAGGGCGATCCCGAGAAGGTCGCCGCCGACAAGAAGGCGCTGCAGGAGCAGGTCGATGCGGCCTTTATCTACGACAATATCAAGTACTCCGGCACCGACACGGTCGCCAACAAGGATGGCCTGACCGCCGACCTGCAGATGCCGCGCACGAGCACGCTCAATATCGACGGCAAGTACTATAAGGTCGAGTACTCCGCCAGCACCGACGACATCACGTTTAACGGTTACAAGGGTACGGTCTATCAGCCGCTGCCTGGCGCCGAGGCGGCGAAGACCAAAGTCACCCTTACGGTGACCGATAAGTCCAACGCCGAAGTCACGGCAAGTAGGACCCTCGACTTTGCGATTTCTCCGCAGAATCAGGACGAGCTCAATGCCGAGTTGTTCCACCTGAGCCTTGCAAAGTCAACTTTCTCTCAGGGCATTCTTGACGGTCAGGATGCCTCCAATGTAACGGGAAGCCTGCATGCACCGCTTAAGGTGTATGGTCAAGGAACCGGCGTTAACTGGTGCTATTCCACCGAAGGGGCTTCGGGACATTACGGCTTCGTGTTTAGTGAGCTCCCCGGTGGCACGGAGAACACCTATCGTTTGCTCAAGTCGAGCAAACCGAGGGTTATCGCGCATGAGAACCTTATCCTCACTCGGCCCGAATACAACACGAAAGTCACGATTAGCGGCCGTCTGAAGAGTGAGCGTTTTGCCCGTTATGCCGAGCGCTATCCCGACAATTCGGACTACGCGGTGCTTGCCGGCTTGGATGTTTCTGCGACGGTAAACGTCAAGGGAACGACGGGGCTCGACAACCCGAACGAGGGCAAGACCATTACGGTAACGGCCAAGGTCACGGGCGTTTCCGCAAGTGATGCCGACGGCAACTACACCGAGCAATCGGTGGTGCCCTTGACCGAGCTTACGCTTCCCGCCGACGATGACACGACGGCCGAGTCGGTGCTCGAGCAGCTTATGACGGCTGCCGGTTGTACGAACCTTGAGGCAAACGCCTTGGGTCTTACGAGTGCGACGATGCCCGATGGCCGCGCACTGGGCACAACGAGCGCCGCGCCGTACAGCTTCTGGTCGTTTTACGTAAACAATGGGTTTGCGAACTTCGGCGCCTCGAGCTATTGCCTTAAGAACGGCGATTGCGTCGAGTTCCGTTACGTTAAGGGCGATGGCATACAGAAGCCTTCGTCGGCGCCTGCCACCAATCCTGGGGCTGAGCATCCCGATGTCGATACGGCATGGAATGGCTTTGCGAACGGTGGCTCGGGATCCGCAACGGATGCCCTTACGCCTACGACAAAGACCGATACGCCTTCCTGGGCGCTCAACCTTTTAACCGAAGAGCAGCAGAAGGCAGGCGCAAGCGCCTCTGCGTCTGACCCCATTGTCGCGAACGGAAAGGTGTACCTTGTCACGGGCGCTTCGGTGTGGAATGAAAAGACGTGGAATGCGGTCCTCAACGAGGTTGATCCCGAGACGGGTTCCGTCGTGCGATCGCTTGAACTTGGCTCTTCCATGGATAGCACCTGCCGTCCCGTTATTGCTCAGGGTATCATCCTGATTCCGCTTTCCGGTGGCTATCTGCAGGCTGTTTCGGCGAAAACGTTTGAGACGCTTTGGTATTCCGATGCGTTTACGAACCAGAACCTGTCTTCGTTGACCGTTGACGGCGATTACGTCTATATCAATACCCTTGATTATTGGTCCGGCAACGACGTACAAAACGGCACCGTCAAGCGCATCAATATTCATACGGGTGCCGTTGCCGGCAGTGCTTCTGTCACCGATGGCGGCTTCTACTGGTCTGGTGGTCTGATGGTCAACGGCTACTACGTTGTCGGCAGCGACTTCGGCCAGGTGCGCGTGTATTCCGCCGATCTGTCGAAGCTTGTCGCCTCGTTTAAGCTATCTGGTGGCAATATCCGCTCGGCGCTTACCGTCCACGATGGCTATGTATACGCCGTTACACGCGATGATGGCACGTTGCACAAGCTGACTATTGGTTCGGATGGTTCTATTACCGAGGCCGGGAAGGTGCAGTTTGCCCCATACTCGACTTCAACGCCCGTGTTTGGCGGCAAATATGCCTTTATTTGCGGTGCGACTGCGAACAATTGGAAGGCTAAGGGCCTGCTGTCGATCATCGATCTTTCTGATATGAGCGTGAGGCAGATTACGAAAGCCGATGGCGAAGAGCTCGGCTTTGAATCGAAGAGCACGCCGCTCGTCTCCACGCGCGATGGTGAAACATATGTGTACTTCACCCTAAATGGCGCCAAGGGAAACTGGCCTAACTACACTTCGGGCGGCGGCGTGTATATGTACAAGCTGGGCGATGCCGAGGCGACCGAAGTGTTTGTTCCCGGTTCTGGTTATGCAAACTACTGCATGGCGTCGGTTGTCTGCGACGAGTTCGGCAACCTTTACTACACGAACGACTCAGGTCACTTGTTTTGTGTGAAGTCCCAGGCCCATCGCGTTAAGTTTGATGCTCGGGGCGGCTCTGCGACTGGCGATCAGACGCCTGCTTCTGGCTCGACCGTCACCAAGCCGGCCGATCCGACGCGTGAGGGCTACACCTTTGATGGCTGGTATACCGATGAGGCTTGCACAAAGGCGTATGACTTTAGTGCCGCGGTGACGGCCGATATGACGCTCTACGCCAAGTGGACCAAGAATGCCGTTAACCCTGGCGGTAACGGTGACTCTGGCTCCAATGGCGGCTCGGGTAATGCCGGTGCTGGTTCTGGCTCCGGTAACGGCACAAACGGCCAGCAGTCTGGCGGTGCTGTTGCTCCGGGCCAAAATCCGGTGTCCACCACGACCAAGACCGAGACCAAGGACGGCAAGGATTCCAAGAAGGATTCCGGCAAGGGCGACAAGAAGGACGGTAAGAAGTCTGACAAGAAGTCCGGCAAGTCCAGCTCCAAGTCCGACACGGGCTCGTCTGCTGAGGCCACTGCCAAGAAGTCCGCTGAGGCTCCTGTGCAGCAGTCTGACTTCAATCCGCTTGCCATCGTTGGTGTTGCGGCCGGCGTGATCGGGCTTGCGGTCATCGGCGTGTTCGTGTTTACCAAGCGTCGGTAGGTGAGGGCTGTGTCCAATAAGCCACAGGACGCCGACTCCAAGCAGCCCGACTCGTCGTTCATCCAGCTTGACGATGCAAAGCAAAAGGACGCCGCTTCGGCGGCGTCCGCCCCTCGGCGCAAGGCGCTTGCTGGCGCCCTGACGGCCGTTTGCGTCGTTTTGATCGTTGTGTCGCTAGGCTTTATCCGGCCTTCTTCCAGCGGTGCATGGTCCATCGATTGGATCGCTCAGGCTGTGATGGGGAAGAGCGTTGCCGACTCTGGCTCTACCGCCTCTCGCAAGACGGAGGCAGCGGGCTCCTCGTCTTCCGACGTTGTGGACTCCGAGTCCAAGGACTCGGATGAACCTGAGTCCAAGGACGATTCAGAATCTTCGGACAAGGACTCAAAAAAGGATTCGAAGGAGAAGAAGACCGAAGGCAAGGGCGGCAAGAAGTCCAGCAACGCGTCTGCCGGGCAGGGCTCCGAATCCGCCGGTGGATCGAGCTCTTCTTCGGGCAGCGGCTCGGCGTCCGGCGGTGGGTCTGCATCTAACAGTGGCGGCGCCTCTGCGGGCAATCAGAGCAGCTCGCAGCAGCCTGGCTACGTCACGGTAACGGTTTCGGTCACATCGAGCGCTGTGGGCAATCCTGTGTCTTCTAGTGGTACCTTTACCTTTAACGAGGGCGCAACCCCTTACGACGCGCTGTGTGCGTTGGGACTTTCTATCAATGCGCGCCCTTCGTCGTATGGTACCTATGTCGCCGCTATTGGCGGTCTGGCCGAGAAGGAGCACGGCGGCAAGAGTGGCTGGATGTACTCCGTTAACGGCACAACGCCCATGACGGCCTGCAGTAACTACGTTCTCCCCAATGGCGCCAACGTCGTTTGGTATTACGTAACGGGCTAAATGCCTCGACATAACGCGCCAAACGGGCGGTTCGGACAAACATCCGAGCCGCCCGTTTTTCATGCGTAGAGGACTGGGTCGCCGGCTCTCTCGGCAAACAAAAAACCGGTTGGAACGAGAGCTCCAACCGGTTATACCTTCAAGCAAATGTCGAACAAACTACGACTGCGCGCCCTCGAGGAAAAGGCGACGGCTAAAGTAGTTGTACCAGGTGACCAGGAACGTGGCGATGGCCTTCATGGCCTGGTAGCCGATGCTCAAAAACGTGACACCCACAAACATGTACAGGTCGTTGAGGCCCAAACCAATCACCGACAGGATGGTGAAGATCGTGAACTCGCGCTTGCGGCTCATGCCCTCGCGATGGTCGAACACGTACTTCATGCTGAGCCAGTAGTTGACCACGACGGACGTGGTAAACGAGATCGTGGTGCTCATCAAAAAGTCGAGGTGGAACAGCTCGACGAGCGCAATAAGCATGCCCCAGTCGATGCCAAAGGAGATAAGACCCACGACAGCGAACTTGAGGAACTGCTTGGTATGAGGTTGTGCCAGTGCCTTGCGCACGTAATCACATCCAATGCGTTGATGAATCGAGCAACGAGTTACTTTAGAGCTTTTGCATGGGAAACGTAAGGTCTTTGGCAAGAACTATACGAACTCGCCAAATATTCAAGAGGCAATCCGCAAACGTTGCAAATCCTTCCGTAAACGAGCAATGCCCACGAACAACACAGCGCTCGACGCGCGTCATCCGCAGGTCCCCGTAGTGCAACGAGGAGGCCGAGCTATTTGGTCTGCTCGCCCTCCAGGAAGATCTTGCGCGTTACAAAGTTGTAGACCATGACCAGCGCGGTGGCGCAAATCTTGGCGATATTGGCCTCGAGTCCCAGGCCGGCGTTGAGGGCCAGCACGATACCGTCGTTGAGTGCCAGACCGATCACGGACAGCACGACAAAGATGATGAACTCGCGGCGGCGGCTCATGCCTTCCTTGTGCGCAAACACGTACTTCATGCTGGCGACGTAATTAAAGATGAGTGAGACGATAAAGCCGCTCGTGTTGGCGATTAGGATGTTGAGGCCCAGACCGTAGTGGAGCAGATTCATAATGCCAAAGTCGATAACCGTGGCAATGACACCGACGACGCCAAATTTCATGATCTGCGCAAGGAGCTTTTGCATGGTACCTGCCTTAGGGTGGCGCGGGGACGCCGCGGGGATGACAAACTCAGCAAGTTTAGCCAATCCCCGCGGGTGGGGCTAGACGCGCTCCTTGATAGCACCGTTTCTATATGCATCGAGCAGCTGGCGCAGGTCCTGGATCTGGCTGCGAATTTTGGCGCCAGTATCGGTGTCGCTCACCATGCGGCGACGGTCGGCCTCGTCAAAGCGGCTGGTCTCGCTCTCGATGTCCACGTTGCGCGTGAGTGCCTCGGCAACCGTCGTAAAGGCCTGGTGCGACTTGAGGCGGCATCCGCGCGAGCTCGAGATGAGCGTGTAGCCGGCGATGCCCGTTTTGGGATGGTAGGCGCGACAGAAACCGCCGTCGATGACCAGCAGCTTGCCGTTGGCGCGGATGGGCTGCTCGCCCTTGGTGGTTTTGACCGGGGTGTGGCCGTTGATGATGTGGCCCGTCGGCGAGCAGGCCATGGGTGCGACGCCAAACTCGCGCATGATGTCGTCGCAAACGGACGAGGACGTGGTGAGCGTATAGTATGGGTCCATCGGCTCGACCCACGTGCTCTTGTCGGCGATGTAGGCGCGCTCGAACGTGCGCACCACGCGTCCGCTGGCGGGTGAGTTAAAGCCGATCCACAGGTACCACATCCAGTCGAGGGCATCGCGGTCGCCGACGCGCCAGGCACGACGCGCGATGTGGTCGCAAAATCAAAATAGTCGCGCCCGGCGTGCCAGGTGCCCAGACAGTTCATGCTGCTAAAGGTGCCGTCTTCGTTGAGCGGCACGCAGCCGTGGAACAGCAGATTGCCGTTGGCGACCTTATACATGGAGCCGTGGGTATAGAGGAAATCGATGTGGCGATGCAGGTGATCGGCGGTGACAAACTCGGATACGAGCTTGTCGATGATGTGCTGTTCCTCGGGCGTGAGCGTGTAGGGGTCCGCAGGATCGACGGTGGGGAAGTCGTTGGTCGTGAGCGGCCACACGCTGCCGTCGGCAAGCGTGACCGTGCCGGCGACGTGATCGATCTTGTCGAGCAGCAGGCGGTCGGTCATGTCAAACTCGGGGTGGCGCTGGATAATCTGGCCCTCGAGCTTAAAGAGTAGGACGTTGATGGCCTTGATCAGCGGGCTGATGGACTCGCCGGCGGTATAGGTGGCGTCGGCGAAGGCGACAAGCTCGCGCAGCGAGATACCGTAGTCGTTCTCGAGGATCTCGTAGTTGTCATAGCGAAGGTTGTTGCGCAGCACCGTGGCGATACAGGCGGGCTCGCCGGCAGCGGCACCCATCCACAACAGATCGTGGTTGCCCCACTGAATATCGAGCGAATGATAGGTGAGCAGGCGGTCCATAATCTTGGCCGCGCCGCCGCCTCGGTCGAAGATGTCGCCCACCAGGTGCAGGTGGTCGACGGCCAGCCGCTTGATGAGCGAGGCGAGCGACTCGATAAAGTCGTCGGCGCTGGCGGTCTCCAGGATGGACTCCACGATGCGCTCGTGATAGCGCACGCGATAGTTGTTCTCGTCCGGGTGCGTGTGCAACAACTCGTCAATGATATAGGCGTAATCGCGCGGAATGGCCTTACGCACTTTGGAGCGCGTGTAGCGGCTTGAAAGCGAACGAGCGACCATGATGAGCTGGTCAAGCATCGTCTTGTACCAGGTGGGCGAGTCCTCGCGCTGGCTGCGGACCAGCTCGATCTTCTCGCGCGGGTAGTAGATGAGCGTGCACAGCTCGCCCTTTTCCTCAAAGGTGAGCGTGTCGCCAAAAATCTCGTCGACATGCTCGCGCACGACGCCCGAGCAGTTGTTGAGGATGTGCATAAAGGCTTCGTACTCACCATGCACGTCGCTCATAAAATGCTCGGTGCCCTTGGGTAGGTTGAGGATGGCCGAGAGGTTGATAATTTCGGTAAATGCGGATTGTTCGGTGGGGAACTGTCTCGACAGCAGGCGCAGATACTTGAAGTCTTGCGGGTTGCGATCGAATGCGACCATGAAACACCTTCCGATGGGGCTGGTAAAACTGATAAACAGCGTCAAACGTTTATCAGTATGCGCCGCTTTTGTTTCGATTTTGCGCCAGCGGCTGAATTGTCGGCTGAATGGTTTGGTAAATCGATTTAGTGAAGGTAGATGTCTTGGTTGGGTGGAGACGACAGAGGGTGTTTTCTCAGATATTTATGCGTGGGGCCGGTGGAGACGATGGTGGTAAAGATGTTCACTATTTTTGGTTCGATTTGGTAAATAGTGGACATATGTACCGCATGTAGGTTCACTGTGCGATAATTTGCGCAGCAATGAGTAAGGAGCCTCATATGAGTGATTATGTCCTGACCTGTGAATCCGCCGCCGACCGAACCCGTGAGTTCTTTGCGTCGCGCAATATCCCTGTCGTGTGTTTTCATTACGAGATCGACGATGTTGTCTATACGGACGATCAGTATCAGTCGATTACGCCGGACAAGTTTTTTGCCCAGATTGCCGCGGGCGCCATGCCCAAGACGTCTCAGGTGAGCGTGGGTGAGTACGAGGAGTTTTGGGAGCCGTTTGTTGCCGAGGGTAAAGACGTGCTGCACCTGACGTTGTCGTCGGGTATTTCGGGCACGTATGGATCGGCCTGCGTCGCGGCGCAGATGCTTGCGGATCGCTATCCCGAGGGTGGCAAGGTACGCGTCATCGATTCGCTGGGGGCGTCTTCGGGCTTTGGTCTGTTGCTGGAATATGCCGCCGATGTGCGCGATAACGGGGCTTCACTCGACGAGACGGCCGCTTGGATCGAGGAGCACAAGCTCAACCTGCACCACTGGTTCTTCTCGACCGATCTGTCGAGCTACCTGCGCGGCGGTCGCATTTCGGCCGCGAGCGCGATCATCGGCACGGCGCTTAAGATTTGCCCGCTTATGACGGTCGATTGCGAAGGTAAGCTGTCGCCACGTGAGAAGATTCGCACTAAGAAGCGCGCGATTTCCGAGATGGCTAAGACCATGATGGCACACGTACAGGACGGTGCAGATTATTCGGGTAAGTGCATCATGTCGCAGTCGGCGTGCCGCGAGGATGCCGAGGCGGTCGCGGCGCTGATTGAGGAACAGGTTCCGCAGCTTAAAGGCAAGATTGAGATCAATGACATCGGTACTCTGATTGGCTCGCATACCGGACCTGGTACGGTGGCGCTCTTCTTTATGGGCGACAAGCGCGTGGATTAATTTGCCCCATCACGTCGCTGCATGATTGCTCAAACGAAAACGGCCCGCCTCACGTTTGTGGAGCGGGCCTTGCTGTTGCGGCTAGCGTTTCTTTCCGCGGAAGAAGAAGCCGTGCAGTGACGGCTTGAGGCCGCGATTGGCGCGATGCTCCTCGACGCGCTCGTGGATCGAAGCGACGCGCTCGATGACTTCGTCGGGAATCGGCACGTCGGGATTCATGTTCTCGACCTGGCTGACCTCGGCGGCGGCGACCTGGTCGATAATGGGCACGTCGTCG
Organism: Collinsella sp.; assembly: GCA_048201895.1. GTDB lineage: Bacteria > Actinomycetota > Coriobacteriia > Coriobacteriales > Coriobacteriaceae > Collinsella. The sequence goes on along the minus strand of DBFBGO010000033.1, from coordinate 11,303 downwards.
CGCGAGATGACAGGTGTGGCGTCTTCCTTCATCTTGCGATAACGCTGCATCATGTCGGTCTGTAGCTGCTGGGCCGAAGGCGGCGTCCAGATGATGGCGTTGGCGCCGGCGGCGATGGTCTCGCGAATGCTCTCGGGCGTTTTGCCGCCCGGTGCGATGAGCGGCAGGTTGGGATAGTGCTCGCGTAGCTCGCGCAGAACCTGCGGCGTGTTCTTGCCGGCCGCGATGTTGAGAATCTTGGCTCCGGCGCGCACTTTGGCATGCGCATCATCGTCGCAACGTACGACCGTGGCGATGACGGGGATGTCGGCGATGTTGGTGATGTGCTCGACCATCTCGGCAGTAGCGGGGGAGTTGACCACGCAGCCCGCCGCGCCCTGCATCTCGGAGACGGCTGCCATCTGCACGGAGCGCTTACCGGTCGTAGTTCCGCCGCCCACGCCTACGAAGACCGGGCACTCGGCGACGGTCAGCAGCGCTTGCGTAATGGCGGGCTGCGGCGTGAAAGGGTAGACCGCAAAGACGGCATCGGCGTTGGAGTTGCGGATAACCGCGACGTCAGTGGTGTAAATGAGCGACTTGATGCGTCGGCCGAAGAGCGTAAAGCCGCTGGCCTCCTCGATCTCGCCGGGCATGCGAAGGGCCGCCTTGCGCAAACGCCCGTCGATGGGCAGTGGCTCCATGGGGAGCAGTCCGTTGGGGGTCACGGCTACCTGGGGCTCGGTGAACTCGTCTGCGAGCTCGACCTCGGAGAAATCGACCGAGGCGACGATGTCCTCGTGAACCTCGGCGGGTACATCGATGGGAGCTTGGTCGTTTGCCGCGGCAGGTGTGTCGAAGGAGCTGGTGCTGACAAAGGCGTCGACGCGCTCGTTTAGGTCGTTGAGGGTGTCCATGGAGACTCGATTCTGTGTGACGACGGCCGGCACGATGCAGCCGGAATTGCGAATGCTAAATCGTTTGACGAGTTGATTTTTCCCCGCCGCGCCATCCGTTAGACCGAAGGGCAGGCGAACGTGAAGGAGCTGTGGTGGCGGGGATCGAGGTGCTATCTTAAAAGTCCCGTTTAAAAGAGAGGTGACGCGGTATGGAATTTTCGGCAATGTTGGGCTCGATTGGCCTGTGTGTGGGCGCAATCGTTGCCGCCGCGGTCATCTACTTTGTGGTCACGGCCATTAAAGGCAAAAGAGTCGAGCGTAAGGAACGCGAGGCACTTAAGCAGCACCGTGACCAGCAGGACAAGCGCGCACGGAGATAGCTTGTTGAGTTTTGGATCCGTGCGCTAGCTGCGTTTTCGGATCAGGGCAATGTAGAAGCCCTCAAAATCGCGGCTAGGCGGAATGGTCAGCGTGCCGGGCATACCGTTGGCGACGGCCGAGACACGGCCGGCGGCGATGGCCTCGGTGAGGGCGTTGCACTCGATATGCGGCTCCTCGCCGGCATCCTGGGCGCGACGCGCTTCACTTTCGCTCGGTGTGCCGTCGAGGGGGATAAGCTTGCAATCCATGTGCTTGTCGAGGGCCTCTTGCAGGGCGTCCTCGTTTTCCTGCGGCATGATCGAACAGGTGGAATAGACGAGCGTGCCGCCCGGTTTGAGGGCTCCCATGGCGCGGTCCAGAAGCGCGCGCTGCGAGCGGGCGCACTTGACGAGCAGCTGCTCGGTCAGGCCGCGCAGGCTTTTCTCGTTGCCGCTGATGACGGTGCCCGTGCCGGTGCAGGGGGCGTCGAGCAGGATGCGGTCGAAGCGGAAGAACTCATCGAGCTCGCGTGCGTCGATGCGCATGACGGGCACGTTTTTGGCACCCTGGCGATGGAGGTTGGACTCGAGCTTTTCGGCGCGGGGAATGCTCATCTCACAGGCGGTGAGGTGTGCCTGGCCCTGGGTGAGGGCGGCGATCTGCGTCGTCTTGCCACCGGGGGCCGCGCACATGTCCAGGATGTCCTCGCCTGCCTGGGCGCCCAACACCAAAGGCGGCATCATGGACGACAGGCTCTGCAGGTAGATTTTGCCGTCGCGGTAGATGTCGAGATCCCACAGATCGGAAACCTGGGCCTCGGGCAGGATAAAGGCGTCCGGATACCAGGTAACGGTTTGGTGCGCGATGCCGGCGGCATCGAGCGCCGCAACGATGTCCTCGGCGGTCGCCTTGAGCGTGTTGGCGCGCAGCGTGACCGGGCGTGTGGCCGCGGCGCCGAAGCCCTCGATCATGAGCTCGGCATCGGCGGGCGTATAGGCGCCGGCGACCGTGTCGACCATAAAGCGCGGCAGGTCGGCGGCGCAGGGAAGGGCGGCAAGCTGGTCGGAAAGCTCGGTGGCAGCAAACTGCCTGAGCTTGAGCTCGGCCTTGACCTGCTTTTTCTGCTTACGACGACGCGGCTTGGACATCCGTCTTTCCTTCCCGTCCCAAATTGACTACTTTCCGGGTACGCCGCTGCAGGCGTGCTTTAGTACTGGCTCTCGTGCTTGCTGAAGAAGTCGAAGCGCGGGGGTAGCGGCTTCACGCGGTGCTCGCCGGGCTTCTCGCCCAGGCTCTCCACGAACTCGTCCGTGGAGGCAAAGATGTTATCCCAGCTAAAGAAGGCGACCGGATCGACGTCGAAGTATTCGCAGATGAGCTCGCAGCCGGCCGGCACAATACCGTGCATGAGCACGGTCGCCACGCGCAGTTCGGTAAAGGCATCAACCAGGGCCTGCGTCATGGCGGCGTTTGCTGGCTCGCCCTCGAGCTTGTTGGCGGCCTTGGAGGCGTCGCTCCAGCGCTTGTTGGCGGCGCGCAGGTAGTCGTCACACGCGGCAAGCGCGCGGTGCGTCTCGAACTTGTACATGGCCTGCTCAAAGGCAAGGGTTGCCTGCTGGGCGGCTTCGACCACGGTGTCAGAAGCGGCACCAGCGGGGATGCAGCCGTTGCGGTAGGGGCTCTCGTCGCCCTCCTTGACGGCGACGCCGTAGAAGCAGCTGCGTGCCAGACGGTTGAACACGCCGGTCAAAAGGGCGCTCTCTTTAAGGGCCGGGTCGATAACGCGCTTGTCGTCGCAGGCGCGCACCTCGTTGCCGTCCTTGTCCTTGCCGGTCACGCGCGTGTCATATGCCTTGGGGCTAAAGCTTACCGGCTTCTCGGACAGGCCGAGCGACAGCCAGTGCGCGCGCATCTGCTCGCAGGTGTAGTGGTTGAGCAGGTCGTCTGCCGGCGGGGGAGGCGTCTGTGAGGACGAGCTGGCTTTTTTGCCCATGTAGAGCAGGTGATAGCAGGCGCTGACGGTGCTCTGCGTAAGGTCCCAACCCAGGGCCTCCCACATGGCTGTCTGAGCGATGCAGTAGAAATAGATGTTGTCCTGACCGATGAACTGGTAGATCTGTGCGTCGTCCGAGCACCACCAGTCGCGCCAGTCGAGCGAGCTGTGCTGGTAGGTGGGCGCGGGGACCTGCGTGGAGTCGGTAGCGGGCTCGCCCATGAGGGCGGCATCCTGGGCGGCGACACCCTCGGTCACGCCGGCGGCCTTGGCATCGCGCGCGAGCACGGTACGCGTATAGCTGATGGGCGCCCACAGGCTCTCGGGCCAGCACCAGCAGGTGACGTCGGAGACGCCATCGACCTCGGGCACCGGAACGCCCCAGTCGATGTTACCGGTGATGCGGAAGGGCACGAGCGCCTTGCCGCTGCGGAAGCGCACGCCGCCGTTGGCGAGCACCGCGTGGGCGTCGTCGCGCTCCTTCCAGCTGGGGAAGGTGACGGTAAAGCTGCTCTTGTTGCCCTCGGGCTCCAGCACGGTGTGCTCGGGAAGCTGATCCTCGACGGCATCGAAGGCCTCGCGGAACTTGTTCTGGATATAGAGCTGAGCCGGCAGCAGCCACTCCTCCATAGTCTTGGAGACCACGGAACGAACCTGCGGGTTCTGGGCGAGCTTGGCGGTATAGGTCTTCATAAAGTCGAGGTAGGCCGGCAGGTCAAAGTAGAGGTTGTCTACCGGGCGCAGCTCGGGCACCTCGCCGGTGAGCTGGCTTTTGGGCGCGATGAGCTCCTCGGGCTCAAACTGGTGACCCAGGTCGCACTCGTCGGCATAGGCCTTCTCGGACTTGCAGCCCTGGATGGGGCAGCGGCCGATCACCTGACGGCCGTTGAGGAACGTGCCGGCCTTGGCATCGTAGAACTGCAGCGTGGAGCGCTTGGAGATGGTGCCCTGCTCGTGCAGGCGCTTGATAATCTCGGCGGTCACCTCGTTGTGAATCTGCGCAGCCGGCTCAAGGCCCGAGCCGCCGTAGATGTCACAGCTGATGTTGTAGTTGTTGAGGGTCGCGGCCTGGCGGGAGTGATTGGACTCGACATACTCGCCGATGGACTTATCGTAGCCTTCGTTCTCCTTAAGCTTGCGGTAACTCTCCATGATGGGCGAGCCATAGCAGTCGGTGCCCGAGGTGAAGATGACGTTCTCGCGGCCCAGACGGTCGCGCAGGAAGCGGGCGAAGAAGTCGGCCGGGACAAAGACGCCACCGACGTGGCCAAAGTGAAGGCCCTTGTTGCCGTAGGGCTCGCCGGCGGTAACGATGGCGCGGCGAGGCCAGCTGGGACGGTCGTTCATGGAGTATTTGGATGCCATGGGACTCCTTCGCATATGGTGAGAGCGCGGCCGGGCGCAAGGCCTGGCGACGCGGTGGTCAATTCGTGCATATCGTTCGACATTATCGCACATGCGGACGGGTACGTGGCAGGGGCGCTATCCTAAGATGCTATGAATGAGATTTCCAACATACATGCGTTTGAAGACGAGGAATTTCTGCACGCTTGCTTCGTGTGGGGGATGGTCGTAGTCGGCGTGTTTGCCGTGTGCCTGGTGCCGGTGTTTATGCTGCTGGGCGGGCCTGCAGACTTGGATGCGGCTGACGCGGGCGGCTGGATGGCTGTCGTGGGCTGGATAGTCGGCTTGGCTGCGGTTTCTGCGGCGTCATTTGCCGTGCACGAGCTGGTGCACGGTGTGTTTTTTAAGCTGCTGGCGCCTGCGGGCGCGCAGGTGACCTTTGGGGCGAATCGCGAGACGGCGATGATCTATGCCTGCGCCGAGGGCGTTGTGTATTCGCGCCGGCGGTACATGGCGGTTTGCCTGGCACCGACGGCTGTTGTGACGACAACGCTTGCCCTGGGGTTTGCGTTTTCGGGCTATCCGCTGCTGTGCTATCTGGCGGCCGGCTTGCATTTGTCAGGCTGTGTGGGCGACTGGTATTACGTGCGGACCATTTTGCGCGACCGCCGCATTGTCGCCTGCGAGGACACGTCCTTCGGCGTGCGCTTTTTCGGGTGAGGAGATGTCGATGAAGCCGTTGTTGTTGCACGCCTGCTGTGCGCCGTGCTCTCTTGAGCCGGTCCGCCTGCTGCGCGAGGAAGGGTTTGAGCCCACAATCTGCTGGACCAACCCCAATATTCAGCCGCACGATGAATGGCAGCGGCGTTTGGACGAGCTGCGCCGGTGGTGTGCCGATGGCGACATCGAGCTTATCGAGGCGGGGGAGGACCGTGAGCGCTGGGAGGCCGGCGTGGCACCGCTGGGTGCCGATCGGCCCCGTCGCTGTCGTGCGTGCTATGCCCTGCGCTTGGCCGAGGCGTGCCGCGTGGCCCAGGAGCGTGGGTTTGAGTTTGTGGGTACGACGCTCGCCGTCTCGCCGTATCAGTTGTTCGAAACCTGCAATGATGTGTTGGAGCGTCTGGCTGCCGCCCGCGGTCTCACTCCGGTGATTCGCGATTTTCGTCCGTATTACCCCGAGGCGACACGCCGTTCGCGCGAGCTGGGCATGTATCGGCAGAACTACTGTGGTTGCCGCTTCTCGGCTGTCGAGGCGGCCATGGACCGCGCCCGCATCCGCGACGAGCGCAAAGCGTCCAAAAAGTAGTTCATTTGGGACGTCAGCCTGCTAGGATGTAGAGCGGACTTTAGCTATATAAGGAGTATCCGACGTGTCTATGCGTACCGATGATTTTGACTACAACCTTCCTGAGGAACTGATCGCCCAGGCTCCAGCCGAGCCGCGCGACTCCTGCCGCCTGCTGGTGGTGGATCGCAAGGGCTCCCAGGCGGGAACGCCGCTGGAGCACGGCGGTACCGTTGAGCACCGCATCTTCCGCGACATCATCGACTATATCGAGCCGGGCGACGTGCTCGTCATCAATCAGACGCGCGTGATGCCGGCCCGTCTGATCGGTCGTAAAACGGGATCGGGCGGCGTGGTCGAGACCCTGCTGCTCAAGCGCCGCGAGGACGTGGATCCGCTGGGCCATGTTTGGGAGTGCTTGGTCAAGCCGGGCAAGCGCCTGAAGCCCGGTGCTCATATTGAGTATCGCGCCGGTGGTGCCCATGCGCCCGAGGGGGCTCCCGTGGTGCTGACGGCCGAGGTTGTCGACTTTGTCACCGATAGCCGCGGCGGCCGCCTGGTACGCTTTGAGCCGGCCGGTTGCAATGCCGCCGGCGAGCCGCGCACGCTCGACGAGGCCATCCATGCTGCCGGCCACGTGCCGCTGCCGCCCTACATTACCGATTACGAGGGCGATCCCGAGAAGTACCAGACCGTCTACGCCATGAAGGAGGAGCACTCGGCCGCTGCTCCCACGGCGGGTCTGCATTTTACTCCCGAGCTCATGGCTGCCATCGAGGCCAAGGGTGCCAAGTTTGCCGCCGTCGAGCTCGAGGTGGGTATCGATACCTTCCGTCTGGTGGAGGAGGACGACCCCGCGCAGCACGTGATGCACACCGAGCGCTACCACGTGTCGCAGGAGGTTGTCGACGCCGTGCATAAGGCGAAGGCCGAGGGCCATCGTGTGATCGCCGTCGGCACTACCGCAGTGCGCTCGCTCGAGAGCGCGTTTGACGCGGACGCGCCGGTGTCCGATCCGGCTGTGACGGCGCGCTATTTTGAGGGCCGCGAGGACGGGGCCGACACGCTCGGCCGCGGCGACATCGTGGTGCGCGAGAACGCGACAACGCAGCTCTACCTTATGCCCGGCTCGACCTATCACGTGGTCGACGCGCTGATCACGAACTTCCACGTGCCGCGCTCCACGCTCATGATGCTCGTAAGCGCACTTGCCACCCGCGACCAGATCATGGATGCCTACGCCGCTGCTATCGAAGAACGCTACCGCTTCTTCAGCTTTGGTGACGCCATGCTCATCTTGTAGCTTACGGCGTTTTACAAACGCCGTAACCGGTCGACGCTGCGCGGGCCGCATTTGGACAATCTGACGTTCAACTTCAAGGGCGCGACCAGAAGGTCAGCGCCCTTTCGTTTCACGTCACCTTGCCTCAAATGCGACCCGCTCGCTGTCGTTGCCAAAACACCGGCATTTCTTTGGTTGTCAACAAAACATCGGTGTAGTCATTGGGGACGTTCTTAAACGACTACCTTGCATCAATCTAAATAAGTTGCGGTGAGATAGTTCTTGAATTGGCCTTTTGGGCTAAACAGGAACTATCTCACCGCAACTGCGTTGAGCGTTTTTTTGGCGGCTGGTTTACTTGCTCGCGAACAGCCAGACTAGGATGATCACCAGGATTGCGGCGACGATGCAGACGATGGCGCCGGTGAATTTGATGCGTGAGTCGCGGGTGCGCTCGCGCACCGCGTCCTCGGTGGCCTCGAGCTGGGCGACTTCTCGCTCGGTCTCGGCGTGTTCGGCTTTGTCTCGGGCCAAGGATCCTGCAAGCGACTCAGTGATCTCTGGATGGTCATGTACCTCGGTCGCCTGCTCGATGATCGACTGTGCATGTGCGGCATCTGCTTGGGCGTTGGCGATGCTTTGCTCTTGGTCGCGGCGTGCCTTGTCCTCGGCGGCGATCTTCTCGCGCAGTTCGCGCTGGCGCGTCGTGGCGGCAGTTTTCGCCGTCTGCAGCTCGTCGCGCGCGGCATCAGCCTCAGTCGTCACGGCTTGGTGCGCGCGTTTGGCTTCGGCAATGGGGGCTTGAGCCTGCTCGACGGCCTGCTCGGCTGCGGCAAGCGAGTGCTCAAGGTCGGCGGTGATGCGCGGGACATCTTCTTCGGCTTTACGCAGGGCATCTGCCGTGTCGGAGATCTGCATCGAGAGCTCGCTGGTGCGCACCGTATAGTTGGCGGGATTTGCCGAGGGATTGCGTTGCAGCTCGGCATACTCATGACGCAGCGTCTCGAGCTGGGCGCGCGTGGCGTCGACGGTTTGTTGTGCGGCGGCAATGCCGGCGTCTCGCTCGGCCTGCACCTTGTCGCGGATGCGCTTGGAATCCTCAAGACGTCGAACGAGGCGGTTGCCGGTCTCGCGCGAGCTTGCCTCGCGGGCCTCCACGGCGTCGAGCGCGGCCTTCAGGCGGAGCTCAGTCGCGTCATCCTCTGTCTTCATTTGTTCGAGCTGACTCTTGAGCTCTGTCGCTTTGGCGGCGTGGGCATCACGGTCAATCTCGGCTGCCGCAGCGGTCTTTTGCGCTGTGGCGATCGCCTGACGCTGGTCGGCGACGATCTGGTCGTAGCGGCCTGCGATATCCTGGCGCGTCTCGAGCTCCTCGGCCTGATCGACAATGCGCTGCTCAAGTTCGGCCAGGTGGGCGCGGGCATCGGCAAGTGCCTTTTTCGCGGCGTTCATCTCGCGCATGGCCGAGGCGCCCTGGGCAATAAAGGTGCCCACGGCGTTCGCGGTGTTCGAGACAGCGGTCCCCAGATCGCGGTTCGCGTCGGGGGAGTGCGGGGCGATCGGGCGAGCGGTGTCGACAGCGTCCGCATCGGCAGCCTGCGGCGCGGCGATATTGCCGGTACCGCCCTCGACCACAGAAAAGCCTGCTGCGTGCGGATCGACCGCATCGGCGCCAATCGTGGGGTGCTCGAGCTGCAGAAACGAGGGCATGGTGCTGCCCTGGTCGGCAACCGGAGTCTCGCCGGGCACAAAGGTCGAGGCCGCCACGGCGGCCTCCTCTTCCTCGGCATCAATATCGGCATCGGCAACGGCGTTTTTCATCGCTTTGACAGCATCCATCATGGAGTCCATGACGGCATCGAGCTCTTCTTCCGAAGACACCTCGATGGGGCCCGCTGCTTGCGGGGCGTCGTCCTGAGCGGGCGCATCGTCGTTTTGCTCATCGGCGTTTTCTGTTTCGGGGGTTTCCGCCGTAGCGCTTTCGTCCAAGATGGGGTCGTCGATGTCGATACTATCGCAGGTCACAGCGTCAGTATCTGCGGCAACGTCTGCTGAATCATCAATATGCTGTTGAGTCTGGGGGTCCAGCTCGTCTGTCATAGGCATGTGCTCCTCATCGTTGTTTGTCACCCTATGATAAAGTCTCGCGCCGACATCCCGCGCGCCGCAGCAAAGTTTCAAAACGTGTTCGATGGCTCGATCTGATAACAATAACTCGGCCGCTTTATCCAGTTTGTACTTGACAATCCCTTCGCCGAACGACGTGGTGCCGTTCGCCTACCGCGGTCTTTTATTTTCGCTTGAACACGCTAAAGTTGCATCTCAACTTTTGGCGCGTGAAGTTGGATACGCGCAGTCGGCGGGCGTGCCCGTCGCGATTTGAAAGGACTTTGTATGGGACTTTTCACTGGTAAGACCGTGATCGTCACCGGCGGCGGCAAGGCCACGCTTAAGGACGGTTCCGCTGGCTCCATCGGCTACGGCATCGATATCGCATTTGCCAAGGAGGGCGCGAACCTCGTCATCACCGGCCGCAACGTTGCCAAGCTCGAGGCCGCCAAGGAGTCTCTCGAGGCCGAGTACGGCGTCAAGGTTCTGCCTGTTCAGGCCGATGTCTCGGCTGGTCAGGACAACGAGGCCGTCGTCCAGAACGTCATCGACAAGGCCATTGAGGAGTTCGGCCGCATCGACGCCGTCGTCAACAATGCTCAGGCCAGTGCCTCGGGCGTGACCATCGCCGATCACACCATGGACCAGTTTAACCTGGCCATTTACTCCGGTCTGTATGCTACCTATCTGTACATGCAGAAGGCCTATCCGCACCTGAAGGAGACCAAGGGCTCCGTGGTCAACTTTGCCTCGGGCGCCGGCCTGTTTGGCAACTATGGCCAGTGCAGCTATGCTGCCGCCAAGGAGGGCATCCGCGGCCTGACCCGCGTTGCCGCCAACGAGTGGGGCAAGGACGGCATCAACGTCAATATCGTTTGCCCGCTTGCTTGGACCGCTGCGCTCGAGAACTTCCAGGATGCCTATCCCGAGGCGTTCAAGGCCAACGTCCACATGCCGCCGGCGGGTCACTACGGCGACGTCGAGAAGGAAATCGGCCGCGTGGTCGTTCAGCTCTGCGGTCCCGACTTTAAGTACATGAACGGTGAGACCGTCACCCTCGAGGGTGGCATGGGTCAGCGGCCTTAGGGGTTACGCGGTTTTTCCAAACCGCGTAACGGCTCGACGCTGCACGGTCACCAGAGCGACAACTTGTCATTCAAAGAGGGCGGCATGACTAGAAGGTCTATGCCGCCCTCTTTTCATGCCAACTTGTTCGCTCTGGCGACCGCTCGCTGACGTTGCCAGAGCATCGGCGTTGCCTTTGTTGATGTAGTCATTGGGGACGTTCTTAAATGGCTAGTCGAAAGGGACACTCTTGCCGGCACTTGGGGACAGTCCCTAAGTGCTGGCAGATTGGGGCACTCCTTTGTCAGGTTGCCCTGAAGACTGTCCCCAACGACTAGTTGTTTAAGAACGTCCCCAACGACTATGACCCCTTTACATCAGTTTCTGTCGAGTCGGTGCTCCTTGCGGGTTGCCCGTATAATGGTCTGCGTATGAACCGCAACCAAGGAGTTCCAGTTTATGGACCAGAGTCTTTTTAAATTCGACCTGATCGCCGAGGATCCGACCACGCACGCGCGCGCCGGCGTGCTGCATACCCCGCACGGCGACATCGAGACGCCGATCTTTATGCCCGTGGGCACCAAGGCAAACGTCAAGGGCATCCCTACCGAGACTGTCAAGCAGCTCGGTGCCCAGATCGTGCTTGCCAATACCTATCACCTGTCCATGCGCCCCGGCGAGGACACCATCGCCGAGCTGGGCGGACTGCATAAGTTTATGAACTGGCACGGCCCCATCCTCACCGATTCAGGCGGCTTCCAGATCTTCAGCCACTCCGACGCCGTGAAGCTCTCGGACAAGGGCGTGCGTTTCATCGCCACCGACTACGACGGCAGCCACGTGTTCTGGAGCCCCGAAGACAATATGGCCATTGCGCAGAAGCTCGGCTCCGACATCTGCATGCAGCTCGACCAGTGCATCGGTTACCCGGCAGAGCGCCGCGACGTGCAGCGCGCCATGGATCTCTCGAGCCGCTGGGCTGAGCGC
>DBFBGO010000032.1:0-18376 GCA_048201895.1 Collinsella sp. | reverse complement strand
AAGCAAGGGGGAGCGCGGGGGTTTCTTCTGTTCCGACGGCGATGCGCCGGGTTACAAGGACGATGCGATTACAGCGCGAAGTCGCCGCCGACGAGCGTGGAGACGGGCTCCTCGTGGTAAACGGCGGAGATGGCCTGAGCGAACTCCTCGGCGACCGAGATGGTCTTGATCTTGCCGCCGACCTCGACGGGAATGGCGTCGGTGACGAGGCACTCGACGATCGGGGCGTCGTTCAGACGCTCGATGGCCGGACCGGAGAAGATGCCGTGGGTGGCGCAGACGTAGATGTCGCCAGCGCCCATAGCCTTGAGCTCCTTGACGTTGGCGCACAGGGTGCCAGCGGTGTCGATCATGTCGTCGTTGATGATGCAGGTCTTGCCCTTGATGTCACCGATGATGCCCATGACCTCGGCGGCGTTGTGGCGCGGACGGCCCTTGTGGGCGATGGCCAGGTCGCAGCCGAGCATGTCGGACAGCTTCTTGGCGGCCTTGGCGCGGCCCACGTCGGGGGAGACGACAACCAGGTTGTCGGTGTCGAAGTGCATGTCGTTGTAGTACTGGCCAAACAGCGGCAGCGCGGACAAGTGGTTAACCGGGATATCGAAGAAGCCCTGGATCTGGCCCTGGTGCAGGTCGAGGGTGATGATGCGGTTGACGCCGGCGCGCTCGAGCAGGTTGGCGACGAGGCGGGCGGTGATGGGCTCACGCGGGCCGGCCTTGCGGTCCTGGCGGGCATAGCCGTAGTGGGTGATAACGGCAGTGATGGAGCGGGCGGATGCGCGCTTGGCAGCGTCGGTGGCGATGAGCAGCTCCATGAGCATGTCGTTGACGTTGCCGCCGGCCACGGACTGAATCAGGAAGACGTCGGCGCCGCGGACGGTCTCGTCGTAGCGGGCGTAAATCTCACCATTGGCGAACTGCTTTAGCGTAAGGCCCGAAAGCTCGACCCCAAGGTACTCAGCAATCTTCTGAGCGAGGGGGCGGTTGGAGGAACCGGAATACACGCGGATGGACTTGCGCATATTCTCCGACTTCTCGGGATCATTAATCGGCATTACCCTTCTCCTTTATATATCGAATGCCATATAGATGCCTTTTTGCATTGTAACCGCGCAACGGGGTTTATCGAGCCTTGATAACGTCTTTACCGTCAACGGACACGAACCGACCACTCATCCGGTTGCGCAGGTCACGATAGAAAAAGGAGCCGCCCCCATGGGAACAGCTCCTTAGATGCTTGGTAAAACGTTATGCCTCGTCGTCCTCGTGCAGACGGCGGCGGTAATCGGCGGCCCAGCCCTCAATGTTTACCTGGCGGGCACGACCCAGGCCAAGTGCGCCGGCCGGGACCGGCTCGGTGATGACGGAGCCGGCGGCCACAAGCGCGCCGTCGCCGATCTGGGCGGGCGCGACCATCATGGTGTCGGAACCGATGAAGGCATCCTTGCCGATGACGGTCTTGTGCTTGTGCACGCCGTCGTAGTTGCAGGTGATGGAGCCCGCACCGACGTTGACGCCGGAGCCCATGGTGGTATCGCCGATGTAGGACAGGTGCGGAACCTTGGAGCCCTCGCCGATCGTGGACTTCTTGATCTCCACGTGCGTGCCAGCCTTGGAGCCGTCGAGCATATGGGTGCCCGGGCGCAGGTAGGCGCGCGGGCCGCAGTCGACGCCGTTCTCGATGACGGCCTCGATGGCGACGGTCTCATCGATGGTGCAGCCACTGCCGACGGTGGTGTCGGTGAGACGGCTGTTGGGACCGAGCTGGCACTCCTCGCCCACGGTGACGTGGCCGATCAGATGCGTCTGCGGCCACACGACGGTGTCGCGGCCGATGGTGGCATCGGGGCCGATCCAGGCCTGCGTGGGATCGATGAACGTGACACCCTCGGCCATCCAGTGCTCGTTGATGCGGTCGCGCGCGATAGCGGTGAGCTGCGCGAGCTGGATGCGGCTGTTGACGCCTAGGCCGTCGCGGTAGTCGTCGCAGTGGAAGATGGAGACCGCCTGGCCGTGACCCTTGAGGATTTCGAGCATGTCGGGCAGGTAGTACTCGGACTGCGCGTTGTCGTTGCCGATCTCGTTAATGTGGGCGGCGAGCTGCGCGCCGTCAAAGGCGTAGCAGCCGGCGTTGCACTCCAGCAGCGTGGCGGCCTGCTCGGGCGTGCAGTCCTTCTGCTCGATGATGCGCTCGATCTGGCCGTCGGCGCCCAGCTTGATGCGGCCGTAGCCAAAGGGGTCGGGCGGGGTCATGGTCATGACGGTGCAGGCGAGCTCGCCGGTAGCGACGGTCTGCGCAAACTTGGCGACGGTGTCGGCGGTGATGAGCGGCAAGTCGCCGTTGAGCACGACGACGGGGCCTTGCGTGATGCCGCAGGCCTCGAGTGCGACCTTCACGGCGTGGCCGGTGCCCAGGCGCTCGGTCTGCTCGACGCACTCGACCTTGGTGGCGCTGCTGGCGTAGGCGCCGTCGATGAGGGCGCGCATCTCGTCGGCGTGGCTGCCGATGACGACCACGACGCGGCTGCAGCCGGCCTTGATGGTGGCGTCGACGATCCACTGAACCATGGGCTTGCCCAGGATCTTGTGCGAAACCTTGCAGTGGTTCGACTTCATGCGGGTGCCCTCGCCGGCAGCGAGGATAATTGCGGTTGCGTCCATGTGATCTCCTGTTACGTTATAGAGACGTGTGTTTGGAAACGATACACGGCGCAATATGATACCGCAGGCATATGTTGAGCGCGTAGCGATTGGTTTGCGGCGGTTGAGGCTTGCGCCGCCGGCGTGGCGTTTGCGCTGCTTGCGTGCGGCGTTGGCGGTGCTGCGGAGCTGTCGTTTGAGCGAGGGGACGGGGGTGCCCGTGGACAACATACAAGAGGAGTTTGGCGGCGAGCCCGTCGCGGCGTTCTCGATGTCGCATCCGGCTGTGCCGGCACTCTATATAGTGCTGACGCTGGGGCTCACCATGTTCTCGATGCAGCCGGTGCTGATTGCGCTGTCGCTTGCGGGCGGGCTGGCGTATGGATTTGCGACGCGTGGGGCTGCCCGCACGCTGGGCGCACTTCGCTGGCAGCTGCCGGTGATTTTGATTATCGCGCTGGTCAATCCGCTGTTTAGCGCCTCGGGCTCGACGGAGCTGTTCCGTATTGGCATGCGCGCGGTGTATCTGGAGAGCATGGTATACGGCCTGTGCATGGGCGGGCTGTTTGTGGCGAGCGTGCTGTGGTTTGAGGCCGCGGCGTCGATGCTCGAATACGACAAGGTACTCGCGCTGCTGGGCAATGCCGCACCGGTGATTGCGCTCATGATCTCGATGTGCATGAGGCTTATCCCGCAGTTTTTGTGCCGCGGTCGTACGGTGCTGGCGGTGCAGGATGCGATTGATGTGCCGGGCCGCGCGCCCACCGATCCCGTGCGATCGCGCCTGCGGGCGTCGAGCGTGTTGATGGGCTGGGGCATGGAAGATTCGCTGGAGCGCGCGGACGCGATGCGCTCGCGCGGGTGGGGTGCCGCGACACGTCGTACGACGTATGCGCGGTATCGACTGGGGCGCAGCGACGTTGCCGCGCTGGTCGGGCTCGCGCTGTTTGGTGCCGCCGCGGTGGCCGTGGCGGCGACCGCGACGACGCAGTATTCGTTTTATCCGCAGCTCTCGGTGCCGGCGCCGTGGCTGGGCTATGTCGTGTACGCTGCCTGGATGATGCTGCTTTGCGCATTGCACGCGATTGATGAGAGGAGGTTTGGCTGATGGCTCGGTTGGATAGGGGCCCGGTGTCGGGCGCGGCGTGCGGCCCGGATATGCCGGCGATTGAGGTGCGGAGCCTGAGCTTTGCCTACCCCGATGCTGATGCTGCGGTGCTCGAGGGGCTCGACTGGTCTGTTCCCCAAGGTGCGTTTGCGCTGCTTGTTGGCGGTACCGGTTCGGGCAAGTCGACGCTGCTGTCGCTGCTCAAGCCCGAGATCGCTCCAGCGGGCGAGCGCACTGGCGAACTGCGCGTGCTGGGCGAGCCCGTCGCCGACATGGATGTGCGGGCATCGGCGGAGCGCGTGGGTTATGTGTTTCAGGATCCCGAGAACCAGATTGTGTGCGAGACCGTGTGGCACGAGATGGCGTTTGGCCTAGAGAATCTGGGTGTGTCGCGCGACGAGATGCGCCGCCGTGTTGCCGAGACCAGCTATTTCTTTGGTCTGGAGGACTGGCTTCATCGTGATACCGATACGCTTTCGGGTGGCCGCAAGCAGCTGCTGTCGCTTGCCGCCGTCCTGGCGCTGCGTCCGCGTGTGCTGCTACTCGACGAGCCCACGTCTCAGCTTGATCCGGTTGCGGAGAAGAATTTCCTGCACGCGCTGTTTCGTGTAAATCGCGAGCTGGGCTGCACGGTTGTTGTGGCGACGCATCAGCCGCGCCCAATGCTCGAATACGCGACGTGTGCGTACCGGATTGAGGATGGCCGCGTGCGCGAGGCGGCGGATATGGCATCTTTGGGACGCCGAGAATCGCTGTTTTCCGATGACACGTTGGGGTGGGGTGCCATCCGATGTGCAAAAAACGGAGTATTCAGCAGGCGTGAGGACAATTTGGGCTCTCTGGAGCCGCCCGGGGACGTATCGAGCGCGAAAAAAAGTTCAGAATTGGACAAATCGTCCGAATTTGTGGCGCAAACGTCGCTCGAGAACGGCTTGGAAGCCTTCTCGCGCACGGATGGAAGTAGAATACTCCAAAAAATGCACGCTGGGTCGGCTACCATCCTGTCGGAAGGTTGGTTTCGCTACGATCGAGCGTCCGGCTGGGTGTTGCGTGGGCTCGATGCGTCGTTTTCGGCCGGTGCGGTGCATGCGGTTGTTGGCGGTAACGGCTGCGGCAAGTCGACGATGCTCTCGGTGCTGGCGAAGACCGCCAAGCTGCAGCGCGGCCGCATGGTGCGCGGAGCGGCCTCGGCGGCGCTGCTGCCTCAGAATCCCAAAGCATTGCTGGTTGCCGAGACGGTTCGCGATGAGCTGATGGAATGGGCCTCGACCTGCGGATATGACGAGAACTTGGCGCGGGAGCGTGCGGCGAGCTTGGGGTTGTCGGGTCTGGATGGACGCCATCCGTACGATCTTTCGGGCGGGCAGCGTCAACTGCTTGCATTGGCAAAACTGCTGCTAATCGGCCCCGAACTGCTATTGCTCGATGAGCCCACCAAGGGTCTAGACCTGTTCAGCCGCCGCACCATCGCCCGCGCCCTGCGTGACCATGCGAAGGCTGGCGGCACCGTCATCATGGCTACGCACGATTTGGACTTTGCCGAGCAGGTAGCCGACGACGTCGCCATGATGTTTGACGGCGAGATTGCCTGCATGGAGCCGCCGGCCGACTTCTTTGCCGACAACGTGTTCTATAGGGCGTGATGGGATGACGGACTGTCGTTTCTCGCGTTTGCTTGCAAAACTGGAGATCCCGCTGTTGTTGGCGGTGCCGGCGGTGATGGCTGCCGCGTTGCTGGCGGGTGTTGAGCAGGCAGCGTTGGCCATGCTGGTTGTGGTGGCGTTGGTGCTTGCGCTGTTCTTTGCGGGTTACGAGGCATCTCGTCCGGGTTTGCGCCAGATTATGCCCACACTGGTGCTGGCGGTGCTGGCGGCGGCGGGGCGCATCCTGTTTGGGCCCATTCCCGACTTTAAACCGGTGAGCGCCATCGCCATTATCGCGGGGGCGACGCTTGGTCGCCGCAATGGTTTTATGGTTGGCGCGCTGGCGGCGCTGACCAGCAATTTCTTTTTTGGACAGGGCATGTGGACGCCGTGGCAGATGTATGCTTGGGGGCTCGTGGGATACGTTGGCGGTGCGCTGACGTATGCGGGTGCGTTCGACCGCGCCGACGGCACCGTGCGCATGCCAGCACTGCTGGCGTACGGCTTTGCGTCGGGCCTGCTCTATGGCGTCGTGATCAACGCGTATGACATCATTGGTTTTGTGCAGCCGCTTACCTGGGCGGGTGCCGTGGCGCGTCTTGCCACGGCGGTGCCGTTCGATATCACACACGGCCTCGCGACCTGCGTGTTCTTGGTCGCCCTGTACAAGCCCTGGTGTCGCCGCATTAACCGTGTCGTCGTGAAATACGGGCTGTAAGGCTGGTTGCGTCGGAGCGGGAATCAATACTGCCGAAGTGCCATTTTAAAACTATGCCGGTTTACGGGGCTAGATTGGCGCAGGCCGACCATACCGGCTTTTTTCAAAATAGAGCAAGCCGTTTACCTGCGGTTTTATTATTACGGAATTGCGCATGGCTGGGGGTTCGCGATTCAGCCCCGTAAACCGGAATAGTTTTAAAATGGCCGGCTGATACGACGGGCATCGTGGCCCCCAGAGAGCCAAATTGATCCATTTTCTTCCGTCTCCAGATGTCCCCAGGAAATCAGTTGACGGCGCTTGCCACGAAACTGGCCCATCTACTACGTTTAGCTTGATACCCCCGACCATGACCGCGTTTTATGAAAAACCGCAGGCTTTCTACCTGCGGTTTTCTTTTTGCGTTGTTCGCTGTGGTTGAGGGTAGTGGCTTAAACGTAGTAGATGGGCTGGTTTCGTGGCGGACGGGGTCACGCGGGCGCCCTTGCGCGGGCAAAAGTGATCTGTATTCCTTCGTCCCCGGGGGATCATTTGGGGGCTAGAGCTCTAGCGTGAGGGTGACGGGGCAGTGGTCGCTGCCGAAGATGTCGCCGCGGATGCCGGTGTCGCGTACGTTGTCGGCGATTGCGTCGCTTACCAGGAAGTAGTCGATGCGCCAGCCTGCGTTGTTCTTGCGGGCATTAAAGCGGTAGCTCCACCAGCTGTAGACGCCCTCGACGTCGGGGTTTGCCGCGCGCCAGGTATCGGTAAACCCGGCGTTGAGCAGCTCGGTAAACTTGCCGCGCTCCTCGTCCGAAAAACCGGCGTTGCCGCGGTTGGACTTGGGGTTCTTAAGGTCGATCTCCTCGTGCGCCACGTTAAAGTCGCCGCAGGTTACGACGGGCTTGCCGGTCTCGCGCTCAAGTGCGCTCAAAAAGCCGCGATAGGCATCGTCCCAGGCCATGCGTACATCGATGCGCGCGAGCTCATTTTGGGCGTTGGGCGTGTAGACATCCACGAACCAAAACTTGTCGAACTCGAGCGCGCAGACGCGGCCCTCGGTTGCGGCTTGGGCGACGAGCTCGGCCGCCTCGCCCTCGCCGGCGTAGGGTAGCAGCGCGTCGGCGTGCAGCACGCGCAGCGGTTCCTGGCGGCTAAAGACCGCAGTGCCCGAATAGCCTTTACGCTCGGCGTAGCTCCAGGTTTGGTGATAGCCGGGCAGGTCAATATCGACCTGACCCTCTTGCAGCTTGGTCTCCTGCAGCGCCAAGATGTCGACGTCGAGTTCTTGCGCGATCTGAATAAAGCTCGGGTCCTTTTTGAGCACGGCGCGCAGGCCGTTAACGTTCCACGAGGCAAAGGTGTAAGTCTGAGGCATGGTGTCCTTTCGACGGGGTTGGCAGGCTTAAGATTAACGCAACAGGGGCGGGGTGGGCTCCGCGCATGCTGACTCAAAGGCCGCATGCTGGGACGTCGCCCAACGCTGCCCGACTAACAAGGACGGAGGACTCATATGACGCAGGCAATATCGGACCCCAGGCAGGCCTCCGCCGCGCTGGCGGATCTGTTTGACACCCACAAGCGCGTGGTCTTCTTTGGCGGCGCTGGTGTTTCCACGGCAAGTGGCATCCCCGATTTCCGCAGTGTGGACGGCCTGTATCACCAGCAGTTTGCCTATCCGCCCGAGACCATGCTCTCGCATAGCTTTTACGAGGCGCATCCGGCCGAGTTCTTCGACTTCTACCGCACCAAGATGATTGCGCTTGGCGCCAAGCCCAACCGCTGCCACACCAGGCTGGCCGAGCTGGAGCGCGCCGGCAAGCTGAATGCCGTGGTGACGCAAAATATCGACGGCCTGCATCAGATGGCCGGCTCGCAGCGCGTGTTCGAGCTGCATGGCTCGGTCCATCGCAACATTTGCCAGTCGTGCGGCGCGGTCTATAGCGCCGAGTGGATTCGCTCGCGCGAGCACGAGGACGCCGCGGGCGTGCCCGTGTGTCCTGCGTGCGGCGGGCGCATTAAGCCCGATGTGGTGCTCTACGAAGAGCCGCTCGACGAGCATGTGTTGACCGGTGCCGTTGCCGCCATCGCCGCGGCCGATGCCCTCATCGTGGGCGGGACCTCGCTCGTGGTGTATCCGGCGGCGGGCCTTACGCGTTACTTTACCGGCGATACGCTGGCCATTTGCAACCTTGCTCCCACCGATCAGGATGCAAATGCCGACCTGCTGATTTCTTGCGACATCGCGGCCGCGTTTGCGTTCTAGCCCGCGCGCGCGGATACAATAGAAAGACTGAGTGCAAAGCGACCCCGCCGCCAGCTCCCCAAGCTCGGCGGCGTGGGCATTTTAGGAGGATGTTCATGGCGAACGACAGCAAGACATGGCGGTGCGGAAAGTACGAGCTCAGCTTTGACCGTCCGCGCATCATGGGCGTCCTCAACGTGACGCCCGATTCGTTTAGCGATGGCGGGGAGCACTTCGACCCGGATGCCGCCATCGAGTACGGCCTGGCGATGCTCGACGCCGGCGCCGACATCATCGACGTGGGCGGCGAGTCCACGCGCCCCGGCTTTACCCCGGTCAACCCCGACGAGGAGGCTCGCCGCGTGCTGCCCGTGGTGCGCGCGCTGGCCAAGGAGGGCGCCATCGTCTCGATCGACACGCGTCATGTGGCGGTTGCCAAGGCGGCCGTGCGCTGCGGCGCCTCGATCGTCAACGACGTGACCGGCTTCACCGATCCCAAGATGGTCGAGTTTGTTAAGACGAGCACCTGCGGCGTCATCGTGATGCATGCCGGCGAGGTCGCCGCGCCCACCCGCACGCACGCAACGGTGCAGCTCGATACCTCGGCAGCGGCGTTTGTTGCCGAGAAGGCGCGCGAGGCGGCTGCCGAGGCCGCGCGTGAGGCCGAGAAGCCGGCTCGCCGCCGTCGCGGCAAGTTGCTGGGTGAGCCTAAGTCGGAGGCCAAGCTTCCGGGCGGCGTGGTGCAGCCCTCGTTGCCGTTCGGCGAACCGGAGCCCACGTCCGAACCTGCAAGCGAGCAGGAGACGCCCGCCGCCGAGCAGACTGCTGCCGCCGAGACCGTCGCGCCCGCGCCCGAGGCCGCGCCCGCAGCCACCGAGGCCGCATCGGAGTCCCATGACCGCCTGGCAGCCATGATGCGCCGCAGCGCCCGCCGCGAGGAGGCCTACGTGCCCACCTCTCAGCTCCGCCGCTTTACCCTGCCCGATTCGGCGCCCATCATGCGCCGCGTCATGGGCTTTCTGTCCGACCAGGCCCGCACGCTCATCCATGCCGGCGTGTCGCGCGACCGCATCTGCATCGATCCTGGCCCGGGCTTTGGTAAGTCGGCTAACGAGGACATCGTCATCCAGCGCGAGACCGCCAAGATGGCGTCACTGGGCTATCCGCTCATGTGCGCCGTGTCGCGCAAGCGCTTTGTGGGCGCCGTCTCGGGCGTGACCGAGGCCGCCGCGCGCGATGCCGCCACGTTTGGCGTGTGCCTGGGTGCTATCCAGGCTGGTGCCAACATCGTGCGCGTGCACGACGTCGCGGGTTTTGCGCAGTTCCTGAACGGCTACTGGGCGGTTGCCAAGCCGCAGCCGCGCCGCGCGTTTGTGGCCGTGGGCTCCAACCTGGGGCATCGCTGCGACAACATCAGCGCCGCACGCGAGATGATCGCCGAGATTCCACTCACCTGCGTGTCCAACTCCTCCAAGATTTACGAGAGCGAGCCGGCCTACGAGACGCGCCAGGACGCGTTTGCCAACGCCGTCATCGAGATTAAGACCGAGCTGGCGCCGTTGGTGCTGCTCGACGAGCTCATGAAGATCGAGGCTGAGCTGGGCCGCGACCGTTCCAAAAAGGCCAAAGCCAACGGCCCGCGCACCATCGACCTGGACCTGCTGTGGATGGACGGCGAGACCCACGGCGGCAAAAAGCTGCGCCTGCCGCATCCGCTCATTGGCGAGCGCGACTTTGTGCTGGTGCCGCTCGAGGACCTGATGCACGACCCGGCGCGGTTCTTCCGCTACAACGGCGTCGAGGTCAAGGAGCCCGAGGACCGCGTGGGTCATATCGTGGGCGAATTGGGGCGTATGTAGATGATCGAGATGAATGCTGTTGCCGCCGGCACCGAGCTCGACGCGGCGCGTGACGCGGGCCGCGAGGGCGTGTCCGCGGGCTGGTGCGCTTGGAGCGCGGGCGAGGCGTCGTTGACGTTTTCGCTGGTCGTGCGCCCGGATGTGAACATGCATGCCTTCCACGGCCTGCCGTTTGTGGCCGCGATGGGCATGATGGATGCGCTTGTGGGCACGGCTTCGACGCCGGGGTTGGGCCTTGCCGGTAAGGTGGGTATCCAGTGGCCGAGCGATATCGTGTGCGGTGCGCCTGCGTTTGAGACGTCGCTCGCGCGTGTTACCGTGAACGGCGGTGCCGGTGCTGCGGGCATGTTCGGTGCCGTGACGGTGGATATTGAGCGTTCGGCGCTGAGCGAGCTCGGTGTAGATATGGCCGACGAAGCGCTGGTCGAAGAGTTGGCCGCCGCCGTGCTGACCCGTGCGGACGCCTGGGCGGCTGTTGCCAACACGCCGCAGGGCGCCGCAGGGCCGCTGGCTCCCGTGCTAGGCGAGTACTTCGACATGGTGCCGCTGCTGGGCCGCCAAGTTGCGGCGGTGTCGCCCAACGGTTTGCCGCTTGCGGTCGGTGTGTTTGCGGGCCTGGACATCTGGGGCCGCGCGACCATCAAGACCGATGCCGGCGAGCAGGAGTTTCCGCCCGAGGCCGTACGGATTCGCGGGCTGTAGCGCGAGGCGCCAGCGCTCAAAGACAACGATGACAACAAGACCCTCCTCGGCCTGTGCCGGGGAGGGTTTCGCCTGTCTGAGGAATAGGCTTGGCGAGCCTTTGCGGGGACTGTGGCATCGGGCGTGCTCGACTTAAGCCCCTGCTCTATCCCAGCTCCTGCATGCGGCGGTAGATTTCGCAGATACCCTTGATGGTGAGCTGTCCGTCGACCACGTCGAAGGCGTCGGTCGAATCGGCGACGATGCTGGCGAGACCGCCCGTGGCGATAACGGTGGCATCCTCGCGCCCCAGCTCGCGCTTCATGCGCGCGACCAGGCCCTCGGCCATGGCGGCGGCGCCCGTTACGGCGCCGACCTTGATGCACTCCTCGGTATCGCGGCCGATGGCGTGCTCGGGCGCCTCGAGCGGAACGCTGGCGAGCTTGGCGGCTCGGGCGGCGAGCGCGTCCATGGAGATGCGGATGCCCGGCGCGATTGCTCCGCCAATGTAATAACCGTCCTCGTCGATGACGTCGATATTGGTCGCGGTGCCAAAGTCAACCACGATTGCCGGCGCGCCGTAGAAAGCTTCGGCCGCAACGGCGTTAGCGACGCGATCGGCGCCTACGGCCTGGGGACGCGCCGCGTGCAGCTTGGTCACCGCGGCCGTCTGCGGCCCGATGACGATGGCGTCCGCCGCGATGCGGTCGGCCACGGCGTGCCATTCGCGCGAGAGCTGCGGTACCACGCCCGCAAAGGCGATCGCGTCGACCGCATCGAGCGAAAGGCCGTACATCTTAAAGAAACCCATCAGGCGCACGTGGATCTCGTCGGCGGTATAGGAGCGGTCGGTGGGCATACGCCACGACTGCACCAACTCGTCTCCGTCAAACAGGCCCATGGCCGTCTGCGTGTTTCCCATATCGATAGCGAGTAGCATGTCTACTCCCGGTGTTGGCATAAAAGGACGCGCACCATTGTATACGCGCCGCCGACGGCGCTCGGCTGCGATTCGTTTACGGTGATAGGGGCTGAGGGGTTTAAATATGAAGGAATTATGCTCTACGAGATTTTCCTTGCCGTTTACCGAACTCCCGCGTAATATTCTTTCTTGCGCACATGAGGCGCCCAGACATTGCGGGGTGGAGCAGTCTGGTAGCTCGCCGGGCTCATAACCCGGAGGTCGTAGGTTCAAATCCTGCCCCCGCGACCAAGATCTTTGAGGTCAGTTGCTTAGGCGGCTGGCCTTTTTTCTTGTTGTGGCAGCCCGTTTTGGGGCTTGTGGCAGATTTGTGGCAGTCGCGAGATCCAGTCGTGCGTTTTGCCCGCTGGCGCCTGCAATTTCAAATCACGTGCATAGGGCGGCATTTCGACGGATGGCATTTTATCCATATCGACAAATCGTAGACAGGTATGGAGGAAAATGGCGGAAGGGAAATGATGAGATGATGCCCTGATGTGAGGCTGGGCGAAGATGGGGGAGATCGCCATGCGCATGCTGGTCGTCGATGACGAGGTCGATATCGCTAATATGCTCGCCGAGTACTTCCGCATGGAAGGCTACGACGTCACATGTGCGAACAGCGGGGCAGAAGCGCTCGCCGCGGCCTCGGTCGGCGCCGCCCCAGACATCATGTTGTTGGACGTGAACATGCCCGGCATGGATGGTTTCGAGGTATGCCGCCGCGTGCGTGAACATATGAGCTGCCCGATCATCTTTTTGACCGCGCGCGTCGAGGATGTCGACCAGCTCGACGGTTTCGCAGCTGGTGCCGACGATTACGTGATGAAGCCATTCTCGCTCGAAGTGCTCGGGCGTCGCGTTGCCGCGCATGTGGCACGTGAGGGGCGCGTGCGCGAACGTGAGAACGCGGTCCGATTTTTCCGGGAGCTCACCATCGATTATGGCCAGCGCACGGTTGAGGTTCGCCCCGTCACTGGTGAGCCAGGGGATGGGACCGTGGAGGGCGTCGGCGTGGAAAAGCCCGGTTCGGAGGGCTCCCATGCAAAGATCTCCGATGCGTTGGAGGGATCGATCGCGGGAGGTGCCGGCGCCTGCCCCTCCCGCACGTACGTCGACCTCACCAAGCTCGAGTTCGACATCATCGCGCTTTTGAGCAAGCGCCCGGGCCAGGTGTTCGACCGCGATGCCATATACGAGCGCGTGTGGGGCTGGGACGCCGCGGGCGACCCGTCGCGGGTGCGCGAGCATGTGCGCCGCATTCGTAACAAGCTTGCCGCCGCCGGTGTGGCCGATGACCCCATCGAGACGGTGTGGGGCGTGGGCTACAAGTGGGTGGCCAAGTGATCAGGGGCGATGAAGAACGCCGCGAACGTCGCGCTCACCGTGCCGAGCGCCGCGCCCGGTGCGCCGAGCGCCGCGAGGCCCGCGCCCGTGAGCGCGAGGCCCTGAAGCGGCTTCCCAGGCGCGAGCGCTTGCGCGTCTGGTGGCGCATGCGTCCGCTCGGCGTGACCTTCACGGTGTATCTGGCCGTGTACCTTGCGGTTGCGACTGCCGCGTCGCTCGGGCTTATCGAGGTGCTCTCGGCCTGGAACAACGGGTACTACGAACTCGAGGTGACACTCGACAACGGCTTGACCCAACGCGGCCCAATCGATTCGGGCCCGTATATCTATGACCCCAACACACGGGAGCTGCTGCCCGCCTCAGAGCTCGACTTGCCAGGCGACGGCCCATATGCGGTTTTCATCGCGACGGGGGATTGGGGGACTGGAAGCGATTATGTCCCGGATGGCGGACGCACTATCAGCTCGTTGTATGCAACCGTGGGCCTGGTCCGCAGCGGCCAGGTCCAGCTATACGATTGGGGGCTGAATTACAACGAGGGGTATCCGCAGGAGGATATTCTGGAGGTGAACAGCACGATCTCCGCGGACAATCTCGCCCGATATGACGAGTTGAGCCGCAAGGGCCGTGCGCAGAGCGTCGAGTTGTTCGAGTCGATGACCGGGGCGGATCTCGAGGAGACGTTCGGCGAGGGATTGGTTTCGAATACGGCTTACTATGCGGCATCGCAGCCTCCCGCGAGCTTGATGCCGTGGATCCTCACGCTTGCCACGGGACTTGCGCCCGTCCTCGCATACGGCGGCCTGGGCCTGCTCACGTTCCGCCGCTTCTACCGCGTGCACATTGCCGCGCCGCTGGCCGAACTCGCCGGCGCGGCCGACCGTATCGCCGAGCAGGACTTGGATTTTGCCATTGGCACCGTTCGCGGTCGCGAGTTGGGGCGCTTGTCGGAGACGCTCGAGCACATGCGTGCATCGCTGCTCGAGGCCCAGCGCGAACTGTGGCGCACGGCCGAGTCGCGGCGGTGCCTCAATGCGGCGTTCGCGCATGACCTGCGCACGCCCATCACCGTGCTCAAGGGGACGGTGGAGATGGCTCAGATGCGTCTGCGTCGCGGGGACACGTTGGATGTGGACGCGCTCGACGCGCTTTCTTCCCAGGTCGCGCGACTTGAGCGATACGCGACTTCGATGGGCGGCCTCACCAAGCTTGAGGACCGTCCGGTCGAACGGGAGCGGCTTTCGGCAGATGTCCTGCGCGGGGAGCTGGAGCACCATGTCGCGGGAGTCGTGTCCGCGCGCGGCAGCGAGCTCGATCTCGAGTTGGCGTCCCGGTCCGAGAGTGCGGAATCCATTCGGCATGACATGACCGTCCTCCTCGATCTCTCCCTGGTCGAAGAGGTGCTCGACAATCTGTTGAGCAACGCCTGCGCGCATGCGGTGTCGAGCGTGACGTTCGACATGATGGTCGATGCGGGGACTCTCACCCTGGTCGTCACCGACGATGGACCTGGGTTCACCCCTGAGGCGCTTCACCGCGGTTGCGACCCGTTCTTCAGCGAGAACAAATCAGCGGAGCATTTCGGACTGGGGCTCAATGTGTCGAGCGTCTTGTGCGGTCTCCACGGGGGTGAGATCGCCCTGACGAACGCGGAGACGGGTGGAGCGCGTGTTATCGCGACCTTCGATGTGCGGCCAGAGTGGGAAAACGCCTCTTAAGGGCGGAAGACATAGCCGGAGAGGGCTCAATTCATAAAGAAAAGCTTAGGAATGCCTAAGGCTTACGTAATTGTCATTGCTGGTCGACAAAACGTAGACACCCCCTTGCGATACTTAACTCGCACGGAAACAAGGAGGTGCCGCGATGATGAGAATGCAGACCGAAGGCGAGTCCCCCATGGAGCTGAACGCCTTGCTCCCGCAGCAGCATGGGGCATGCGGTGGTGCGGCGCGCACGCTCGACGTGAAGAAGCTGACCGAGGCTTGGAAGCGCGGTCGCGTCGAGACCGAGGCTGAGTCGGAGATCGATGGCGAGTTGCGCGCCGCTTCGACGATGGGTCGTTTCGAGGCCGCCAGGGAAGATGCCGAGGTCGACGCCAGGCGCCGCGCGATGCGCCGCCGTGTCATCGCGAGCCTCGCGCTCGCCGCGGTCGCGACGGCTGCGCTGTGCTGGGAATACCTCCCCGCCCTGCTCGCTTGGCTCGCAGACGCCCAGGCCGTTCGCGCGTTTGTGGCGGACCATGCCATCGCGAGCTGCTTGGCGATGCTCGGCATAAACATCGTGCAGGTGCTGCTCGCGTTTCTTCCCGGTGAGCCGGTGGAGCTCGCCAGCGGGTACGCATTCGGCTTCTGGGGGGGACGGCCCTGTGCCTGGTCGCCTCGGGGCTGGCGACCTCGGTCATCTATTGGGCGACGCGCCGCTGGGGCTGGAAGCTCGTCGGCCTGTTCTTCGACCGCTCGCTCTTCGACCGCTTCTCCTGGCTGAAGAGCGCCAAGCGCCTTGAGCTTATCATGCTCGTCGTGTTCCTGATCCCCGGCACGCCCAAGGATTTCCTGACGTATTTCGCCGGGCTCACGAACATGCGTTTCCTACCGGTCGTCCTGATCGCCACGTTCGGGCGCATCCCTTCCATCGTGACCTCGACGATCACGGCGTCAGCGGTCGGTGCCGGAAATTGGACGCTGGTCGCGTGCACGCTGGTGGCATCGGCACTTTTGCTCGCGGCGGGTGGGCTGATATATCGATGCCTGCGCAGCCGCACACGGTGAGGAGCGCGGGTGCTTGGCGCGGGTCCTTGGTCGCGCGGCTCGTGTGTATGTTGGGAGGGGTATGTCTCCCACGGGTATTGGGAGGCGTTTGCCCCGAGCGCCGGGCATGCTGGGGGCATTTTGGGTCAGGATGGAGGCCTGTTGGACGGCGAAGCTCTTGATGTGTGCTCAAAACGTTCGCCAGAGGCGACCCTTCCTTTTCGTTTCCCGAGGATTTGAGAATGAAGGGTCGCCTCTGGCGAACGTTTATTGTCAAGGCTGTGTTAACCCGCCTATGACATGGAAATCTCCGGGTGGAACGGGTGCGGCTGCCGCCAGAGCCCGCGCCAGCCCGTCCGGTATGCCCCCGACCCCATCTGCGCCCGCAGCAGCGAGGCGGCGTCCCCGCCCCGGCGCGCCTCGCGCGCCCAGCAGAACCACGCGAGGTAGTTGGGGAGGCGCCTGGTGGACACGCCCCTGAAGCGGGCGAGGGACGCCTTGAGCGCGGAGTGCAGGGCGTTGACGCGGTTGAGAGGGGCACGCGGGCCGGAGGAGGCGAACCTCTCGTGGACGCGCGCGGCAAAACGGGTACAAGCGTCACAGGACGACAGGGAGGACGGCAGGACATGGACACGACGCACCGCGACCTCGAGCGGGACATCGAGCGCATCGACGCGATGCTGCATGCGGACGAGGCACCGCGCGGGCGGCGGGCCGCGAAGAGCGGCGGCTCCGAGGACGAAAGCGGGCGCAAGGGCGGACGCAGAAGCGGACGCGAGGCCGCCACGGCGCGCATCGAGGTCATCGACTTGGGCGAGGTCGACGGCCTCGGCATCGAGGACAAGGACGTCCTGCGCACCCTGCGCGAGCTCGCCACGAGCCACTCGACGTTCGCCGAGGCGTACGCGGGGTGCTTCGCCGGCTCCGTCTACCTGCCCGAGGCCCCGGGCGCCACGCGCAAGCGCGTGCGCTTCGGCTTTTACCTCGACGCCGCCCGCCTCGCGCTGCTCGGCATCGACGGCGCGTACTCCGGCACGGCCGAGGGCGCCCTCACCGACGACCTCTCGTCGTACCCGTCGGCCCCGCGCGGCCTCTACGAGCTGCTGCGCCATCTCATCCGCGAGGACTTCCTGCGCCTCGTCGACGTCGAGGGCGAGCTGTCCGACATCGAGGAGCGCATCATCGCCGCGCCGAGCCGCCTGCGCGGCGAGGACGGCCGCATTCTGCGCCGCCGCAGGGAGCTCATGCGCCTGAACGGCGCCTACCAGCAGCTCGACGAGCTTGCCAGCACCATCGCGCAGGACGACGACGGGCTGCTCCCCCGCACCGATCGGCGGCTGTTCAACACGCTGTCCCAGCAGGCGCAGCGCCTGTCCGCGAAAGCCCAGTACCTGCGCGAATACTGCGTGCAGCTCATCGAGCTCAAGGACGCGCGGGCCGACGCCCGCCGCGACGCCACGAATCTCTACCTCACCGTCGTGGCGTCCATCTTCGTGCCCATCACCACCATCACGGGGTGGTACGGCATGAACTTCTCGAACATGCCCGAGCTGAGCTGGGAGTACGGGTACGCCACGGTCATCGCGCTGAGCCTCGTCATCATCGCGGCCGAGCTGGCGTTCTTCAAGTGGAAGAAATGGCTGTGAGATAGGCGCGCCCGGGTGGGGCGAGACGAGGACGCATGCGGTGTGCGCCCGGACGGTGCGCGACACCGGACGCCGGTCCTTCCCGTCCAGCGCGCGAGCCCTCATAGATGCGCGGCGCCCGCACGCGCAGCCGCTAGCGGCGCGCGAGGAAGTTCTGGTAGGTGAATCTGAATCAGCCCCGTTTCCGTTGACACGTCGAGTTCCGTTTCGGCATGATGTGCCAAACGGGGAACGGAGGCAGATGTGGGACGCCCATCCCCCAAGTACACCGCCGAGTTCAAGCAGCGGGCGGTGGAGCTTTACCGCGAGAGGCCCTCGCACGTGCACTCCGAGCGCTGGGACATGCAGGCCCGGGCGTAGCGGGCGTCGGGGTGCGGCAGCGAGACGACGAGCAACTTGAGCGCGAGGCGCTCTCCGGCCACCACGGCCTCGAAGTTGCCGTAGTCGACCTGCGCGGTCCCCGGCGCCCACTCGAGCTCGAGATAGCCCTCTTCGGTGCCTTGGCGGTGAGAGTTTCGCCACTCGCGCACGTAGGCGTCGCGCTGTGGAGTAGGAGCCCTTGTAGCCCCTCTCCGCGACCAGCCGGTCATAGATGTGCTTCGCGGTATGGCGCTGCTTGCGAGGTGCGCCCGAATCGGCCTCGAGAACGGCATCGATCCATTGGATTGGCTACACTGATGTGGACAGTTCCGGGAGGGGCGCGAGAGACGGGAGGGCCGTATATGAGGGACCCCAGGCACCCGAGGCATTTCACCGACGAGTTCAAGAGGCAGATAGTCGACCTCTACAACGCCGGAAAGCC
>DBFBGO010000031.1:0-25904 GCA_048201895.1 Collinsella sp. | reverse complement strand
CCTTTGTCGCATCGGCTTACTGTATTTATATTTTCCTGTTTTACCTTTGCAGGTTCTAATGGAGGGGATACCGAAGTAGCTGCTAGTAAGTAAACGCAGCCGCTCTGCCGGAGCCGCCCTTATATAGTTCCACGCGCAGTTTCGCAGCGAAGCGAGAATGTTTGAGCATGGAATGATATAAGGGCGGCTCCGGCAGAGCGGCGGACATTCGACTAGCGGATATGCGCGGGCTTTCCGCCCCAGTAGAAGCGGCAGAAGGCTCGTTTGCGCTTTTGGGGTTTGCCTACTAGCTCCATGGTTGCGATGGCGATGTCCTCGGCTGCGTGGGGGCGGCGTAGTACTTCGCCGTTGATGAGTAGCGCTTTGAGCGACTCAGGGTGGTCGTGCAGGTGACGAAGCGTCACGATGAGTTCACGTGCGGTGGTGACATGCATGCTGGCGCCCATGCCGGTGAGCATCGTGGTGTTGGCCTTTTCCTGGCCATAGGACTTGCCCAGCAGGATCATCGGCAGATGAGCGCACAGGCACTCGGTGACGGTGAGTCCGCCCGATTTGAGGATTGCCAGGTCGCAGCCGTGCATGAGGGCCGCCATATCGTCCACGTAGTCTAGAACCGTGACGTTTTCGAGCTTCATGGCGTCGAAGAGCGTCTTGAGGCGGGTGGCGTATTCCTTATCCTTGCCCGGTAAAAAGACAAAGTGCATGTCCTCAAAGCTGCGTAAGAAGGGGAGCGTGTGGTCCATCGCGGCGCGGAAACGCACGTATGGTTGGGGCAAACTGGCGCCGGCCATCACCAATACGACGGTTTTGTCTATGGGGAGATTGAACTTGCTGAGCTCATCTTCGCGTTTGTAATCTGAATCGAAACCGGCTCGGATGGGGATGCCCGTTATGCGGATCTTTGACTCGGGAACCTTGCGCGGGCGCAGCGTTTCGGCCATAAACTCGTTGGCCACGCAGAACAGGTCGGTGTCCTTGTGGGGCCAAAAGCCTTCGACTTCATAGTCTGTTGGTACGCAGATGACCGGATAATCGATACCCGTAATTACGCGGGCGCCCACGGCAACATTGGCTGCTGTGATGTGCGTTGCGACCACGGCTATAGGCCTGCGACGACGAATATATTCGTTGAAGGCGGGGAACATAATTCGCGACCATGCCGTGCCGCCACCCCAGAGAAGATGTCCCGTAAGCGTATATCGCCAGGTCAGGTCGTAAATGGGGCGTGTGGCTCCCGTAAAAGAAGCCGCGGTCTTATTGCCGTCGAATTTAATACGTCCAAAATCAAGGATATCGAGCACTTCAATTTCAATATTCTCAGGGATTCCCTTGGTGCCGCGGATAAGGTCAAATGCTTGTGCAATCGCGTTGGCGGCGGCTTTGTGGCCCGATCCAACCGATGCGTGCACAATGGTTACCAGGGGTTTTTGTGTATGTGAAACGGTCATTTGCTCCGGTTGGGGAGTGGCTTGCATGGGCAGGGGAGCGCTATTGCTCGTCTGCGTTTGATCCATCGATAACTCCCCTTCAGCTTTGTTACACGATTTATCATTGTAGTGCATGAGTGTCATGTTCACGTAAATATGGGTATGAGCGCAAAGAACGACAACGTTTCGACGAGAGGATTCTTCATGACTACCGATCAGCCGATTGATGTTGCGATTATCGGTGGAGGCCCCGCGGGCTATGCTGCCGCCATTTACGCTGCGCGTGCCAACCTGACGACGACCGTGATTGAGCAGGGCATGTCGGGAGGGCAGATTGCCACAACCAATGAGGTCGAGAACTATCCGGGCATTCCGCTCTTGAGTGGCGCCGAACTCGGCGAGCGTTTTCAGCAGCATGCAGAAGGCCTGGGAGCACAGGTTACATTGAGCATGGTTACGGGTATCGATTACGATGCCGATACAGCGCTGTTTACGGTGCATCACGATTTGGGCGATACGTTGGCCTCGAGCGTTATCGCTTGCATGGGTGCCACGCCGCGATCTGCTGGTTTTGTTGGCGAGGATACGTATCGCGGTCGCGGCGTTTCGTATTGCGCGACGTGCGACGGCATGTTCTTTCGCGGCAAGCAGGTCTTCGTCATCGGCGGCGGCAATGCTGCCTGCGAGGAAGCTCTGTTCTTGTCAGAAATCGCCAGCAGCGTGACCATCGTTTTGCGCCGCGATCAGTTCCGTGCCCCCGATGGTGTGGTTCAAAAAGTTCTTGCAAAAGACAATATTACAGTTAGGTACCTAACTAGTATTGTGGAGCTATCGGGCGAAGCTATGCCAACGACGATCACCTTTAAGGACAATGCATCCGGGGAAATTCATACCGAGTCATTTGAGCCCGGCTCGTTTGGCATCTTTGTCTTTACCGGGACGCAACCCTATACCGAGCTTGTTGAGCATCTAGTCGATCTGGCGCCTGATGGCGGCATTCTGACTGATGAATCCATGGCGACCCGCACGCCAGGTCTATTTGCTGCTGGCGACATCCGTTCCAAGCGCTTACGCCAGGTTGTGACTGCCGTTTCTGACGGAGCCATAGCAGCAATGAGCGCATACATGTTTCTTCGCGGATAAGTACGATAATATATCTTATGTAAGGTTGCTATCTTTAAAACAAAGTGGTTGGACGGTGCATCAATGTGCTGTCCAACCACTTTTACTTTCCTGCTATATAGTATGCAAAACTAGATAACCTAGAATACAATATAGCTAATGAACGGAGGATCCTTATGAACCACGCCAAACGCGTTATCCCGATGTCCGATTCGTCGGTCAGCATTAAGCCTGAGGATATTCAGCCCACTGTGCTGCCCGATGCATTTATCAGTCCGATATCGTGCGCAAACTCAATACGTTGAGACTGCCGCGCTATGACCAGTTGCCCAATGTGACGCTCTACCGCGACCAGGTCATTGAGTATGTTGCGCTGTGGATGGAGCCGCTGTCTATTTGCGTTGAGCAGCCTGTCATTACGCCATCGATGATCAATAACTACGTGAAGGTCGGCCTGGTGCCTGCTCCGGTCAAAAAGCAGTATGGTCGCGAGCAGATTGCCCGCCTGATCGCTATCTGCATCTTTAAGCAGGTGCTACCTATTGCTGCGGTGCAGGCGCTCTTTAACATTCAGCGTTTGAGCTACGATGCCCCGACGGCCTTCGACTATGTGGTCGATCAGCTCGAGGCATCGATTCGTTCGGCGTTTTCTGTCGAGCAGACGCCGGTTCCCGATACGGCGCATCAGGTAACGCGTGAGTCGCTGCTTGTGCGCAGCGCGGTTTCATCCTTTGTTTCGAAAGCGTACCTGATGAGCTATCTCAAGTTCAATGGGTTTAATAGCTAGCCGACGTATAAAACGGGCGGGACAAAGAGCCATCTGTCGCTTTGTCCCGCCCGTATTTTTGCTTAGTTGGACTTTATTGGCCTGAAGCCACGCCCATGCCGTATCCGATGATGAGGCCGTGCATCTCGGCGTAGTAGGAATCCAGACCGTTGCAGGGCATGATGATGGTCTTGGAGCCGGGCCAATGCTCAATAATGCGATCGGCCAACGCCTGGGCGCTCGATACGTTTTCCACATGGTCGATGACGACCTCACCGCCCGTAAAACCCTCGGCTTCCATGGTGTCGATGATCTTGTTGAGCATCTTCTTTTCGCCACGCGTGTGCCCGACGAGTTCGATTTTACCGGCCTCACTCGCCGTGCCCAAAATGCGGATATTGAGCTTGTTGGCAATGACGCCGGCTGCCTTAGGGATACGTCCGGCTTTGGCGAGATTTTCGTAATTGCACAAACTGAAGAGGATTTTGCTGTTCTGTTCAAGGCTATCGAAGTATGCGCAAGCGTCCTCGAATGAGACATCCGGATTGCTTGCAAGATAGCGGTCGAACAGCAAGAAAATGAGGTCCATTTTGCCGCCAGCTGCGCGTGAATTGACTAGATGAATCTGTCGGTCGGGCTCCTCGGCAAGAACCATATCGCGAGCCGTGGCTGCCGCGTTGTAGCTGCCCGACACGCCCTCAGAGATCGGCATGCAGATGGTCTTGTCTGCCAATTTGAAGAGCTCGGCCCACTCCCCTACGCTGGGACAAGCGCTCGAAGAAGCGTTCGTCTCCGCCTGAACAGCGCAGTTGAGCTCATGAACATCGAGCGAAAGGTCATCGACGAATTCACGCTCCCCCACTCGAATTTTGAGGGGCGCAAATGCAAAGGTGGTATGGGGCGCGGTCGGTTGCCAATCGCGGAGGTTGCAGCTTGAATCGGAGATAAGTGCCCAGCTCATAGAGGGTCCTTTCTAATTGTTCCCATACAATTATAGCCATCTTGCAGACTGATTGGGCCGCTATCTAGTATTCAAAACTAGATAGCGGACTGCACGAAAGGCAAAAGAATGGACCCCATGACTCAAAGCCACGAGGTCCATATCCGTTTGCTTTATCTGAATACTTAGTAACGCACAAAGATATAGTTATTGTTCATGCCAGCGGCAACGGAGCTGATGATAACACCCGTGTTGTAGTCGGAAGCATGAATCATCTGACCACCACCGATGTAAATGCCGGTGTGGTACGAGTTGACAACAACGTCACCGGGCTGCGGATCGGACACACGCGTCCAGCCCATAAAGGTGCCCGTGGTGCCCAGGCGGCAATAGCGACCAGTGAGGCAATAGCTAACAAAACCAGAGCAGTCAAAGCTGTTCGGGCCAATTCCGCCCCAGGAATAAGCGCAACCAAGCTTACTGTATGCACGCGAGACAACAGAACCGCCGTCGACGGACTGGCTCGGAGCAGAAGGCGTCGGTGCCGGAGCAGGCGTGGAGGGCTGCGGCGTCGGAGCAGGTGCCGGCGTAGGAGCCGGAGTGTTGCCGCCCTGGTTGTTGTTATTGCTGGTCTGGCCACCGTTGATGGTGTTCTCGGTCGTACCGGCAGTCTCGTTGCTCACCGTGGCCTTCTCGGCGGTGCTGGCGTTGATGCCGGCCTGCAGCGCGGCGTTGGCCTCGGCCTCGGCGGCAAGCTCGGCCTGCAGCTGCGAATCCAGGGAGTTTACGACGTTCTGGGCTTCAGCCTGCTGGGCGTTAAGCTCGTCGACCTTCTTTTGCGTGGCGGCGACGTTCTTCTCCTGCTCGGACTGCTTATCGGTGAGCTGCTGCTTAAGCTCCTTGACCTCTTGAATGGTCTGAGCTTGCTTATCGGAAACTTTGCCGTAGTAGAACAGACGGTTGAGCATATCACTCAGGTCATCGACGCCCGTTAGAACCTGAAGCAGGCTCAGACCGCCGGTTTTGTACTCGCCGGCGACATAGGTCGAGAGCTTGGCCTGACCATCGGCGATCTCCTGCTGCTTTTGCGTGATCTCGCCAGCAGTCTGATCGAGCGCCTGCGTCTGCGTTGCGAGCTCATCGTAAATCTGCTGAGTTTGGGTACCGATCTGCTCGAGCTTCGTACGAGCAGCGGCAAGGTCGGATGCGGTATCGGCGTAGGCAGGAGCTGCGAGGCCCAAGCCCAAAACACAAGCGAGGGTTGCCGTAGCAGCGCAGCGTGCCATGTTTTTGTGCGTGTTTGCTGTGCGCATGTAGCTTCCTTTCCAGTAACTAAGGGTAACGGCTAGTCCACCGTCACCAGGCTAAAGAGCTCCACATCGTCATTAGACGGCGTGAGCTTCTCGCGCGGGTTGAGAAACGCAAGCTCAAGGATACAACCGTAACCGACAAGCTTTGCGCCCATATCTCGCACCAGTTTACCTGTTGCCTCGACGGTTCCGCCCGTCGCGACCAAGTCGTCCAGAATCAACACGGTATCTTTAGAGCTGATAGCGTCGGCATGGATCTCAATTGAATCGGTGCCGTACTCGAGCTCGTAGCTCTGGTTTACGGTCTCGCGCGGCAGCTTGCCCGGTTTACGTGCGGGAACAAAGCCAGCGCCAAGGGCTACAGCCACCGGTACGCCAACCATAAAGCCGCGAGCCTCGGGACCCACGACCTTGGTGATTCCCATGCCGGCAAAGTGCTCGGCGAGGGCATCGGTCATGGCTTTGAGCGCCTCGGGATTGCCAAAGAGCGGCGTGATGTCCTTAAAGATGACTCCGGGCTCGGGATAGTCGGGGATATCGACGATTTGAGATTCGAAGTCGTACATTGCATGACCTTTCAATGGGTTGACGAAATTTCAGCAGCGGTTATATGCCCGCGGTGGCGGTGCCGGATTGCGAAGGGGCGACGACCTTGAGCGGTTTTACGAGAGAATCCTCGTGCGAAGCCGGCATGGCAGTCTCTTCGTTTTTGGCCTTGGTGGACTCGCAGCGAGTGATTTCCTCATCGAGTGCATCGATATCGGCGTCCTCGACCACGGCGTTGAGTGACTCAAAAACGCGGTTCTTGAGCAGCGCAGTGTGCACACCTTCCGTTAGGTCGTGAAGCTTCTTAAACGCACGCTCGAGCTTGGCGTCGCGCTCGTCATCGGAGGTATCCATTCCGAGCATGCTCACGAGCACCTGCTCAAACATCGAGGACTCGCGGTTGGCGGAAGACACGTACTGTCGCAGGTTGCGCGGCTCGATATGGAAGCGTGACAGCTCGGAGCAGTAGCGGATGATCGGGAAATCGCGACCATCGACAAGCTCACGATTCTGCGGACTCTTGATGATGCGAATGAGGTCGTTCTCGGCGAGCGAGCGGATAAACGAAATCTCGACGCCCAGCATATCGGGAATGGTCTCGATGGGATGCAGCTTTTGCTTAGTCTCCTTGGGCTCCGTCTTGAGCGGAACATCGGACAGCAAGCCCACCTCGTAGGCGAGCGTTGACAGATCCGTGGCGTTTTCCAAGCGCTGCTTAATCACGTTGAGCGGCATGTAGCGAGTCTTCTGCAAATGCAGAATGACCTCCAGGCGATCAACGTCCTCCTTAGAGTACTGACGGTATCCCTTAGGCGTACGATGAGGGGTAATGAGCCCCTCATCCTCTAGAAATCTAATTTTTGAGTTCGAAAGATCGGGGTATGCGCCTCGAAGTAGGTTGACGACTTGGCCGATACTCAGATAGTTGCGTTCGGCCATGCCCTACTCACCGGTTTCGATGCGCTCCGGCGTGCTCTCGTGGTAGATGAGCGTAAACGTACCGATCTGGACGGAAGAACCGTCGTGCAGCGGGGCTGCATTGACGATAGCACCGTCGACCCAGGTGCCATTGAGCGAGCCCAGGTCCTCGATGCGAGCGCCGAGGCCCTCGCGGATAATGCGCGCGTGGCTGCGCGAAACGGTCATGTCGTTGAGGAAGATGCCGTTCGCGGGATCGCGGCCGATGGTGGTCACGTCGTCCTCGAGCTCAAAGGCGGCACCAGTCTGCGGACCCTTGACGATGGACAGAACGGGGGCGGTGATGCGCACGTTGGCCATGAGGTCGGGAACGGTGACGTCGCTTGAAGGCACGCGGAATACGCAGGTAGCTTCAGCAGTCTTATCATTCTGAGACATATTGTTAACCATGTTGTCCATGACAACCCCTAACTTATCGCGGACGTGCCGCAAATAATGAACCGTACGTAATCATACCCCAACGAATCAGTCTTCGATTTCAGGGTTCAGAAAGTCGATGTCCTCGTCCTCGGGATGCGTGAGAGCCTGTTTAATGGCCGCTCCGCCCTTAATGGAGTAGATGACAGCCGTGAGCATGGAGAAGATCACGCCGACGTACACAAAGAAGATGCCGAGGGGCACCGAGCTTCCGTTGAGGCCCGGGAAGGCCGTAAGGGATGAAGGTAAAAGATGCAGGCCGTCAATAACGGGGAAACCGAGCAGCATGAGCGAGAAACCAGTCATGAGCAGCGCTGTGGCAATCTTTCCGGGAAAGACGACATCGATGGGGCGACGGTGATAATGACGAACGATAAGCGTGCCGATGCCCAGATAGATGTCGCGGCCAATAATGAGCACACAGACCCAGATGGGCAGCTCTCCGCGGACCACCAAGCCAAGTACGCCGGTGAACAGCAGCGCGCGGTCGCAAATGGGATCCATGACCTTGCCGAGCCACGAGACCGTCTTAGTCATGCGGGCGATCTGACCGTCCATCCAGTCGGTGGAGGCGGCAACGGCGTAGATAACGATGGCGATGACGCGGTTGTTGTCCGTCACAAACAGGTACAGAAATACCAGGGTGAGGATCAGGCGTGTAAAGGTGATGAAATTGGAGATCGTAAAGATCTTATTCGACGGGTAATCGGAAGTGCCGATAAGCTCCTTTTTGATCTTCTTTTTGATGCCCACAGGACTCCCCCGCTGGTTAACGACAAAACTTTCGATACTATACCCGTTCCGGCGATGTCTATCCAGCGCAGCCATAGAGAGTCCAGACATGTGGAGGGCGCTATTAGGCGGGGGATTTCGCATTCGTGTACATCAGCCTCCAAACATGTCGAAAAATGTCGATTTTGGTGGCTGATGTACACGTTTTGATTCGGTAGTCAAATCGAGCGGGAACGTTGTTGCTTTAAGCAAAATAATCATGGTGATTAAAAACAAAAAAGGTCAGGCACTAGGTGCCTGACCTGCAAACTTCTGGTCGGGACGACTGGATTCGAACCAGCGACCCCTTGACCCCCAGTCAAGTGCGCTACCAAGCTGCGCCACGTCCCGAAGCTTTTGTTTGTTGCTCTGCTCTCACTCGCAACAGGGAGTATATTAACCCGAAACTTTAGCCTTGTGCAAGAACTTTTTTACAAATTTTGAAGCAAGTCCAAAATTGTATCTGCGAGCTGGGGTTTTGTTAGCACGGGAAGTTCTTGCGTGCCCGTTGTGCTCACAATCCAGGCCTTGTTAGTGTCGGTTCCAAAGCCCGAATCGGCGCGCGAGACATCGTTGGCGATAATGGCATCGCAGCCCTTGCGGGCCAATTTGCGCTCGGCGTACTCGACAACGTTATCGGTCTCGGCCGCAAATCCGATCACGCATCGCTCGCCCTTCTGGCGCGAGAGCTCGGCCAAAATATCGACCGTCTCGACAAGCTCGATTCGATCCAAGCGTTCGTTGGACTTTTTGAGCTTATGGTCTGCAGGGGCCGCCGGGGTATAGTCGGCGACGGCAGCGGCGCAAATGGCCGCATCGGTCGTCTGGAAGGCGTTCAGGGCCGCTTGGAG
Source organism: Collinsella sp. (assembly GCA_048201895.1). Lineage (GTDB taxonomy): Bacteria > Actinomycetota > Coriobacteriia > Coriobacteriales > Coriobacteriaceae > Collinsella. The sequence goes on along the minus strand of DBFBGO010000031.1, from coordinate 16,776 downwards.
CATCTCTGCGGCGGTCTGCACGCGCACGCATTCCATGCCGCCGGGCACATCGAGCGATGTCGGTCCCAACACGAGCGTGACCTCGGCACCGCGGCGAGCAGCCTCCCTCGCCAGGGCGATGCCCATCTTGCCCGACGAACGGTTGCCAATGAAGCGCACCGGGTCGATCGGCTCGTGCGTGGGGCCGGCGGTGATGACGATGCGCTTGCCCGCCAGGTCCTGAGGCGCGGGGTTGAGCACCTCACAGACAGCCTCGACGATGTCCTCGGGCTCGCTCATGCGTCCCGTGTCCACGTCGCCGCAGGCAAGGTAGCCGCTGCCGGGTCCCACCACGCGCACGCCACGGTCGCGCAGCGTGGTCATATTGGCCTGTGTAGCCGGCGCTTTCCACATGCCGTTGTTCATGGCTGGCGCGATCACGATGGGTCGCGGCGTCGCAAGCAGCGTAGTGGAGATGAGGTCGTCGGCGATGCCGTTGGCCATCTTGGCGATGATATTAGCCGTCGCGGGCGCCACGACCACCAGATCGGGCTCCTTCGCAAGCGAAATGTGGTGGATGGGGTCGGAGGGATCGTCGAATAGGCCCACAGCAACGGGCTCGTTGGTGAGCGCACGGAAGGTGAGCGGGCCCACAAACTCCGTGGCATGCTCGCTCATAACGACCTTGACGCGCGCGCCGCGCTTTTGCAGCAGGCGCACGATATTGCATGACTTATAGGCGGCGATCCCGCCGGTAATGCCCAGCAGGATCGTTTTTCCCTCAAGTTGCATTGAATTGTTGGGTGCCGCCGACATCGTTAGGCTTCCTTGCTGGGGAGTACCAGGAGGCGGTGGCAGTACGGGCAGTGCGTAATCTCGCTGCCGTCGTGGTTGAGGTCGCTCATGGACGATGCCTGCAGCGCGGTGTGGCAGACCGTGGGGATGTTGCCCTGGATGGTCTCGACGGCCAGGCCGCGGAACTGCTTGAGCAGACGCTCGTAGTCGGTGAGCACGTCGGCCGGCAGCGTGGCAGCAAGCGCGGTGCGCTCCTTAGTGGCGGCGTCAATCTGAGCCTGCAGGTCGGCAGCCTTGGCGCGAGCGGCCTTGGTATCGGCCTTAACGCCCTCCTCGAACTTGGCGATGATGGCCTGCGCGCGGGTCTCGCGGTCGAGTGCCTCCTTATGAGCGACAACGACGTCCTTGCGGGTGTGCTCAATCTTGTCCAGACGCTTGGCCAGAGTGGCGAGCTCGTTCTCCAGGTCCTGTACCTCGCGGTAGTCGGAACCGTCGACGTGGCGCTTCTTGGCAGCCTCGATGGCGTTGTTGGTCTGAATCTCGGTGGTGTTGAGATCGTCGAGCTCAATGTCAAGATCCTTGCGCTGGGCGTAGAGCTTGGTCATCTCGGACTTGAGCTTAACGTAGGTCTTGCGCTTGGAAGCGAGCTCCTTGAGCTCCGGCATATTGGCAAGTTCGCTCTTGTTGCGGGCGAGCTCCAAATCGATCTGTTGCAGCTTGAGTAGCGTAGCGCCGGCGCTCATAAGTTCTCTCCTTTTGTCACAGTCCACCATTGGCAAGGGTTCAGTATTTTAATCGCATGACGGGGGTCGACCCCGGCGTCAACTGCAGAGTTCATCAATATATCAACGAACGGCTCCTCGGAGCGGTCGTGGCCGAGCAAGATCACCGGTAGCCCACGCAAGGCAAGGTCTTGCGCCACGTGGTAGCCCGCCTCGCCCGTCACGACAACATCTGCGCCCGTGGCGATGGCGAGCTCTCCAAAGTCGCCCAGGGAGCCGCCCAAAATAGCGACGGTTCGGCATGCGTGCTCGGCTTCGCCCCACACACGCGGGTCGCTGCCAAATGCCGTGGCGGCACGGGCGGCGAGATCGCGCAGGCTACAGGGGTTGTTGAGGGTCGCGAGTGCACCCAGGCCGGTGGACTCGGGGTCGTCCACGTGCTCCAGTGAGCTCACGGGTGCGGCACCCAGCAGCTCGCTCAGGCAGGTGCGCGTCTCGAGCGAGCGGTCCAGGTTGGTGTGAAGCGATATGATGCTCACGCCGCAACGCGCTGCCTCGTAGAGTGCCGCGCTGCATTGGGGGCGCGTGGCATCCGCCGGACAAAAGGCCTCGGGTGCCTTGATGTATATAGGATGATGCGTCAGCAGCACGTTGGCGCCGGCTTCTTGTGCGCGGCGAACATTAGCCTCGGTCGCATCGAGCGCGCAGGCAACACCGGTGATCTCAGCAGCGGGATCTCCCACAGATAGCCCAACATGATCCCAGCCCTCGGCGTCCATCTTGGGGTAGCGCGCCAGCAGCGCGCGCTCAAGCTTGGCGACGATCATGCGGCACCCACGATCGAGAGCAGCGTCTGGGCAAACTCGTCCAGATCGCCCGGATTCACGCGGTCATCGAACGAGATGCGAAGGGCGCCCAGCGCCTGCTCGCGACCGATGCCCATCGCGCTTAAAACATGGCTCGGGTCCATGCTGCCGCTGGAGCACGCCGAGCCTGCCGATACCTCAAAGCCGGCGGCGTCGAGCTTAATGATGAGCTCCTCGGAGTCCATGCCGTCAATGTAGATCGATACCATGCCGGGCAGACGGTCAGCCTGCGCGTAGTCGCCCATGGTGGCATGAATACGCGGATGAGCCGTAAGCGTGGCGTAAAGTTTGTCGGATAAGGCCTGCAGCGTTGCGCGCTCCTTGGCAACATTCGGCAACAGCGCGGAGGCGGCAGCGGCGAAGGCCAGCTGCGTGCGCAGGTCCTGCGTGCCAGCGCGACGGCCGGCTTCCTGTCCACCGCCAAAGATGCGCGGACGCAGCGGCGTTCGGTTCTTAAGGTAGAGCGCGCCGGAGGCCACAGGACCGCCAATCTTGTGCGCGGCAACGGTCATAGCATCGACGCCCAGCTTGGTGACATCGAGCGGAATATGCAAGTAGCCCTGGATGGCGTCGGTATGGAACAGGGCACCCGCGGCGTGCGCGGCGGCGGCAAGTTCGCGGATAGGCTGCACCACACCGGTCTCGTTATTGGCGACCATAATGCTCACGAGCGCGACGTCGTCGCCGAGCAAGTCGCTCAGCGCGGCAGGCTCAATGTAGCCCATGCGGCAGGGCTGCACCAGGTCGACGGTAAATCCGGCGGCACGCAGCAGCGGCAGGTTGTCCAGAATCGAATCGTGCTCGATGGCCGACACGATTACACGATCGCGCTTGCGATCGCGCTGACGAGCGCCCTCGGCAAGACCGAGCAGCGCCAGCTGGTTGGCTTCGGTGCCGCCGTTGGTCAGGACAATCTCGGACGGGCGGACGCGTGCGCCAAAGCTGCGGGCAATCTCGCGACGTGCAACCTCCAGACGCGCGGCGGCTTTGCGGCCAAGCGAGTGTAGCGAGTTGGGGTTGACGCCGGCAAGCTCGCTGTCGTCGTACTCGCGCTGCGCAAGGAGCGCCTCGGCGCGCATGGGCGTCGAGGCGGCATAGTCAAGATTAACGGGTATGCGGTTTTGACCTGCGATCATAAGGGTTTATGCCTCCTGTGCGGCCTCGTTGCCCAGCTTCTGCAGCAGCGCAACCTCGGCAGCGGGATCTTGGGACTTAAATACGGCGGAGCCGGCCACCAGGACATCGGCACCGGCCTTGACGACCTCGGCGATGTTTTTGGAAGAGATGCCGCCGTCGACCTCGATCATGGGCGACACGCCGTGGCGCTCGCACATGGCTTTGAGCTCGTGGAGCTTGGCGATGGTGCCCGGGATAAAGCTCTGGCCGCCAAAGCCGGGGTTCACGCTCATCAGCAGCACCATATCGACGACGTCGATGATGCTCTCGAGCACGCACACGGGGGTGGCGGGGTTGAGCACCACACCGGCCTTGATGCCGCGCTGCTGCAGATGCGTGAGCGTGCGGTGCAGGTGCGTGGAAGCCTCGTAGTGCACGGTGATCATGTCGGCACCGGCGTCGGCGTACCAATCAACGGTCTCGTCGGGGTTCGACACCATCAGGTGCGCGTCGACCGGTACAGCGGTGGAGCGCTTGACGGCCTTGAGGATGTCGACGCCAAAGGTGAGGTTGCCGGTAAAGTGACCGTCCATGACGTCGAAGTGCACGTAGTCGGCACCGGCGATCTTGTCGAGTTCGCCCTTGAGGTTGGCCATGTCGGCCGAAAGGACAGACGGAGCGATTTTGATGGAACCCATGGTAGAAGCCTTTCTGCGCTAGTCGGTGAGTCCGTAGAACTCTTGAGAAGGGACGCGATCGGTAAGAATCTCGAGCGCCCTATCCAAAGTAACACCGTTGTAGAGCGTTTGCTCCACGGCAAAGGTGAGCGGAATGTCTACGCCCAGTGAACGGGCAAGCTCGCTCACGCTGCGGGCCGCGACGGCGCCCTCGACAACCATATGCGTGCGCGTCTGGTACTCGTCGAGCGACACGCCGTGGGCAAACTCGTAGCCAAAGGTGCGGTTGCGCGAATGCTCCGAGGTGCAGGTGGCAATGAGGTCGCCCATGCCGGCAAGTCCCATGCAGGTCATAGCTTGACCACCGCGGGCGTGTACCAGACGGCTGATCTCGGCCAGACCACGCGTCATGATGAGGGCAAGCGTGTTGTCGCCCGCACCAGAACCGGCGGAAATGCCGCACACGATAGCGATGACGTTTTTCATAGCGCCGCAAACCTCGACGCCGGTCATGTCCTGCGACAGGTAGATGCGGAAGGCTGTGGATAGGAGCAGGTCCTTAAAGGTCTCCCCTATCTGCGGATCTTTGCTGGCGATGACGGCGGCAGAAAGTCCACCGCGGCAGATCTCCTCGGCATGGTTGGGGCCCGAGAGGGCCGCCACGCGCGCCTCGTTGCCGATCTCGCTGGCGATGGCCTCGCTCATGAGCAGGCCGGACTCGGGCTCAATGCCCTTGGTGAGGCAGAGCACCGGGGTATCGGCGGCGATAAAGGGCGCGGCCTGGTGGCACACGCTGCGAAGGTGCGTCGAAGGAACGGCAAAGATGATGGCCTCGGCGCCGTCGAGCGCCTGCACGAGCTCGGTCGTGGCGACGACGTTGCCGGGCAGCTCGTAGCCCACAAGGTAGCGGGGGTTGCGGTGTTCGCCATTGATGCCGGCGGCCGTCTGCTCGCTATGGGCCCACATGGTCACGCGCTCGGCTCGCGCGGCGGCAAGGCCGGCGACGGCGGTTCCCCAGGAGCCAGAGCCAATCAGCGCAACATTCATGACTCTCTCCTACTTATCGTCGGGCTCGGTGACGCGCTTGGTAAACGAGAGCTTGGACTCCTTACCGGTCATGAGCTTTTTGATGTTCGCACGATGAGCCCACACCACGGTGATGCCGATCATCGCCATGCAAAACTTAAGTCCTAGGCTGCTGTGCGGAAAGACCGCACAAGCGGCAATGGGAAGACCGATGGCCGCGGCAAGCGAGCCCACCGACACGAACTTGGTGATGGCGACGGCCACGATAAACATGCCCAGCAGCGACAGACCAATGGGCCAGTACCAGGCGAGGATAACGCCCAGACCCACGGCGATACCCTTGCCTCCATGGAAGTTGAGGTAGGGCGAGAAGATATGGCCCCACACCGCAGCCAGGCAAATGACGCCGAGCATCCAGTCGCCGGCGGCACCGGGAGCCATAATGCTCACGGGGAAGCCATAGCCCACGCTCGCAATGAGCGGACGCGCGATAAGGACGCAGATGGCGCCCTTAAGGCAGTCGAGCAGCAGCGTGAGTGCGGCCACCTTGGGGCCGGCCACACGCAGCGCGTTGGTGGTGCCGATGTTGCCGGAGCCCGCCTTGCGAATGTCGGTGTGGTTGAACACGCGGCCCAGGATAAGGCCAAACGGAATCGCTCCGATAAAGAACGAGACCACGGCGCAGATGGCGGTCAGCAGAATCGGATTATGCATCCTTTTGCTCCTTCTTCCTAAAGAAGAGTCGAATGGGTGTGCCGGCAAAGTCGAAGGTCGAGCGCATGCGGTTCTCGATGTAGCGCTGATAGGTGTCGTTGACCAGATCGCTGTGGTTGACGAAGAACGTGAACGTCGGCGGGTTGACGCCCGTCTGGGTCACGTAGTGCATGCGCAGGCGGCGCTTGCCGTCCACCACGGTATGACCGAACTCGCGCAGGTCGGTGAGGAACGTGTTGAGGCGCGAGGTGCTGATCTTTTGCGAGCGCGTCTTCTCGGCGGCGTCGACCATCGCCCAGATCTTTTCGACGCTGCGGCCAGTGAGGGCAGAGATGCGCAGGTACTGGGCCCAGGGAGCCATGACGCCCAGACGGCGGTCGATGGTCTCAATGCAGGCCTCGCGCTTGCGGTCGTCGTCGAGCAGGTCCCACTTGTTGAGCAGCACCACGATGGCGCAGCCGCGCTCGATGGCAAGGCCCATGACCTTCTGGTCCTGCTCGGTGACGCCCACGGAGGCGTCGACGACGAGCAGCGCCACGTCGGCGCGGTCGATGGCGCGCAGGCCGCGGACCATGGAGTAGTACTCGATGTTCTCGTACACGGTGCTCTTCTTACGGATGCCCGCGGTGTCGACCATGCGGTAGTGCTTGCCGTTGCGTTCGACGACCGTATCGATGGCGTCGCGCGTGGTGCCGGCAATGTTGGACACGATGGAGCGGTCGGCGCCCAGGATGCGGTTGAACAGCGAGGACTTACCGGCGTTGGGGCGGCCGATGATGGCCACGTTCAGCGCATCGGGGAACTCGTCGGCGACTTCGTCCTCTTCCTCGGGAAGCAGGGCCACGATGTCGTCGAGCAGGTCGCCCGTGCCGTGGCCGTGCAGGGCCGAGAGCGGCGTGGGCTCGCCGATGCCGAGCGAATAGAACTCCCAGATGCTGTCGTTCTCGCGATCGGGGTTGTCGAGCTTGTTCACCAGCAGAAAGACCGGCTTGTCGCAGCGCTTGAGCATGCGGGCGACCGACTCGTCCTCCTCGGTAACGCCGGTGCGGCCGTCGACCACAAACAGGATGACGGCGGCTTCCTCGGCGGCAGCGAGGGCCTGGTCGCGAATGGACGTGGCGAAGACGTCATCGCTCTTGAGCGGCTCGATACCGCCCGTGTCGACGATGGTGAACTCGCGGCCGTTCCAATCGGCCGTGTGATACGAGCGGTCGCGCGTAACGCCGCGAGACTCGTGGACGATGGCGTCCGAGGTCTGGGCCAGGCGGTTAACGAGCGTGGACTTGCCCACGTTGGGGCGTCCGACGACGGCGACGATAGGTTTCATCTGCACTCCTTTAATGGGTAGGGTCAGTGGAAATGTTAGAGTCCGCGGGCACAATGCCAAGGATGTGCTCCAGGGTATCGAGCAGCTCATGCGGCATGGTCGACACCACATGAACCTCGGCGCCGCGACTGGTAAGGCTTGCGAGTAAATCGTCACGATGATACTCGTCAAGCGTCATGCCGTCAGCGTTGAACATGAGCTTAGGCACAAAGAGCATAACCCCCGACAGATCTTGGGGCAGCTGTTCCAGAATGTCGCAGGCGACGATGAGGCCGGTCACGTCCACGTTGCCGCCAAAGTAGCGATTCTTGATGGCCGTGACGGTGCCGGCGAGTCCCTGCGGCGATTCCACGAAACGTGCCACGGTGTCGCGTGCGCTGGCGCCCGAGAGGCACAGCAGGTGCTGGCTGCGAGTGGCGATGGCCTCGCGGACGCGGGCCAGTCGCGAGGCATCGGCGGCAAGCACGTCGTCGGTCTCGTCCAGATACGAGCGGATCATGCCGATGCCGTCGTAGTACTGCGGGTAACCGTCGTAAAAGTCTGCCTCGGGAGGATCGATGCCGGCGTCCAGATAGAACTCGTCGCTCATCTGGAAGGTGTGGCGGCCAAAGCGCTCATAGGCGCGGTCCTGGAACGGTCGAATCATGGCGATGGTCTCGCGTGCCAGCTCGGGCTTGTCGCTGTATGACCAGCTAAAGCGGTTTTGGTGCTTGGTAAAACCGAGCGGCACAATGCCCAGGCTTGTGATTTGCTCGTGCTCCTCGCAAAAGCGCAGAGTCTTTTCCAGCTCCTCGCCGTCGTTCATGCCGGGACACAACACGATCTGCGCGTGAATTTCGATGCCGGCGGCCATGATGGCTTCGAGTACGTCCATGCCTCGCTGGGCGTTGCGGCCCATCATGCGGCGGCGGACGTCGGGGCTCACAGCATGGACCGACACGTTCATGGGACTCATGTTGCGTTGGATGACGTTTTGAACATCTTCGTCGGTGAGGTTCGTGAGTGTGACGAAGTTGCCCTGCAAAAAGCTCAGGCGATAGTCATCGTCGCGGATGTAGAGCGTGGAGCGGCCGCCCTTGGGCAGCATGGTCATAAAGCAGAACACGCAGGCGTTCACACAGGTGCGCATGCCATCGAAGATGGGTCCATCGAACTCAAGACCCCAGTCCTCTCCTGGGAAGCGGTCGAGCTCGACGGAGGTGACGGTGCCGTCGCGCGGGTCGAATACCTCCAAATCAACGGTGTCGTCGTCGGCCTCCCAAAGCCATACGATCATGTCGGTGAGCGCCTCACCGTTGACCGTGAGCACGCGCATGCCCGGCTCGATACCCACATCCCATGCGGGCGATTCGGGACGCACGTTCTTTACGAGCGCGCCCTCACCCGGCTCGGGGTCGCGGCTGCGCCCGTAATCGGCCACCTCGGCGGCGTATGCGGGTACGGTCTGGTCCATGGTTAGCGGCAAAGCTCCTTGATGCGCTCGACGGCGCGCTCGATGTGTTCTTGCGGGGTGGAGGCTCCGGCGGTGATGCCGATGTGGTGAGCGTCGGTAAACCACGCGGCCTGGAGCTCGGAAGCTTCCTCGATGTGATACGTGCGCTCGCAGGCGTCTGCGCAAATCTGCGCCAGGCGGCGGGTGTTGCCCGAGTTCTTGCCGCCCACCACGACCATGCAGTCGCAGCGGTTGGCAAGTGTGGCTGCTGCCTGTTGACGCTCACTCGTGGCGGCGCAGATGGTGTTGATCACACGCAGCTCCTGCACGCGCGGGGTGATAGCTGCCACGACCTCGGCGAGGTTCTGCGCGGTCTGGGTGGTCTGCACGACGAGGCCTACCTTGCCCTTGAACGACAAGGCGTTGGCGTCGGCGGCACAGCTCACGACCTGCGCATCAGTGCCGGCGTGGCCCAGGATGCCCTCCACCTCGGGGTGACCTGGCTCGCCTACGACCACCACGCGGTAGCCCTCGCGCACCAGGCGCTCGGCTGCCATATGGACCTTCTTCACGTAAGGGCAGGTGGCGTCGACGACGTTAAGGCCACGCTCGCGAGCGGCATCGATTACCTGCGGCACCACTCCGTGCGCGCGAATGATTACGGTGCCCGATGCGGCGTCGTCCAGGTTCTCAGCCAGGCCAACGCCTGCCTCAGCAAGCTCGCGCACCACGATGGGGTTATGGATGAGCGGACCCAAGGTATGGACCTGAGTGCACTCCCCTGCCTGCGGCGCGGCGGCTAGCGCCATATCGAGCGCACGCTGTACGCCGTAGCAAGTACCGGCGTGGGCGGCGATCTCGATGGTAAGCGCGGTTGCCTGGTCGAACGCAGTCGCGGCGGTGTTCGTCACGTTCTCGCTCATGGTTAGAGCCTTCCCGGATGCTCGGCGCGCAGGTCGTCGCGCATAGCGTAGACGCGGTTCATGGCCTCGGACTCAAACCATGCCAGGCGCTCCTTGCGCTTGAGCTCGGCCGGTGCATCGGATAGCGAGATGGCCTTGCCGGCACGGATCCAGCACTTTTTAGGGCGCATGAGCTTTTTGCCCGCAGGCGTAATATCGGACCAGCCGCAGATAGCGAGCGGGTTGACGGGCGCCTTGCCCATCTGGGCAATGAGCGCAAAGCCGCCGTGGACCTCGGGCTTGATCTCGCGCGAGCGGATGCGCGTGCCCTCGGGGAAGATCAGGACGTCCTCGCCGCGCTGCAGCGCATGCTGGGCGGCGCGCAGGCACTTCATGTCGGCGGTACCGCGCTCGACGGGGATACCGCCGACGCGGCTAAAGGCCCAACGCACAATCTTGCTCTTGGCGAACTCGGACTTAAAGATGGGACGAATGCGGCGCCCCCCAAAGAACAGCGCCGTCTCCACGGCCAAGAGCTCGGCCATCGAGGTGTGGTTGCAGATGACCACGCTGCCGCGGCCTTCCTGGCGCTCAAACAGAAGGTCAGCGTCCTCGACCTTCCAGCGCCACATGAGCTTGGAGAAGGCCCAAAGGATGGCCATGACTACGGCGACGGTGCCGCGGATGAGCACGGGGAACTCTGCGTAAGGAGCGTTGTAATAATCCTCGGGCGTCTGCTTAAACAGGCGCATGGGCTACCTCCTTTGGTTGATGAGGTCCTCGATTATCGAGACGACCTCATCGATGGTGTGGGCGGTGGAGTCGACGTGCACGGCGTCCTCGGCGGGCACGAGCGGGGCGACCTCGCGGCTGCTGTCGAGCTTGTCGCGCTGCTTAAGGGCGTCGAGGGTCTCGTCGACCTCGGCTTCGAGCTGCTCGGACGTGAGCGGCTGGGCGTCGTTTTGGTGACGCTGCAGCACGCGGCGGCGGGCGCGCTCACGCGGGTCGGCGGTCAGGAAGACCTTGACCTGCGCGTTAGGGAACACGACGGTACCGATGTCGCGACCCTCAGCCACGATATCGCGGTCCTCGGCGGCGCGGCGCTGGTGGATGAGCATGGCGGCGCGCACGCCCGGATAGGCCGAGACCTTGGACACGTTGGCGTCGACCTGCGGGGTGCGGATGGCGGCCGAAGCGTCCTGGCCGTCAATGGTCAGGCGCGTGTCCTCGCCGGTGCCGTTGGTAAAGCGAATCTCGATCTGCTCGGCGAGGGCGTCGATGGCCGCCTCGTCGTCCAAATCGATGCCACGGTCGAGCGCGGCGAAGGTGACGGCGCGGTACATAGCGCCCGTGTCGAGCTTGTTAAAGCCCAGCTGGCGGGCGATCTCCTTGGCGATGGTGGACTTGCCGGAACCGGCGGGGCCGTCGATGGCGACGATCATGCAATGCTTCCTTTCGATGGGTGACGTGCTGGTATGGTTCGCGGGCGTTGGGGCGCGGCGGGTTGCCTAGCCCGTGTAGCGCTCACGGTAGGTGTTACGCTTGGGTGCGGAGCCGTGGCTGCCGTGATGACGCGTGCGGCTGGCGAGGGTTTCCTGAGGCTTGCCACCGCGTTTGGCGCTCGCCTGCTTGGGTGGGATACCGCCGGCCTTGAGGATCTGCACCTCGCGGTCGGTGAGCTCGCGCCACGAGCCCTTGGCCACATCCTTGAGCTCCAGGCCGGCAAAGTTGCAGCGATGCAGACGAATTACCGGGTGGTGAATCTTGCTCAACATGCGCTTAACCTGATTCTTGCGACCCTCGCGGATGATGACCTCCACGGCGGTGGTACCGGGCTTAACCCCCTGGGGAGCTACGGCCTCGGCCTCGCGTGCGGTGATGACGCGGCAGATTGCCGGCTGGCAGACGCCATCGTCGAGCTCGATGCCGCGGCGGAGCGGTTCTAAGTCGCGATCGGTCAGGTGGCCGTCCACGAGCGCCTGATAGGTCTTGTAGACGTGCTTGCTGGGGTGCAGCAGGTCCTGCGACAGATCACCGTCGGTGGTAAAGAGCAAAAGGCCCGTGGTGTCGCGGTCCAGGCGGCCCACCGGGAAGAGCCCCGGAAAGCGGTTGCGCGGTACCAGGTCGGCCACGCAGGGGCGCTCCTGCGGGTCGCTCATGGTGGTGAGGTAGCCGGTCGGCTTGTAGAGCATCAAGTACACGGCGCCCTGGTTGAGCTTGACGGGCATGCCGTCGACCTCGATATGGTCGCGGTCGACGTCGACCTTGGTGCCCAGCTCGGTCGCGACCTGACCGTTGACGGTCACGCGTCCGGCGGTCATCAGGTCCTCCGACCCGCGGCGGCTCGCAACGCCCGCGCGCGCCAAAAAGCGCTGCAGGCGCATGGTGTGCGGGTAGACAGGCTGGGCGTCGGTTGCGGGCACTGCGTTGCCCATGGCGCGCGTCTCCCCTACTTCGTTAGTCCTCGTCATGCATATCCTCCGAGGTCTCGTCGACGACCAGGGTCTCAAAGTCCTCGAGTGCCTCAACATCTTCAACATCGGTATCGAGCAGTTCGCGCTCTTCGTCCAGATCTTCGGCCTGCTCCTCGAGCGTGGACTGAATGCTGCGGCCGCTTAGACGCTCGCGGATAAACTGGCGCGACAGCTCGTCGGGGGCAAACTGCTCCAGATCGGGCAGGTCGCGGGTGGAGCGCAGACCGAACTTTTCCAAGAAGGCGTTGGTCGTGCCGTAGATGATGGCTTGACCGCGCTGGGGATCGCGGCCGAGCTCGCGCACTAGACCCTTGTCCACGAGCGACGCGATGACGCCGTCGGAGTTGACGCCGCGGATGCCCTTGACCACCTCGCGCGTCACGGGCTGGTGGTATGCGACGACGGCCAGGGTTTCGAGCGCCGCCTGCGACAGCTTTTGCGTGTCCCAGCTCAACACATAGGCCTCGACCACATCGTGGTAGGCGGGATGTGTAAACAGGCGCCAGCCACCGGCGACCTCGCGCAGCTGAAAGCCGCGGTTGGCCTCCTCGTACTCAACCTTGAGCTCGGCGAGCAGCGACGCGCACTCGCCGGGGGCGATATCCAGTGCGCCGGCCAGCGCGGGCGCACTCACCGGGTCGCTCGACACCAGCAGCAGCGCCTCGAGGGCACCTTTGAGGCTGTTTGCCTCCAGCGTGGAAAGGGTTGACATGGTTGCGGCTCCTATTCGGTGAGCTCGGGGCCCTCGCCGGGCACGTAGGCCTCGGCGCCCTCGACGCGGTTGATGCGGATGGTTCCAAAGATCTCGTCTTGGCTCAGCGTGAGCGAGCCGCGCTTGGCGAGCTCAAGCATGGCCAGGAAGGTGACGACGAGCTGCTCGGTGGTGGCGTCGCCGTCCAGCAGCTCGCGGAAGGCGCAGGTTTGGTGCGCCATGGTAAAGCGGTCGACCGAGGCCACCGTCAGGTCGAGCGGCACGCGATGCGGTGCCACGTGCTCGGCCTCCAGCAGGAAGGTCTGGCGCTTGCCGTCCAGGTCGGCGCAGATGACGGCGAGGCCGCGCAGGGTGATGCCGGCCAGGTAGTCGGGCATGAGGCCCAAGAACTCGGGGTCGGGGCCGGCCACACGCGGGTGCATGCGGCTTTCGGCCTGCATGCGGGCACCGAGGGCCGCAGCCGCGCCTTTAAACTGTTTGTAGGCAATCAGGCGTTGGATCAGGACCTCGCGCAAGGCGTCGCCGTCGAGCGTGCTGAGCTCCTCGAGGTCTTCGTCGAACTCGTCATCGTCGTCATCGGCTTTGCGCGGGGCCTCCTGCGGCACCAGAGAGGCAGCCTTGATGTCCAAAAGGGTTGCCGCGACCAGCAAAAAGTCGCTCGCCACGTCAAGGTCCAGCGCCTCGATGCGCTCGGCCTCGGCAAGGTACTGCTCGGCCACCTCGCTGATGGAGATGGCGCCGATATCTACTTTTTGGCGGGTTACCAGCTGCAGCAGCAGGTCGAACGGTCCGCTGTAGACCTGCGTCGACACGCGATACGACATCTTCGACCTCCTTTGACGGCGCCTTCGCGGCGCGGTTTGGGTGCATGTTGCGACCGTTTTGCACGGTCGACCTGTAAGTTTACCTTAGATGCCGGCGATTGCGAAGTTGAGCAGCTGCTCAGCGAGCGGATACACGGTAACGTCGAAATAGCGGCCGATTACGTCGATGCCGGTCCACGTAGGCAGCAGGTACAGCACCAGGATGAGGATGGGCATAGCGTATTGCTGCAGATGGTAGTAGTTGTTGAGCGCCTTGCCCTTGAGGAAGGGCACGATGATCGACGAGCCATCGAGCGGTGGGATCGGGATGAGGTTGAAGAACGCGAGTGACAGGTTGACCACGATAAAGGTGGCGCCGAAGTTCATGATCTGTGACGCCAGGGCAAAGGACATGCTGGTGTAGAGGCTGCCATATGCCAGGCGCATGAGGACCGCGGCAAGACACGCGAGCGCGATGTTCGATGCGGGGCCGGCAACGCTCACCAGGACCTCGTCGCGCTTGGGGTGCTTGAGGTTGTTGAGGTAGACGGGCACGGGCTTGGCGAAGGCGAACACCGGGCCGCCGGCGGCAAGCATGAGCAGCGGCAAGATGATGGTGCCAAACGGGTCGATATGGTTGAGCGGGTTGAGCGAGACACGACCGCGCGATCGGGCCGTCTTGTCGCCGAGAGCCCAGGCAGCGGCGGCGTGCGCACTCTCGTGGATGACGATGCCCACGATGACGGCGACGGCACTGGCGAGCAGGTTCATGATGTAGCTGCTGGACATGGCGCTCCCCTAGCGGACGCGGCGCGAAGCGCGCGTGAGCAGGTAGTCGGCCACAAACAGGATGACAGCCACGATGGCGTAATCCAGGCGGAAGACGCCGCCAAAGGGCGACGTAATGACGCCGTATCCGGCGATGGCGCTCGGCAGCGCGCGCGAAAGCTCAACGACAAAGCCCACGATCTGCAGCTTGGCGGTCAGGCCGCTAAAGCACAACAGCACGGTCATCGCACTCATAAAAATGCCGCAGATGCGACAGGCGATGGCGATGATGCTCATCGCCACGGCAGTGGCCTTACGAGAGTTCACGCGCGGTCTCCTCTTCGATCTGGGTGGAAAGCTCCAGCCATTCGTCCTCGAGGTTGGGCAGCTCTTGCTTAAGGCCGTTATATTCCCCCAGCGCGGCGTTGAACTTATCCTGATCGGCATAAAGCTCTTCGCTGGCCATCAATTCCATAAGCTCGTCATAGCGGGCGCGCTTTTTGTCGAGCTCCGCCTCGATCTTCTTGAGCTGGTTGCGCACGCCCTTGAGCTTTTTGTTGAGCGCAGCGCGGGCCTGGGCCTCGGCGCGCTTTTGCTCCTTGGTCTTTTTGCCCTCGGCAGGCTTGGAAGCGGCGGCGGGCGCATCGGGCTGGGCGGCGCTGGCTTTGGTTGCCTTGGTCGCGGCCGGCGTACTCTCCCCTGCTGCTTCGGCGGCGGCGCGGGCTGCGAGGTCCTCGCGCTTGTAGAGGTAGTAGTCGTAGTCTCCGTCGTAGACCGTGACCTTGCCATCGCGGATGTCAATGATGCGGTTGGCCACAGCGCGTACCAGGTGCTCGTCGTGGCTGATCAGCACGATGGTGCCGGGGAAGTTCTGCAGGGCGTTCTCGAGCATGTCCACCGAGTCGATGTCCAGGTGGTTGGTGGGCTCGTCCAGGCACAGGAGCGCCTCGGGGGCCACGAGCATTTTGGCAAGCGCCAGGCGTGCCTTTTCGCCGCCGGAGAGGACGCGTACCTGCTTTTCGATTGCGTCGTTGTCGCTAAACAGGAAGGCGCCCAGCAGGCTGCGCTGCTGCGGCACGGTCCATTTGGGCGTAACGGTGTCGATCTCTTGTAGGACAGTGTTGGACTCGGTCATGCCCTCGAGCGCGTGCTGGGCGTAATAGGCCACGCCCACGTTGGTGCCCAGATCGCGGGTGCCGGTGGTGGGCGGCTCCAGGCCGGCGAGGATCTTCATGAGCGTGGACTTGCCGGCGCCGTTAGGGCCGACGAGCGCCACGTGTTCACCGCGGTAGAGTTTGAGGTCGATGCCGCTGTAGATGTGCTTGTCGCCGTAGGACTTGGAGACGCCCTCCAGGCCCACGACCATATCGCCGGAGCGCGGCGGATCGGGGAACTTAAAGTCGATGTGCTTGTGACCCTCGGGCAGGATGACGAGCTCCTTTTTGATCTGCTCGATCTTGCGAATGCGCTCCTGCGCCTGGGCGGCCTTGGTGGGCTTGTAGCGGAACTTGTCGACGAAGACCTGCATGTGGGCGATGTCGCGCTCCTGGGCAGCGCGCTTGGCGCGCATCTGCTCCAGGTTGTCCTCGCGCTGCTTAAGGTAGCTGCTGTAGTTGCCGGTGTAGGTGGTCACGCGACGGTTTTCGAGTGCGGCGACGTGGTCGACGCAGGCGTCCATGAAGGCGCGGTCGTGGCTGACGATGAGGACGGCGCCGTCGTAGTTGGCGATAAAGCCGCGCAGCCACTGGACGCTCTCGAGGTCCAGGTGGTTGGTGGGCTCGTCTAGAAGCAGCAGGTCGGGGTGGCGCAGGAAGAGCTTGGCAAGCGCGATACGCATCTGCCAGCCGCCCGAGAACTCGGAGCACGGGCGCTCAAAGTCGGTGACCTTAAAGCCCAGGCCGGACAGGATTTTGCGGGCGTTGCTCTCGAGCTCGTAGCCGCCCAGGTGCTCAAAGCGGTCCTGGACCTGGCCATACTCGTTAAGGAGTGCGTCGACGTCCTTTCCCTGTTCGGAGAGCTCGGTGATCTGGGCCTGTAGCTCGTTGGCGCGCTCGCCCATGCGGCGGATTTCCTTGGCAGCGGCCATGACCTCGGCGAGGATGGTGGTGTCCTTTTGCTCCAGGTTGGTTTCCTGCTCTAGGTAGCCTACCTGGCAGTCCTTGGCGTACTGGACCTGGCCAGCGTCGGGGCTGTCGATGCCCATGATGATTTTGAGCATGGTGGTTTTGCCGGCGCCGTTGGGTCCCACGAGCGCAAAACGCTCGCCGGGGTTGATCTGGAAGGACGCGCCACTAAAGAGGACGCGCGCGCCGAAGCTTTTTTCGATCTTGTCGACCAGGAGGATCATGGTGCCGCCTTTGACCTTGTGTGCCTATATGAAAAAAGGCCCCAACTTGCGTTGGAGCCTCATTCAATGCTCGGGTGGAGACGAGGGGGATCGAACCCCTGACCTCTTGACTGCCA
>DBFBGO010000030.1:0-15409 GCA_048201895.1 Collinsella sp. | reverse complement strand
CTTCGACTCGAATTCTTGACGGCCTGAACAATCGTCAATATCGGTCGGAGGGGCGGCTTTGTAAAGCCGTTTGTCTCCACCCGCGTAGCGGGTGGTTTAAAGCTGGCCGCTGCGCGGCCAGCAGACTAAAGTCTTGAAAATAAAAAAGGCCACTCAATTGAGTGGCCTTACATTCACAATGGTGGAGACGAGGGGGATCGAACCCCTGACCTCTTGACTGCCAGTCAAGCGCTCTCCCAGCTGAGCTACGCCCCCGTGACGAGGAGATACTATAGGGGAAGACTTTCTTTGATGCAAGAGGTTTTTGTTGAAACTATTTCTTACGGGTTTTCCTGGGGCGGGGCTGAATTGACTGATTTTGACTTTGGCAAAATCAGTCAATTAACCCACCGTCCCGATAAAACCCTCACGTAACAAACACGCTATTGCAGTTCCTTGGTGGACGGTAATCTTTGCGGTTGACCTGACGACGTTGCTGATGCCCGTGTCGGCTAACAAGCCCAAGGGGGCGTGATCTAGTTCCCACTCCAAGCCGTGTTCGCTTACCTTGGTGTTGGGGGCAATGGCGATGATGGAGAATGTCTTGCCCTCGGCGCCCTCGATGGCCCATGATTCGCCTGCGCGAAGGATGCGGGAGACCACCTTGTCCTCGGCAATCCAGACTGGGGCGTCATCGTAGCCTGCAAGCAACCCCAGTACAGAAAGCGCCATATCCGGACGGCCGCCGGTTGCGCAGGTCGCAACCACTTCGGCACCCGGCCAGCGACGGCGGACGGAATCGAGTGCCAACGCAAGATCGGTATAGTCCTTGTACGGGTCGTGGCGCTCAACTTCAAAGTCGGTGGCGGCTTCGATCAACGCACGACCCGCATCACTCACCGTGTCGGCATCCCCCACATATACGTCGCAGCCCAGTCTCGCGCCCAGCAGCGCATCCAGCCCGCGGTCCACGGCGACAACGTGGTCGCACTCCCCCGCTAGCCTACGCAACAGATCCGCGCTCGCCACCACGGGCGAGCCGCAGACTACAAGTACTTTGCAAGCCACGGCCCTCACCTAGCCCTCAAACGAAAGCAAGCGGGCCAGATCTAGCTCCTCGTAACTGTCGATAAAGATGTCGCAGTTGGCGCGCACGTCGTCGCGCTTCATGCGGCCGTGCGGGTCATAAATACCTACACGCTTAAAGCCGGCGACTCCAGAGCTCTTTAGGCCAAAGACGGCGTCCTCAAACACCCAAGAGCTCTCAAACTTGCACCCATGACGCTCCTCCAGGCGGCGCAGCGCCAGCTCGTACACATCGGGGAACTGCTTGGAACGTCCCGCCTCGCCCGTCGTGGTAACAAACTCCATGTAAGCATCGAGCCCGGCGCCCGCAAGCGCAGACTTAACCAGCTCGGCCGGCGTAGACGTGGCCACGCACATGGCAATGCCCGCCGCCTTCGCCTGCTCCAAAAATGCCAGGAGCCCCTCGCGCGGCGGCACCTTAGAGTACCCATCGATCAAAATCTCACCAAGCTCGCGATACAGCTCCTCGCCATTCACGCCAATACCCCATGTGTCGTGGTAGGCCTGGCATTCGTCCTCGAGCGAAAGATGCTCAAACTGGGCAAAATCGTCGACCGTCACGTCAACTCCGTGGCGGTGCAATAACTCGGGCTGGGCATAAGCCCAAACGGGTGTGCTATTAACCAAGGTGCCATCGCAATCGAAAATAAAAGCAACCTTGGGAGTGGCGGTATAGGGCATAAACGAACCTTTCGATATCAAATGGTAAACATCCTGCTAAAAACGTTTTACCAAACGTCAGCCTAACATTTTTGAAACCCAAATTGGTAAAACTGTCAAGAGTTTTACCACGGCAATTCTGCCAGTGGTATAAACATGTCGCTTACCGATTAAACGCCCTCGCAAATCCGCTTTCGTCCATAAAACTAACGCACAGGTGTTATCGTAGTTTCTGCCGAAAGATCCACCGAGCACGCGAGGTGGAACGAATCACAGAAACTTCGCCGTCCCCTCGATTCGTGCAGCCTTGGACCTTTCGCATCTAGTCACCAAGGCAACACGCTGCCGCGTCATGATGGGATCAAACGTGAGCGATACAAAGCTAAAGCCAACGGCTAAAAAGCCCGCAACCCGCAAACCGGCTCCGCACGCACCGGAACTCTCCAAGGACGATGTCTACCTGTTTGGCATTGGGATGTGGGAGCGCAGCTGGGAAAAGATGGGCGCGCATCCCGACACGCAGAACCGTACGCGCGGCTGGCGTTTTTGCGTTTGGGCGCCCGACGTAAAGAGCGTCCACGTCATTGGTGAATTTAACGACTGGGATGAGCAAGCCAACCCGCTGGTGCCCGTGCATACGAGCGCTATTTGGGAAGGCTTTATTCCTGGCGCCGAGCAGGGCCAGCTCTATAAATACCTCATCGAGACCTACGAGGGCGAAAAGCTCTACAAGGCCGATCCGTATGCCTTTAAGGCCGAGTGCCCTCCGGGTACCGCCAGCGTGCTGTGGACCCTCGATGGCTACAAGTGGAACGACGCCGCGTGGCTCAAGCGCCGCGCTGCCCACAACCACATGTCGCAGCCCCTTAACATCTACGAGGTGCATATTGGCTCGTGGAAGCGCCACGGCGACGCGCCGCAGGGCGAGCCCGACGAGTACGGCAACTACCCCGGCCCCATGGATCCCTTCCCCGCGCAGCGTGGTGAGTTTTACACCTACGACGACCTGTCGGTTGAGCTCGTGGACTACGTGCAAGATATGGGCTACACGCATATCGAGGTCATGCCGCTTATGGAGCATCCTTTCGATGGCTCCTGGGGCTACCAAACGACTGGCTACTACGCCGCCACGTCGCGCTATGGCGACCCGCAGCAGCTCATGCACTTTATCGATGCGTGCCATGAGGCGGGCATTGGCGTGATCATGGACTGGGTGCCCGGCGGTTTTTGCGCCGACTCCCACGGTCTTGCCACCTTTAACGGCCACATGCTGTTTGAGCACGAGATTCACCCCAACTGGGGCACGCACAAGTTTGACTTCGCCCGCGGCGAGGTCCGCTCCTTCCTGGTCTCCAACGTGCTGTACTGGCTCGAGAACTTCCACGTAGACGGCATTCGCATGGACGGCGTGTCCAGCATGCTGTATCTCAACTTTGGCATCGACGATCCAGGCCAAAAGAAGTTCAACAAGTACGGTACCGAGGAAGACCTGGACGCCAGCGCGTTTATCCGCCAGGTCAACTGCGCCGTAGAGGCGCACTACCCCGACGTGATGATGATGGCCGAGGAGTCCACCGCTTGGCCGCTCGTGACCTATCCGCCGCAGGACGGCGGCCTGGGTTTCCACTACAAGTGGGACATGGGCTGGATGAACGATACCCTGCACTACATGCAGACCGATTTTCCGTGGCGCCCCGGCAACCACGGCCTGCTCACGTTCTCCATCATGTACGCCTTTACCGAGAACTTTATTTGCCCGTTGAGCCACGACGAGGTCGTGCACGGCAAGTGCTCGCTCATCGGCCGCATGCCAGGCGACTGGTGGCGTCAGTTTGCCGGCCTGCGCACGCTGGCTTTCTACCAGATGACGCACCCCGGCGCCAAGCTCAACTTTATGGGCAACGAGATCGGCCAGTTTATTGAGTGGCGCTACTACGAGTCCATCCAGTGGTTCCTGACCGAGGAGTACGAGACCCACCGTCATCATCAGGCGTTTATCAAGGCGCTCAACCACCTGTATACCGCCGAGCCCGCACTATACGAGCGTGGCTACACCGACGACGGCTTTACCTGGATTGACGCGGACAACTCTAAACAGTCCATCGTGAGCTTTGTGCGCCAGGGCGAGGACGTCGATGACGACCTGGTGATCCTGATCAACTTTGACCCGGCGAGCTACGAGAGCTTCCGCGTAGGCGTGCCGCGCGAGGGTGACTGGGAGGTCATCTTTGATTCCGACCGTCCCGAGTTCGGTGGCAGCGGCTATGCAGGTGAGGAGCCCTACACCTGCTCGAGTGAGCCCTATCCCTGGAACGGGCAGATGGACTCCATCGAGATCAAGGTGCCCGGCCTGGCAGGCGTGGTTCTTAAGCGCCGCGGTCTCAGCAGCTATAAGCCGCCGGTGGTCGAGGAGCCCAAGACCGCGGCTGCTACTAAGAAGGCTCCGGCTAAGGCGAAGGCTGCCAAGTCTGCCGCCAAGGCTCCGGCCAAGTCCACCACGACCAAGACGGCAGCTGCTAAAAAGGCTGCTCCCAAGGCCAAGTCTGCTTCTGTTAAGCCGTCTGCCAAGGATGCGTAACAAAGCCGTTACAGCTGTAATTACCTGCCCCGCGTGCGTGGGCGTAGGATACATGTCATAACCGTTCTGGGGAACAACTCCCGGGGGAAAGGAACGTATGAATAAGATCTTCGACAACAAGCAGGAGTTTACCGAGCTCTATCGCAATGCCGTCATGAGCATCAGCGGCAAGAGCATCGAGGCCGCCAGCGACCTCGACCGCTTTAACGCCCTGGCCAAGCTCGTGGCCGAGAAGGCGCGCACCGTCGCCACCAAGAGTGACGCCCGCGCCACCGCCGAGGGCAAAAAGCGCGTGTACTACTTCTCGATCGAGTTTTTGATCGGCCGCCTGCTCGACAACTACCTGCTCAACTTTGGCGTGCGCGACATGGTCGCCGAGGCGCTCGACGACATGGGCTTTGATCTGTCCGTCATCGAGAACCAGGAGCCCGATCCGGCACTGGGCAACGGTGGCCTGGGCCGTCTGGCCGCATGCTTCCTGGATTCCATGGCAGCCGAGGGCATTGCCGGCTACGGCAACGGCATGCGCTACCGCTACGGCCTGTTTAAGCAGGAGATCGTCAACGGCAGCCAGGTCGAGGCCACCGACGAGTGGCTCACCCACGGCTATCCCTGGGAGGTCCGTCGTCAGGACAAGGCCGTGACCATTAAGTTTGGTGGCCATGTTGAGGGCTTTGAGGAGAACGGCCGCACGTTCTACCGCACGGTGGACACGCAGGATATCCTGGCCGTCCCCTATGACATCCCCGTCGTGGGCTATGCCGGCGAGACCGTCAACAAGCTGCGCGTCTGGGCTGCCGAGCCGGTCGAGGAGCACTTTGACCTTGAGGCCTTCAACCGCGGCGACTACGCCCTGGCCGATGCCGAGCGCGCCGAGGCCGAGGCCATCAGCGCCATCCTCTACCCCAACGACGCCGGCGAGCACGGCCGTCTGCTGCGCCTAAAGCAGGAGTACCTGTTTGCCTCGGCCGGCATCTACAGCCTGCTCGACACCTTTGAGAAGGAGCACGGCGCGAACTGGGAGCTGCTGCCGCAGTTTGTGGCCATCCATACCAACGATACCCACCCTGCCATGTGCGGCCCCGAGCTCATGCGCATCCTCATCGACGAGAAGAAACTCGAGTGGGACGACGCCTGGAACATCGTGACGCAGGTCGTGAGCTACACCAACCACACCATCCTGCCCGAGGCCCTGGAGAAGTGGCCCATCGGCACGTTCTCCAAGCTCCTCCCCCGCGTGTACCAGATCATCGACGAGATCAGCCGTCGTTGGCACGAGTCGTTCGACACCACGCAGGAGGGCTGGCAGGAGCGTCTGCGCCAGACCGCCATCCTATGGGACGGTGAGATTCGCATGGCCAACCTGTCCGTGATCTGCAGCCACAGCGTCAACGGCGTGGCCAAGATCCACTCCGACATCATCAAGAACATCGTGCTCAAGGACTTCTATGCCCTGACGCCCGAGAAGTTCAACAACAAGACCAACGGCATCTCGCACCGTCGCTTCTTTGCCGAGGCCAACCCCACCTATGCCAAGCTCGTGACCGAGGCCATTGGCGATGGCTGGCTAAAGGACGCCTTTGAGCTGGAGAAACTCAAGGAGTTCCAGAACGACACCGAGTTCCTGAAGGCCGTGGGTGCCTCCAAGCGCGCCAACAAGGAGCGCCTGGCCGCCTACGTTAAGGCCGAGACCGGTCTGGTCATTGACCCCAACACCGTCTTCGATGTTCAGGTTAAGCGCTTCCATGCGTACAAGCGCCAGCTCATGAACATCATGAAGGTGATGGACATCTACAACCGTCGCATCACCGATCCCAACTTCCACGTGACGCCGACGACCTTCATCTTTAGCGGCAAGGCTGCCTCGAGCTACACCTTTGCCAAGGAGACCATCCGCCTTATTAACTCCGTGGCCGATGTCATCAACAACGACCCGCGCGTCAACGAGGTCATGAAGGTCTGCTTTATCCCCAACTTCCGCGTGAGTAACGCTCAGCTCATCTACCCTGCCGCCGAGATCTCGGAGCAGATCTCCACGGCCGGCAAGGAGGCCTCGGGTACGTCCAACATGAAGCTCATGATGAACGGCGCCATTACGCTGGGTACCCTCGACGGCGCCAACATCGAGATCGCCGACCTGGCCGGCCGCGAGAACGAGGCCATCTTCGGCCTGACCGCTCCCGAGGTCAAGCAGCTCTGGGCATCCAATAGCTACTTTGCATGGGATACCCTCAACGGCGACCGCGAGCGTCTGGGCCGCGTGATGGACGAGCTCAAGGACAACACCTTTGCGGGCCTTTCGGGCAACTTCGAGAGCATTTACAACGAGCTCATGAACAACAACGACCCCGACCTGGTCATGGCCGACTTCCGCAGCTACGTGGATGCATGGGAAAAGCTCACAGGCAGCTACGGCGACCAGGAGACCTGGAACCGCAAGGCCCTGCTCAACACCGCCTCGAGCGGCTGGTTCTCGAGCGACCGCACCATTCGCGAGTACCGCGACGAGATCTGGCACGCTTAAAGGCCGCGAGCTCCCCTTTGTCAGCACGGCATTACCCGACGGGCGCGACCGAGCGCCGCGCCCGTCGCTAATGGGTTTAGGAACATCGATGAAAGAAGGAGAAATCGATGAGTAAGAAAGAATGCATCGCGATGCTCCTCGCAGGAGGACAGGGCAGCCGATTGGGGGCACTCACCCAAAAGATCGCCAAGCCGGCGGTAAGCTTTGGTGGCAAGTTCCGCATTATCGACTTTTCGCTCTCCAACTGCTCCAACTCGGGCATCGACACGGTGGGCGTTCTGACGCAGTATCGCCCCTACCTGCTGCATGCCTACGTGGGCTCCGGCGAGGCGTGGGATCTGGACAGCCGCGACGGCGGCGTGTCGATCCTGCCGCCGTACGAGACGCAGACCGGTGGCGCCTGGTATGCGGGCACGGCCGACGCCATTACGCAGAACCTCGACTACATCAAGGCCAACGACCCCAAGTACGTCCTGATTCTTTCGGGCGATCACCTGTATCGCATGGACTACCGCAAGATGCTCAAGACGCACATTGAGAACAACGCCGACCTCACGGTGAGCGTTATGCCCGTGCCGTGGGAAGAGGCCAGCCGCTTTGGCATCCTGACCACCGACCCCGAGGACGGCCGCATCACCAAGTTCACCGAGAAGCCCGATAAGCCCGATTCGAACCTCGCATCCATGGGCATCTACATCTTCTCGGCCGACGTCCTGATCGAGGCGCTCGAGCAGGACGCTCTGGACCAGCGCTCGAGCCACGACTTTGGCAAGGACATCATCCCCAAGCTGCTCGGCGAGGGCAAGCGCCTGTACAGCTACGAGTTCCACGGCTTTTGGAAGGATGTTGGCACCATCGCCAGTTTCCACGAGACCTCGATGGACCTGCTGGGCAACAACCCCGAGTTCGATCTGTTTGACAAGCACTTCCCCATCATGTCCAACATCACCACGCGTCCGCCGCACTACATTGGTCCGGACGGCCGCCTGGACGACTGCCTGGTCTCCAACGGCTGCAAGATCTACGGTACCGCTCGCCACTCAATTCTTTCGACCGATGTCATCATCGAGGAGCGCGCCGTGGTCGAGGACTCCGTGCTGCTGCCGGGTGCGCACGTTAAGAGCGGCGCGCACATCTGCCGCGCAATTTTGGGCGAGAACTCCACGGTCGAAGAGGGCGTGAAGCTCGGCTCTGTCGATACCACCAAGGATACGGCCGTCGTTGGAAATGACGTCGTTATCGGGAAGGGGGAATGATCCGATGATCAATCGCAAGGCCATCGGTTATATCACCGCTAACTACTCTTCGACCTACGGCAGCGTGCTGCTCAAGGACCGCCCCATCGCGTCCGTTCCGTTTTTGGGCCGCTACCGCCTGATCGACTTCCCGCTGTCCAACATGATGAATGCCGGCATCAAGACCGTCGGCGTCGTAATGCCGGGCAACTACCGCTCGCTGATCGACCACGTGGGCTCGGGCAAGGACTGGGGCCTGGACCGCAAGAAGG
The DNA here is from genome assembly GCA_048201895.1 of Collinsella sp. Lineage (GTDB taxonomy): Bacteria > Actinomycetota > Coriobacteriia > Coriobacteriales > Coriobacteriaceae > Collinsella. The sequence goes on along the minus strand of DBFBGO010000030.1, from coordinate 7,075 downwards.
GCGGCCTGTTCATGGTGCCCGGCAACGCGTATGGCACCACCAAGGGCGGAATGCGCTTCTTGCTGCGCGACATTATCTCCAACAAGACACTGTTCCAGCGCTCGGACAAGCCCTACGTTGTGATGATGGGCACCAACATCATCTTTAACATGGACCTCAACACCATCATCGACGCGCACGAGAACTCTGGTGCCCAGATGACCGTGGTGTACTGCAAGGCCACGCGCAACGTCGATGACGAGACCAAGCTGCAGATCAACGAGAACGGCCGTCTGACGGGCGTGAGCGCCGGCGTCGTGTACGGCGACAACGCCTCTATGGACTGCTGCATCGTCAACCGCGAGACGCTGCTTGAGATTATCGACCGCTACCAGGCCGCCGACTATCTGGACCTGCTCGAGGCACTCCAGGGCGACTTTGGCAACATCGACGTGTGCAGCTACGAGTACAAGGGCGAGGTCGTGGGCGTGTTTAGCGAGAAGTCGCTGTATCGCCGCAGCATGGACCTGCTCGACCAGACCGTGGCCGACCAGCTCTTCGATCCCGAGCGCCCGATCCTGACCAAGGCTCACGACGTGCCGCCTTCGCGCTATGCGACCGGCAGCCACGCTTGCAACTCGATCATCTCGGCCGGCTGCATCATCAAGGGCACCGTGCGCAACTCGATCCTGTCGCGCGGCGTCGTGGTCGAAGAAGGGGCCTCGGTGACCAACTCGATCATCAACCAGAGCTGCATCATCAAGAGTGGCGCCCGTGTTGAGAATGCCATCCTGGACAAGAACAACGTGGTTCCCACCAACACCGAGCTTCGCGGCACGCCCGAGAATATCCTGGTGCTGGGCAAGGCTCCGTTAACCTCCGATACCACCATCGTACGTTAACGTTGGCACCGCAACATCGCTCGTAACATGTAGAATAGCCGCCCGGTTCGCGCCAGGCGGCTATTCTCGAATTGCAACATGGGAGACAATATGGCTGATTCCAGCAAAAAGATGCAGATCGTGTTTGCCTCGGCCGAGTGCGCGCCGTTTGTGAAGACCGGTGGCCTGGGCGACGTAGCGGGCTCGCTGCCCGCGGCGCTTGTGCGCGCCGGTGCCGAAGTCATCGTGATGGTGCCCAAGTACGCCACCATCAAGGACGAGTATAAGGCGCAGATGGAGCACTTCTCCGACTTTTACGTGAGCCTGGGCTGGCGCAATGAGTACTGTGGACTCGAGAAGCTCGAGCACGACGGCGTCACCTATATGTTCATCGACAACGAGCGCTACTTTGCGCGCGACTATCCGTACGGCTTCTTTGACGACGGCGAGCGTTTTGCGTTCTTCTCCAAGGCCATCACCGAGAGCCTGCAGCACCTGCCGGCCGGCTTTGAGTGCGACATCTTGCACTGCAACGACTGGCAGACGGCGCTGGCTCCCGTGTTTTTGCGCGAGTTTTACCAGGGCCTTCCGCTGTATGACCGCGTCAAGACCGTGTTCTCGATCCACAACGTGGCGTTCCAGGGCCAGTTTAGCGACACCGTGATGGAGGACATCCTGGGCGTGGCGCACATTCCGGCGGCCGCGTCGCAGCTGCGTTGCGACGCCTGCAGCATCAACTACATGCTGGGCGCGCTGCGCTATGCTGACGCCATCACCACAGTGAGTCCTACCTATGCCAACGAGATCCAGACGCCTGAATTTGGCGAGGGCCTGGACGGCGTTCTGCGCGAGCGTTCCTACGCGCTGCAGGGCATTTTGAATGGTATTGACGTCGCTGGCTTTGACCCGGCGACCGACAAGCGCATTGCCGCCAACTACACCGTCGAGGACCGTTCCGGCAAGGCCGTGTGCAAGGCCAAGCTGCAGGAAGAGCTGGGGCTCGAGGTTCGCGATGACCGTCCGCTCATGGTGATGGTCACGCGCCTGACGCGCCAGAAGGGCATGGACTTGGTCATGTACGCGCTCGACCGCATCCTGGCCGGCGGCGTGCAGGTGGCGGTGCTGGGCACCGGCGACCGCGACTACGAGGACGGTCTGCGCTACTTCCAGGACAAGTACCCCGGCACCATGGCCGCGCGCATCGAGTTCGATCCGGCGCTGTCGCAGCGCATGTATGCCGCCGCCGACATGTTCCTGATGCCTTCGAAGTTTGAGCCCTGCGGCTTGTCGCAGATCATCGCCATGCGCTACGGCACCCTGCCCATCGTGCGCGAGACCGGCGGCCTAAAGGACACCGTGATCCCGTACAATGAGTTTACCGGCGAGGGCACGGGCTTTTCGTTTAGCAACTTTAACGGCGACGAGATGGGCGACGCCGTGTTCCGCGCGGCACGCCTGTTCTGGGACAACCGCGAGGCCTGGGATCAGCTGGTCACGCAGGCCATGAGTCAGGACTTTAGCTGGACGCGCTCGGCCGACAAGTATCTGGACCTGTACTTCTTTATGCATCCGGAGATTGAGAGGCCGGCGGCGGTTGTCAACGAGCCTGAGGCTGCAGCTGAGCCGGTGGCCGTTGAGGAGTCCAAGGCCGAGGAGAAGCCGATTGAGGCTGAGCCCGCAAAGGCCGAGACTGAGGTGAAGGTCGAGGACACTTCCGAACCCGAGCCTGAGGTGAAGCCCGCAGCGAAGCCTGCGACAAAGAAGACCACGACACGCAAGACGACAGCTAAGAAGGCTACGACGACCAAGGCTGCCGCGACTAAAACAACGGCTGCCAAGGCAACGACCACGCGCAAGCGCACGACCGCCGCTGCAAAGAAGGCCGCAGAAGCTGAGGCAGCCCCCGAGGTAAAGGCCGAGGTCGCTAAGGCCAAGCCGGCCACCAAGGCTCCGGCAAAGACTGCTGCCAAGAAGACCACGGCAACGAAGTTGACGACCACGAAGGCCGCCACGACCAAGTCAGCCGCAAAGCCGGCAGCCAAGGTCGAGGAGACGCCTGCAGAGTCCAAGCCGGAGGTAACCGTCGAGACCAAGCCCGCCGCCAAGACCACCACGCGAAAGCGCACGACGACGGCCAAGAAGACCACGGCAAAGACCACGACTCCCAAGGCAGAGACTAAGCCCGAGCCTGCCAAGGAGACCCCGGTCTCCCCCGCCGCTCCGGCAGAGAAAAAGGCCCCGTCCAAGAAGACGTCCGTCCGCAAGGCAACGGCCACCCGCAAGCGCCGCTAGCCCACAGACGATCCAAAACCTAATCAAACCCTATGCAAGGGGCGCTCCAACCGGGCGCCCCTTCTCTGTAGTTAGTTGGTAAAACGATTTTCTAGGACAACCGTTCGCCGATGGTAAACGGATGTTGTTTATACAGCCTGTGTACAACAGATATACTTACATCCTGTGCGTAAAGCCCATGGCCCGCAGGCCGTGATTCTATTGAACTGGACCGTATTATGAGATTGATACACAACAGCCGTCTACCGCAGTTTCGCACTCCGTTTGGCGCTGTGACCACTGGAACTGCCCTTTCACTCTCCGTGATTCTGGAGGATGCCGATCCCGCGCAGGCAACGCTTACGCTGCGCACCTGGGTCGATGAGATTGGTGAGTCTCGCTATCCCATGACGCACGAGGGCGACGGCATATTTACCGTAGAGCTTGAGTGCACCGAGCCCTGTCTTATCTGGTACAGCTTTATATGCAATATCGAGGGCCAGCCCGAGGTTCGCCTGGGCGCACCACAGGGCCGCACTGGCGGCGAAGGCGTAACCTACGATTACGCCGAGGTGCCGTCATTCCAGGTCACCGTCTACAAGCACCGCGAAGTTCGACCCGAGTGGTACGAGCGCGGTATGGTCTACCAGATCTTCCCCGATCGTTATGCCCGCGACGAGCACTGGCGCGAGCGCACGCTGGCCGAGGTCGAAAAACCGCGTAAGGGCATTCAGCGCCGCATGGTCGAGGACTGGAACGAGCCGCCTGTGTACGAGCGCGCCGAGGACGGCTCCATCAAGACCTGGGACTTCTACGGCGGCTCGCTCAAGGGTATCCAGAATGACCTGCCTCGCATCGCCGAGCTGGGCTTTACAGCCATCTACCTCAACCCCATTTTTGAAGCCGCGAGCAACCACCGCTACGACACCGCCGATTACACCAAGATCGATCCGATTCTGGGCACCGAGCAGGACTTTACTGAGCTGTGTGAGGCGGCCGAGAGGCTGGACATTTCCATCATTCTGGACGGTGTGTTCAACCACACGGGCGACGATTCGATCTACTTCAACCGCTACGGCAACTACCCCGGCGTGGGCGCGTGGCAGAGCGAGGATTCGCCGTGGCGCGATGCGTTTTATTTCCACGAGGACGGCTCGTACGACTGCTGGTGGGGCGTGGGCAATATGCCCGCCATCAATGAGAGCTCCGATCTGGTGCGCGAGCGGCTCCTGGGCAAGGACGGCGTCATTCGTAAATGGCTGCGCGCCGGCGCTCACGGCTGGCGCCTGGATGTGGCCGACGAGCTTTCCGATGACTTCCTGACCGAGATCAAAAAGGCCGTGCTCGCCGAGAAGCCCGACGCGCTGCTGCTCGGCGAGGTCTGGGAAGATGCCTCCAACAAGATCAGCTACGGCCATCTGCGTCGCTACCTGCAGGGCTCCGAGCTGGACTCTGCTATGGATTACCCCTTCCGCGACATGGTCATCGGCTTTTTGATGGGCTACAAAAACGCCTACCAAGCTGCCGAGGATATCGAGACCCTGCGCGAGAACTATCCGCGTGAGGCCCTGTCTTGCGCACTTAATCTGCTTTCGAGCCACGACCGTCCACGCATTATCTCGGTGCTCGGCGGCGGCCCCGACGAGTCGCAGCTGCCCGAGAGCGAGCGCAGCAAGTGGCGCCTGGACGAGAACTCCATGGGCCTGGCCAAGAGCCGTTTTTGGCTTGCAACGCTCATGCAGATGACGTTCCCGGGTGTTCCCTCAATCTATTACGGTGACGAGTACGGCTTGGAGGGTCTCACCGATCCGGGCAATCGCCGCACCATGCCGACCAAGGAAAACCTGCACGACTTCGATACGTTCGCGATCGTCAAGAACGCATCTTCTGTGCGCCGTGCGCTGCCGTTTATGATCGATGGCGAGATCAAGGCCTTTGCACTCAATGATGAGGTGTTGGCCTACAACCGTACGGGCAAGGACGGCGAGTCGGCAACCGTCATCATCAACCGCAGCCTGCGCAACTCGCACCGTGTGACCATTCCGGCACTCGGCGAATGCGCGAGCGATGTGATTAGCGGTCACGAGTGCGAGATCCACAACGGCACGGTCACGCTCGATCTGTATCCGCTGGGTTCGTCGATCATCTATCACCACGCCGAGCAGCGCCTGCAGGAGCCGCTCGATCACGGCGCGGGTGTTGTGTGCCATATCACATCGGTGCCGACCGATGGCGGCAAGCCCGGTACGATCGGCGCGCCCACGCGTCGCTTTATCGACCATCTGGCCGCCATGGGCATGCGCTACTGGCAGGTTTTGCCCGTCAATCCCACGGACTTCTTCCGCTCCCCCTACGCCGGTCCTTCGGCCTTTGCAGGCAATATCGACCTGCTACCCGAGAGCCACGAGGAGCTGGCCGCCGACTTTGAGACCTGGAAGGCCCGCGGCGGGGAGGATGCCGATCCGCTGTACACTGCGTTTAAACATCGCAACGCCGATTGGCTCGAGAAGTACTGCGTCTATATGGCCGTCAAAAAGTACTTTGAGGGCGAGTCGCGCCACAATTGGCCGGCAGATGTCGCTCGCTACAACGAGCATCTAATCGACGACAAGCGCTTCCACAACGAGGCCGAGCTTCAGGCGTACATGCAGTACCGCTTTGACCTGGCCTGGTGCGAGCTCATGAACTACGCGCACAAGAAGGGTATCGAGGTTATCGGCGACATTCCTATGTACGTGTCCGACGATTCGGCAGACGCGTGGAGCGAACCTGAGAACTTCTGGCTGTCCGATACCGGCAAAGCAATCGAGATTTCCGGCGCGCCGCCCGACAACTTTGCGCCCGAGGGTCAGGTGTGGGGCAACCCGACGTTCCGCTGGGACCACATGAAGCAGAACGGCTATAGCTGGTGGATGGATCGCCTGCGCCGCGCGTTCTCGCTCTACGACCGCGTGCGCCTGGATCACTTCCTGGGATTCCACAGCTATTTCAGCATTCCCGCGGGCAAAGCATGCGTCGACGGCCGCTGGCTGGCGGGCCCGGGCAAGGACCTGTTCCAGACTGCCTACGACGAGCTGGGTCCGCTCAACTTTATCGCCGAGGACCTGGGCTATTTGACGCCCGGTGTTCGCGCCATGGCTTCGACCTGTGGCTTCCCCGGAATGGACGTGCTGGAGTTTAGCGACTACGACGTTCGTTGCGGTGTGCATCCCACGCCCGGCAAGATTCTGTACACCTCGACGCACGATACGTCGACGCTGGCCGGTTGGTGCACGCGTTCCTTTGCGGGCGGCGATGAACCGAGCGGTGTTGAGGTGGCGGCAAAGTTGATGAGCGACGCGCTGGCAAGCGACGCTCCCCTGGTGATGATGCCGCTGCAGGATGTCCTGGGGCTTGGCGACGACGCGCGCATGAACGTTCCGGGCGTGGCCACGGGCAACTGGACCTGGCAGGCTGACGAGGCGGACATTGCAGCCGCCGAGAACAAAACCGCACAGCTCCTGCGCAACAACCATAGATTCTGGGGCGAAGCGTGATAAAACCCCCGATATAGGGTACAGTTACAGACGTTTGATTTTTTGCGGGCAGAGTAATCTGCCCGCTTTGTGCTGAAAAGGAAGTATTATGGCGCGCTACGATTACAAGTGCTCGAGCTGCGGCAAGTTGTTTGAGGTTGAGCATCCCATGTCTGAGACTCCCGAGGTCGTGTGCCCCAGCTGCGGTGCCCCGGCGGCCAAGACGTTCTCGGCCAGCGGCATTAAATTTGAGGGCAGCGGTTTCTACAACACCGACCAGCGAAGTGGCGGCTCCAGCACCAGCGCTACCAGCGGCTGCTGCGCCAACTGCCCGCATAACCACTAGGAACCAAGCAGCCCCGCGATCAACGCCGATCGCGGGGCTGCTTCTTTGCTCTATGGGTAGCTAATTTGGGACGGGGCTTTTTT
>DBFBGO010000029.1:0-10243 GCA_048201895.1 Collinsella sp. | reverse complement strand
CACTACGCAAAGGCCAGGCCTCAGCATTTTATTATGGTGATCCCCTGGGCGAAATGCGCCTGGTAAGCAGAGTTTTTGAAATGTAAGGCCTTTGAATAAGACAAAAGGCTGCCTCATCGCTAACTTTGCAACAGTGCCGGATTGAATATAACCGACGTGACTGTTACATTTAGGTGGCTAAACCCGTCAAGCCCTCAGGAGTGAATCATGACCGTAGTCACGACCGCCGATACCTCCCAACTGTACGCACTTGCAGCCCGACATGGGCTCAAGCTCCATGGCCCGCTGACTGTCAATGAGCTTGGGCTCGACTATAGGATCGTGATCGCCACCGTCGACGATGGACGTCGGTGGGTGCTGCGCATCCCGCGCCGAGCCGAGGTAAGCGCGAAGGTCGAACCAGAGGCGCGGGTGCTGGCAATGCTCAAGAATCGCCTGCCGTTCGCGGTGCCGGACTGGCGCGTGGCCAACGCCGAGCTCGTTGCCTATCCCATGCTCGAAGACTCGACTGCGATGGTCATCCAGCCTGGTTCGTCCACGCCCGACTGGGTCGTGCCGCAGGACTCGGAGGTCTTCGCGGAGAGCTTCGCGACCGCGCTCGCCGCCCTGCATGCCGTCCCCATTTCCGCCGCCGTGGATGCGGGGATGCTCATCCGTACACCGACGCAGGCCCGTCAGAAGGTGGCCGACGACGTTGACCGCGTCCGACGCGAGTTCGTGGTGAACGACAAGCGCCTCCACCGGTGGCAGCGCTGGCTCGACGACGATTCGTCGTGGCCAGATTTCTCCGTGGTGGTGCATGGCGATCTCTACGTGGGCCATGTGCTCATCGACAACACGGAGCGCGTCAGCGGGATGATCGACTGGAGCGAGGCCCGCGTTGATGACCCTGCCATCGACATGGCCGCGCACCTTATGGTCTTTGGTGAAGAGGGGCTCGCGAAGCTCCTCCTCACGTATGAAGCGGCCGGTGGCCGGGTGTGGCCGCGGCTCGCCCACCACATCGCGGAGCGCCTTGCGTTCGGGGCGGTCACCTACGCACTCTTCGCCCTCGACTCGGGTAACGAAGAGTACCTCGCTGCGGCGAAGGCGCAGCTCGCCGCAGCGGAATGAGCGAACGTCGATATAGCCCGCTCGCGACGCTGTTCGCGGCGACCTTTCTCTTCCGGATCGGCAACGCGGTGGCGGCCCTCGCGCTTCCATGGTTCGTCCTGTCTCATACAAAGAGCGCGGCCTGGGCGGGCGCCACGGCCGCTAGCAGCGTCATCGCGACCATCATCGGCGCGTGGGTTGGTGGTGGCCTCGTCGATCGGTTCGGGCGCGCGCCCGTCGCATTGATCTCGGGTGTGGTGGGCGGCGTGGCCATGGCGAGCATCCCACTGCTCGATGCCGTTGGCGCCCTCTCGAACACTGGGCTGATCGCTTGCGTGGTGCTCGGTGCCGCGTTCGACGCACCCGGTATGGCCGCGCAGGACAGTGAGCTGCCCAAACTCGGCCACGTCGCCGGGCTCTCCGTTGAGCGCGTCTCGTCACTGAAAGCGGTGATCGGGAACGTCGCGATTCTAGGTGGCCCGGCCCTTGGGGGGGCCGCAATCGGCCTGCTTGGCGCTGCGCCAACGCTCGGGCTGACGGCGTTCTGCTCCGTCCTTGCAGGTCTGCTCGGCGCGTGGGTGCTTCCCGCGCGTGCCGCTCGGACGATGACCACGACGGCGACTCTCTCCATGCGCGCCGGCGTCGCTTTTCTCTGGAGCGAACCCCTGCTGCGCCCTCTCTTTGGTATAGTGATGATCTTCGTGGGCATCGTTGGCGCCAACGGCAGCGTCATCATGCCTGCGCTGTTTGTAGATGCAGGACGCCAAGTAGCAGAGCTCGGGCTGTTCTCCTCAATGATGGGGGCTGGTGGTCTCCTTGGCATTGCCATTCATGCGTCGGTCGGCGCCCGGATATCAGCGCAGAACTGGCTGGCGGTGGCATTTTGTGGCTCTGCGGTGGGCTCGCTTCTGCTTTCACAGTTGCCAGGCGTGCCGGTGCTGATGTTGTTGGGCGCGCTCGTGGGACTGCTGACCGGCTCAGTCTCTCCCATTCTCAACGCTGCCATCTACAACCGCACGCCGCCAGAACTTCTCGGCCGGGTACTCGGCACGGTCTCGGCGGTGATGCTGTCAGCCTCGCCCATGGTTATGCTTGCGGCCGGCGCGTTTGTCGACCTTGCTGGTCCGCTCCCTGGCCTCGTTGTATCGGCCGTGTTTGCGGGGCTCGTGGCTCTACTCTCGCTCCGTCTTCAATTTGCTACAATGGCGGCGGCAGCCACAGCCTCCGCCCCAACCCATACAGAAGGTGAACACTGATGCCCCGCCCCAAGCTCAAGTCCGATGACGAGGTACTCGAGGCCGCCACCGTAGTGCTGAAGCGTTGCGGTCCCATAGAGTTCACGCTCAGCGGAGTAGCAAAGGAGGTGGGGCTCTCCCGCGCAGCGTTAATCCAGCGCTTCACCAACCGCGATACGCTGCTGGTGAGGATGATGGAGCGCGGCGTCGAGCAGGTGCGGCATTACCTGAATGCGATACCGATAGGCGCAGGGCCGCAAGGGCTCTGGGAATTTTTGCAGGTGCTCGTTCGGAGCATGAACACTCGCAACGACTTCTCGGTGAACTATCTCATCTCCTGGTACGAGCTCCAGGTGCCGGAGCTACGCACGCTTGCGATCCAGCGGAACCGCGCGGTGGTGGAGGGGATCCGCAAGCGACTGCCCCCAGGTGCTCCTGCGGCAGCTGAGTTGCTCCTGCACTCGGTCATCGCTGGCGCGACGATGCAGTGGGCCGTCGATCCGGATGGTGAGCTAGCTGATCATGTGCTGGCTCAGATCGCTGCCATCCTGTGTTTAATGTTTCCCGAACACGACGATTTCCAACTCCTCCAGGCACATGCGTAAACGGAGGTGTGCAGAGTCCCTGCGGCAGGCGACGAACACGACCGTCGTCGATTAGTACCGGTACGGTCGGTGGTATCGAAGTCTTGATCACCACTCAGGTCTACGGCTTACAAATGGTGACCATCCCGATACTTGCGTCAGAGCACCGGGCCGATTCTTTGACAGTGAATCACTCCCGTAAGGTTGTGCCGGTGTGGGTGTCCCGGGTCGAGACGATACTCCGCCAATGCGCCCAGCAAACAACCTGGCCATCGCAGGTGGTGGGGAGCGGTGTGGCGGATGAGTTGGACAAGTTGGTGTAGCAGCACGAGCACGGCGAGATAACATCGCAGGAGTTCGACATGCTCAAGAGACAGCTGATTGCGAATCGCGATGCAGATTCATAACCCGATTGCGGGTTGGCTTCACTCCACCATCACCGAGCAGACTAGCACGGCGGGCTCTGTTGCAAAGATTGGCGGCAGTCAGAGGTAGGCTGTCGCTCTGCGCCGATCAGGCGGCTGCTGCGAAATGGTGGTTGAGCATGCCCATGGCCTCCGTCAGCGCCGAGGGCCCAATGCCAAAAGCTCTCTCCACAAGGCGCACCTCGCCCCTGATGCCGGGCTGCAGGCACCAGGGGCGAGCCTGTCCTTTGCGCAGGGCTCGCATGACTTCGAATCCCTTGATCGTGGCATAGGCCGTGGGGATCGATTTGAAACCGCGCACCGGCTTGATCAGTATCTTGAGCTTTCCGTGATCGGCCTCGATCACGTTATTGAGATACTTCACCTGCCGGTGGGCCGTCTCCCGGTCCAGCTTTCCTTCGCGCTTCAATTCGGTGATCGCTGCACCATAGCTCGGCGCTTTGTCGGTATTGAGCGTGGCAGGCTTTTCCCAGTGCTTCAGGCCTCGCAGGGCCTTGCCCAGGAACCGCTTCGCTGCCTTGGCGCTGCGGGTCGGCGACAGGTAGAAATCGATCGTGTCGCCCCGCTTGTCGACTGCCCGGTACAGGTAGGTCCACTTGCCCCGCACCTTGACGTAGGTTTCATCCAGGCGCCAGCTCGGATCAAAGCCACGCCGCCAGAACCAGCGCAGCCGCTTCTCCATCTCCGGGGCGTAGCACTGGACCCAGCGATAGATCGTCGTATGGTCGACCGAAATGCCGCGTTCCGCCAGCATTTCCTCAAGGTCGCGATAGCTGATCGGATAGCGACAATACCAGCGCACCGCCCACAGGATCACATCACCCTGGAAATGGCGCCACTTGAAATCCGTCATCGTTCCGTCCGTCCAATCTCCGCCAAGCATGCTCAAGCTTCACGATTTTTGCAACAGAGCCCACACGAGTATTGAGCATAGTCGAGATTGGTGCAGATCACTTCTGATATTGAACTGTCAGGAGCTGGCTGCACAACAGCCATTACGCCCAATCAACTGGTGCAGTCGTCTTCTGAAAATGACAATCCAGTTAGGGTATAGCTCAACCTGACATAGAAGCAAAAACTCAACCACCTTCTACCAACTCTCCGAACAGCTCCTTGACCTTTGTTTTCGCATCAGCAAGTGCAGTTCTGCCTTGTTCAGTGATGTCATAAACACGCCGTTCACGTCGCCCGGTGCGTTCGTGGCGTGAGGTCAGATAGCCTTTTTTTTCCAGGCCGTGCAGCATCGGGTACACGGTGCCAGCGCTCATCTCGTAGCCGTGTCGGCGTAGCTCTTCGATGATCCCCAGCCCAAAGACAGGTTCCTCGGCTGCATGGTGAAGGATGTGCAGGCGGATCAAACCGCCGTAGAGGTCTTTGTCAGTCATTTTTTGTGCCTCACAGAGCGACGCTCAACAGCCACCCAGCTGCACCGCTACCGAGGACAACCAGCCACGGCGGGAGCTTCCAGAACATAAGTGCGACAAGGGCAACTAATGCCAAGCCGAAGTCTTGCGGCTGAAAGATGGCGCTAGTCCATACAGGCTGATACAGCGCGGCCAGCAGCAAGCCGACTACAGCGGCATTGATCCCGGCCAGCGCAGCTTGGATGCCTGTATTGCGGCGCAAACGCTCCCAAAATGGCATTGATCCGACGACCAGCAAGAACGAGGGCGCGAAGATAGCCAGCAGACACACAATGCCGCCGATCCAGCCCGACGGGGCGGTGTTCATCGAGGCACCAAGAAACGCGGCGAACGTGAACAAAGGGCCGGGCACCGCTTGAGCTGCCCCGTACCCCGCGAGAAAGGATTCATTGTTGACCCAGCCGGAGGGCACCACTTCGGCTTGCAGTAATGGCAGCACAACGTGACCACCGCCGAACACCAGTGATCCGACACGATAGAAGGAATCCACCATTGCCATGGTTTGACTTGGCATCAGTTCGGCCAACACCGGCAGGCCAATCAGCAAGACAAAGAACAGCGAGAGCCAAAGCACGCCGGCCCGGTGACTGACCGTGATAGGTAGGGGGTCATGCTCAACAACTTTCGCTGGCTTGAACAATAACCGGCCTGCGATGCCTGCGATAGCAATCACGCCAACCTGTCCCCACGCGGACGGCACAAGTAAAACGACGCAGGTAGCAATTGCCATGATGGTGACTCGCAGCCCATCCGTGCATAGGTTACGCGCCATGCCCCATACTGCTTGAGCGACCACGGCCACAGCCACCACTTTTAAGCCATGCAACGCGCCCTGCGAGACGTAATCGCCATAGCTGGAGATGCCGAGCGCAAAAAGGATCAAGGCTATGGCAGACGGCAGCGTGAAGCCAGCCCAAGCAGCCAGCGCCCCGCTGTATCCAGCCCGAGACAGTCCTACCGCTATGCCGACCTGGCTGCTTGCAGGCCCTGGCAAGAACTGACAAAGCGCGACCAAGTCAGCATAGCTCCGTTCGGAGAGCCAGCGCCGCCGTGTGACAAATTCGGCGCGGAAGTAGCCCAAGTGCGCAATGGGGCCGCCAAAAGATGTCAATCCAAGCCGCAGAAAAATAAGAAAGACCGACCATGGTCTGCTGTCATCGGTAGGGTTATTCGTCATACTTTCGCCTTCATGATCTGCAACGAGTTGATCAATAATAAGCGAAATTCGATAACGAAATTCGATATAAATCTAGAAAAAAATACCTCTATGTGTACTACGCAGTTTTAGCTGTGGCTTTCACAGGAGCACGCTTACTTACGGCTTAGCGTGCTTTATTTTCCGTTTTCTGAGGCGATCCCTAGGAGCTCGGATCTCAGGACGAAGGTCTCCGCGAATGTCCGGTCGATCCGCGCGACGTCCCAGGCGGGCGTTCCCTTGGCGGACATCCACGCCGCAGCGTCGTGCATCAGCCGCACAACCTCGTCGATATCACCCGAGCAGGCGACCCGAACGTTCGGAGGCTCCTCGCTGTCCATTCGCTCCCCTGGCGCGGTATGAACCGCCGCCTCATAGTGCAGTTTGATCCTGACGAGCCCAGCATGTCTGCGCCCACCTTCGCGGAACCTGACCAGGGTCCGCTAGCGGGCGGCCGGAAGGTGAATGCTAGGCATGATCTAACCCTCGGTCTCTGGCGTCGCGACTGCGAAATTTCGCGAGGGTTTCCGAGAAGGTGATTGCGCTTCGCAGATCTCCAGGCGCGTGGGTGCGGACGTAGTCAGCGCCATTGCCGATCGCGTGAAGTTCCGCCGCAAGGCTCGCTGGACCCAGATCCTTTACAGGAAGGCCAACGGTGGCGCCCAAGAAGGATTTCCGCGACACCGAGACCAATAGCGGAAGCCCCAACGCCGACTTCAGCTTTTGAAGGTTCGACAGCACGTGCAGCGATGTTTCCGGTGCGGGGCTCAAGAAAAATCCCATCCCCGGATCGAGGATGAGCCGGTCGGCAGCGACCCCGCTCCGTCGCAAGGCGGAAACCCGCGCCTCGAAGAACCGCACAATCTCGTCGAGCGCGTCTTCGGGTCGAAGGTGACCGGTGCGGGTGGCGATGCCATCCCGCTGCGCTGAGTGCATAACCACCAGCCTGCAGTCCGCCTCAGCAATATCGGGATAGAGCGCAGGGTCAGGAAATCCTTGGATATCGTTCAGGTAGCCCACGCCGCGCTTGAGCGCATAGCGCTGGGTTTCCGGTTGGAAGCTGTCGATTGAAACACGGTGCATCTGATCGGACAGGGCGTCTAAGAGCGGCGCAATACGTCTGATCTCATCGGCCGGCGATACAGGCCTCGCGTCCGGATGGCTGGCGGCCGGTCCGACATCCACGACGTCTGATCCGACTCGCAGCATTTCGATCGCCGCGGTGACAGCGCCGGCGGGGTCTAGCCGCCGGCTCTCATCGAAGAAGGAGTCCTCGGTGAGATTCAGAATGCCGAACACCGTCACCATGGCGTCGGCCTCCGCAGCGACTTCCACGATGGGGATCGGGCGAGCAAAAAGGCAGCAATTATGAGCCCCATACCTACAAAGCCCCACGCATCAAGCTTTTGCCCATGAAGCAACCAGGCAATGGCTGTAATTATGACGACGCCGAGTCCCGACCAGACTGCATAAGCAACACCGACAGGGATGGATTTCAGAACCAGAGAAAGAAAATAAAATGCGATGCCATAACCGATTATGACAACGGCGGAAGGGGCAAGCTTAGTAAAGCCCTCGCTAGATTTTAATGCGGATGTTGCGATTACTTCGCCAACTATTGCGATAACAAGAAAAAGCCAGCCTTTCATGATATATCTCCCAATTTGTGTAGGGCTTATTATGCACGCTTAAAAATAATAAAAGCAGACTTGACCTGATAGTTTGGCTGTGAGCAATTATGTGCTTAGTGCATCTAACGCATAGTTGAGCGGCGGGCGCAGCCCGTCCGCTTGAACGCCGAGTTAGGCATCAGATGCCCTCGGCGCGGGTCGATGCACTTTTCGCACATGCCGCTCAACGCAAGATTCTCTCAATCGTTGCTTTGGCATATCGAACGAACGCGGCCGTCTCTTCGACGCGCATTGCTAGGTCGTCGTCCTCGCTACCCAGGTACGCCGCGCGTGCCTTGCAGATGAGGGGCCGATGCTCGGCAGGCAAACGCTCCGATACCCATGCGGCAGCAACGTCCTTAGGAGCAATGAGACCAGTTGAAGCGCTGTACCAAATGCGAGCAAGAGCAAGAACGACGTTCCGCTCGTCACCCTTCCAATCCGACTCTGCATTCCACTGGGCAATAGTGTCGAAAAGCGCCTTGGAGAAATGCTCCTTCGGCACCGGCTCGAAAAACGTGGCTGCGGATGGGCCTAGAAGCGCAAGGCTGTGTTGCCTCGCCTTGGTCAGCAAAATCGCAAGATCGTGATCCAGAACGGCAGGCTCGAACGTTCCGGAAAGGATGTCGTGGCGGAGCCACTCACCGAACTGAAGCTCACGCCGCGCCGGATAGCGCCAAGGCACTACTTCGCTTCGAGCGACAACAGTTAGCTCCAGCGGTCGCCATGTTCCGCCATCGCCTGGCGGTGATGAGACTTTCAGCAAATCGAGCATTAGCGCCTGCCGGAGCGAATCGTTAGGTGCGGCGCTGACGGTCACGAGCAAGTCTATGTCGCTGTCCGGCTTCAGCCCTCCATCGATCGCAGATCCGAACAGGTGGATTGTGTCCAGTGTCGCAGCCAGATGGCGCTCGATCACCGCGCGAGCGTGGGACAGCTGCTTGAAAACTTGTGCAGGGAAAAATTCACCCATGATGCCTAACGTTAAGTTCAGCGGCAGCTTTTAAGTTGCGGCTTTGTGGAATACTTTTGCGCAGCAAAACCACAAAGACGCGACTTAAAAGCTGTCCAAGGAGCGAAGCGACTGGTGCTGCAACGCATTGTTAGCCTTTTTTCCAAATCTGGTATGTATAATTTATATTAGACATAAAAAACTGTTCAAAAACCAAATTGAAATTCTCAGGCATTATAGGGAATTTGATATCACCTTCGACTTCAACGTGAACAGTAGACAAATGAATTATATCTGCTTTTTCAATAAGGCTATTATAGATTTGACCCCCGCCAGAGACATATACATGATCTGTAACTTTTGATAGCTCTTTCAAAGCATTTTCTATTGAAGGAAAAACTAGGACGTTTTCATTTGAGCTTGAAATTCCGTTCTTTGACACTACTGCATATTTGCGATTTGGAAGAACACCCATAGAGTCAAATGTTTTTCTTCCGACAAGGAGCCATTGATTATATGTGAGCGCTTTAAAGAGTAGTTGCTCACCTTTTACTGACCACGGGATATCAGGACCACTACCGATTACGCCATTTTCTGACACTGCAGAAATCAATGATATTTTCAATTTAACTCCCTTAATGGCTAACTTTGTTTTAGGGCGACTGCCCTGCTGCGTAACATCGTTGCTGCTCCATAACATCAAACATCGACCCACGGCGTAACGCGCTTGCTGCTTGGATGCCCGAGGCATAGACTGTACAAAAAAACAGTCATAACAAGCCATGAAAACCGCCACTGCGCCGTTACCACCGCTGCGTTCGGTCAAGGTTCTGGACCAGTTGCGTGAGCGCATACGCTACTTGCATTACAGTTTACGAACCGAACAGGCTTATGTCCACTGGGTTCGTGCCTTCATCCGTTTCCACGGTGTGCGTCACCCGGCAACCTTGGGCAGCAGCGAAGTCGAGGCATTTCTGTCCTGGCTGGCGAACGAGCGCAAGGTTTCGGTCTCCACGCATCGTCAGGCATTGGCGGCCTTGCTGTTCTTCTACGGCAAGGTGCTGTGCACGGATCTGCCCTGGCTTCAGGAGATCGGAAGACCTCGGCCGTCGCGGCGCTTGCCGGTGGTGCTGACCCCGGATGAAGTGGTTCGCATCCTCGGTTTTCTGGAAGGCGAGCATCGTTTGTTCGCCCAGCTTCTGTATGGAACGGGCATGCGGATCAGTGAGGGTTTGCAACTGCGGGTCAAGGATCTGGATTTCGATCACGGCACGATCATCGTGCGGGAGGGCAAGGGCTCCAAGGATCGGGCCTTGATGTTACCCGAGAGCTTGGCACCCAGCCTGCGCGAGCAGCTGTCGCGTGCACGGGCATGGTGGCTGAAGGACCAGGCCGAGGGCCGCAGCGGCGTTGCGCTTCCCGACGCCCTTGAGCGGAAGTATCCGCGCGCCGGGCATTCCTGGCTGTGGTTCTGGGTTTTTGCGCAGCACACGCATTCGACCGATCCACGGAGCGGTGTCGTGCGTCGGCACTGTTGCAAATAGTCGGTGGTGATAAACTTATCATCCCCTTTTGCTGATGGAGCTGCACATGAACCCATTCAAAGGCCGGCATTTTCAGCGTGACATCATTCTGTGGGCCGTACGCTGGTACTGCAAATACGGCA
>DBFBGO010000028.1:0-7298 GCA_048201895.1 Collinsella sp. | reverse complement strand
CATACGAACTTTATCGCGAGTTCCGTACGCAAAGGAAAGCACTTAATGTGCTTTCCGTCTTGCGCAGGACTGTAGAGCAGGAAACCTTATATCCGGCCCCTCCGTCCGGGGACCGCGCCGTACCAGCTACAGCGTCATGTTTGGATCGGCGTCGACGTCGAACGGCGAGATTTCACCTCGGTCGAATTTACGGCGGGCGACCTCCGCGATCATGGCTGCGTTATCGGTACAGGCAGACAAGGGCGGCACCGTTACGCGAATCCCCTGACGTCCAAGCTTCTTGATCATCATCTCGCGCAGATGCGGGTTGGCCGAGACGCCGCCACCGATGCAGTATTCCTTGCATCCGGTAGCGTGCAGTGCGTTTTTGGCCTTCTTGTACTGCACGTCAAAGACAGCTGCCTCAAACGAAGCCGCCAGATCGGGCAGGTGAATCGTGCGCCCGGCCTTGGTCTCCTGTTCAATGTAGAGCGTCACGGCCGTTTTAAGACCCGAAAGCGAGAAACGATAATCTCCCCTGCTGTTAAGCGCGCGAGGAAAATCGATCGCGCGGGGATTGCCCGTCTCGGCCAGCTTGGAGATGATGGGGCCACCGGGATAGCCCAGACCCAACGCCTTGGCTACCTTGTCGAAGGCCTCGCCCACAGCATCGTCGAGCGTCTCACCAAGTACCTCGTAGTCGCCCCATGCCTTCACGTGCACGAGCATGGTGTGCCCGCCCGAGACAAGCGTGAAGATGAACGGCGGCTTGAGGTCGGGCTGCGCCAGCAAGTTGGCAAACAGGTGCCCCTCCAGATGGTTGACGCATACGAGCGGCTTACCGGCAGCGTAGGCAAAGCCTTTGGCAAAGGCAACGCCCACCACGAGGGCGCCCACCAGGCCCGGACCCTGTGTCACGCCCACGGCGGCAAGCTCGCTGGGGGCAATGGCTCCACCCTCAAGACCAAGCGATGCTGCGGCATCCTCGAGCGCCGCATCCACGACACTCACAATCACCTCAACGTGTTTGCGCGAGGCAATCTCGGGCACCACGCCGCCAAAGCGGGCATGAAAATCAATCTGTGTCGACACCTGGTTGGCTAGCATATTGCCATCCGCATCGATAATCGCCACGGCCGTCTCGTCGCAGGAACTCTCGATAGCGAGCACTAGGCGGCGACGCTCAATTTCGGCACGCTCCCCCTCGGAGCGCCTAGGCGCAGGCAGCGGCCATACGCGCTGCTCTGCCGCCGTCGGCTCGGGCGAAGCATTGTCGACCGGAAGCACCAGGGGCAGCGGGGCCGTCATGACGATGGCGTCCTTGCCGGCACCGTAGTAGCCACGACGACGACCCGCCTCGGTAAAGCCCAGAGCGTTATAAAGCGCGATCGCTCCCTCGTTGCCGTCCTCGACCTCGAGCGAAGCCGTGGTGCAGCCGAGCATCTGGGCATCATAGCTCACGTGCGACAGCAGCTTGCGGGCAATGCCCCCACGGCGATGTACCGGATCGACGGCGACATCCAGAATCTGCACATCACCGTCCACGACCATACCGCCGGCAAGGCCCAGCAGCTTGCCGTCGTCGTGTGCTACCCACCAACTACGCGGCACAGCGACGTCCTCGCCCAGTTCGGACAGGAACATGCCCGGCGTCCACGCCACGTGTCCGGCACTTTCAAAGCAGGCAGCCTCCAGCGCGCTCGCGCCCTCGGCATCCGCCGCACCCATAGGACGGAACTGCAGATGACGACCGGCGAGCTCATCGGCAACGCCCGTAATTTCGCTCTGCGCACTCTCGGCAAGACCAAGACGCTTGCGCTCGTTTTCCTCGGCATCCGAAAGGCGCGTGTAAATCGGCAGGACGCGGGCCGGATCGCTGTCACCCGCAGCGTGCGCGAGCAGCAAGCCCTCGCCCGAAGGCCACCACAGGTCGCGCTCCACGCAGCGGGCGGTCTCGTCCTCACCCAGCAGCTTGCCATAGCGCACGAGACCGTCACCGGTCAGCTGAACCTGGTCCCAGTCCGCTGCTCGGCGCCACTCATCGAGCGCCATGGCGGCCTTGACCACGTGTTCGCGCTCAAATTGACGCTCGGGACCCTCATCGACCAGCATATACAGCGCCGGATATACCTCACCGCGCATAGCATCGGCCAAGATACCAAGCTTGCCGCGCACGCCAGCCTCCCACGCCGTCCAAGCGCAAGCGTCGAGCGTCGACACGCCCAGCAGCGGAACATTGGCACCGCGCGCGAGACCCTTGGCAGTGGAGATGCCGATGCGCACACCCGTAAACGACCCCGGGCCGCGGCCGACCACGTAGTAACCAACATCGCTGCGATCCAGACCGGCTTGAGCCAGCACGCCATCAACGGTATTCACGAGCTCAACGTTGGCGTGACGGCGACACATGTGGTCGCCACTCACGAGCTTCGTCTCGCCCGTCTGCTCATCAATCCAGCTTGCCGCGCAGGCAAGCATGTCGGTCGAGGTATCGAGCGCCACCACCAGCGCGTTGTCGTTATGCAAGCTCATCTTGTACAGCCTTATCAATCAAATGGGAAAGCTCCATTGCGCGGTCACCGTGCGCCTCGAGCGTTATCGTTCGCACATCGCTGTCGCCCTCATCACGCTTGAGCGTCACCGAAAGATACTCATCCGTCAGCTCGTCCTGGAATTGTTCGCCCCATTCCAGCAGGCAAGCACCCTCATAGCCCAGCACATCGAAAATGCCCGTATCCTCGAGCTCGTAGGCATGCTCCAGGCGGTATAGATCAAAGTGAAACAGCGGAATACGACCTTGATCGCGAACGGCCATGAGCGCAAACGTAGGGCTCGTAACCATATGCCCATCGCCCAGCCCGCGCGAGACGCCCTTGGTAAAGTGAGTTTTGCCCACTCCCAGGCCACCGGTCAGGATGAGCACATCGCCGTCCTCAAGGCACGGTGCAATTAGCTCGCCAAAGTACTCCGTATCGGCAGCGCAAGTCGTTTTGTAAGTACCTACCCCCAGGCGCTCCAGGGACATATATGCTCCTTATTATTCCGAGGCGTCCTCTGGTGCGGGATGTCGCTCCAGATAATCGCCCAGCATCTTAAAGTCTTCCTCCAGCAGCTCCTGCCACGCCGGATTGCGTAGCGCTGCTGCCGGATGGAAAGTGGGCATTACTACAAAATGCCCCATCTGGTGGAACCTGCCGCGCAGCTTAGTAATGCCAATCTCGGTCTTAAGCACAAAGTGCGTCGCAGGGTTGCCGAGCGTCACGATAACATCGGGCCAGATGCTTCGAATCTGCTCACGCAAAAACGGCGAGCAAGCCAGCACTTCCTCGGGACGTGGATTGCGGTTTCCCGGCGGGCGGCACTTAAGCACGTTGGCAATGTAGACGTCTTCGCGTTTGAGCCCCGCCAGCGACAAAATGCCGTTGAGGTCCTCGCCTGCCGCCCCCACAAAGGGCTCGCCCTGCAAATCCTCATTGCGGCCCGGCGCCTCGCCAATAAACATCACACGAGCGCGGGGGTTTCCCACGCCAAACACGATATTGTGACGCGACTGGTAGAGCTGGCAGAGGTGACAATCGCCCAGAACGGCCTCAATTTCCTCGAGTGCGACCTCACGTGGTGCCTGATGGGTATGGCCGGGGATGCGCATGACGCCCATGGCGACTCCTACACGTAGACCTTGTCGAGGCGCATGCCAAAGCCGCAGGCGACCTCGTAGTTAATCGTTCCGCGCAGTCGGGCCATCTCGTCCATAGTGATCTCGGCATCGCCATCGCGGCCGACAATAATCATCTCGTCGCCATACTCGGCCTCGGGAATCTCGTGTGCCGGGTTGGACTGAATGGCGACCATAAACTGGTCCATGCAGATATTGCCAACCTGATGCACGCGCTCGCCGCGATACAGCACATCCATACGATTGGAAAGCGTACGCGATAGGCCGTCGGCATAACCGATCGGCAGCGTGCAGATCTGAACGCGCGTGCGCGGTACGCGGTAGGTAAAACCGTAGCCCACGCCCTCACCCATCGCAGGGTGTGCCACGCGCGTCACGCGCGCATGGACGCTCATAACGGGATCAAGCTGCATCACGCGGCCACTCAGCTCGCACGGCTGCATGCCATACAAGCCAACGCCGGCGCGAATCATATCAAAATGCATCGAGGGGTCGAGCATCGAGGACGGCGTGTTGGCGCAGTGCACGATACCGCACTCAAAACCCGCATCCTTAATGGCTTGAACGGCCTCGGTAAAGCGCTGACACTGCAGCTTGTAGTCCCAGCCCGAAGGTTCATCGGCCGTGGCGAAGTGCGTAAATACGCCGTCGCACTGAATACCGCGATGGAAATAAATACCGCGGACAAAGTCGAGCACCTGTGTGTAGTGTACGCCGATACGATTCATACCCGTCTCGATGGCGAGATGATACTTGCCCACCTTGCCCGCCGCGACGGCACATTCGCCATACGCAAGAGCAAAGTCAGACGTATAGACCGAGGGCATGATATCAAACTCGAGCAACGTCGGAATGGCCTCGATAGGCGGCTCGCTTAGGATGAGGATGGGTTTCGTAATCCCGCCCTGTCGGAGCTCAACGCCCTCGTTAACCGTCGCCACGGCAAACATGTCGGCACCGGCCGAATACATGATCTTGGCGCACTCAACAGCTCCATGACCATAAGCATCGGCCTTGACCACGCAACACAGGCGCTGACGTGGATTCAGCAAGTTCTTATAGGCCCTCGTGTTGCGACGGAGCGCCCCGCGGTCGATCTCGACCCAGGACCAGCGCGTCAAATCGGCTTTATTCATGATTAGTCATCCGACCCTTCGTCCATGATTCCCAGATCTTCGAGCGCATCCTTTGCCGCCAGTTCCATGGCCGGACCGATCAAGTCGATAAGATCGGTCGCGATGACGCTCTTCTCACCATACTCCGTCGCCGCGGCAAAACCGGCGTAGCTGTGAAGTGCGACGGCGTACGAATACAGCAACTCCCAACGATCCATCTCGTCGCGCATGGTGGCAAGCGTGCCGGCCAAAATACCCGCGAGAACATCACCCGAACCGGCAGTTGCCAGAGAAGCCGGACCCGAGAGCGGCAACAGAACGCGCTCAACGCCACAGATAGCCGTCGTCGGCCCCTTGGCAATGACCACCAGATTGTCGGAGCCTGCAGCCCAGACAACCTTCTGCGCGGCTGCAATCGCGGTACCAAGGTCGTTCACCTCGTCACCGGCAACCAAACGCGAAAGCTCACGATAGTGCGGCGTCATAACCAACGGCTGCTCGCGACGATACATCTCGGGGTTACTATCAATACCGTCAATGGCAATCTTAGCAAGGCAGTTGAGTGCATCGGCGTCCAAGATAAGCGGTACATCAAGCTCGAGCAAGCCCGAAACCACCTGCATAGCGCCGGCAGACGTCGTCATACCAGGACCGCACAGTACGCAGCTGTACTTCTTTGCAATCTCGCACACCGTCATGCGCGCAGCGGCGCCAAAGGAGCCGCGGGAATCAGACGGAATAGCAAAGACGGGAATCGAAGGAAGTGCCATGCGAATAAGATTGGCGCAGGCGTCAGGAGCCGCGACCGCCACGTAACCAGCACCCGCGCGAGCTGCAGACTTGGCCGCCATAATGGCAGCACCAGGATATTGCGCAGATCCGGCGACAATAAGCACAGAGCCACGGGAATACTTATCGATATTCGTAGGCATTGGGGCAAAGTAATCAACTAAGTCACCGGGCTCGACAATCTCGGCGGCGTGGTCGACATCATCGATGACCTCGTCAAGACGGTCGTAAAGATTGCCGCAGATCAAATCGCCAGCATACTCAGGGCCATCAGCGCTATACAGACCAATCTTGGGCGCAATCATCGTCACCGTATGCTCGGCACGAATGCAGTCGTCATCAACAACGCCCGTCTCGGCATTCAGGCCCGAGGGGACATCAATGGATACGACACAATCGGCGCATTCATTGACCGTAGGAATCCAGATGGAGAACGGCGCACGCAGATTCCCGTGGAAACCGGTACCAAAAATGGCATCGACAACAACATCGGCCTTATCGATCAAAACCTCGAGTTCGTCACGCGAGGGGCCGACGCAAACGTGCACATCGCGGCCGGCAGTACGACGAGCAACATGACGTGCCAGAGCAGCAGGAATCTCATCCGGCTCAACCGGAGAAACGATATCCACGTCCACACCCTTATGGCTCAGGATATCGGCGGCAACCCAACCGTCGCCGCCATTATTACCAAAACCGACCAGAACGAGAACCCGATCGGGATTGAGCTTCAAGACCTCGTTGGCGGCAAACTCACCCGCTAGCTCCATAAGCTCGGCCTTCGAAGTCCCTTCGCGTTCGATGATATCCTCGAGACGAACGACTTCTTCGGTACTCAAAACCGGTTTCATCTATGCTCCTAGCGTATCTTGCGAAGCATCGCCCAGGTGCTCCGTCAATGCTGAATTCTGCAGCTGCTCAAGCTCATCTAAAACAGAGCGAGCCTCTTTAAATGTCTGCGCTACGCGTTTCTTGGTGCTCACCTTTTCCTCTTTTGGCTTAGGCCGAGCATCTTCGGTAATCGCGATGGCATTCGCAACGGCCAAGTCTCCTGTAAGCGTAATGGAAAGAGCGACCTCAACAACACCCAGTTCTTGAGCGATCTCGAGAGCACGGCCCGAAAGCAGCGCCTTCGGTTTGCCGAGTTTATCACGCGTAACCGAAACATCCTTGCGACCCACGCCTTGACTAAAACCCGTGCCGAGAGCTTTAAGTACCGCCTCGCGCGAAGCAAAGCGGCTCGCATAGTGAGCAGCGGGACGCGATGATGCATCGCAATACGCACGCTCTTCTTCGGTAAACACACGCCGAGCAAACGACGGCGTCTTTTCAAGAATTGATTTCATGCGGGAAATCTCGACGATATCAACGCCGATACCAGCTTCAGCCATGTTCACCTCCATATCGCACAGACTAAGTTATTGTAGCCCGTTCGCAGAAGATGCGACAAACGAGGGTTATAAAACACAGCTACTATGTGAGACAAAAGCCCGTAAAAGCAAAAAAGGGGGAGGCCTCGCGGCCTCCCCCTTCTCAGTTCAAGCGTACGGCTCGGTGCCGTCCACCGGTCAGCGGCGCCCTGGCCTCCCACGGGCTGACCCCGCAGTACTCTCGGCGCGATGGGGCTTAGCTTCCGGGTTCGGAACGGGACCGGGCGTGCCCCCCATGCTCTGGCCGCTGACCGGTGGGCGGCGCCCACCGTTACGGTGTCCTGGGTCTCACTCTACACGTGCCCTGGG
>DBFBGO010000027.1:0-56693 GCA_048201895.1 Collinsella sp. | reverse complement strand
CTCGCCGATGGTGAAGGCCTGGGCCAGGCCGTCCGGGCTCGGCTGGTCGGCGTAGGAGAGGTTCACGCCGTAGCGCGAGCCGTCCCCGAGCAGGCGCTCGAAGTTGGGCAGGTCGTTCGGCGTGGAGATGACCAGGATGTCCCGGATGCCCGCCAGCATGAGGGTGCTAAGCGGGTAGTAGATCATGGGCTTGTCGTAGACCGGCAGCAGCTGCTTGCTGGTGACGAGCGTGAGCGGGTACAGGCGCGTGCCGGAACCTCCGGCGAGGATGATGCCTTTCATATCCTAATCCAATCTAATTGAATGACATTTACTAATGCTTAAGCCTGCTCAAACGCGAGGCGACGTTTTTCAATTCAGAATGATTAAGTAAAAGATAGCCGATATAAACTATCGAATACAGGAGTGCCGCCACTCCACCGGGCATGAGCTCGGTAAATAAGACGAAGGCAACTGTAAGCAAAATCTCCTGGAACGGCCTGGACGAACCCGCAGCACTTAACCTTTCATTTAAATATAGTTCGGACCACAGCGACCTTCCGATAATGCAGATTACAGCGCCACACAGGACAGCATCGAGTGAATCGAGAGCGAGAACACCGAATACCGAAAAGACGGTGCTGCAAATAACGGCAACGATATTCAACTTCAGGAGCAGCTGTTCTTTACGAAGAACCTTGAAATAGGTAGTACAACAAAGGCTCATCTTTGTATTAAAGACGCATATCGGGAGTAAGAGCGCAAAATATCTAAAGCTTTCGGAATATTGAGGAAGCCATGCCCCCAAAAACCAAACCATAGGGAAATAGAGTAAGTAGATCGCAGGGAAGATAAGCTCGATAGAATTTCTTATGCCAATGTAAAAACGAACCCTCTCATCATCAGAGCCTGTCCTAAGGGCAGGAAATAAGACCATGCTCGCCTGCGAGACGAAAGTGATGAAGAAATTCACCAGAGAAAGGGAGAACGAAATTTTTGCAAAGGCGACAATACCCCAAAAATGATCGATAAGAAACCTGGATACGCCAAGGATCAGTGTGTCGGCGATATTCGCAATCATCAGCTTTACGCCAACGACGATGCTGCGGGTACCATCCTTAAGTGCATTGCCAAAAGACATCGATTTAACGCGCAGGATATCTTTGCCCATCCAGGAACAATATATGAGCGCGATAATCTTCGAGACGAGATACGCATAGACATAGGGGTGGTAATCCGAAACCTTAAATCCAATTAGAACAAGGAGAGGGACCAGGAACACCAGCCTGTCTAGCATTGTGGAGAACGAAAAGAGCTTAGTTTCATTCATGGCCTGAAAGACAAAGCCCAAATAACTTGTCAGGTTATAGACGACGGTGTAAAGCGCAAATGACGCGACAACAAAAAATCGATTTGCATCATCGACAAGAGGCAGAGAAGCTAAAGTGATGCCGAGGCAAATCACTGCTTGAAAACAAGCACCGAAGATATATTGAGATTTGATCGAGCTCTTATCGATTTCCTCACGAGAGAGACCGCCGTTGATCAGGTAGACACCATCGTTCAGGCCAAGGTGGAAAAAGCCAGAATAGGTCGTATAGAACATGAACAGCTGCCAATAACCATAATCGGCAACACCGACGATTTTCGGCACGAGCAGCGACATGACGACACTGACCGATAGAGAAATAAACTGTGCAGCAAACGCAATCATAGTGTTGCGTGCAATAGACGAATAATTCATTTGACCTCGTTTGATTAAACTATCAACCTTGATTTATTCAGAAATCAAAATAGGCCCTGACTCACACAAATTTAAATGCCGAGCACTCGCTCTGCCCAGGGCGAGTCCACAGGTAGCGAACAAGATCACCGTTGGCACCCACCAACCAAGCTCGCAGTAAAACATGAACTCCGCACAGCATATACAGGAAACGGAAAAAAGCACTTGATCAAGTTCACAATCTGACTTGAACGAACTGATGCCAGCGGAAATCAGCAAGGATGCAAAACTACAAATTCCAAGAAAACCATATTCATACAGCATTGCAAGGAAACCGTTGTCTACCGTTGAAAAACCACTGATTTCAACTGTGGTGTCCAACATGGTTATACGACTACTGCCATAACCATTTCCAGTAAGCCAAAACAGCGGTTTGCTTAGGAAGCTATGAATAATGTAGGAAATCGCTCCAGAGCGCTGGCTATATGACACATCAGTTTCAAGTTCACCAAATCGTGAACCAACAAAGTTAAACAGACCAGACTTGTAAAGCATGAAAACGAGCAGCAATACAGCTGGGGTTAAAAGGGCAATTAAATTCCATTTAGAATACTCAGGATTCTTTAGGCGAAAAACCAGGTACACCAATGCTGAAGCCGTGAGAATGATCCAAGCGCTACGGCTCTTTGTCAGAAGCAGAGCGACCAAAAGAACCACAGAGTATAAGAGACGTTTCATTTTGCTTGTCTCCAATTTAAAGTTGATTACCACCGCAATAACTATCATTTGACCAAATACGATTGCATGTCCGAAAAAACTACGCAGTCGATACAGAGATGGATTATCAATCGTTATAGTTTGCAGAAAAGAAAAAGAACCATTTGTAACTAATCGTTGACCTAAAACAATTTCAAGGACAAAGCTAAATAGGCAGGCGAACACGGTTATATTGCGAAGCATGAGCAATGCAGCCCCAACCCAGCCATCGTTCTTTTCTTTACCGTAAATAAAACCAAGAAGAATACAGAAGAAGTACGAACAGACCGTAAGGAGGGATTCATCCATGCTTCGGGACGCAAACGCAATGGCAGAAAAGAAAATTATCGCGCCCGACACGGCAACAGGAATGGCGTTATCTAAAAGAACTTTATAAAGACGCCCAGAAAGAACTTCTTTGAAAACGAGCAATCCTAGAACTATAAAAAATAACCCTTTAACAGGAGAAATAACGCTTAGGATTGCGGCGAAAATCAAAATAGTGAATTCGTTAGTTAAGAGCTCAAGCATTCTAAACACCTACTTACTGTCACCGGAACTGATTAAGGCCTTTAAATCACCAAGCAGGGAACAATTTGACAGTTCATACTCACGATATTTTAAAATGATGCCTAGATCGCTAATTTTTAGACCGCCTTCAAGCAAGTGCATACGGGCATCCAAAACAGAACGGTAATGTTCTATATGTGTAGAAGAACCACGATAATCACCAGGATTGCTACTGCAGTATTCTTCTAAAGCATTAGAAAACCTCAGACACATCTCTATCTCACCAATACGAGATCTCTTATCAAGATAACGCATCTCGGTTGCATTAGAGTCATGTCTACGGAATCGAATCAAGGGCCGATTCAAGAGCCTGAGGGTTCCCTTCAACAAAGAGAATCGCCACAGCATTCCGTCATGCGCAAAATCATCCTGCCAATATGGCAAGATTTCTCTAATAAAGTTCGATTTAACAGCATATGAGCATCCAGGTCGACGTACTGCCATAAACTTTTCGTCAAAAGACGGAGCATCCAAATCATCAACAGATTTGGCATTATCAACTGCACCATATACTCTTACTTTTTTACCGCCATCTTCATAAAACGGCTCGACGGCACAGCATAGGACGTCAATCGAAGGATCCTTCTGGAGAATCGAGGACATCACAGCGATTTTATCCGAATCCCAGATATCGTCCTGATCACACGGAAATACGATACAGTCGTTTTTAGACGCAAGGTCGAGAAGTGCCTTGAAACTTTTGCGCCAGCCGAAATTCGAACAGTTTCTGCTGAGGGTCCAATTACTGAGACTGTATTTCTCGATGTATCTGCAAATAAGATCGAACGAGCCATCCGTCGAGCAATCATCCGCGATTAGTACTCGGTCCGGAGACACTGTCTGAAGTCTTAAGCTATCTAGCTGCTCAGTAAGATATCGCGTGCCGTTGTAAACTGACATCACAACCGTAACCATTAAAAACCTTCATCCAATTAAAGCTCAACCATTAGTTGATCGTAAATACCGATAAGACGTTCTACATACGCGGTCTTTTCGAGGCAGCTGAAGTCCGCCTTCTCAACTGCCTCCCTGTAACGCGAGTAAACATCAGAATCGAGCATATTGACCATTGCGTCAGATAGCGACTCCACACTACCTGCGCTGAAGATCTCGCCGAGACCTTTTGACATCACAAAGGAGGCCGCATCGCCGACATCCGAAACAATACACGGCAGGCCGGCGGCAATCATTGCTTCATAAGCGACGAGCCCGAACGTCTCTCGGCAAACAGAAGGCATGACGATAGCGCGAGATTGCCTCATGACGGAAAGAACTTCATCATGAGGCAAGGAACCCATGAATCTGATATCTGGATAGCTATCCGACAACCTCTTCAATTCGGTACCGTCGCCAATGACGATCGCATTCACGCCCGCCCGACAGACCGCTTCGCAAAACAAGTCACAGCCTTTCTCTGGACTTAAACGGCCGACAAATAGGTATGCCGAAGAATCTCCTTCGGAATCATCTTGAGACTTAGCCGCATCAACATAGTTTAAGCAGTCATACCGTTCAGAATTCCACGCTAGATGAGGTTCGATCAACCGACGGCTGGAGTCGGAGACAAAGGCAACCGCCGGGCGAAGCGAGCCTAAAACATGGTTCTGCACGGAGAAACGAACGGACCGGTACAATTTTTGGGCATAAGAGCGCTTGTCACAGTTGTGCAGCAGGCACTTCGGAGAACCGGGGGCGATTCCGCAGTTACAATGATTCACATAGTCGTAGAGCCCGCCGTTAGAGCAAACAAGGAAGTACTCATGGGCGGTAATGAGACATTTGAAGCCCCGTCGCCCTATTGCCCTGAATATAGAGGGAGAAAGGGAGTGCGTCCAAGAATGCACATGAACGACCGCCGTTTCTGGGTCAAGCTGCTTGAGCAAATCATCCAGCGCCGTTTCCGATCGTCGGTTCCAGATGCCCTGGACAGCACCAGAGACGCCACCGTTCAAAACATCGCCCTGTCCGCAATTAACGCATATGACTCCCGATTCGACCAAAGCCGGATCGGGATCTCCCAGCGCTGAGAAGAAATAGCTGTTAAGCCCCATCTTCGCCAATGCCGAAGCTGTCTCAATTGCGATTTTTGAAGCTCCGCCCCCGATATGGGGACGGTCGCAAATCGTAATCGCTGTGGTAAGGCTACTCATGTGCGTTCCCAGGTTTAATGGATCGGACCAAACGTTTTACGCTCAACCGCATCGAAGGCGGAAGCATTTTTTTCACACGGTCGAAAAGGGTCACTTTGGGAACCAAGACGGAATCAAAGATCCCCGACCCCAGTGCCTCGTACTGAGCGATGACCGCATCGCGCCTCTCTTCAAGGCCTGAGCGCTTATTAGGGTCTTCATGCAGGAGCACGTCATTCGCTGCAACGTCGTTGTTAGAATAGGCAGCGCAATCGCCTATCTCATCAATCAGCTTGGCGCCGCGCTCGGTCTTCACGATAACGGCTGAGATGCCCTTCTCAGGATGTGCGCAGTCTTTGGCGGAATCAGAACGCCAGGAATCACCGAGAATAAGGTCAGCGGGGCTTTCGCACCCTCTGAAGGGACAACTATAGCAAGACGATCTGCTGATCATGCCTTTGATATAGGACCCATAAAACGGGTCGAATGCGGCGGGCCTCTTTATAATCCTGCCGTCGGACAACTCAATCTTTATGTTATGGCCCCAACCGAATTTCGATTTATCTCTAAAAGTCAGTGCGGTGACATCGGACTTCTCACGAAGCTCGAGCCAGTCAACATAGGAACGGAACATGGAAGAGCTTGGTACACCGTGGCAAACAACGCTGACGGTTGTCAGCCCATCCATCGGTTTACCCAAATAGAGACGCAGTGCCGAAACCTGGCAAGGAGTACCGCTAAACAGTACATGCTTGCCGGATTTGAGATCGCTGAGCACTTCGGGATACGATTCGCTAGCATCGCTCTGGACATATTTGGACTTTTGCAGGAGCGCGATATCGGCAAGCTCGGATATACCGATATGCCTGACGTGATCGACGCCATCCCAGGCGGCGCCGTAAACGCGCCCGCCGTCCGAAAGTATCCGTTTCGCAAGAAGGGAGAAGACACCGCCGGACGAACTTTGCGCGAGCTCGTCCGGGTCATCACTCTGCAAGACAGCGGCGCGAATGGTCTCCGAGTCCGCGTCGACTTGGTTTTCCGCCGGACAGGTACGCAGGCAAAGACCGCAGGAGGTGCATCTCGCTGCGTCCACCACGGGGTATTCGAAACCATCGGGCGAGGTACGCATAGTAATAGCGGAAAAAGGGCATTTGGCCGCGCAAGCTCCGCAACCAAAGCAGGCCCGGTGAGAAACTGTGTCGATGTTCTTGCTCAAGCTAACTTCCCCCTATTGCTCAAGAGCATCCAAGAGCCATTTTTTCGAAAACGTGATGAGCGACTCCACGTCGGACAGTCGCTTCTCATAGCCCTCGATTTCCGTAGCGTTCATGTGGCTGTCATAGCCATCTAGCAGACGATCCTCGGTATTCGAGAGCCTCGAGAGGCTCTCAACTCGAGAGTTTTGAGAGCGTTTGTCGGTCTCCTCAAATCTCTTGAAGCAGTAATAGTCTTTGCGGAAAATTTGAGAAAACAGCGTACCGTGCAGCGAATCGGTTAACACGAACCGCGCGCTCGCCAGATACGCGAGCCATTCATCGGGACCAAGCCCGTAACGCGGATTGAGCTGCTCGTCGACAGCATTTTTACCTGAACCGACAAGCGTCACGACCTCGCAGCCGAGCTCTTTTGAAATCGAATCGACAGCTTTCCTGTAAAACGGCCTATTCCCAAGGAAATAGCAGACGATTTTTCCGGGCTCAGGACATTTACCGTTGATGAGCGGGGCCCAGTCCTCTTTCGACAGGAGCAGGACAGGGTCCACAACTTGTGAAGGGCGCTCGAGACCGAGGGATTCGACGAAATCCGCACCTGCATCTTCACGAACAGACACGGAGCTGAACGTTTTAATCAGATCGGTAATGATCTTTTTCTTCCTCTGTGTGGTACTAGTGACACCGAAGCTGGGCGCATACGCGATTCGCTTATCACTGTCGCCCAAAAAGGAGAGATAGAAATTCCTGTTCAAAAGATAAGGCGACCAAATCTGATCCGATCCACAGACATACGCATCGTATTTACCCCGCAAACCGACCAGCCCGTCTGTATCGGTAATCCTGTCAGTGGTCTCGATATTCTGACTCAAAAAGCGACTGAAAACATCAGCCGTCGAGGAGCCGAAGTCGTCGTGCTCCTTCTTACGATTGAGCAGCTCGTGTGCCTTACCGGCAAACAAATCAAAGGAGTTCCGGTTGATAGCCCAGTTCAAAAGCTTTTCTTTGACGCTGGGAAGATAGTCAGCGTCAACAACGTCATGCCCTTCGAACTTCAAAAAGCGCTGCAGGGCATAAGCCTGAAGCAGCGTGCCGAAATTTTGATTATGCAGCCACGTTAAAATACAAATTTTCATTAATTCACCGTCTTTGATAGCTTCAGGTAGTACTTTTCAAGCTTGGGCGCTGCTTTAAAGATGTCATAAGATTCAAACGCCCGAGATGTATGAGGGTCGGAGCGATCAACAACATCCCTGTGAGCGGCAAGAATCGCGTCGGACCAGCCCTCGACGCCCGTGCTCAACGGAACAAAGCTGCACCGACTAGATAACGCAACCTCGTTGGGGACCCTCTCAGAGCAGATGCACGGGAGGCCGGAAGCCTGAGCCTCAATCGCGACCATTCCGAGACCCTCGTACAGACTGGGGAGTACGAATAAATCAAGCGCCTGATAGATGTCCTGTACATCAGAGATTTGGCCGAGAAAATGCACCGCCGAGGCAATGCCCAGTGAGCACGCTTTTTCCTCCGCCTGCGGTCGCAGCTTTCCATCGCCACAAATAACAAGAATGGAGTCGGGATTCTGAGCATGCACCGCCTTGAAAACATCAAGCAAAAACAACTGATTCTTCTGGGAGATGAACCTACCGATATTTCCCAATACCAGCGTATCGCCCTTCGCTCCAAGCTCAGTACGTCGCTCATTCCTAATCGATCTATTGAAAGAAAAGACGTTCAGATCGATAGCATTATTAAAAACAGTAAAACGGGATGAGCCGAATAGCCATTTTCCAGCATGCTCGGTGCAGGCGGCCAAATTAGTCGGATACCTTGTTGAGAAAAGCTTCAAAAAGCCTTTGACAACGTTTTTAGCAAACTCGCCCTTACCGCTCGTAGAGTGGCTGTGGGCTATACGCACAGGTACGCCCGCCTTCTTTGCAGCACGAAGCGGAAAGACAGAAAGCGCGTTGATGTGACTGTGCACAATATTCCAGCCCTCTTGTTTATAGAGGCGCTGAAGCTCTCGCTGGTATTTGACAACATGTTGGTAGGGCGGAATCTCGAAAACCCTGCCGCCGAGCGATTCAATCTCGTCACGGGGAACAAGCGTCGAATCGGAATCGACAAGAAAGTCAAACTGTACTTTGCTGTGATCAATATGGCGGTAGTAATTCATGACGACAGCCTCAACACCGCCGCCAACCATCTTGCCAACAACCTGAGCCACCCTAACCGGTTCAGTCATTTAGCAAGCACCTCCACCGGTAAAGACCTCAACGACCGTGAGGAGAACAATCTTCAAGTCCGTGATGAGGCCGCGCTTGGCGATGTACTCCAAATCACGGCGGACCATCCCGTCGAAGTCGGTGTCGTTGCGATCGGTCACCTGCCACCAGCCGGTGATCCCGGGCTTGACGGCCAGGCGCTGTAAATCGTACTCGGTGTACTCGGCCACCTCATTCGGCAGCGGCGGGCGCGGGCCGACGACGGACATCTGGCCCAGGAACACGTTGAGGAACTGCGGGAACTCGTCGATGGAGTGCTTGCGAATGAACTTCCCGATCCTGGTGACGCGCGGATCGTTCTTCATCTTGAACATGGCACCTGCGATCTCGTTCTGCTCCTTGAGCTCGGCGAGGCGCTCGTCAGCGTCCTTGTACATGGAGCGGAACTTCCACATGTGGAAGATAGTCAGGCTGCCGTCGCGATGGGTCTTGCCCACGCGGATCTGGCTGTAGAAGGGGTTGCCCTCGCTCTCCAGGCGGATGGCCGCGGCGAGCACAAGGCTTGGTACGGCGATAACGGCCAGCACGCAGCCGCTGAACACGATGTCGAAGGCGCGCTTGGCGGCACGGTAGCCCAGGCGCGTGCGGTCCCAGTCCTTCACGGCCTGCATGGCCTTGTAGCGCATGCTCGCATCGCTGCCGCTCATGGCCTGGGCAACAAGCGCGGCCCCTACCGGCGCGTTTTGCCCTGTCATTTCTTTGGTAGTCAAGTTCAAATCCACGTCCCTGTCCCCGGGGGTCCCAATCGATGAATTCAAATTGCGAATAATTTCCAGTGCGACGTCCCCTTACGTCTTACTGGGCACGTCCAACGGAAGCAGCTCCCTAAAAGCGGAGTCACCTTCGCTCACGTCTACCAGGCACCAGCGCTTATGACGGTCGATCTTCTTTACGCGGGCCTCTTGCCCCACCAAGGGCCCTTGCTCTATGTGCAGCACGCCGTCTTCTATGCGGGCGACGCTGTTGCGCACCACGCCGTCGTCGTCGAGCACGCTGCGGTACCAATCCTGCGCATCGTCCGGCATGGGCGCATAGGCCCGCTCCCTGCTGCCGGCAATGCGGCAGCCAAAGCTCAACTGGGCCAAAGCCCTATCGAGCGTGGCGGCATCGCGCGTGGCGACGAAGAAATATTCCTTGTACATAGGTTTGGTCTGGAGCGACCAGGCGCCGCCCCGCTTAAACCAGAACTCCTTTTGCATCACAAAAGCGTCCTGCATCAGCTCATGCGGGATAATGCGGCGGACCTTTTCGCAGGTCTCGCGCTCTTTACCGTTGGGGGTGTGGACCAGATACCAGCGGACGCGGCCATGCTGGCTGTTGGTAGTAGCGCCACTAAAGGCACCCGGCAGCTGCTCTTGGCGCCGCATTGCCTGTTCCATCTCTCGCCCCCTTTTCTTGTCTCCACGACGCACGCAAATGCAGGGGCGTTTAGAACAGGCTTCTCGCTCGCAGCTAGGCGCAGTCGCAAAAGTACAGGTTTTTGTATCTTTCGACAGAGACATTATACGAGCAATTAATCAGCGTTTGCCCAGATTACGCAAAAAGTACTGCCAGTAGGTGCATCTCCATACCCCTCTACAAAAACCTGTACCTTTTTGTGCAACAAAAAAGCCGCTCATCCAGCGGCTTTTTCTCGTTTGGACATTAAAAAAGGCGACCGCCCTTTGTGGACGGTCGCCTTTAGTTGTTGTGTAGTTTGCCTTAGGCGCGGGTCTTGATCTCCTCGAGCACCTTCGCAACAAACTCGTCAACGCTCATCTGAACGGTCTCGTTGGAGCGATCGCGGACAGAAATGTTGCCGGCCTCGACCTCCTTCTCGCCCAGGATGAGCATGTAGGGCACGCGGTCGATGCTGCGGGCCTCGCGGATCTTGTAGCCGATCTTCTCGTCGCGGTCGTCGCAGACCACGCGAATGCCGGCCTCCTCCAGCTTGGCGCACACCTCGTGGGCGTAGTCGCGGCTCTTCTCGGAGACGGGAAGCGCCTTGACCTGCACGGGGGCCAGCCAGGTGGGGAACTTGCCCGCAAAGTGCTCAATCAGAATACCGATGAAACGCTCGATGGAGCCAAAGCATACGCGGTGCAGCATAATGGGGCGCTTCTTGGTGCCGTCGGCGTCCACGTACTCCAGGTCAAAGTTGAGCGGCATCTGGAAGTCGAGCTGCACGGTACCGCACTGCCAGGTACGGCCGAGCGAGTCCTCTAGGTGGAAGTCGATCTTGGGGCCGTAGAAGGCGCCGTCGCCCTCGTTGACCTCGTAGTCCATATGCAGCTGCTCCAGAGCGGTGCGCAGGCCCTCCTCGGCGCGCGCCCAGTCCTCGTCGGAACCCATGGAGTCCTCGGGGCGGGTGGAAAGCTCAACGTGATACTTAAAGCCAAACTTTTGGTACACGGAGTCGATGAGGTTAACCACTCCCACGATCTCGTCAGTCAGCTGATCGGGACGCACAAACAGGTGGGCGTCGTCCTGGTTAAAGCAGCGCACGCGGAACAGGCCGTGCAGGGCGCCGCGCAGCTCGTGGCGGTGCACCAGGCCAATCTCGCCGGCGCGAATGGGCAGCTCACGATAGGAATGCGGCTTGGAGGCGTACACCAGCACGCCGCCCGGGCAGTTCATGGGCTTAATGCAGTACTCTTCGTCGTCGATGACGGTGGAGTACATGTTGTCCTTGTAGTGGTCCCAGTGGCCCGAGGTCTTCCACAGCTGCTTGTTCATGATGAGCGGCGTGGAGATCTCCACGTAGCCGGCCTTGTGGTGAATCTCGCGCCAGTAGTCCAGCAGCGTGTTCTTAAGGATCATGCCGTTGGGCAGGAAGAACGGGAAGCCGGGGGCCTCGTCGCGCATCATAAAGAGGTCCATCTCGCGGCCGATCTTGCGGTGGTCGCGCTTCTTGGCCTCCTCCAGCATGTGCATGTGCTCGTCGAGCTCTTCCTTGGTGGCAAAGGCGACGCCGTTGATGCGGGTGAGCATCTTGTTGTCCTTGTCGCCCTTCCAGTAAGCGCCCGAGACGCCGGTGAGCTTAAACGCCTTCAGAGCCTTGGTGTAGCAGATGTGGGGGCCAACGCACATGTCGATGTAGTCGCCCTGCTGGTAGAAGGTGATGCGGGCGTCGTCGTCCAGGTCGCCGATGTGCTCGACCTTGTACTTCTCGCCGCGCTCCTCCATAAGGGCGATGGCCTCGGCGCGGGGCTTCTCGTACACGGAGAACTTGAGGTTCTCCTTGACGATCTTTTTCATCTCGGCCTCGATCGCGGGGAAGTCGTCCTCGCTGATCTTGACACCCTCGGGCAGGTCGACGTCGTAGTAGAAGCCGTTGTCGGTCGCGGGGCCGTAGGCAAAGTCGGCCTCGGGGTACAGGCGCTTGATGGCCTGCGCCATGATGTGCGCGGCAGAGTGGCGGATGACGTGCGTGACCTCGTCCTGCGGGAGCTCGGCCACCGAACCGTCATTGTAGAGTGCCTTCATGGGTATGTTTTCTCCTCTCGGATGCCTGATGCAAGTGCGTGCGATGCGCTCGGCGTTTTTGACTTGCATCATTATAGGCAGGTTGTCTTGGTATACAAGCGCCCGCCGCACCTTAATGGCACGGCGGGCGATTTTCTACGCATGCTTCATCGTGTGGGGGCGAGGTGCGTGCGGCCTGCGCGTGACGCGCGGGGCTCGTGGCTTGCGGCCGGCCCGGCGATGGATGCGTTACTGGATGCGAGTTCGGCAGTAGGGGCAGACCTTCCAGTGCGCATCGAGCGGGCGATGGCAGCTGGGGCATACGTTGCGAACCTGGGTATCGCACACCGGGCAGACGACGAAGTCCTTCTCGATGGGCGCGCCGCACTGCGGACAGGTGCCGTACTGGGCAAGCTGGCGCTCGCGCAGGGCCATGTCCAGCTCCTGTTCCTCGCGGTCGGACGCGTAGGAGTGCGGACGCAGGACCAGGTAGGCGATGAGGCCTACAAACGGAATGAGGGCGATGATGCCCCATGCCACGTAGGCGCTGGCGCCGCGGCGGCGAGCGTCGATAAACACATAGACGACCGACAGCACATACAGGGCGACGATAAAGCCAACGAAGGCATAGACGACGCCCATAAGCTGCGGCGACATAAGCTCGGAGATGTACTTGGACATTACGGGTACCTTTCGGATTATTAACAGTCCGGTCAAGTTTACCACGGGGTTTGTTTATATGGGACTTCGGTTGCAAGCGGGGCTGGCGCGGACACAAACATCTCAATCTGTAACAGTTACTCGGCTAAAACAGTCCCAGACGTTACAGATTTAGACAGACCCTTCTCTCCCCGACTTAAACCTCGATCTGTAACATCTAGAACCCAAAAACAGTTCTTACTGTTACAGATCGAGACAACCAGAATCCGTCGGAAAGATTGTCTCGACCTGTAACAGAAAGGAACCAAAAACCCTGCCAGCTGTTACAGATCGAGACATACGAGTAACCCGACGGGCTACCGTCTCGATCTGTAACACGTAGGACCGCAATTCCCCGCCTATCGTTACAAATCGAGATGAACGTGCGCCTGTGGATGCAGCATCTCAATCTGTAACAGGTAACGGCGACGACCGCGATGTTTGGCGGGAAGATCTCGCGGTCTAACGTGGCCAGCATCCGTGCTGGGCCAGCCCGCGCCTGCCGTTGGCGGGTGTTGCAGGGCTGTTCGCCGCATTGCCATCGCACTGGGGGTGTGCAGACCCTAGGATAGTCTTATTGACGGCCTGTCAACTCGTCTGGGAGGCACTGTGACGGGAACGTTTGATATCGTGATTGTCGGCGCGGGCATCACCGGATGCGCCATCGCGAGGCAGCTCGCGCGCTATGACCTGTCCATTTGCGTGGTCGAGGCGGCTAACGATATTGCGCTGGGCGCGTCGAAGGCCAACGGCGGTCTGGTGCACGCCGGCTACGATCCGGCACCGGGAACGGTAAAGGCGCAGGTCAACGCCCGTGGTTGCGAGCTATATGGCACGTGGGCCCAGGAGCTAGGCTTTTTGTTTTGCCGTACCGGGTCGATGGTGCTGGGGTTTAACGACGAAGACGGCGCACAACTGGAGCAGCTGCGGTGCAACGGCCTTGCCAACGGTGTGCCCGAGCTGTCGATCGTCGGACCCGACCGCATCCACGAATTGGAGCCGCGCGCCAGTGCCGATGCAACGTGTGCGTTGTGGTGCCCCTCGACTGGATTTGTCGACCCGTTTGAGGTTGCCATCGCCGCGCTGGAAAACGCCGTCGCCAACGGGGTGACCTTTATGCGGTCCGCGTCGGTGGAGGCGATTGAAGTCGCGGGCTCGGGCGACGACGGGCGCTTTACACTGGCGACCCCCGCTGGAAACGTGCGCTGCCGCTACCTGATCAACGCCGCGGGCAACGGCGCCGCCGACATCTCGCATATGGCCGGTGCCGAAGAGCTTCAGATGGTCTGGCGCCAGGGCAACATCGTGGTGCTGGACAAGGAGCCGCGCACGCTCATGCCGCTCTACCCCGTGCCCACGCCGGTGTCCAAGGGCGTTATCGTCACGGGCGCCGTGCACGGCAACACCGTGATCACCGCGACCGCCGCCGTGCGCGAGCCGGGCGACACGCAGACTTATGCGAGCGATGTGAACGCGCTGCTGACGGGAGCGCGCAAGCTGGTTCCCGATCTGGACACGCGCCGCGTAGTGCGCGCGTTTGCCGGCGGGCGTCCGGTCATTCAGGGGACGAACGACTTTTTTATTGGACAGTCGGCCGTGGTGCCGGGGCTGTTTCAGGCGGCGGGCATACAGTCGCCAGGCGTGGCGAGCGCGCCGGCCATTGCCGAGCGCATGGAGCACGTGATGCGCGAGGCGGGCGTTGCTTTGCGCGAGCGGGCCGATTGGGATCCGATTCGCCGCGCGCCGGA
This sequence comes from Collinsella sp., assembly GCA_048201895.1. Lineage (GTDB taxonomy): Bacteria > Actinomycetota > Coriobacteriia > Coriobacteriales > Coriobacteriaceae > Collinsella. The sequence continues at coordinate 42,146 of DBFBGO010000027.1, read as the reverse complement.
CGACTTCGACCGTGCGCCGCTTGCGCGCAAGGAGGAGCTCATCGAGTCCGACCCTGCATGGGGGCAGATCGTCTGCCGCTGTGAGACGGTGCCCGAGGCCGAGATCGTAGCCGCAATCCGACGCCGCCCGGGCGCGGTTTCGGTCGAAGGCGTCAAGCGCCGCTGTCGTGCCGGCATGGGTCGGTGCCAGAGCGGCTTTTGTCAGAGCCGCGTGGTGGCGATCCTAGCACGCGAGCTGGGCTGCGACCCTAGCGAGGTGCTGTTGGAGGATGCCGGTTCTTGGCTGGTCGAAGGACCTTTGAAGGGGGTGCGCTAGGATGGCGGAATTCAAATCGAGCGCAATTGATAGCGATGCCGTTGAGGCAGTACCTACGCAAACCTTCGACGTGGTCGTTATCGGCGGCGGACCTGCCGGCATGGCGGCTGCGCTGGCCGCGCATAAGGCCGGAGCGCGCGTGGCCATCGTGGAGCGCGAGCAGCACCTGGGCGGAATCCTCCGCCAGTGCATCCACCCCGGCTTTGGCCTTTCGCACTTTAAGCAGGAGCTCACCGGCCCCGAGTATGCGCAGCGCTTTATCGACCAGGTGCGCGCGACCGACATTGCGCTGTTCTTGGACAGCATGGTGCTTGAGATTGATTCGGGCGAGTCCACGGAAAACGCCGCGGTCCACACCGTCACGCTCATGAATCCCTCCGGTATGCTGCAGCTCACCGGGCGCGCCGTCGTCCTTGCCATGGGTTGCCGCGAGCGCACCCGCAGCGAGATCAAGATCCCCGGCAGCCGACCCGCCGGCGTGTTTACGGCCGGCCTGGCTCAGCGATACATCAATATCGAGAACCTCAAGCCCGGCTCGCGCGCCGTCATTTTGGGCTCGGGTGACATCGGGCTGATCATGGCGCGCCGCTGCACGCTCGAGGGGATTTCGGTCGAGGGCGTGTACGAGCTCATGCCCTACGCCAACGGCTTGCGCCGCAATGTGAAGAACTGCCTGGACGACTTTGGCATTCCGCTGCACCTGTCCACCACCGTCACACGTGTGATTGGGCACGACCGCGTTGAAGCCGTCGAGGTAAGTCAGGTCGATGAGCACCTGGCACCCATTCCAGGGACCGAGCGCATTGTTCCGTGCGATACGCTGCTGCTTTCGGTTGGCTTGATTCCCGAGAACGAGCTTTCGGTGGGCGCGGACGTTGAGCTTGACCCGCGCACGCGCGGCGCTGTGGTGGACCAGAGCCTGCAGACGGGCGTGCCGGGCATATTTGCCTGCGGTAACGTGCTGCACGTGCACGACCTGGCCGATAACGTGACGACCGAGTCCGAACGCGCCGGTGCGGCCGCGGCGGTGTACGCACTGAGCCGTGGTGCTGGGGCCGATGCGGGTACCCCGTGCACAAGCTGCGCTGCGGGCACGGGTTGCCAGCTCACGGTCTCCCCCGCCGGCATTGCAGGCTACGCACTGCCGGGACGCATTACGGCTGTGGCACTCACCAAACTCAACTTCCGCGTGCGCCGACCGGTCAATGCCGCCCGCGTGCGCATTCTGGCGGGCGACGAGGAACTGTTTGCAGGCAAGGTCCGCCCGTTTAAACCGAGCGTCATGGAAAGCTTCCCGCTGCCCGCAAAGGTGATTCAGCGCGCACTTGACCTAGGCGCCAGCGAGATTGTCCTGTCCGTCGACCCCGTTGAGGAGGCGTAAGGCCATGAGCACAAACACGATCGAGACACTGCGTTTCAACTGCACCACCTGCCCATCCGAGTGCCTCCTGACTGTAAAGGTGGAGCGCGACGCAGACGGCGCCGTGGTAGAGGTGCGCTCCGTGACCGGCAACAGCTGCCTGCGCGGCGATACGTTCGCGCACCAGGAACTCACCTGCCCCATGCGCGTGCTCACCACCACCGTGGCCGTATCCGGCGGCGAGGAGGCGCTGCTGCCCGTGCGCACGGCCGAAGCAATCCCGCTCGAACTCCACGCCCAGGCCATGGACCTCATCCGCGGCCTAGTGGTCAAAGCCCCCATCCGCATGAGCGATGTCGTGCTGGAGAACCTCCTCAACACCAAAATCGACCTCATCGCCAGCATGGACATCGACCGAGCCTAAGTAGCCAATTAGGGACGGGCCTCTTTTAACTACCCCACCATCCACCCCGCCCCTCCTCAGTTGCGGTGAAATAGTTCCTGGTTTCAGCCAAAACCCCGGTATCCAGGAACTATTCCACCGCAACTTGCCCTGGGATCGGTATTTAGCTTGTGCCTACTTTAGTGCCATTTCAAAACTATGCCGGATTACGGAGCTGATTCGGAGACCCCCATCCATACCGGCATTTTTCGATTTTTGATAAGCCTTCTACCCGCGGTTTTAATTTCGCGATTTTTCCCATGGTCAAGTAATACAGGTCCAGCCCCGTAATCCGCCATAGTTTTGAAACCAGCTCATTTGGAACGGGCCTCATATGGCTGCTTTTGCCCGAACGTTCGCTAGGCATGCCAAGGAGTGTCCCGAAGTGCCGGCATAAAAGGTACGTCCTTAACTGCCAGGCATGGGATACCATGGTGGCACCCTAGCGAAAGGATGTTTCATGGCACATGTCGATGACCAGCGTGTGGCGCGCGTGCTCGATGCGCTCGAGGCTCAGCACCCCGGCGCGCAGCTGCTTGTGAATGACCCGTGGTCGATCTACTATCTAACCGGCTTTTATGCCGATATGTTCGAGCGTTTTTGTGGCGTGCTGCTCGCGCGCGATGCCGAGCCAGTGATCCTGGTCAACGCGCTGCATCAGCTGCCCGAGTACGACAATGCGCGCGTTGCCTACCACACCGATACCGACATCGTGGCCGACGCCATCGCTCGCGAGGTCGATCCGACCAAACTGCTAGGCATCGATACCGTCATGCGTTCCGGCTTTTTGATGCCGCTCATGGAGCGCCACGCCGCGAGCGAGTTCTTCCTGGGCGACTTTGCCGTCACCGCCGCGCGCACCTACAAGGATGCCGCCGAGCAGGAGCTCATGCGCGCGTCCTCGACCGCTAACGACGCCGTGATGGCCGATGCCATCAAACTCGTCCACGAAGGCGTGACGGAACGCGAGATTGCCGACCAGATGCTCAATCTGTATCGCAAGCACGACTGCGAGGGCTTTAGCTTTCCGCCCATCGTGAGCTTTGGCGCCAACGCCGGTGACCCGCATCACGAGCCCGACGACACCGTACTCAAGCGCGGCGACGTGGTGCTGTTCGACATTGGCGGACGTCATCGCAACTACTGCTCGGATATGACGCGCACGTTCTTTTGGGGCGAGCCGGACAAGGAGACCGCACGCATATACGATATCGTACGCCGCGCCAACGAGGCCGCCGAGGCGCTCATCGCCCCGGGTGTGCGCATGTGCGACCTGGACCGCGCCGCGCGCGACGTAATTGAGGATGCGGGCTATGGGCAGTACTTTACGCATCGTCTGGGCCACTCGATCGGCCTGCAGGACCACGAGCCAGGTGACGTTTCGCTTGTCAACGAGCAGGTCGTAGAACCGGGCATGACGTTCTCTATCGAGCCGGGCATTTACCTCCCTGGCCGCACCGGCGTCCGCATCGAGGACCTGGCCCTGGTCACCGAGTCCGGCGTCGAGATCCTCAACGCCTACCCCCACGACCCAGTCCGCCTAGACTAGGCACGCCACCAAAGCTTCCCTAGAAGTTGCGGTGAAATAGGGACTGTTTAAGGCTTCTAGCCCATAAAACAGTCCCTATTTCACCGCAACTGATGAGGGGATGGGTTAGCGGAGCAGGCCGGCTACTTCGCCGGCTAGGGTGATAGTGCCGGCTGCTACGAAGGGCTCGCCTGCGGCCTTGAAAGCTGCAAGGGCCTCGAAAACGCTGGGGTACACGCCTGCGAGCTTATCGGCGTCCACAAGGGCGGCGAGCTCCTCTGCCGGCAGGGCGCGATCGGAATCGGTCTGCGTCACGACCACGCGGGGGAACGCCGGAATCAGGACGTCGACGATGCCCGCCACGTCCTTATCAGCCAGCGCGGCGCACAGCAGCGTGGGGCGATTTTCCACGCACGGATCGATCTCGTCCAGCGCACTTACAAAGTTCTCGCAGCTCTGAGGGTTATGACAGGCGTCGATCAGCTTGAGTGGATCGGTTCCCAGCACATCAAAGCGACCCGGCGTGGGGCAGTCCATAAGCGAAGAATCGAGCTTGTCATGGTCGAGCTCGCGGCCCAGATACCCCTCGCACAGCATAATCGCGCACGCGGCATTCTGGGGCTGATACGCCGGCTTGACCATGCTCGACGTATATATCGCGCGCGGCGTGGTACAGCTGAACTCCACCGTGTCGCCCACATGCGCCGGCACCTTAGTCGTGGCATGACTCACTACGAGCGGCACAATGCCGCACTCTCGACAACGGGCATCCATCACGCGCTGAACACTCGCCTCATGCGTGCCCTCGCCCAGCACAACCAAGCGTCCGGGCTTGATGACCGCGGCCTTCTCCCCCGCAATGGCCTCGAGCGTATCGCCCAAAATACGTGTGTGATCGAGCCCGATGCCCGTAATGGCAACGGCGACGGGATCGGTCGCACTCGTGGCGTCCCAACGCCCGCCCATGCCAACCTCGAGAACGGCAACATCCACCGCAGCCTCGGCAAACACCACAAGTGCGGCAGCCGTCAGCAGGTCAAACGGCGTGATGGAATAGGCGCGCTCCCCCGCCGCCACGCGGCGCGCATTCACGCGACGCCCCGCCTCGACAGCTGCCGAAACGCCACGGGCAAAGGCCTCGTCGCTTACAACGTGCCCGTCAACCTCCATGCGCTCGGGATAGCGCACCAGCTGCGGCGACGTATACAGCGCGGTCTTGAGCCCCTCGCCGCGAAGGATAGCAGCCGAAAAACGCGTAGTCGAAGTCTTGCCATTGGTACCGGCAACCTGAATGCAATCGAAATACTCGTCCGGACGCCCCAGCTCATAGAGCATATCGATAACCGTCTCGAGCAGAGGACCAGCATCCCCAGAAATCCGCCCCGTATCAGCAGCAAGCCCCACAGCCTCATCAAACGAAAGCAGCTCAAACGAGAAAGGAACGACATACGACCCAGAACGCTTAGCCATAACCCAAAGTCTCCAATTACAGAAAAAGAGGCCCATCAATAAGAATGAGCCCCTCGCGTTGACAATTTCAGCCTTTACCCGATTGCAGCAGAATCAAGGCCACAACCCAGTGGCCCTAACCTACCAGTTGTAAACAACCACGTAAACGAACTAGGAGCGGTTTGGGGCTTTGCTCGATACAAGTTCCGCACGAGCCGAAGGCCACTTAATGTGGCCTTCGTGCGAGCAGGACTGTCCGCAGTAGCGAGCAAAGCCCCAAACCGCGTCCCCAGTACCGCCTACGAGAAGTCAGCAACCTGAGCAGTCAGCGCCGCAAGGATCTCCTTGAGCTCAGCTGCACGGTCCCTCTTCTTCTGGACCACCGCGGGCGCGGCCTTGGCCACAAAGCCCTCGTTGGCCAGTGTCTTCTCGCAGCCGGCGAGTTCCTTCTGAGCCGCGGCGATCTCCTTCTCCAGGCGCGCCTTCTCGGCCGAAAGATCGACCTTGCCCTCGAGCACCACAAAGACCTCGACGCCGCTGTCGACCACGGCAATGCTCGCGGCCGGCTTCTCAACGTCGGTACCCATGACCAGCGAGGCGGTGTTCGCCAGCGGCTCAATGGTCGAGCGCAGGCTCTCGAGCTTCTCGATATCCTCAGCACCGGCGCGCACGACCACGTCGAGCTCTGACTTGGGGCTCAGGCGATAACGCGAACGCGTGGCGCGGGCAGCGGAAACGACGGTGCGGCACAGCTCAAATGCGCGCTCGGCGGGCTCATCGACGTACTTGACGTAGTCGGCGGGCTCCGGCCACTTGGCGATCATGAGCGCCTCGGCGCGGTCCACGTTGCCCTCGGCATCCAGGTCGAGCACGCTCGCCGGCATATTGTCCCAGATCTCCTCGGTGACAAACGGCATGAGCGGGTGCATCAGGCGAATGGAGGTGTCGAGCACAAAGATCAGGTTGCGCTGAGCCTGCAGACGGCCCTCGCCCTTCAGACGGGCCTTGGTGACCTCGACGTACCAGTCGCAGACCTCGTTCCAGAAGAACTGCTGCACGCCGCGGGCCATGTCGCCAAAGGTGTAGTTCTCGATACCCTCGGTGACCATCTTCACGGCCTTGGCAAGGCGGCTGAACATCCAGGCGTCGGCCGGCGTCTCCACGACGGGCTCGCCGGGCGTGTAGCCCTCCATGTTCATAAGAAGGAAGCGGCTTGCGTTCCAGATCTTGGTCACAAACGACTTAGCCTGGTCGGTACGCGGGCTGTCGATGAGCTTCTTGGTCTTCTTATCGATGTTCGCGTCAAACTTGACGTCCTGGTTGTTGGTGCACAGCGTCAGCAGGTTGAAGCGCATGGCGTCGGCGCCGTACATGCCAATGAGGTCCATGGGGTCAACGCCGTTGCCCTTAGACTTGGACATGCGGCTGCCGTCCTTGGCCAGAATCGTCGGGTAGATGACGACGTCCTTAAACGGCACCTCGTCCAGGAAGTACAGCGAGCTCATGACCATGCGGGCGACCCACAGCGCGATGATGTCGCGCGCGGTGACAAGCGCCGTCGTGGGGTGATGACCCTCGAGCAGCTCCGGCTTTTGCGGCCAGCCCTGCGTGGCGAAAGTCCACAGCTGCGAGCTGAACCAGGTGTCCAGCACGTTCTCATCCTGATGCACGTGATGGCCGCCGCACTTGGGGCACACATCGGTGTCCTCGGTCAGGGCGTCCTCCCAGCCGCAGTCCTCGCAGTAGAACACGGGAATGCGGTGGCCCCACCACAGCTGGCGGCTGATGCACCAGTCCTTAAGATTCTCCATCCAGGTGGTGTAGGTCTGCGTCCAGCGCGCGGGGTGGAAGGTGACCTTGCCGGAGTTGACGGCGTCGAGCGCCGGCCCCTTGAGCTTGTCGACGGCGACGAACCACTGCTCAGAAAGCCACGGCTCAAGCGCGGCATCGCAACGGTAGCAGTGCATGACGGAGTGGTCGTGCTCCTCGACGTGGTCGAGTAGGCCGTGCTCGTCGAACCACTTGATGACCGCCTCGCGGCACTCCTCGCGGGTCATGCCGGTGAACTCGCCATAGCCCTCGACGACCACCGCGTGCTCGTCGAAGATATTGATCTGCGGAAGGTCGTGGGCCTGACCCATGGCGTAATCGTTGGGGTCGTGGGCCGGGGTGACCTTAACGAAGCCGGAACCAAAGTTGGCGTCGACATGCCAATCCTCAAAGATGGGGATCTCGCGGTCGACGATGGGGAGCTTGACGGTCTTACCCACGAAGGCGGCCTTCTCGGGGTCCTTCGGGGAGACGGCGACGCCCGTGTCGCCGAGCATGGTCTCGGGGCGCGTGGTGGCGACGACGATGTAGTCCTGGCCGTTGACCGGCTCGGTCAGCGGGTAGCGCAGGTGCCACAGATGGCCCTTCTCGTCCTTGTACTCGGCCTCGTCGTCCGAGATAGCGGTGGTGCAGTTGGGGCACCAGTTGACGATGCGCTTGCCGCGGTAGATCAGGCCGTCGTGGTACCAATCGCAGAACACCTTGCGCACGGCCTGGGCGTAATCCTCGTCCATGGTGAAGCGCTCGTTGTCGAAGTCGACGGAGCAGCCCATGCGCTTGATCTGCTCGACGATGATGCCGCCGTACTCGTGGGTCCAATCCCAGCAGGCGTCGACAAACTTATCGCGACCGATCTCCAGGCGGCTGATGCCCTCGCTCTTGAGCTTCTTATCGACCTTGGTCTGCGTGGCGATACCGGCGTGGTCGGTGCCGAGCACCCATCGCGTGGACTTGCCGCGCATGCGGGCCATACGGATGATGGCGTCCTGGATGGAGTCGTCGGTGGCGTGGCCCATGTGGAGCTTGCCGGTCACGTTGGGAGGCGGAATGGTGACGGTGCAGTCGCCCACGCCCTCACGGCGCTTGTAGTAGCCGCCGTCGAGCCACTTCTGCAGGATCGCCGGCTCGTTAGTCGACGGATCGTAGTTCTTGGGCATCTCTTCCATATATCTCTCCCTGTCCCATCGGCGTGTCCGCCTGCTTGGTTTTCGCTCGGTCAGGTCCTGGCTCGCACGAAGAGCACATTTAGTGCTCTTCGGCTCGTGCGGAATCTACGAAAACCAAGCAGGCGGACACGCCTTAGGTATCGATTACTTCAGTCTGAAGGTACTAACTTGACAATCTCACAGAATAGCACAGGCATACCTACCAAAAAGGGACAGGTTTATTTTGGCAGGTTTTATCAGGCAGAATGACGTTCGCCCATATAAAACCGACCAAAATAAACCTGTCCTTAAATGGCAGGTCCCGCGGAGGTTGCCGCGGGACCTGGATTCAAGCTATTTACCCGTAGATGCGCTGGGGCTGTTCTTCGCCCTTTACGGAGGCTTCGGTCACGATGACCTTAGTGACGCCTTCCTCACTGGGCAGGTCGAACATCGTCTGCTGCAGCACGTCCTCGCAGATGGAACGCAGGCCGCGGGCGCCGGTCTTGCGGGCAAGCGCCATGCGGGCGATCTCGTGCAAGGCCGCGTCCTCAAACTCAAGATCGACGTCCTCGAGCTGGAACATCTTACGGTACTGACGCACCACGGCGTTCTTGGGCTCGGTCAGGATCGACACCAGGTCGTCCTCGTCGAGCGCCTGCGTCTGGGTCACAACGGGCGTACGTCCCACAAACTCGGGGATCATGCCAAAGGCGTTGAGGTCCTGCGGGAGCACCTGACGCAGCAGGTCGTTCTCGTCGACCGAGGTGGGGCCGGCGATCTCGGAGTTAAAGCCCACGCCCTTGTTGCCCACGCGGTCGGCGATGATCTTGTCCAGACCCACAAAGGCACCGCCGCAGATAAACAGGATGTTGGTCGTGTCGATCTGCAGCAACTCCTGCTGGGGATGCTTGCGGCCGCCGGTGGGCGGAACGCTTGCCACCGTGCCCTCAAGAATCTTAAGCAGCGCCTGCTGAACGCCCTCGCCCGAAACATCGCGGGTGATGGAAAGGTTCTCGGCCTTGCGGGCGATCTTGTCGATCTCGTCCACGTAGATAATGCCAACCTGTGCGCGTTCGATATCGCCATCGGCGGCGTTGATGAGCTTGAGCAGGATGTTCTCCACGTCCTCGCCCACGTAGCCGGCCTCGGTAAGCGCGGTGGCGTCGGCGATGGCAAACGGCACCTCGAGGATGCGCGCGAGCGTCTGGGCGAGCAGGGTCTTACCGGTACCGGTAGGACCGAGCAGCAAAATATTGGACTTGGCGAGCTCCACCTCGTCCATATCATCGTCGAGCTGCGAGTCCAAACCGTCGTCAAAGGCCGAAAGCGCAGCGCCACCCTCGATCACACGACGGTAGTGGTTGTACACGGCAACCGACATGGCGCGCTTGGCGTCCTCCTGGCCCATGACATAGGCCGAAAGCTCGTCATAGATCTCGTGCGGCGTCGGCACGTGCGTGATGACCTGACGGTCGTCCTCGAGCTCAAAGCCCTCGGCCTCGGGGTCAACGGCGGGCTGGGACGCAGCCTGGCCGTGGTCGTTGAGGAAGCCCGGCAGCTTGCCGTTGCGGGCGGCATCCATAAAGTCCGAAGCCAGCGACTCCTCCAAAATCTCGGAGCAGGCGGCGACGCACTCGTCGCAGATAAAGATGTTGGTCGGACCCTTAACAAGGCGGCGAACCTGCCCTTGCTCTTTTCCGCAGAAGGAGCAGCGGATGGGGTTGCCGTTCTCGTCGAAGTTGTCCTGCATGTTGCCGGCCATCCTAGGCGTCCTTCGCGGCAAGGTCGCGCGAGGTGACGATACGGTCGATCAGACCGTAGTCGAGGGCCTCGGCAGCGGTCAGGTAGTTGTCGCGCTCGGTATCGGCCTGGACCTTCTCGATGGGCTGGCCCGAGGCGTCGGACAGGATCTGGTTGAGCTCGCGGCGGGTCTTCTTGATCTCCTCGGCCACGATCTCGATCTCGGTCTGCTGGCCCTGGGCACCGCCGCTAGGCTGGTGAATCATGACCTTAGAGTGCGGCAGGCAGAAGCGCTTGCCCTTGGCGCCGGCCGAAAGCAGCACAGCGGCCATAGACGCGGCCATGCCGACGCAAATGGTCGAGACCTGCGGCTTAATGAAGTTCATAGTGTCAAGAATTGCCAGGCCGGAGTAGACCTCGCCGCCGGGCGAATTGATGTAGAGCGAGATATCCTTCTCGGCATCCTGGCTCTCAAGATGCAGCAGCTGGGCAACGACCAGGTTGGCGCTGACGGAGTTGATCTCCTCGCCCAAAAAGATGATGCGGTCGTTGAGCAGGCGCGAATAGATATCGTAGCTGCGCTCGCCGCGCGGCGTCTGCTCGATAACGTATGGCACGAGGGCGGAATCGAACTTGGCGATCATACGCATCTCCATTTCTCTCTTGCGGACCAAATTGGTTCTAGATAAACGTACGGTGCCCGCATGCTATGCATTGGCTGGCACCGTACGAAGCAACCGGATAACCGGTGTATAACTTTACCCCATCACGGGCGCACGCATGCGCTCGCGGGCAAGGTGGCGAGAATTACTCGGCGTCCTTGGCGGTCTCGTCGACCTCGGTCACCTTGGCGTTCTCGACCAGGTGATCGACGGCCTTGGAGCGACGGATGGACTCGCGGACGGCAGGCATGCGGCCATCGGCGATGAACTCGGCCTTGGAAGCCTCGACGTCCTTGACGCCAGCCTTCTCGAACTCAGCGTTGATGTCGTCCTCGGTGACCTCGATCTTGAGCTCACGGGCGAGGGCGTCGAGAGCCATGGACTCACGGGCAACGTCGTTGGCCTGCTTGTGCAGGTCGCCGATGAACTGCTCCATGGTCAGACCGGAAGCGGGAAGCCAGGTGTCCAGGGTCATGCCGCGGGCAGCAAGGTTGGACAGGAAGTTCTGGCCAAGCTCCTCAAAGACGGACTGCTCGTAGTCGGCGTCCATCTCGTCGAGCTGCAGACGCTCAGCAAGAGCGGAGACGCAACGGTTCTCCTTCTCGGCCGGCAGGCGGGAAGCCTTGTCCTGCTCGATCTCGATCTTAATGGCGTCGCGCATGGCATCGATGCTGTCGAAGCCGAAGTCGGACTTGACAAGCTCGTCGGTGAGCTCGGGGGTGTTGCGGACCTTGATGCCCTTGACGGTGACCTCGACGGTGTGGGTCTCGGCCTCCTCGCCCTCCTCGACCTCGTCGGTCCAGGTGACGGTCTTGACGTCGTCAACGTTAGCGCCGATCAGGGCCTCGTTGAACTCCTTGGGGTTGCTGTCGCTACCGGCGATGAGCATGCGGCCCTCGGCGGCAAAGTTGTCGGCGTTCTCGACGGCCTTGAGGTCGACGGTAACGTAGTCCTCGGCCTCGACGGCACGACCCTCGACGTCCTCGAAGGTGGCACGGTAGTTGAGGAGCATCTCAACCTGGTTGTTGATCTCGGACTCGGTGACCTCCGCAGGAGGCATCTCGATCTCGACGGCGTCGAAGGAGGAGAGCTCAGCGGCGGGACGCAGGGAGAACTCGACGGTGTAGGTGTAGTCCTCGTGGTCCTTGGCGAGGTCGAGCTCCTTGTAGTCACCGCTCTTGGTGGGGACGATGTCCAGCTCGTTGAGGACGGCGGGCTCGTTGGCGGCGATCAGGTCGTTGGTGGCCTGAGCGAGGGTAGCCTCGGCGCCAAGAGCGGAGTCGATGACCGGACGGGGAGCCTTACCGGCACGGAAGCCCGGGAAGCGGTACTTCTTAGCGGTGTCCTTGTAGGCCTTCTTGATCGCGGCGTCGACGTCGGCGGCCGGGATGGTGACCGTAGCGGTGAGCTTGGCGTCCTTGACGTCAGAAGCGGTGATGTTCAACACGTTCCTCCTCATACTGCCCAGCTTATCTGAGGTGCTGGTACCTTTATGCAACAAAGTGTCGCGACGGCCAGGGCCGACGCAGATGCGTTGGTGCGGGCGAAAGGACTCGAACCTTCACGGGAATCCCACCAGAACCTAAATCTGGCGCGTCTACCAATTCCGCCACGCCCGCATGAGCGCACAGACTAGGAATGATAGCAGATACGAACGGCAAGCGCACGCACACCTTTTACAAGCTCACGACCTCACCACGAGTGCAAAAGGCGGGGCGAGTTGCCCCGCCCCGCCCATTACGACTTGTTCGCTGACCCGCTACTCCCCCAGCAGCGCTTTCTCCGGCGTGATCGGCAGCGAGCGAACCTGGTGGCCGGTGGCGTGCGCCACGGCCGAGGCAACGGCGGCGAGCGGCGTGTTAATGACGACCTCGCCGATCGACTTGGCACCAAACGGACCCGTCGGCTCGTAGCTCGGCTCAAAGGCCACGCGAATGCTGCCGATATCCAGGCGCGTGGGCAGCTTGTAGCTCATAAAGTTGCCGGTGCGCAGGCGACCGCGGTCGTCGTGCTCGACGATCTCGTAGAGCGCGTGACCGATACCCTGGGCAATGCCGCCCTCGGCCTGGACGCGCGCGAGCGCCTCGTTGATCACGGTGCCGCAGTCCACGGCCGCCGCGTAGTCCACCACGGTCACCTTGCCGGTGGCCTTGTCGACCTCGACCTCGGCAATGCCGGCCATAAACGGCGGAGGCGAAACGGGCAGGCAGGCAGAGGCGTGCGAGGTCAGCGCGTCGCCGCCGGCGATGTTCTTGACACACAGGTTGGCAAAGTCGCGCAGCGTGAGGTAACGGTTCTGCTCGCGCGCGGCACGCTCGTCGGACAGGCGCACGTACTGGCCATCAAAGACCACATCGACGGCGTCAACGTCCCACATCCGGGCGGCCTTGGCGCAGATCTTCTCGCGCAGCTCAGTCGCGGCGTTCTTGGCGGCAAGACCCGTCACGTACGTACCAGAGCTCGCGTACGAGCCGGCGTCAAACGGCGACACATCGGTGTCCACGCCGCGCACCACGATCTGTGAGCTCTCCACGCCCAGCTCCTCGGCGGCAATCTGCGCCAGGATCGTGTCGACGCCCATGCCGTTATCGGTGGCGCCGGTGCCGATGGTAATGAAGCCATCCTCTTCCAGGCGCATATCGATGCCGGCGATGTCCACGTTGGAGATACCCGAGCCCTGCATGGTGAGCGCACAGCCCAGAGCACGCACACGGTCGCCTAGGTCGACGGCTAGTGGCTTGTCGCGCCAACCGATCATGTCCATCGCGCGCAGCAGGCAGCGGTCGAGCGCGCAAGCATTGAGCTTCTCGTTGTAGTACTGCGGCATGATCTCGCCCTCGCGCACGATGTTCTTAAGACGCAGGTCGGCGGGGTCCATGTGCAGCATGTCGGCGAGCTCGTTGACGGCACTCTCCACGGCAAACTGGCCCTGGGTGGCACCGTAACCGCGATACGCGCCGCCGCGGTTGGTATTGGTGTAGACGGCGTCCCAGCTAAAGCGGCTCGCCTTCACATGGTTGTAGATGGGCAGGCTCTTGTGGCCCGAAAGGCCGATCGTCGTGGTGGCATGCTCGCCATACGCGCCGGCGTTGGACAGCGTATGCAAGTCGATGGCCGTGATGGTGCCGTCGTTCATGGCGCCCAGCTTAACGGTCATCTGCATTTGGTGGCGCGAGTTGCCCGCGGTGATGGTCTCCTCACGGGTGTAGCAGCAGTAGCTCGGACGGCCGGTCTGCTGCGTCACGAACGCCACGAAGATCTCGCAGCAGCCCGTCTGCTTGGAGCCAAAGCCGCCACCGATGCGCGGCTTGATGACCTGCACCTGCGACTGCGGAATGTCGAGCGACTGCGCGACCATGCGGCGCACGTGGAAGGGCACCTGCGTAGAAGTGGTTACCGAAATGCGGCCGAAGGCGTCGGTCGTCGCGAAGGCGCGGAAGGTTTCCATGGGCGCGGTCTGCGTGGCCTGGCTGGTGTAGATGCGCTCAAAGACGATGTCGCTCTGGGCGAACGCCTCGTCAAGGTTGCCAAAATCGCTGGTACCGCTGCACACCAGGTTGCGCGGAACGTCGCCGCCCTGCGGAAACATAAAGGTCACGTCGCCCTCGGGGTGGACCACGATTTCGTTATCGAGTGCCTGGGTAAAGTCGAGCAGGGGCTCAAGCACCTCGTAGTCGACCTTGATGAGCTTGAGCGCCTTGTCGGCGGCCTCCTCAGTCTCGGCGGCGACGATCGCCACCTCCTCGTTTTGGTAGCGCACCAGGTTCTCGAGGATCAGGCGGTCGTAGGGACTCGGTTGCGGATAGCTCTGGCCGGCGATGGTAAAGCGGCGCTTGGGCACGTCCTCGTAGGTGTAGACACCCACCACGCCGGGCACCTTCAGGGCGCGCGAGGTGTCGATGGAGCGGATCTTGGCGCGAGCATACGGGCTGCGCTTGAGTTTGACGATGAGCGCGCCGGCGGGCACCATATCGCCCGTGTAGACGGGACGGCCCTCGAGCAGAGCCTTCGAATCCTTCTTGGGCTGCTTGTGGGTGATTTGCTTGTACGAGACGCCGTCGCAGCTGGTGTCGTTGACCGGCAGCTCGGGCATCTCAAAGCCCACCTGCACGCCGGACTCGTTGAGGAAGCGGACGATGGCGCGCAGCTGGCTCTCGTAGCCGCTGCAACGGCACAGGTTGCCGGCGAGCTGGCGCGAGAGCTCCTCGCGCGTTGCGACAAGGCTCGGATCCTCCTTGGCGGCGCGGGCGAGCGCCAGCACGTTCATGATGAGGCCGGGGGCGCAAAAACCGCACTGCTCAGCGCCTTCGGCAGCCATCGCACGGGCGAGCGCCTCGGACTCGGCCTTGAGGCCTTCGAGCGTGGTGATGGTGTGGCCCTCGACGCGCGCGGCGGGAACCGAGCAGCTCAGCACCGGGTCGCCGTCGAGCCACACCGTGCACAGGCCGCAGTTGGTGGTTTCGCAGGCACAGCGCACCGACGCGCAACCCTGCTCGCGCAGCAGCGCGAAGAGCATGGTGTCGGGGGCAATCTGAACCTTGACCTTGCGGCCGTTGAGCGTAAAGGAAAGATCGATGAGTTTGGCAGCCATTAGCGCACCTCGCTAGAATCGACGCCGGGCACGCGGCGGCAGGAATACTCGTCCGTGGCGAACTTAGGGATCTGCACGGTCTCGAGCTCGCGGGCAAGCGCGGCCGAAAGCTCGATGCCGGCGGCGCGGCGCACGGCCTGCACGGCAAGCGGCGCCGAGATGCGACGGCGGTACTCGACTGAGCCCCACAGGTTGGTGCCGTAGCTCAGCGCGCGCACGGACGCGGCAAGGGCACGCAGCTCATCCTCGGAAGGCTGCTCGTTCACCAAGCCGCATGCCTCGCCCTGCAGCAGGGTCGCGCGCAGCGGACGGGCACCCGCGGTGACATGCCAGCTGTTGTCCCACCAGGCGGCGGTGACGTTGAGCGAGGGGAAGTCGGTCGCGGCCTTGCGCACGGCCTCATAGCTCGCGCGGTAGTCGTGCTTAACGACCACGACGCGCTCGATCACGTCGCGCACGTAGCCCATGTCAACGAACTCGGCGAGCGGAACGCGGCCGGCACCCGTCAGCTCAACATAGGAATCGAGCGCGAGGAAGGCAGAGAGAACGTCCGAGAAGCCAAAGCGGCCGTAGATGCTGCCGCCCACCGTGGCGGTATTGCGCAGCTGCACGCCCACGATGTCGTGGACGGCGAACTCAAAGACATTATTGACAAGCGCGTTGAGCCCGGCATGACGCTCGAGCTGGCGCAGGGTGCACATGGCACCGATGCGAAACTCGGTCTCGGTCTCCTCGATCTGATCGAGTCCGCAGGCCGAAAGGTCAATCGCCGCCGCCACACGACGCGAACCCAGACGCATCCAGATGCCGCCGCCCACAATCTTGTTGTTGCGGTTCTTCTGTAGGAGCTCATAGGCTTCGGCCGCGTTTCCAACACGGACGTAGGTACCGAACTTGAGCACGTTCTCCCCCATCTCTCCACTTGTCCAGTACCTTTAAGTGTACCAAACGAGGGGGCAAAGCTCGTGTCGAGACAAAATGATCCGTTTTCCTCCGTCGCATGCGGATCAAAAAAGGCTCCCAGCCAAGATGACTGGAAGCCTTCTGCGATGCTATGTCGAGCGAAGATTTAGCAGACGCCCTGGGCGAGCATGGCGTCGGCAACCTTCAGGAAGCCGGCGATGTTGGCGCCCATGACAAAGTTGCCCTCCTGGCCATACTCCTTGGCGGTGTCGTCCACGTTGTGGAACATGCCGCGCATGAGCTGCTCGAGCTTGCCGTCGACCTCCTCGAAGGTCCAGGACAGGTGCTCGGCGTTCTGGCTCATCTCCAGGCCGGACACGAGCACGCCACCGGCGTTGGCAGCCTTACCGGGCATAAAGGCGACGCCGTTCTCCTGGAAGTAGGTCGTGGCCTCGATGGTCGTGGGCATGTTCGCGCCCTCGCCGACCACCTTGCAGCCGTTGGCGACGAGCGCCTGGGCGTCCTCGAGCAGCAGCGTGTTCTCGCGAGCGCAGGGCAGCGCGATGTCGCAGGGCAGCTGCCACACGCCGCGGCCGTCGCCCTCGTGCCACACGGCGTTGGGCTTCTCGTCAACGTACATGGCGAGCGTGACGCCCTTGTCGTGGCCGGAGCGCTTCTTGTTGTAGACGTGCTCGAGCACGGTGTAGTCGATGCCGTCAGGATCCTCGACCCAGCCATGGGTGTCGGAGCAGGCAAGCACCTTGCCGCCGAGCTGGGCGGCCTTCTGGACCGCGTAGATGGCGACGTTACCGGAGCCGTGAACGACGACGTTCTTGCCCTCGAAGGACTCGCCGCGGCTCTTGAGGTACTCGTCCACAAAGTAAACCAGACCGTAACCGGTAGCCTCGGTGCGGGCGAGCGAGCCGCCAAAGGAGAGGCCCTTGCCGGTAAGGACACCGGTCCACTCGTTGGTCAGGCGCTTGTACTGACCGAACAGGTAGGCAACCTCGCGGCCGCCAACGCCCAGGTCACCGGCGGGAACGTCGGTGTTGGGGCCGATGTGGCGATAGAGCTCGGTCATGAAGGACTGGCAGAAGTGCATAATCTCGTTGTTAGACTTACCCTTGGGGTCAAAGTCGGAGCCGCCCTTGCCGCCGCCCATGGGAAGGGTGGTCAGGCTGTTCTTGAGGATCTGCTCCAGGCCCAGGAACTTGAGCATGCCCAGGGTGACCGTCGGGTTAAAGCGCAGGCCGCCCTTGTAGGGTCCAATGGCAGAGTTGAACTCGACGCGGTAGCCGCGATTGACCTGGACCTTGCCCCGGTCGTCGACCCAGGGGACACGGAACATGACGATGCGCTCGGGCTCGACGAGGCGCTCAAGCAGGGCGGCCTCCTCGTACTCGGGATGGGCGTCAAGCGCCGGCTGGATGGTACCGAGGATTTCGGTCGCGGCCTGGATGAACTCAGGCTGCTCGGGATAGCGGGCCTTGAGCTCATCGAGAACTTTCTGCGTGTAGCTCATGCTTCCTCCAATTGATGGAAAAGAAAAGTGTCGTTCGAGGCGCCCCATGCGCCGCGAGCTTTATCGAGTATGGATAATATCGCACTGTTGCGGGAAAGTTACGCATAAGCCGACGAGCAGATGTTTCGTTTTGATTACGATGCAGGTAGAAGCGTTTTTGAGCACCCAACGTGCAAATCGCGTGTTTCGAAGCTGTTTCGTCCACATGTTCCGAACCACCACATTGGGGACAGGCACCTTTGTGGTGGTTTTGGTGGTTAGAGGACGAGCTGATGGTAGTCGGCGGGGGTTACGTGGCCCTCGGTGGCGGCACGGAAGGCGGCGAGGGCATCGCCCGAGAACGGCATAGCCCAGCACAGTCCGCAGCCGGCGGTGATGGAGCCAGGCAGCGGCATGATGCGCCCGGGCACACCGGCGGCAAGGCACAGCTGCTCGCATTCCATCACATCGAAGGTGCTATCGAACGAAACGATAATCTTGCGCTCGTGGTCGAGGGCATCACCGGATGGGCCTTCGAGGTGTGCCTCACGATACGCCGCGACGGCCGCTTCCTCTTCCGCAGTATGCCCACAGCCACCGCAGCCGCAGGTACAGGGCTCGGAACCATCGCAAGTGCAAGGCTCTCCCGTGTCGGGACAAATATCGTGAGACATGGCAACTCCAATCGTCTAGGCGAGTAACTCGGCCGCCGCAAACTCCTCGGGCGTATTGACGTTCTCGAAGCAGAGCGTCGAGCCTGCGGCCTTAACGATCTGCGGCTCATCCATATAACCGGCCTGAACGCGATTGATCAGGCAGCGAATGCGCTGTCGGTCGCAGGAGAGCAGCTCTTGGGCAACCGGCGCACACGCGTCACGGCGCCAGACGGCGCAAAGCGGCTCAATCCCCCGCTCCTCGCGCGGCACGCACACATCGAGCGCCTCAGCCTCAACACGATCGGCAAGCGCGCCGATGAGTTCCGGCGAGACAAACGGCATATCGCAGGCGACGATCGCCACGAGCGGCAATCGGGCCGCAGCCAGCGAGCTCGCGATGCCGCGCATGGCGCCCGCCGAGCCTTCAAGGTCCGCCACTACACGCGGCACCAGGCCGCTAAACGCGCGCTCCTCAAGGTAGGCAAGCTCGCTGGGACGCGAAGTCGTCACGACCAACTCGCCGGCAACTGGCGCCAGCCGACCCAGCACGCGTTCGATGAGCGGCTCGCCGCAAAACGCCATGCGAGCCTTATCACAGCCCATGCGCGAGGACAGCCCGCCCGCTTGGACGACACAAGAAAGATCGGCCCGTCTTACGGTAGTCATACGGCAAACCACCCCCATCGGCATGCTCAAAACCCAACATACGAAGCCAAATACCGTCGCCGATAAAGCGGGCGGCACGGCAAACCCATGCAAAAACAAAACAGCGCCTTTGCGGCACGCAGCAAGACCGCGAGCACAAAAGCGCTGGTAGCGTATGGCGGGAACGTATGTGAATCGAACACATCCAAGACGTTTTGCACGCCTCGCAACGGTTTTGAGGACCGCGGAGCCCACCGGAGCCCATCCGTTCCCAAGTGCGGCGGTATTTTACCAAACTAGCAGGGTAGTCTTTTTGGGACGGGGCTTTTTTAGCTGCCCCATCCGGACCCCTAAAATCTAAAGAAATGTTTGATATGGGGCAGATAAAAAAGCCCCGTCCCAAAAAGACTAACCCGGTGTCGTGACACGAAAACGGGCTATCTACTACGTTTGACCGGCATGGGTCGACCATACCCGCGTTTTTAGAAAATCGCCAAGCCGTCTACCTGCGGTTTTAATTTCGCGAATTTCGGAATGGTTGAGGGTAGTCGACTAAACGTAGTAGACAGGCCCTTTTCGTGGCGACCGGCCCGATTCAAGGCTCAAGATGGCCAGCTTCGGCTGGCCATCCTCAAAGTTGCGGTGGAATAGTTCCTGGAAGAGGCATCTAAACCGGAAAACAGGAACTATTTCACCGCAACTGATAAGGGTGGCCTAGCGCAGGGAGCGCAGGCCGCCGGCTTCCTTGTCGAGCACCGTAAAGCGCACGGCATCCAGGTGCTCCAAGATGCTGATGGCACGTTTGCGCGACACGCCCAGAGCCTCGCGCAGCACGCTCGTGGCGGCAGTGCCGCCGGCTGCCTCAATGGCGGCGGCGACAAGCTCACGCGCATGGGCCTCGGCGGCAGCGGACAGGGCAACGTCGCGCTCGACCTTAACGATCAAGCGGTTGAGCGAAAGCTCGCGCAGGGCACGCGTCATGGTGTCGCGATCGAGCTGCAGCTGTTCGCCCACCTCGGGAAGCGCCGGTGCATCCAGGCCAGCCTCATCAAGCAGCGCGACGATGCGCTCGCAAGCCTCTCGCACCACGCGTGCCGCCGCGGCGGCCGAATGCGGATCGAATACCTCGGCGCCCTCGGCGGCGCACACGCCACGCGAGCAGCCCTCGGCAATCAGAGCCGCGGCAACGCCATCATCAGCGGCAAGCCACGCAGCATGGGCAACGGCGCCGGGCGTAAAGCCCGTCTCCTTGGGAGACGCCGCGTGCATGGCTGACAGGGTCGCCGCCAGTGCATCCATCGCAGCGTCGAGCACCACGGCGTCCGCCAAGTAGTCCGCATCACCCACAGCAAGCTTGCGAACAGAGCCCTGCGACACCAACCCGCGCAGTGCGGCATCGACCTCGCCGACACCAAGATCCAAAGCGTCGGCAACATTAACCGCCGTAACTGGCAGCATCTGCAGCGCCAGCCAAGCGCCCACACCGCCCGCGGTATCGCCGGACTCAAGCGCCGCAAACAGTGCGCGCTCGCCGGCAGAAAGCTCGCGCGAACGACGGCAACGCGAAAGCAGCACACGCCCGCCGCCGATGAGCATAACGGGCGAATACGACAGCACCACAGCATGGTCTCCGGCTCGCAGCGGCAGCGGCTCCTCCAAGCGCACCTGCACGGTACGGGTCTCGCCCACCGCCATGGGGGCCTCGCCCTCCAAAAGCATGATGCGGCCGACAACCTCGGCCGTGCCGGCCATCACATGCACACGCGCGCCCGACTCGAGCACGCGCGGCTTGGCTCCCTCGCGACCCAGGTAGGTGAACGTCATTATAAAGCGCAACGTCTGACCAAAGCGATCCGCCACGCCGAGCATCTCACCGCGATCGAGCGCGGCAACACCATCGCCCACCAAGTTGAGTGCCACGCGCTGTCCGGACAGTGCTCGCGGCGTATCACCATGCACCTGAATCCCGCGCACGCGACAAGCCGTACGCGACGGCAAAGCCATCAGCTCGTCGCCCACCGCAACCGGCGCATCGTGCAGCGTTCCCGTTACGACAGTGCCGACGCCCTTAATCGTAAAGCAGCGGTCAATCGGCAGGCGCGGCGCGGCATCGGTGCGCTCGGCACGGTCGCGGCAGGCATCCCAGCAGGCACTTACCTGCTCGTCGAGCACCGCAAGCAGCCCGTCGATCCCCTCGCCCGTCTTAGACGACACGGGCACAATCGGCGCGCCCGCAAACACGGTACCCGACAAAAAGTCATCGACATCGAGCTCGGCAAGCTCGGTCATCTCGGCATCGGCCAGGTCACACATCGTCAGCGCCACCACCATATGCGTGACGCCCAGCAGCTCCAGCACGTGCACGTGCTCGCGCGTCTGCGGCATTACACCCTCAACGGCAGAGATCACCAGCACGGCAACGTCGATGCCTGTCGCACCCTGCACCATGGCGCGCAGGTAATGCGCGTGGCCCGGCACGTCGACCAGGCCGACGATCTTGCCACTCGGCAGTGCCAGCTCGCCAAAGCCCAGCTCCACGGTCATACCGCGACGGCGCTCAACCTCCAGACGGTCGGGATTCTTGCCGGTCAGCGCCTCGATCAATGCCGACTTGCCGTGGTCAACGTGGCCCGCCGTGCCAACGATAACGGGACACTCCACCAGCGCCTGAACCTCACTCATCGAGCAATCGCCTTCTCAACGCACGCGACGAGCGTCGATGCCGCCATCTCGATATCACGGTCGCCCACGAGCGTACGGACGTCAAACAAAATGCGATCGTGCGAGGTTCGTGTGACGACCGGAGTGTCGAAATCTTGGACGAGCGAGCGCTTGAGCGCATCGACGGACAGGCGCCCGTCAACCGGGCAGACGGCCACGCACATCGTGGGCAACTCCACGGTTGGCAGCGAGCCGCCGCCGGGAGTCGACGACTCCTCGACGATTTCCACCTGCACGGCGCACGGGCAGCCAGCCTTATCGAGGCCTGCCACCATCAGCTCGCGCAGCTTGCGTGCGCGACGCTCCAGATGAGCCTGCGGAAGCGTGAGCATGTTGAGCACCGGCACCTCGCGATGGGCAACATCGGCGCCGTCCATGTAGATGCGCAGCGTAGCCTCGAGCGCCGCCAGCGCGAGCTTGCCCGGGCGCAGGGCACGCATAAGCGGATGCGACCCGCAGGCCTGGACCAGATCGCGACGACCCATGATAATGCCCGCCTGCGCGGCACCCAGCAGCTTATCACCCGAGCACGACACGATATCGAGCCCTGCCGAAACCGAAGCCGGCGTGGTTTCTTCGCCGCCGCGCACCAAGATGTCGTCGGGCAACAGCGCGCCCGACCCCTGGTCCTCGTAGAACAGCAGACCATGCTTGTGAGCAAGCGCCGCAAGCTCCCGAGAACCCACCTCCTCGTGAAAACCCTCGATGCGATAGTTGGAAGGATGAACCTTAAGGATCATGGCCGTTTCGGGCGTGATGGCGCGCTCGTAGTCGCCCAGGTGCGTGCGGTTGGTGGCGCCGACCTCGACGAGTTTGGCGCCCGAAGCCGCCATGACATCGGGGATGCGGAAGCTGCCGCCGATCTCGACAAGCTCGCCGCGGCTGACGATGACCTCTTTGCCTGCGGCATGGGTCGCCAGCACCAGCAGCACAGCGGCGGCGTTGTTATTAACGACCAGCGCGTCCTCGGCACCGGTAAGCGAGCGGATGAGCTGCGCGGCATGTTCCTTGCGCGACCCGCGCGAGCAGGTGTCCACGCTGTACTCGAGCGTGCTGTAGCCGCGCGCGACCTCGGCCACGGCCTTGGCGGCCGACTCCGCGAGCGGAGCACGGCCCAGGTTGGTATGGATAACCACACCCGTGGCGTTGACGGCGGGACGCAAGCTCGGCAGCGCTGAGCGATGCGCACGCCACTCGATGGCCGAGGCCAGCTCGCGCCTGGAACGCGGGGCGGCACCGGCGCGAATGGCGGCGCGCTCCTCGTCGAGCTCGGCCGTGACGGCAGCATGGACCACCGCGTCGCAGGTCTCCCCCGCCGCCTTCACCACCGGCCACTCGGCAAGCAGCTCGTTGACGGAAGGAATGGCGCGCAGGCGGTCGCGCACCTCATCGGACATGTTCTGGCTATCGCTCATGTGCAGCCTTTCAAAACCAAGGGTAGATCAGCCGGTCGTTCATAAAAACCAGCCGAATCAATCTGCTGAATCAATCAGTTGTTATTATCCACGTGCTCCGTGATCTTTTCCACGCGAACGGCGTTTTCCTGGGTGAGCGCGGCACCCGTCAACGGGTCCCAGCGTAGCGGCGTGTGGTCAAGCGGCCCGACGCCCAGTGCCTGCCGGCCACCACTCTCAGCACCAAATGCGCGTCCACCGGGAGCGGCCGAGGTGAAGATGCACGCCGGATGCAGATAGGGCGTCGTCTCCACGCGCACGCGATCGCGGCCCATGTCGCTCACAAGCTCGACGACCTCGCCATCGGCGATACCCATGCGAGCGGCGGCATCGGCGTTCATCTGCACGGCGTCCAAGTCCGACCCCGCCTCGGCGGCACCGGCCGCCGCGAGCCTGCGCGAGGTATGCGACTCGAAGGGTCGATTGCCGCTAATGAGGCGAAACATCCCCGGCCTGGGCTCCACCATCGGCGCGATCCAGCCTGGCACGCGTCCCAAGCCGGCTCGTTCCCATACGTCGCTTGCCAGCGCAATTTTGCCGCCATCCAAGGGAATCACCGGCTCACCCGTGCGCGACGGCAGCGCCACGCCCGTATCGGCCCAACCGCGCTCCTTGAGTGCGGCAAGATCAATCCCAAACGGAGTCACCTGAGCAGCGGCCAGATCGTCGGACGTAAAGTCGAAGCATTCGCCAACGCCGCAGGCCGCAGCCAGTCCGGCAAAGATCTCCCGCCCTGGTCTCGTGTCGTCATGCAAAATAGGCAGCACGGCGTTGCGGTAGAACACGCGCGCATCGTTGGTGCCCACGACCGTGCCCACGCCGCGATCGGCCTCAAGATACGTCACATCGGGCAGCACGAAGTCAGAAGCGCGCGCTGTCTCAGACCAGCGAATATCAATCGTCACGAGCAAGTCGAGCTGCTGCAAAATACCCAACCAAGCCTGCGCATTGCCATAGCCCGCACCGGGGTTACTGGCATAGACGATGAGTCCACGCAAATCGCCGGCGAGAATCGACTGACCGATGGTCGTGCACAGGCCGCGCACCGGATCGACCAGTGGATAGCGCTCGGACCCTAGCTTGGGCCTGCGCGGCACCGGCGGCGTCGCAAAGCGTGCGGGATCGAGATCGCCCAACACAAGCGGCGTGGGCGGATTGAGCGCACCGCCCGCATGCCCGATACAGCCCAGCAGCACATCGACCAAGCAGATAGCGCGCGCGGTCTGGGTGCTATTGGCATACGCGATACCGATGCCGCCATGAAAGCCCGCATCCACCACGGCGGCAGGCGCGGCGGCAGCTAGATCGCGCGCCGTGGCGACAATCTCTGCGGCCGGCACGTCGCACATCGACTCGGCCCACTCGGGCGTCCAAGAACGGGCCGCCTGCGCCAGCTCGTCAAAACCCGTGGTATAGCGGTCCACGAACTCGTGGTCGTACAAGTCCTCGGAAATCAGCACGTGGGCGATGCCCAGCAGCAGCGCCAAGTCGCAGCCCGGGCGCACACGCAGCCAGCGATCGGCAAGCGCGGCCGAGCCGCTGCGCCGGGGATCAACCACGATGATCTTCGCCCCGCGCCGGCGCGCATCGTTGAGCGCATCAACGGCCCCCATCGTCGACGAATCGACAATGGAACGCCCCAGGTACATAATGCAATCGGTATGCGCCAGGTCGGAGGCGGGACTATAGCCCAAGCTATGCTCCCAACCGGTGAGACGGCTTACCTCGCATGCGCCATCGGCACCGTACACGTTGGGCGAACCCAGCGCATGCATAAGGCGATAGGCCCAGTAGCGATCGAACGAGGGCACGCCGAGCGTCATGCCCAGCGCACGAGGCCCGCACTCGTCAACAATCCCCCCAAGGCGCGCAGCGATCTGCGCGAAAGCCTCGTCCCAAGTAATCGCATCGAACCCCGAACCATCAGCTCGTCGGCACACGGGGTGCATGATGCGGTCGTGCTCGTCAAACGGCAGGGCCAGGCGATGCCGCCCGCGGGCGCACAGGGCACGCGCCGCGCACGGGTGCCCCGCAACCGGCAGCTCAGCCACCACACGCCCATCCTCAACATGGGCTGCAAAGGCGCAATCGGCATAGCATCCCCCGCATGTGGTCACCACGGCGCGACCGTCACGCTTCACAGCAGATGCCATCTCGATTACCCCTTTCACAAGCCAAACACAACAGGTCAAAAGCCCGGCAACGAGCCCCAGACCCAAAAAGCCTCCCGCACGGCAACGCCCCGCGGGAGGCCCAACGTCAAACAGACGGCACCTTACGCCTCGGACTTCTTGGCGTAGATAAACCAGTAGCCGAGCGCGACCAGAACCGCGCCGCCCACGATATTGCCCAGCGTGGCGGCGGACAGGTTAAACGCAATGCCCGCGGCGTTGAGCGCATCGGCGCCGGCGACGTCGGCACCGTAGCCGCATGCATGCATCACGGCGCCCATGGGCAAAAAGTACATGTTGGCAACGCAGTGCTCAAAACCGCAGGCCACAAAGGCGGCGATGGGCAGCAAAATGCCCACAACCTTATCGACTACGGTCTTGCCCGCAGTGCCAATCCACACGGCCAGGCACACAAAGATGTTGCACAGGATGCCGCGGAAGAAGATCGTCACCCAGTCGATCGTCACCTTGCCGGCAGCGACGCTCACCATGGAGTTGGCGACCGCCTCGCCGTTGAGTTTATAGATGCCGGCCATGTACACCAAAAAGACGATGAACAGAGCACCGGCAAAATTGCCAACCCACACGACGACCCAGGCCTTAAGCATCTGGACAAGGGTGATCTTTTTGCTCTTGAGCGCGCAGACCATAAGCGAATTGCCGGTAAACAGCTCGGCGCCGCACACCAGCACCAGCACCAGGCCCAGGCAAAAGCACAGGCCGCCCACGACGCGCTGGGCACCCCAGCCCAGCGTGCCGTCGCTCAAAAACACCGTAAAGAACAGGCCGCCGAAGGCGATAAACGCGCCGGCGAACATTGCCAACAGAAAGGCCTTAGCGACCGGCAGGTTGGCCTTGGTCACGCCGGCGGCCTCGGTCTTGGCCTCGATCGCGGCGGGCGCCAGGCAATCGGGAGTGGGATATTCTGCCTTGGAATCTGCCATGTTAATCACTTCTTTCCTATTCAGCAGAGACAAGCGCTGCTATTGCTCCTGCCCCAAGCGGACAAAGTGGGAAAAGTCGTTGGCGGCCACGGCGTCGTACACGGCGTCGACGGCGTCAAAGACTTCCGGGGACATGGGGTTGTAGAACTCCGTGTCGCCCGGCTGAATCCCTATGAAGACGATATCATCACACGATTGCTCGATTTCCTCGATCAGAATCGACAAGGGAAGCGAATGCGTGGTGAACATCGACTTGCGGGCCACGTCACGTTTGTCGAGCAGGCGGATGGCACCGACAGGCAGCGCCATGTCGGCGGCATCGACCAATACCAAACGCGGCGGACGCTCGCGCTTGACCTCGATGATGTCATCCTCGGGCGTCTGACCACCGTCGATGGTGTACCAACCGGCGATGGGCGTGTCCTCCATCTTTTTGGAGAGCACGGGGCCAGCGGCATCGTCGGCACGCAGCACGCTTCCCGCCGTGAGCACGATACCCGCAAACGGGGCGCCGCTCACGCGACCATCCACAACGCGACCCATTACTGCAACCTTCCCGTCAGATACACGCCCGACACATCGCGCACGCGCTCAACCAGATCGCGGAACTTCATCAGAAACGCGACTTGCTGGGCATGCAGGCCAAAGTCGTCATCGAACACCGAGATGCCAGCCTTGGCCGAACCGCGAAAACCGCGCTCGTCGAGCAGCGTATCGCAGGCCTCGAGCAGCGACGGCACAGCAGCCTTGTCGAGCTGGCACTCGCCAAAGGAGCGGATGGCCTCAAACTTGGTCTTGGCCTCCCCCTCCGGCAGCGCGTCGACGAGCGAATAGAACACGTTCACCGGCACCGACAGGCGCGGCTCAAAGCAGTCGAGCACGCCGGTGTGGTGGCCCACGGCGAGCGTGTAGTACAGCACGTCGCAGGCCTCCTGGGGAACGTCTTCCTCGGTCTCCACAAACTTACGCGTGAGCTCGTAGAAGACCACCTGGTCGGGCGCATGGCCCAGGCAGGGGTCGGCGACGCCCTCGGCGGCCTCGTCGCTTGCGCGCGAGGCATCGCCAAAAGAGCCACCGAGCATACCGGGGCCCGCAAAGTAACCAGAGCGGTCCGTGAGCTCCATCTAGCGACCTCCGGCCAGCACAAGATCCTGCAGCGCCGAGTACACCTCGACGCGGCGCGGATCGTCCTGCTTGTCGATGAGCAGCGCCATGGCACCGCGGATATCGCCCTTGGGCGCGCCCTCGAGCGTGTCCATAAACTCGTTGACCAGATCGCGGCCGTAACGGTAGCCGCTCATGGCGCGAGCCTCGCGCTCGATGGCAACGCGCAGCTTGTACGGCACGCCGGGGTGCAGGATATCGGCCTGCTCGCCGGCGGCCTCCACCGTGGTCTCGGCATGGAGCTTTTGGTCCAGCAGACCGAGCGCCATGGCAAAGCCGTAGATGGTCTGCGCGGGGCTGGGCGGGCAGCCGGGGATGTAGACATCGACCGGCAGAATCTTGTCCGTGCCGCCCCAGACGCAGTAGTTGTCGTAGAAAATGCCGCCCGTGCAGCCGCACGCGCCATAGGACACCACGATCTTGGGATCGGGTGCAGCCTCAAAGGCGCGCAGGGCCGGCATGCGCATGGCACGCGTCACGGCGCCGGTGTACAGCAGCACATCGGCGTGACGGGGCGAGGGCACGACCTTGATGCCAAAGCGCTCGACGTCGAAGACGGGCGTGATGGAACCGAAGATCTCGATCTCGCAGCCGTTGCAGCCGCCGCAGTCGACACGGTAGACGTACACCGAGCGCTTGATCTTCTTAAGAAGGGTCGCCTTGGCTTTCTCGATGCTCTCGTCGAGCTCGATCTTGGTCGGGCGGTACTGAAGCCGCTCGGGCAAAAGCGTGGGTTCGGCCATGGTTACTCCTCCTTCGTTTCAAAATCCATGATGATGCCCTCGACCGGCGCCGGACCGGCGGGAATCTCGGGCGCATCGGGGTTGAGCTCGCGGTCGATATACTCCGGGTTCACGCCGTGGCCGCCCAGATACTCCATGCCGGGGCCCTGGGGCTCGCCGGACGCAAGCGTCTCGTTGGCAGCCATGCCGGCAGCGTTGCCGGTCTTTACGGCCGATGCGGCGCGCAGGGCGTCGAGCTCGCACTTGCACTCCTGGCACATACCGACGGTGCGGGCGGCCTGCTCGGCCTCCATGCCGCCGGCCTTTTGCAGCAGGCGCTTAGCATAGTCGATCTCCTTGTGCGGGGCAAACGGCTTGCCGCAGCGCGAGCAGTGCTCGAGCGTGTAGACGCTCTTGCTGGTGAGGTCGTCCTTGCTCATGACGGCCAGCTCAAACTCCTCGGTGAGCTTGATGGCCTCCATGGGGCAGGCTTCCTCGCAGCGGCCGCAAAAGATGCAGCGGCCGTAGTCGATCGACCAGGTAATGGTATCGGCCGCCAGGTCGGTGTCCATGCGAATGGCATCGGCCGGGCACGCCACGCCGCAGGCTCCGCAGGCGATACAGAGCTCGGCATTGTGCTCGGGCTTGCCGCGCATGTCCTTGTTGGTGGGGAACGGCGCAAACGGGTACTTGACCGTCGCGTCGCCGGCCTTGGCGTTAACCTTCCAAAGCTTCAGCATATTAGAGCGCCTCCTCATCGAGCGGGGCGGCCATGGTGCCCTCGCCCGCAAGCGGCGACTTGTCGCGCCAGACGTTCTCGAACTGCTCCTTGTCGAGCACGTGGTCGCGCTTGGCGGCGACATCGGTCACCGTCACGCGGTCGGTGCAGGAGTAGCACGGGTCGAGCGAGCCGACGATCAGCGCCGCATCGCCCACGGTGTTGCCGCGGAACATGTAGCGCAGGACCGGCCAGTTGCTGTACGTGGCGGCCTTGGCGCGCCAGCGGTAGCACTTCTGGTTATTGCCGAGCATGGCCCAGTGCACGTCCTCGCCGCGCGGCGCCTCGGTGGCGCCGATGGCGTACTTGTGCGGGGTGTATTCCCAATCCGTGGTGAGGATGGGGCCCGACGGGCAGTTCTCGAGCATGGTCTCGATCATGTCGATCGAATCATAGACCTCCTGGATGCGGACGGCGGTGCGGCCGAAGGCATCGCAGGTGTCGGCCGTAGCGGCGTGCATCTTTTGGACGTCCGGATCGGCGTAGCCGTCGAAGGGATGGTCGAAGCGCACGTCGCGGGCATAGCCCGAGCCACGCATGAGCGGGCCGACCGGCGAGAAGTCGCGTGCGATCTTGCGGTCCAGAATGCCGATACCGCTCGTACGCTCGATAAAGTTGGGCGTAGAGAGCAAGACGTCGACGAGTTCCTGAACCTCGGAGCGCAGCTGGTGGATGGTCGTGAGCGTGGAAAGCTTCTGCTCGGCCAAAATGTCGCGACGCACGCCGCCGATCACGTTGAGGCCGTAGGTCTTGCGGTGACCGGAGAGCTTCTCGGCCAGGTCCATGGACTTCTCGCGGACGCGGAAGAACTGCTGGAAGCCGGAATCGAAGCCCGTGTAGTGCGACGCCAGGCCAATGTTGAGCAGATGCGAGTGAAGGCGCTCAACCTCGAGCATGATAGCGCGGATGTACTGGGCGCGCGGCGGGATATGGATGCCCTGAGCGCGCTCGACGGCCTCGGCGTAGGCCACCGAATGGGCGCAGCCGCAGATGCCGCAGATGCGGTCGGCGAGGAACGTCACGGCGTCATAGTTCAGGCGCGTCTCGGCGACCTTCTCCATACCGCGGTGCACATAGAACAGACGGTAGTCGGCGTCGACAATCGTCTCGCCCTCGACGAACAGGCGGAAGTGGCCGGGCTCGTCGGAGGTAATGTGCAGCGGGCCCATGGGGACGAGCGTCGTCTCCTTGCCCTTGGTATCGGCCAAGAACTCGTAGTTTTCCATGTCGCTCGCGGGAGCGGGACGGAAGCGGTAGTCCATGGAGTCCTTGCGCAGCGGGTACAGGCCGCTGGGCCAGTCATCGGGCAGCACCAGGCGGCGACGATCGGGCAGACCCTCGGGGATCAGGCCGAACATATCGCGCAGCTCGCGCTCGCCCCACACGCAGGCGGGGACGAACGGCGTCACAGACGGGAACGTCATCTTGGCGGGATCGACCTCGGTGCGCACGGTCACCCAGCCGGGGTCCTCCCCCTCCATGGAGATGACGTAGTACACGGCGTAACGGCCGCACAGGCCGCGCTCATCGTTGCCGATGATCACGGGAATCCAGCCGTAGCGCTCGTAGTACAGGTAGTGGACGGCCTCGGGCAGCTTGTCCTGCTTGACGGTAATCGTCAGCTGGTCCTCGCACTGCCACTCGACCTTCTCGATGCAGCCCGGAACGGCGCGGCGCAGGGCCTCGACATGGCTCTCGCAGCGGCGGGCATACACCTTGTTCTCAGTTTCAATCATTCGTTACTCCACCTCGCTCTGAGTAGCCTCGGAGCCAAAGAATTCGCGAAACATCGGCGCGGTATGCAGGGCATCGGTGTCCTGATCGAGCACGATGGCAACGGCGTTCTCGACGCCGCGAACGACGGGCAGAGGCGTGGCAAGGCCAAACCAGATCAGGCACGCGGCAAGCAACGCCTCAGGGACGAGCATCCAGACGCTCGACTCGCGGCGCTCGGTATCGACGGGCTCATGCAGGGTCTTACCAAAGACCGACGAGATAACGACACGCGTCAGACCGCTGATGGCAACGGTCAGGGCGAGCGCCACAATCACGACGAGCCACCAGGGGCTACCAGCAGCAAAGGCCGCAACAAAGGTACCAAACTCCGAGATAAACATGGCAAAGGGCGGAAAACCGGCCAGCGCCAAAAAGCCGATGACCATAAGCGCGGCGGTAATGGGCGCACGCTCGACGATACCGCGAATCTGGCTCAGGTCGCGCGTGCCAAAGGCATGCTCGACATTTTCGGTCAGGCAGAAGCACAGCGACTTGGCAAGGCCGTGGAACATGCTATGCAGCAGGGCTGCGGCAATACCCAAAGGCCCGCCAATCCCCAAGCAAAGCATAATGACACCGGCGTTCTCGCACGAAGAATAGGCCAGCTTGCGCTTGATATCGGTCTGCGCAAAGAGGGCAAAACTCGAGAACACGATCGACAGCACGCCGATCACCAGCAACAACAGGCTCGGGAAGTCGTTGCCGATGGCATGGGAGGCAAGCGTGTCAAAGCGGATGATGATAAGCATGGAGCACTTGAGCACCACGCCCGACAGCAGAGCCGAGATGGAGCCCGGTGCCTGGGAGAGCGTGTCGGGCATCCAGGTATGCATCGGAAATACCTCGGCCTTGGTGCCAAAGCCGATCACGATAAACGCAAACGCCAGGCGCACGACTGCCGGATCGAGCTTGTCGGCCTCGGGAAGAATGCCGGAGAGGAACGCGGCCATATGCGGGTTCGAAATCACGTCGGCGGCGTTCGCGTAGATCAGCAGCGTGCCGAACAGGCCAAAGGCCACGCCCGCGGTGCAGACCATGATGTATTTCCACGTGGCCTCGAGGGCGTGGCGCGTGTTCTTGAGCGCCACAAGCAGGGCCGAGGCCAGCGTGGTGGCCTCGATGGCCGCCCACATAATGATGATGTTGTTGGTCGTCGCGGCCAAGAGCATCGTAAACAGGAACAGGCTGTAGAACGCGTAGTACTGCTTTACCTGCGAGGGGCCATAGGCGCCGCCAGCGACGAGCTGGCGGACCAAGCCGATCGAGTAGACGGCGATACAAAAGCCGATGACGCCGATGATGAGCACAAACAGCGCGCCAAGAGCATCGACATGGAACCAGGGATCGAGTGCCCAGATCTCGCCGCCGTCCGTAAAGACGGGCAGCGCGATAGCAAGCGACCCCGCGAGCACAAACACAGCCGAGACGGCATGGCAGAGCTCAAAGACGCCGCGCGAAGCGGTCTTGGGAACGATGGCCATGATGGCGGACAGGGCCAGGGGGCACACAACGAGTGCCAAGAGCATTGTGGAAGTATCCATGTGTCTAGCCCTTCAGATCGGAAAGGTCGTGCGAATCAAGCGACTGGTAGGTGCGCCAAATCTTGAGCACGACGACGGACATGATGATGACCGCGAAGATGGCATCGGTTGCGATACCGGTCTCGACGATCTCGGGAGCCGTGGGCGCCAGCAGGGCGAGCGTCACATGGCTGCCGTTTTCCATAAGGCAGTATCCAAAGATCTGCTTCATGATGTTGCGTTGCGTAATGATGCAGGACAGGCCCACGAAGAAGTGGGCAAAGCTGATGGCCAGCGCGGGCGTGGCGACCTCGGCCGTGGGAAGCTTGATCTGCGTCACCACGGCAAAGCAGGTCGCGACCTCGACGGCGATGAGGCAGATGGTCCACGCCGGCTTGATGCCGCTCGAAAGCCCCAGATCGCTCGGCTCGCCCATCTTGCGGTAGGCATACGAAAGGATGAGCGGGACCAGGACGACCTTGGTCACAAATGCCGACACGGCCCACATGAGCAGCTCGGAGGCGCCGGTGACATTGCCGAGGGTCGCAAGCAGGCCCACCAGGATCAGCGACTGCACTGCATACCAGCGGATGGCCACTTTAATGGACTTGCTGATGACGACCATGGTCGAGGTAACGATCAAAAGGCCGCCCAGCAGGTTGACGAGTTGGTAACCCATGTTCTACCTCCTAACCAATCCAGCTGGCCGAAAGCGGGCCGCTGACGATGACCATGATGACGAGCACGACGAACACAAAGGCCATCGCCTTGGGGAGCGGCGCGCCGGCGGCAACTTCCTCGCTCGGCTCGCCGGGCAGGCAGTAGCCCATCCATTTGAGGAACCAGGCAAAGGTGGCAACCGTCTCGACAACCATGATGAGCACGAGCACCATGATCGCAGCGTTACCCGCACCGACGGTAAAGCCGCCGGCGATAATCTGGAACTTGGAGAAGAACGTGTTCATGGGCGGCACGCCGGCAATAGCGAGTGCAGCGACTGCAAAGCCGATGCCGCTGACGGGGTACTTCTTGAGCACGCCGCGCAGCTTGGGCAGCATACGCGTGCCGAGCGTAAAGGAGAACGAACCGGCGACGAGGAAGAACAGCGTCTTGGCAAAGGCATGGTTAAAGACGTGGCAGACGGCGCCGTCAAAGGCCAGCTGGCTGCCAAAGACCGAAAGGCCCAGACCAAAGAACACATAGGAGAGCTGGGCGATCGTGGAGAAGGCCAGCAGGCGCTTCATGTCCTTTTGCGGCAGGTACATAAGGAAGCCAAAGAGCATGGTGACCATGGCGTCGATAATGGCGACCCAGCCCACAATCTCGGGAACCTCGCCGGCAGAGACGAGCGCGCGCGCGAACACGCACACGCCGACCTTAACCATCGAAGCACCATGCAGGTAGGCCGAAACAGGCGTCGGCGCCTCCATGGCCGAAGGCAGCCACATGTACATGGGGACCTGCGCAGACTTGGCCCACGCAGCGAAGAGCACCATCAGCAGCACCACGGCCTTGACGGTCGCATCGAGGCCCGAGATGGCCGTTATGGCAAACGTGCCGGTATGGGCAAAGAGCACGGCGGCGCCCAGATACAGGCCAAGTGCACCGATATGCGTGATGATAAGAGCCTTCATGCCGGCCTTCTTGGCCGTAGGCGTCATGTAGTAGCTAATAAGACCCCAAGAGCAGGCACCCGTAATCTCAAAGAACACGAGCTGGCCCACGAGCGTCGAGCTGTACACCAAGCCGGCCATGGCACCAATAAAGGTAGACAGGTAGGCATAGAAGCGACGGCGCGGAAGATCGGGGTGCTCGCGGTTGTCCTGGCTCATATACGGGATCGAGTAGATCACGACAAGCAAGCCGATGCCCACAAAGGCGGGAGCAAGCAGTGTCGACATGCGATCGAACACAAAGCCAAGCACGAGCGCCTTGCCAAACGATACAAACGGAACCGAAAGCTCCGGAAAGCCCGCCTGCGCATACGTGGCGGCAAGCGCCACGCTCGCCACGGTGGCGATGGCCGCAGCGACAGCCGAAGTCCACTTGGCATACGGACGCGGCAGGAAGGCCACGATCAGCGAGCCAACCATAGGCGCCAGAATGGCGACCAGGCCGAGAAGGGACAGACTGGTAGAAAGTGTCATTGTTACTCCCCTCTCCTACACGCCGACGATGACAAAGACAAACGCCAGAACAGCGATGCCCACGACGGCCCAAGTCTGATTACCGAGCACCTTAAAGCGCGAGCGCGAGCAGGAGTTCTCGATCACGCCGCACACGACAAAGTCGATCAGGCACTTAACAAGGAAGATGACCGCGCCCAGAACGGCCGCAACGCCCATAGCCCGAGGCTCACCCCAAGGCACAAAAATGGCGCAGAACCACGAGAGAATCACGACCTGCTTCATGGACATGGCGAGCTTGGCCATGGCGAGCGACGGACCGGAAAGCTCAGCGAGCGGACCTTCCTGAAGCTCCTGCTCGGCCTCGGCTTGGTCAAACGGAAGCTTGCCCAGCTCCATATAGCAGGCGGCGGCAAAAGCAATACCAGCAAGGATCACAGCGACAGGCGCCTGGATATCTCCCGACAGGATGCGCTGGCCCATGGTGGCGATATCAGTCGAGCCGCACACCAGCGCCGTGGCGAACAGCGCCAGCAGCATGGAAGGCTCAATGAGCACGCTCATGAGCAGCTCGCGAATACCGCCAATACCGGCGTAGGCGTTAGACGAATCGACGCCGGCCAGAGAGAAGAAGAAGCGTGCAAGCGCCAAGCTGTACATGATGGTGATGGCATCGCCAAAGACCGGCATGGGACTTTCCGCCGTAAAGATGGGCAGACCCATGGCGAGCATAAAGGCAACGGCAAAAAACAGCGGGGGCATGATGCGGATGGCAAAGCTTGCGTCTTCGCTCACCGACTCGGGGCGAGCTAGGAGCTTGGCGATATCGCGGTAATCCTGCATGAGGCTTGGACCGCGGCGATTGTGCATCTTGGCACGGATCACGCGACCAAGACCGGAGAAGAACGGCGCCACGAGCATGACAAGAATGCCTTGGGCAAGACCCAACACGATGTTGTTCATATGCTCCCCTCCTTAACCCATAAATACGGCGAGTGCCAAGAAGGCCACGAGCGCCACGACGATATAGACGATATAGAGGCTGTAGTCGCCGCTCTCGAGCTTGGTCGAGACCTGGGCGAGCCACTCGACACCACGATGCGGAGCGTCCACCAGCACGCGGTCGGGCACGGGCTCCACGGTCTCGGCGACCCCGGTGAGCTTTTGGAAGAAGTGCGCAATGGACCAGCAGACGGCCGTGCAGCGGTCGCGCAGGTCGTACAGCGGCTTCATAAACCAAGCGACATCGGAGGCAAAGGTGGTGGCGACGACAGGCATCTCGGCATCGAGGGCATAGCCGCACGCCCACGGCTGAGACTTCTGCGCCGGTCCAACCTGCTTTGCCTTACGGAAGGCGCAGGCGATTGCCACAAGCACCACAAGCGCAATGGCGATTGCGGGCGTGGATGTCGCAGCGCCGGAGTACTGGTTCATAAGCTCCATGCCATCAGACGCAAAGACGCCGCCCGCGGGGTTGAGGACCGAAGCTGCAACGTCGACGAGCACCGGGGCGATAACCGGAGAGCCAATACCGAGCACCACGCAGATGGCAGCCAACAAACCCTGGGCAAAGACCATGGGTGCCGGAACCTCCTTGGCGTTTGCGGCGGCCTCGGAGCGCGGGGCCGAGACAAACGAGACGCCGTAGGCCTTGACGAAGCACGTGACAGCCAGCGCGCCGGTAATGGCAAGTGCGACGGCCGAGAACACGGCCACGATCATGACGGGCTTGTCGGCAAGCGTCGATACGTTAAAGAGCGACTGATAGGTAAACCACTCGGACACAAAGCCGTTAAAGGGCGGAATGGCCGAGATGGCGAGCGCGCCAACGAGGAAGCAGATGGCCGTTGCCGGCATGCGGCGGAACAGGCCGCCCATCTTTTCCATATTGCGGGTACCCGTGGAGTACAGCAGCGCACCGGCGCCCAAGAACAGCTCGCCCTTAAACATGGCGTGGTTGAACGTGTGATAGAGCGCGGCCATCAGGGCCAAAACGGCGATGCCGGTGTAGCCGAGTGCCTGAGCGCAGATCGAGGCGCCCACACCCAGCAGGATGATGCCGATGTTCTCAACGGAGTGATAGGCCAGCAGACGCTTGATGTCGTGCTCCTGCAGGGCGAAGGCAACGCCGAGAACCGACGAGACCGCGCCGACAACGAGCACGATCATGCCCCACCATGCCTGAACGCCCGAGGCACCCAGCAGGTCGAGACCCACCTTGAGAATGCCAAAGATACCGATCTTGATCATTCCGCCGGACATGAGGGCAGACACGTTGGACGGCGCCTCGGGGTGCGCCTTGGGCAGCCACGAATGCAGCGGGATAATACCGGCCTTGGCACCAAAGCCAAAGAAAGCAAGCACAAAGCAGACCGAGGCGATGGTGGGGTCAAAGACGGTAGAGCGGATGTCGGCGAAGGCAAACGAACCGCCTGCATGGTTGGCGAGAATCAGAAAGCTCGCCATGATCAGGACAAAACCGACGTGTGCGATGACAAAGTAGAGCCAACCGCCATGAATAGACTGCTGGTTCTCCTCAATCACGACCAGGTAATAGCTCGTCAGCGACATGAGCTCAAAGGCAACCAGGAACCAGAACACGTTGTCGGCAGTGATGACAAGCATCATGGACGCGACAAAGGTGTTATAGAAAAATCCCGCACGGGCCTTCTTGCCCGGGTACTCGTCAAAGTAGTTAAGGCCGTAGATCGACCCGGCAAACGCCAGCACCGAGATGAGTGCC
The DNA here is from genome assembly GCA_048201895.1 of Collinsella sp. Lineage (GTDB taxonomy): Bacteria > Actinomycetota > Coriobacteriia > Coriobacteriales > Coriobacteriaceae > Collinsella. Next base: position 5,256 of record DBFBGO010000027.1, on the reverse strand, counting down.
ACAAAGACGCCCGACAGGCGGTTGAGCAGCAGCTGGAAGCGAGCGAACGGGAAGAACAGCACGGTGTCGATAGCGGTAACGTCGCCCAGAACAGCCTGGATACCGGCTGCAAACGAAAGCACCGCGGCGACGGCGCCGATAAGGCAGCCGGCGGTCTTGGCGGCGTTATCGGCCTTGATCAGCAGAACCGAGGCGAGCGCACCGATGCACGAGACGGCAAGCGATGCGATAAACAGCGTCATGCTATCCATTGTTTACGCTCCCTTCTGCTTTCTCGGACAGGCCCTGGGCCACAGCGGTAACGTCGACAACCGGACCGTTTTCGATCGAGCGCAGGCGCTTGGCCTCGTCGAGCTCGCGATCGGCCGCGCCGCCCATGACGGTCAGCGCCTTGGTGGGGCACGCCGCCACACAATGCGGGCCGTCCGGATCGAAGGCGCACAGGTCGCACTTGATAGCGCAGGTGTACTGGCCAGGAGCCCACGTAAGCAGGCTGCTCAGGGACTTAGGATACGAAGGCGTCGGGTCGCACATGCCTGCGACACCGGCGATAGACGTGCCATCGGGATGGATGGCTCCGAAGGGGCACGCGATGGCGCACAGCCTGCACCCGATGCACTCCTGCTCCTTGACGTGGATGCGATCGCCATCGTGCTCGATGGCATTCACCGGGCAAACCTCGGCGCAGGGGGCACCCTCGCAATGGTGGCAGGCAAGGGCGGCCGAAATACCGCCGGTCTTCACGAGCGCCAGGCGCGGCGTATCCTGAAGACCCTGCATCCGGTGGGCGTCGGCACAGGCGGACTGGCATGTTCCGCAGCCGATGCACCTCTCCGGGTTGATGTCGATGAAGCGGTTCATCCCCACTTCCTTTCAAAATAACGGGCCGGGCTCCCGAACGTACGGGACGCCCGGCCCAAATAGCCAACGAGAACGGGACTACACGATTTGGTTCACGTGCGTCTCGTCGTCGAACTTGGCGGCACCGGGCTCAACGTCCTGGGGAGCGGCGGCGTCCACCAGAGCCTGCTTGAGCTCGGTGTACTGACGCTCGACCTCGCCCTCAGCCCAGACCTGGTCGGCGATAGCGTCGACCTGGCAGGCGGAGAACTTGTCCTCGGGCGTGTGCGAGACCGGGTCGACCTTGTGAATGGTCAGCTCGTTGCACTTGCCGATCCACCACTGGTAGGTCATGTAGACCGTGCCCTTGTTGATGCGATCGCTCACGTCGGCGCGGCTGTATACCTGGCCGCGGCGGCTGTGAATCGAGACGATGTCGCCGTTCTTGATGCCGCGCGCCTGGGCGTCCGCGGGATTCATGCGGACAAAGCCGGGCTCATCGGCAAGCAGCGCCAGCGTCTTGCAGTTGCCGGTCATCGAGCGGCAGCTGTAGTGGCCGACCTCGCGGACGGTGCACAGGATGAGCGGGTACTCATCATCGGGAAGCTCGGAGGGCGCCTCCCAGTCGTGCGCCATCAGGTTGGCGCGGCCGTCCTTGGTGGTGAACTTGCCACCAGCGAACATGTCGGGCGTACCGTGGTCGTTCACATCGGTGCTCTTGACGGGCCACTGGGCGTAGCCGCCCTCGGGAGCCATCTTCTCGTAGGTCGCGCCCACAAAGTTGGGGCACAGGCTGATGCACTCGTTCCAGATCTGCTCGGTGTTGTCGTAGTGCATGGGATAGCCCATACGCGTAGACAGGTCCGCGAAGATCTCCCAGTCGTGACGGCACTCGCCCTTGGGCGGAACGGCCGCGTCAAAGTGCTGGAAGCTACGGTCGGATGCAGTAAAGACACCCTCGTGCTCGCCCCAAGAGGTAGCGGGCAGGATGACGTCGGCGATCATGGTCGTCTGCGTCATAAAGATGTCCTGGCAAATAAACAGATCCAGCTCGGAGAGCGTCTTGCGCATACCGGCCGAATCGGGCTCGGTCTGCACCGGGTCCTCGCCGTAGTTGTAGAAGCAGTGCACCTTGCCCTCGTCGACCAGGTGGCCCAGGTCGGTGAGCTTGTAGCCCTCCTCGAGCGGGAGCTTTTCCTCGGGCACGCCCCAAGCCTTGGCAAACTTGGCGCGCACTGCCGGGTCGGTGACCTTCTGGTAGCCAGGGTACAGGTTGGGCAGCATACCCATATCGCAGGAGCCCTGGACGTTGTTCTGACCGCGCACGGGCGCGAGGCCGGAATTGGGTTTGCCGATCTGGCCGGCAACGCAGGCGATGGAGGCGATGGTGTGCACCGTCTTCAGGTTCTGCTTCTGCTGGCATACGCCCATGCCCCAGCCAATGATGGCAGAGGGCTTCGCCGTGGCGTACATCTCGGCAGCTTGGTGGATCAACGCGGGCTCGACACCCGTGATGTCCCGTACGGATTCGGGAGTGTAGTTCTTGATGGTCTCCCACCACTCGTCAAAGCCGTTCGTGTGCTCGGCGACGAATTCCTTGTCGTAGAGGCCATCGTTGACCAAGCAGTTGGCAAAGGCGTTGAGGAACGCAACGTTGCAACCGTTCTTGATCGGAAGGTAGAGATCGGCGATACGCGCGGTTTCGATATGGCGCGGGTCGGCGACGATGATCTTGCAACCCTTTTCTTTGGCTCGCACGATACGCCTTGCGACGATGGGGTGCGAATCGGCAGGGTTATAGCCGAAGAGGAAAATGCAGCCCGCATCCTCCATACCGGGGATGGAGCATGACATGCAACCTGAACCAACCGTGTCCATCAGACCGAGGACAGTAGGTCCGTGTCAAGTACGGGCGCAGTTGTCCACGCTGTGGGTGCCGATGCACGCACGCGTAAACTTCTGCATGACGTAGTTCGCCTCATTGCCGCCGCCTCGCGAAGAGCCGGTGGTCATGACAGCGTTAGGACCATATTCGTCAATTATGGCCTGCATCTTAGATGCGGTGAAATCCAGTGCCTCGTCCCAGCTTACGCGCTCAAGATCCGCGCCCTTGGTGCGACGGATCATCGGGTGCAGTACGCGAGGAGTCAAGATCTTGGTGTCGTTGATGAAGTCGTAGCCGCTCATGCCCTTAAGGCACAGCTCGCTCTGGTTGGTGATGCCGTTGAGCGGTTCGGTACCCACGACCTGGCCGTTTTGGACCAAGAGGTTAAACTGGCAACCGGCGCCGCAGTACGGGCAAATCACTTTATGCTTCTCCATGACACCCTCCTTCCTTTCTCTGCTACCGAATGCTCGGTATTTAATTTGACAATCATTGGGCCTGTCGTCCCGACGCTTACGCCTCGTTTTCGATGGTGGCGCGGGCACGCTCGGCAGTCAGTTCTGCCAGGCGCTCCTCGTCTACCAGGGTGAGACCCTTGGTCGGGCACGCCTCGGCACACGCCGGACCGCCGGGACGGTCCACGCACAGGTCGCACTTGAGCACGAAGCTCTTGGTCTGCGAACCCACGCGCACATCACCCATCAAGACGGGGACCTGCGTGGTCGCAACGCTCACGGCGCCAAAGGGGCATGCCATGACGCAGCTCTTGCAGCCGATGCAGTTGTCCTCGTTGACGCCAATACGATGGTTCTTTGGATCAAAGAACAAGGCGCCCGTAGGACAGGCCTTCGCGCACGGAGCGTCCTCGCAGTGATGGCAAGCCACCGGTGCGGAGATCTCGTACGTACGCGTCACGCGCAGGCGCGGCGCGGCGATGTTGCCGGGAATATCGTGCGCCTCGATGCACGCCGCCATACAGGTTTGGCACCCAATGCAGCGCGAGGAATCGGCTACGACTCGTTTATTGCCCATGTTGTTCACTCCCTCCTGAATCCCATGCCGGAGAGACTCTGTCGACGTTGCCCCGGACCGCCTGTGGCCCGGCATCGGCGTATTGAATGCATGCGGCGAAACAGGCACTCGGTAGATTTTCTCCAACGATATACAGGTTAAATATACGCAGTTGCCTGGGGCAAACTTGAGCATAGGCCCTGCAATACGGGTGTATTGCAGGGGTTTTGGCAGGTTGGAATTATTCTCGGATAGCTATAAAGGTGAGTGTATTACATGCGTACATCCAAGAAAGATTTCGCGCTCGCTTCTGAAGGATGTAGTACGTTAGTAATATTGTTCAGACTCAATTACTCTAGTGCAATAAAGTAGTGGTTATAAGATTGGCTATTATCCGATGCTGTATTTGACTATTCATATTGCACGGTCATTAAGGGAGGCCAGTGATGTCATCGACTCAAAAACGAGCCATCCTGCAGGTACGCATTCGCGAGGAAGACAAGCAGCATGCCGAGCGCCTCTACGACGCCATGGACACATCGCTTGCCGAGGCCGTTCGCCTTTTTGTCGCGCAGAGCATTTTGATGCGCAAGCTTCCCTTTCAGCCGGTCGCCGTGCGCTCAAAGGACGGCACCGCCGCCTATGGATCACTCAAAGCATATGGGGACCCCAATCGCCGCTCCGAGGAGCGCAATGCCTGGATTGAGTACCTTGCCACGGAAAGCGACGATTCGATTTTGGGTCCCGAGGAAGTAGATATCCATGAGTAGCACCATCATCGACGAGACCGTCATCCTGCGCTACCTGCTTAATGACGACGAAGTTCTATCACCGCGCGCCGCCAAGGTCATCGCCACGCGCACCGCTCGTGTCTATCCCGAAATCATCACGCGCGTCGTGGTCACGCTGCGCGACGTCTATAAGGTTCCCCGCGTTGAGATTGCTGCGGCCATGAAGAAGCTGCTCGATGACGTCATGGTCGACGAGCCCACCGTTGTCGCCCTTGCCATCAAACTCTTTGGCAAGACCCATATTGACTTTACCGACTGCCTCCTCGCAGCCCGAACCGCCATCTACAACGATGATGTCGTGAGCTTTGGCAAGCCCATCATCCAAGGCATGATCGATTACCGTCGCAAGCGCCAAACCGCCGCCGATGCTCGCGACCGCGCCGCCGAAGCCCGCAGCCGAAGCATCGACTCCACCATCGACAAGCTCCGCCACCGCCCCCGCAGCTAACCCCATCCCCTCCTAGTTTGCGTTGAAATAGTTCCTGGATTTAGGCTTATTCGAGCTTTTTGGGGGTGCGGACGATTTCTTGGACCGCGCCTAGGCGTATCCAAGCTTCCTGCGGTATTCCATCGGGCTCAGCCACCCGAGGGACTTCTTGATCCGCTCCTCACGATAGTACACGAGGTAGGCCTCGAGCCTTCCCATGAACTCCTCGGCCGTCACGCCCTTCCAGTCCCTGTAGTGGAAGAACTCGTTCTTGAGGCGCCCGAAGAAGCCCTCGCAGGCCG
>DBFBGO010000026.1:0-36516 GCA_048201895.1 Collinsella sp. | reverse complement strand
AGCGAAGCGACTGCAACCGGGATAGAACCCAACTGAGGTCCCGTTGTGCGGGAGCCCCGGGGAGGGCAAATATATAAGGTCGATAGCGAGTTCCGCACGAGCCGGAGAGCACTTAATGTGCTCTCCGTGCGAGTCAGGACTGTTCGAGCAGGCGACCTTATATATTTGCCCTCCCCGGGGCTCCTCGCCAGTCCCCCTCAGCTAGTTCTTCAGCGAGTTCAGCGGCGCCGGGAAGCGTCCACCGCGGTGGGCAAGCACGGTGCCGGCGTTGGGGTTCACCGGCATGATGGGCGCACGGCCGAACAAGCCACCGTACTCGACGCAGTCGCCCACGCCCTTGCCGATGGCAGGAATCACGCGGACGGCCGTGGTCTTGTTGTTGATGACGCCGATGGCCATCTCGTCGGCGATGATGCCGGCGATGGTCTCGACCGGGGTGTCACCGGGGATGGCGATCATGTCCAGGCCGACGGAGCACACGCAGGTCATGGCCTCGAGCTTCTCGAGCGAAAGCGCGCCGGCTTCGACGGCGGCGATCATGCCGGCGTCCTCGGACACGGGGATAAAGGCGCCGGAGAGACCGCCCACGCTGGAACTGGCCATGACGCCGCCCTTCTTGACAGCATCGTTGAGCATGGCGAGCGCGCAGGTCGTGCCGGGGCCACCGCAGGTGCCCACGCCGATGATCTCGAGGATGCGGGCAACGGAGTCGCCGATGGCAGGCGTGGGAGCCAGCGACAGGTCGACAATGCCCTTCTCGACACCCAGGCGATGGGCGGCCTCGCGGCTCATGAGCTCGCCGGCGCGGGTGATCTTAAAGGCGGTCTGCTTAATCTTTTCGGCGACTTCCATCATCGATGCGGAGTCGGGCAGTGTCTCCAGGGCTGCGGCCATAACGCCGGGGCCCGAGACGCCTACGTTGATGACGGCGTCGGCCTCGCCACCGCCGTGGACGGCGCCCGCCATAAACGGGGAGTCCTCGACCATATTGGCAAAGCAGACAAACTTGGAAGCGCCGACGGAGTCCTGGTCGGCCGTGAGCTTAGCGGCGTCGATGATGGTCTGGGCGGCCATAAGCACGGCGTCCATGTTGATGCCGGCGCGCAGGCTGGCGACGTTGACGCTGGAGCAGACGCGGCTGGTGGTAGCGAGCGCCTGAGGGATGGACTGGATGACGCGGCGGTCGGCGTCGCCGATGCCTTTCTGGACGAGCGCGGAGAAGCCGCCCAGGTAGTCGATGCCGAGCGTCTCGGCCGCGCGGTCGAGGGCATGCGCGATGGGGGTGAGGTCCTCATCATTGCAGCACGCGGCAATCTGCGCCACCGGGGTGACGGAAACGCGCTTGTTGACGATGGGGATACCGTACTCGCGCTCGAGGTTCTCGGCGGTCTCGACCAGATGCTCAGCCGTGTGCGTCACGTGGTCGTAGATCTTTGTGCACATGCGGTCGAGGTTCTCGTCACCGCAACCCATGAGCGAAACACCCATGGTGATGGTCCTGATGTCGAGGTTCTGCTCCTCAACCATGCCGCGGGTTTCCGCGATTTCTGCGGGCGTGATCGCCATCCTTGCGCTCCTATCTGCCAAAACGAGCATAGTCTTATCTATTCTAACGTGCCGCACGTGCCAAGTGGCGCATGCGGCACGTTTTGGTGCTCGGTTATTTCCGTTGTGTTACTGCCCAAAGACCTCTTCGGCGATACGAGCGCTTTCGGCGGCGTCCTTGGCGTAGTAGTCAGCGCCGATCTGCTTGGCGTATTCGGGGGTGAGCACGGCGCCGCCTACGATAATCTTGACGCCCGGCACCTCAGCATGAAGCAGCTTGATGGTCTCCTCCATGGCGACGACTGTGGTAGTCATAAGCGCCGAGAGGCCGACGAGTTTGATATCGCGCTCCTTGACGGTCTTGAGTACCTCTTGCGGGTCGACGTCGCGGCCCAGGTCAAAGACGGTGTAGCCGTAGTTATCGAGCAGCATTTTGACGATGTTCTTGCCAATATCGTGGATGTCGCCCTTGACGGTGGCCACGCAGATCTTTCCCTTGTCGGCAATCTCGCCGGCGGGCATTAGGCGTTTGATGGTGTCGAAGCCCACGCGTGCGGCCTCGGCCGAGGCCATGAGCTGCGGTAGGAAGAATTTGCCCTGGTCAAAGAGGACGCCAACCTCGTCGAGGGCGGGGATAAAGTGATTGTTGATGAGGTCCATGGCATCGTGGTCTGCCAGCAGACGCTCGGTCTCGGCAGCGATCTCGCCTTTGCGGCCCGAGACGACCATGCGACGAATCGGGTCGTCGTTGCCGTCGGTGCCGGCGGTGCCAGCAGCGGGCGCGGCATCACTCGATGCGGCCTGAGCCGCTGCCGGGTTGGCGGCGATCTTGTACGGATCGGTCCAACCGGCGTAGCGCTCGATGTATCCGGTCGAGCCCTCGTCCTCAACGCTCAACACACGATAGCTGTAGACGGTGTCCATAAAGCGCTTGGAACCCGGGTTCATGATGGGGGCGTCCAGGCCCGCGCCAAAGGCGGCGGCCAAAAAGACCGAACCCAGCAGCGGGCGAGCAGGCAGGCCAAAGCTGATGTTCGACACGCCGAGCGCGCATTTGACGCCCAGACGCTCCTTACACAGGGACATGGCGCGTAGGATCTGCTCGGCCTGGCGTTGATTGGTCGAGGCGGTCATGACCAGGCAGTCGATGAGGATGCGGTCCGGTCCGATGCCGTAGCGGGCAGCCTCGGCCACGATGCGCTCGGCGATGGCAAAGCGGGCCTCGGCGGTATCGGGGATGCCGCTTTCGTCGAGCGTAAGTCCGACAACGTTGGTGCCGTAGTGGGCGACCAGCGGAAAGATCTCATCCATGATCTGCTGCTTGCCGTTGACCGAGTTGATGATGGGCTTGCCGGCGTAGCGGCGCACGGCGGCCTCGACGGCTGCGGGGTCGGTGGAGTCGATCTGCAGCGGCAGCAGCGTGGAGCCCTGGAGCTGCTCGGTGGTCTGTTGGATGATCTTGACCTCGTCGATCTCGGGCAGGCCTACGTTAACGTCCAGGATGTCGGCGCCCTGTTCCTGCTGGCTGATACCCTGGCTCACGACGTAGTCCAGGTCGCCGTCGCGCAGGGCCTGCTGCAGGCGCTTTTTGCCGGTGGGGTTGATGCGCTCGCCGATGACGGCGATCTTGTGGCCGTCGCAGGGAAGGTCCACGACCGTTTGGGCGCTCGTGACCGACATGCTGGGCTTGCGGCGGCGCGGGCTGGGCGTGTGGTTGTCGATAAGCGTGCGCAGGGCCGCCATGTGCGCCGGCGTGGTGCCGCAGCAGCCGCCCACGACGCTCACGCCGTCGGCGATCATGCCGGCGACGGCCTCGGCGTATTCGGGGGCCTGGATATCAAAGACGGTGTTGCCGTCGTCGTCCACATGGGGGAGTCCTGCATTGGCCTGCACCATAACGGGCTTGTCGGTAACGGTGAGCATACGTGCGGCGAGTCCTCGGAGCTCGGCCGGTCCTTGGCTGCAGTTGATGCCCAAAACGTCGGCACCGATGGCGTCGAGCGTGATGGCGGCGACCTCGGGACTCGTGCCCAGGAAGGTACGGCCGTCTTCCTCAAAGGTCATGGTGGCAAAGACGGGCAGGTCGGAGTTCTCACGGCAGGCGAGGACCGCCGCCTTGATCTCGGCCAGGTCGGTCATGGTCTCGATAATAAAGAGGTCCACGCCCGCGGCGACGCCGGCGCGCACTTCCTCGGCAAAGAGGTCATAGGCCTCGTCGAAGCTGAGGGTGCCTAAGGGACGAAGCAGTGCGCCGATGGGGCCGATGTCACCGGCGACGTAGCGGGCGCCGGCCTCGCGGGCACAGGCGACGGCCGCGGCAAAGACGTCTGCCACGGTGGCGGCACCGTCGAGCTTGTGGGCGTTGGCGCCAAAGGTGTTGGCGGTGATCACGTCGCAGCCGGACTCGACGTACTGACGCTGAATGTCGGTAATGACCTGGGGTTCCTCAAAGTTGAGCAGCTCGGGCAGGGCGCCCGCCTTCATGCCAGCGGCCTGCAACATGGTGCCCATGCCGCCGTCGAACAGCAGGTGCCCCGTGCCCTCGATGGCCGCACGCAGGCGTTCATCCTTAATGTGCAGGTCGTCGATCGTGCGCGTCTTGTACGCGGCGCCGTTGCGACGTGCGGCATCAACGGGTGCCGCCAGCGCGGCACCGTCCAGATCATGAGTGATAAGTATGTTTGAGCTATTCGCCATGTGCATCCATTTCGTCTAGAGCCCACTGAGGAATTTCTATTTGAAGAGATTTGTCGGGCTCGATATCTTCGATTCGCTTGTTGTAGTGGGCAAGAAGCCGTGCGATATTTAATCGAATTAGGCCTCGCTTGTAGAACGATAACTCTTCAATATTGATGCCGATAAACGATTCGAGCGCGATAACCTGTACGCGATTGCCGAGTCCCTCACTTTCGAACAGTCCGTAAGCGAAGGAAACTTTATCGTGGGGGACAACGACGATGGGCCGAATGCCATTTCGAATGTTATCTCGGCATCGATCGGTCAATTTGGCCATTGGCGATACAGTCACATGAAATGCAGCATCATTGATTTGGAAATCGCCAGAACGGTCTGTCTGCTGGTCGGCGGCGTTTGAGTTGTCCTTTCCGATTTCTATGGTTGGAAATAACATCTCTAGTTTTGCACCTACCAGGTGCTGTGCGACGGTACCCGTTGGCTTATCGGACCGTAGGCTTGCTTCGGCTAGGATATCATCGACAATGACAGAAATTGGTTTTTGAAGATCGATTTCGACTTTGATTCTCTGCCGGTTAAAGAAATCGACCTGGATTCGCTCGACGAAGAAATTGGCGATTGCATTCGCAGCTTCAAGACGAGTGTCTTCGCCAATGTCACTGGGTAGGGCAGAGTTGATAATCGTGGCAAGCTCAAGCGCCATCGGGAGTGTGCCGCGTGAGGTTCTGCCGCCCTCTGACGCGAAGGCACGCGTTTCCCCATGTCTGGCTAAAACTGTTTTGATGCATGCTCCACTTAGGCCTCGTACTTGGCTCCCCTTGTCCGATTGCACATAATCGTCGGTGAGCGGAAAACGGTTTTGCAGCAGCTCGCTTATGCCTATGCCAACCGCCATAACGTTACGGTTGACATTGCCTCGCTTGTTGCGCTTGGATTCGTACCAGAGTTCAATGGCATCCAAGATACCTTTATCGGGCTCGCTCAAGGAGCAATTGGTCATTTCCATTATTGTTCACTCCGTTCCTTGAAGACATAAGCGCGGGTTTGACTGCATTTTTTATAAGCCAAGTGACAACTGGCACGGCAACTGCATCGCCGAATGCGTAGCGAATCTGAGCATCCGAGAAGCCGCTAAACTGACATGAGTCAGCACCTTGGAGACGGGCATATTCAGTTCCAGTCATCCAGCGAACTTCTATCTTTCCGTTTTCGCATATAACGACTGCCTGTCTTGATGAGCCGCCGCGAGCCGTTCTTAGACATCCGGCAATTTCTTCTTCACGGATTTCCCAGCGCACAACGCCCGATCGCGTGCGACGGTAAGCAGTGCGAACAATTTTTTCTTTGGCATTTAAGAAGCGCTGAAGGCGCTCTGCCTGATGCGGTGCAAGTGAGTCGATAAATGCTTGTACTTGGTTTTTGTTCCACCAACGCTTGTCGTTCTCGGGAATATTTTCAACAACCGTTGCAAGGCCCGTCATGCGAAGTGGACTTGGCTCGTTTAGGTGAGAGACGTGCGTAATGAGTGAAGGGTCGGAGTGAATCCAGGAGACCTTTTCAGGACGAAGCGAGGAATCGAGTCGGCTGTTGGGAAGAGGGTTTTTTAATCCGACGACAAACATGCGGGGGCGTGACTGGGGAAGCCAGTGCCGTGCATCGATAAAATAAGCGTCGCATGAATAGCCTAAACGATTAAATTCCTGGCAAACGAGTCTAAAGTCATCACTGTTATTAGACGTGGCAAGGCCGATGACATTTTCGAGAACAAGTGCCCGCGGGGCACGATCGCCCATTCCTTCGATGGCCTTAATAAAGCCAAAGAACGCACTGGACTCTTTGCCAGAGATAAGTCCCTCCCTGTTTCCCGCGAGAGATAAGTTTGTGCAAGGGCTTGACGCCCATGCGATGTCGGCTTGGGGTATTAAGTCGGGGTCGAGTGTGTGGACATCCTGCTCGACTAGATGCTCATCGCCCCAACACTGGCCGTACATGGCGCATTTAGTATGGTCTATGTCATTTGCCCAGATTGTTTTGATTCCGGCTTTTGCCATGCCGGCACGAGCCAAGCCAATGCCTGAAAAAAACTCAAGCGCGGTTAGTTGTGGCGAGAACTGCAGAATGATGTGCATGTACTGGCTTTCAGATAGTTGTTATTTGGAATCTTATGGTACTTGTTTGTGAGGACATCCGCTTACATACGGATGAGATTCCCTCGATACCGTGCCATCAATTGACATTTTATTCAGAATGCGAATAGCAGGTGGTGTGGGCGGCGCGGAAGCGGCAGTTCTCGCGCATGCGGCAGATATTGCAGGTGGGGCGGGTCTGGGCGTCGTGGACTTCGCCGTCGAACAGGCCGATCACCGCGGTCACGCTTTTGGTGGGCATGAGCAGGCTGGTGGGCGTGACGGTCAGGCCGATGAGCCGCGTGGCGTTGAGCGCAGCCACGATTGAGCGCTGCGCCGTAAGCGGGCAGTCGCCGTAGCCGGGACTGAAGCGCCAGTTGCCGGCGAGCCCATGAACGGCGGCGTCCGTCTTGACCCGCTGGTCCATTTGCTCTACGGCGGCTTCCACGTAAGCGGAGCACGCGGCGTCGAGCACGGCGCCCTCCAGGGGATGTTGGGCTCCCGTGGTGCGCAAACGGCGCTCAGCATCCATGCCGAGGGTGCATGCCATGAGCGCAGCCATACGGGCGTCCTTAAGATGTCGATAGATATCGCGACCGCGCAGCTCAACATTGGTGCCGACCAGACGGATGCAAGGCTTGCCCTGCTCGTCCACGCTCGTGGCATCGACGGCAAATACGCGGCGCACGCCACGGGGCTCAATGTCAAGCTCAAGGCGCTCGACCACAAGCTCAATACGTCGTGACAGTTCGGGCTCAATCTGCTGGCCGCCGTAACCCAGATACCGCAGCATCTCGGCACGGTCGACACGGGGATGGTGCGCGGCATCGATACGGTAGAGCGCCGGCGACGCAAGGTCGGCCGGCACTTCGACAGCGGTTGTATCGATGTGCGGTTTTTCCATTACCCCAGGCGCTCCATAATGGTCGCGGCGATCGCAGGACGGTTCATAGTGTACAGGTGCAGGCCGTCGGCGCCGTGCTCCTTGAGGTCGCAAAGCTGGCGGGCTGCATAATCTACACCAGCTGCCTGCAGGCTCTCGGGGTCGTTCTCGTACTTGGCGAGAATCTTGATGACGGGGGAGGGCAGCGACGCGCCGCACATAAAGACCATGCGGCTGATCTGTGACTTACCCATAAACGGCATGATGCCCGCGGTAATGGGCACGGTGATGCCGGCCTTGTCGGCAAGCTCGCGAAAACGGTAGAAGCACTCGTTATCAAAGAAGAGCTGCGTCACAAAGAAGCTTGCGCCGGCGTCCTGCTTTTGCTTGAGGTGTTCGACCGAGAGGTTGAGATCCTCACAGGCAATGTGGCCCTCGGGGTAGGCTGCGGCGCCCACGCAAAAGCCGGCGTCGACGAGCTCGGGGATGAGGTCGCGGGCGTAGGCGTAGTCCGAGGCGGGCTTGTCGTCCTCGGTCGCGCCAGCGGGAAGATCGCCACGCAGGGCCAGGATGTTTTCTACGCCGGCGGTGCGATACTCGTCGATCTTGGCGGCGATATCGGCGTGCGACCGGCCCACGCAGGTAAGGTGTGCCACCGAAGGCGTGTCGAATTCGCTCGTAATCATATGCGCGATGGGGGCGGTGGCGGCACCGTTGCCCGAGCCGCCGGCCGAGCAGGTGACCGAGACAAAGCTCGGCGAAAGCTTGCACAGATTGCCTGCCACTTCGCGAGCCGTGTCGAGGGTCAGCTCGCCCTTGGGCGGGAACATCTCAAACGAAATGGGCGCGGTGCCCTGGGATGCTGCCTGCTTAAAAACCTCGTCGACGCGCATATCGTGCTCCTCTAGATACGTAATAGTGTGATGTGTTGTAAGGATTCTACAGCACCACTGTGCCACGGTGGAGTTTCACTCGCTATTTGAGGATACCAATCAAAGATGCCTTGCTATCGGCTTTCTCTATAACAGAGCGGCTAATCTAGGCACGGACTATAAAGACTGGTATCTGATGCAAAATACCAGTTAATAGAGCTCCATCCCAAATTGACTACCCTTAAACTATGGGGAGAGGTCTGCAATTTATACAGTTGATTGGCTGTTGAGGGTGGCAATGCCGCCGCGATGCGTTAACCTCATTGATTGGTTTCGCGACAGCAACATAACGGTAATGTTGCGGAAACACGACGAGCCTAATCTATGACTCGTTCGTTAGTAATCAACACCGCTTCTCACGCGGTGCCGATACGAAGGGAGTTCCGTATGGCCGATCTTACTGACCGCTTCGGGACCATGGTGTTCTCTGAGGAAGTCATGAAGGACTACCTCCCCAAGGACATTTGGAAGCGCCTTGCTGCAACCCTCGAGGGCGGTGAGCCGCTCGACCTGGATGTGGCCAACGCCGTTGCCCATGCCATGAAGGTCTGGGCCATCTCCAAGGGCGCGACGCACTACGCGCACTGGTTCCAGCCGCTTTCGGGCATTACTTCCGAGAAGCACGACAGCTTCCTGGAGCCCAACCACGACGGCACCGCCATTACCAAGTTTACGGGCAAGAACCTCATCCAGGGCGAGCCGGACGCCTCCAGCTTCCCCAACGGCGGCCTGCGCGCCACCTTCGAGGCCCGTGGCTACACCGCTTGGGATCCCACCAGCCCCGCCTTTATCAAGGACGATGTCCTGTGCATCCCCACGGCTTTCTGCTCCTACACGGGCGAGGCCCTGGACAAGAAGACCCCGCTGCTGCGCTCCATGACCGCGCTCTCGCGTGAGTCCAAGCGCGTTTTGGCGCTGTTTGGTAAGACCCCCAAGAAGGTTGTTCCTTCCGTGGGCGATGAGCAGGAGTACTTCCTGATCAAGAAAGACGCTTACCGCAAGCGCAGGGACCTGGTCATCACCGGCCGCACCCTCTTTGGTGCTGCTCCCTGCAAGGGCCAGGAGCTCGAGGAGCACTACTTTGGCGCTATCCGTCCCACCGTCTCGGCCTATATGAAGGACCTGGACGATGAGCTGTGGGCGCTTGGCATTCCCGCCAAGACCAAGCACAACGAGGTCGCTCCCTGCCAGCATGAGCTCGCCCCTGTCTATGGCGAGGTCAACGAGGCCATCGACCAGAATCTGGTCATGATGGAGAAGATGAAGCTCATCGCCTCCCGCCACGACTTGGTCTGCCTGCTGCACGAGAAGCCCTTCGAGGGCATCAACGGTTCGGGCAAGCACAACAACTGGTCGCTTGGCACCGAGTCCGAGAACCTGCTCGACCCGGGCGACACCCCGCTCGACAACCTGCAGTTCATCGTCTTCCTCACCGCGGTGATCGAGGCCGTCGATAACTATCAGGAGCTCTTGCGTGCCTCCGTTGCCTCGGCCGGCAACGATCATCGTCTGGGCGCCAACGAGGCTCCTCCGGCGATTATGTCCATCTTCCTGGGCGACCAGCTTACCGAGGTCGTCGAGAAGATCATCGATGGCAAGGCTTCCGTCCATGCCACGCGCGGCGTGCTCGACCTAGGCGCCGATACTCTGCCCAAGTTGATGCAGGACAACACCGACCGCAACCGCACCTCCCCGTTCGCCTTCACCGGCAACAAGTTCGAGTTCCGTGCCTGCGGCTCCGAGCAGAACGTCTCCGACTCCAACCTGGTGCTCGATGCCGCCGTGGCCAAGTCGCTCAAGTCCTTCGCCGACGCACTCGAGGGTACGCCCGAGGATAAGTTCCAGGACGCCGCGCTCGAGTACTGCAAGAAGGTGCTGACCGATCACCAGCGCATCCTGTTCTCCGGCGACGGTTACTCCGACGAGTGGCCCATTGAGGCCGAGAAGCGCGGCCTTGCCAACAACAAGACCACGGCCGACGCCCTGCCCGCCTTTGTTTCCGATAAGGCCATTGCGCTCTTTGAGGAGACGGGCGTCCTGACCAAGGCCGAGGCTCAGTGCCGTTACGACTGCAAGCTCGAGAAGTACAACAAGCTCATGAACATCGAGGCTACCACGATGGTTCGCGAGGCGCGTCGTACCTATCGCCCGGTCATTACCGCCTACGCCACCAAGGTCGCTAAGGGTCTCGAGACTATTCGTGCCGCCGGTGCTGAGGCCGCCATGCAGTGCGAGCAGAACACGCTCAACAAGCTCTGCAACGGCATCACCGCTATCAACGACTCCATCAAGGCGCTCGATGCCGTGCATCAGAAGGCCGAGGCCCTCGATGGTCAGGAGCAGGCCAATGTGTATGCACACGAGGTCGTTCCCGCTATGGATACACTGCGCGCCGCCGTGGATGCCATGGAGGAGATCGTGGCCGCCGACTACTGGCCGGTTCCGACCTACGACGACATCCTGTTCTACGTGTAGAATGTAACTGACATATCGTCGCGGTATTGAGCCGGGGTCCGCATCGTGCGGGCCCCGGCTTTTTGTTTGAGAAGGACGCTTTGAAGCCCGTTTTGCAACTGATTCACCCACGCAATAAGAGGTCGTGGGCAAAAAACGTCAAATATGAGTACTGTCACAAGTCCCGTAGCATTATCTTTTTGCAAAATATGCAGTGTTACGCAACATATGTTCAAGAACATAGCTAATAAACGCCTGCAATCCTTCCGCCGTAGGACCCCTGGCGTTGAAATCGCCTTCTGATGGCATGAAATCGCTGCCACTAAATTGGTAACAGTACTCATATTTGCTATTTTTTGCCCACGGACCCTTGGATGACAGTGTGATTTAATGCCCTCGGGGTTCGAATCCCGGCGTCGGGGTAGAAAAAAGCCCGTCACCGCGGGGGTAACGGACTTCTCGTTTCAAATGGTGCCCCCAGCGGGATTCGAACCCGCGATATCCACCTTGAAAGGGTGGCGTCCTTGGCCGCTAGACGATGGGGACAGCGGGAAAGAGTATAGCAGACTTTTTTGCCGGCGCGTATATCGTTGGCAAACTGGAAAACCACCACAAAGGTGCCTGTCCCTTTGTAGTGGCGGGGCGTTAGGGGAGGAGCTTCATGGCGGCGTCGTGGGCGGCGCGCTCGTAGGTGTCGTCGAGGGGCTTGAGCGGCAGCAGGGCTGTGGTCTGCGCGTCGTCACGGCGCTCGAGGGCGTGGGTAATGAGCCAGTCGGCGAGCTCGGGGTTCTTGGGCAGTGCCGGTCCGTGCAGGTACGTACCGATGACGCCCTTGTAGATGAGGCCCTCAAGGCCATCATCGCCGTTGTTGCCGGTGCCCGTGACGACGGACGTTCCGAGCGGCGTGGCATCGGCGTCCAAAAGCGTGCGGCCGCCATGGTTCTCGAATCCCACAAAGGGCTCGGGTGCCAGGTCGGTTTTGACGGCTACGTTGCCGATCAGGCGGTCGGAGCCGCGTACGGTTTCGGCGGCAATGACCCCCAGACCCTCAATGCGATTCTCACCCATATAGTACGAACGGCCGAGCAGCTGATAGCTGCCGCAGATGGCGAGCAGCGAACCGCCATCCTCAACATAGGATGCGACTTTGTCTTTTTGAGCGAGCAGCTCGTGTGCCACGGCTAGCTGGTCGCGGTCGGAGCCGCCACCCATCATGACGATATCGGCATCGGTGAGATCGAGTGATTCGCCCATACGGACCTCGTCCACGCGCACGGGAATGCCACGCCAGGCGCAGCGGCGCTCGAGGGCGATGACGTTGCCGCCGTCGCCGTAGAGGTTAAGGGCATCGGGATACAGGTATACGATGCGCAGCGGGCGCGAAAGCTCGACTGGCGCGATGCCGACGGGGACGGCACTGCCATCGGCACACGTTGCAGCGCGGGCAGCAACCGTGGCTGCATCGGCACCCTTCAGCCCATCGAGTTCTTTGACCAGCGGCGGGAAGGCCGTGTAGTTGGCGACGGCATAGAAAGTGTCGCCTGCGGCTTCATCCGCAACGGCGCCAATTGCCTGCGCGACGTCCGAGATAATCGCGGCATCGATGCCGGCGTACTTGAGGCGTACCTGCATGTCGTGCGCACGCGTGCCTCCGGCAAAGGCGACAAGACCCGGTGTGTCGGCGATGCGCTCGAAGTCGACGTCGTAGATCCACGATACATCGTGGCCGTCGGCATCGTTGTCGTTGAGGAAGAAAGCGCAGAGTCTGCCGCCTGCCGTCTTGATGGACTGGATTTGTCGATCGAAGCCTACGGGATTCTTGGCCAGGTTGGCCTCGACGGTGCGGCCGGCGATATCCCAGCGGCCCATGCGTCCGCCGGCGGGGACGTAGGCATCGAGCGTGGGCTGCAGGTGCGCCGTATCCACGCCTAACTCATGTGCGGCAAAGAAGGCGGCGGCAACGTTGTAGACCATGTACAGGCCGTTGTAGCGTGTGGCGATGTGTGCGGCAGCCGCGTCGGGCGCAGATCCAAAGGCCAGGTCAAAGCCGTAGCCGTCGCAGCCAAGCTCCACGCCCGTCACACGGCGGACCAGTGCGGGGCGTGCCCAACCGCACGAGGGGCAATGGTAGGCGCCGAGTTGACCATACTGCACATAGTCGTATTCCAACGGTGCGTTGCACTGTGAGCAAAAACGCGAGTCGCTAATGCGGTCGGACTCGGTGTTGGTGGCGCCGTCGATGCCAAAGGCGATGCTTGCATTGGGAACGCGCGCGGCGATCGCGGCACACAGCGGGTCATCTGCGTTGTAGATGAGTATTGTTGCCGGAGAGAGCTCCAGCGCATGGGCGATGACGTCTTGGGTATGGTCGATCTCACCGTAGCGATCCAGCTGGTCACGGAACAGGTTGAGCAGCACAAAGTAGGTCGGCTTGAGCTTGGGCAAGACGCGCACCGTGTAGAGCTCGTCGCACTCAAAAACGCCTACGCGCTTGCCGCTGTCGACACGCTTAAGGCCGCCGCGGGCCTCGAGCAGAGCACCCACCACACCAGGCTCCATATTGTTGCCGGCGCGGTTGCATACCACGGTGGCGCCGCTGGCGGCAACGGCGTTGGCGATGAGGTTGGAGGTGGTGGTCTTGCCGTTGGTGCCGGTGATTACCACGCTGCGGTCGACCAGGCTCGCGAGGTCGCTTAGCAGCTCGGGGTCGATTTTCATGGCGATGCGGCCGGGGAGTACGCCGCCCTGGCGTTTGAGGACAGAGCGCAGTCCCCAGCGAGCGATATCGCTCGAGGTGCAGGCGAGAGATGAGCGGAGGTTCATGAAGCCGTTCCTAACATAGATGACATGGTCGTGGCGTTTGCGCCGTTAAAATCCGTAGCGGCGCGCAAATTCCTGGGCAAGCTGCGATACATCTTCGCAGGCGTTGGCCCAGGGGGCAAAGTCGGGAGTGTCCGAGATAATACCGTCCGCTTCCCAAACGGCCTGGTGCGAAAGGTCCCAGGGATCGCGTGGCTCGGGCCGGCAGGGAAGGTACGGTGTCTGGTACATGGGGTTCAGTAAGAAAAACGCGCCGCCCTCGCAGCGGTTGGCAAACTCACGCAGCGCGCGTTTCGCCGGGCGCATCTTGTTTGTTTTGAACAGCAGAATCGTGCGGGCGAGCAGATACCAAGGAGAGTTCTCGAGCGCGTCAGCCCCGATCTCTTCCTCGAGCTGGTGGGCCAGGGCAAAAAAGCCGTCCTCGTCTTCCAAGCGAGCGAGGGCGAGTAGCACGGTGCCTGCAGCTCGGGTGGGATAGCCTTCTGCCTTAAGAACACGGTGGGCGTAGTTGGCGGCAGCACGGTAGCGGGCGCTCGCCATGCACAGCTGCGAGATGGCCTCAAGCGTGTGGAGCCACCCGATAAGTGCCGGCTCGTTCACGGTGAGATCTGCCGCTGTCACGCCGTCCGTCAAAACTTTGTTGGCCCAGTAGTGTGGGGCCTCCATATCGAACCCGGGCACACTTTGCTGCAGGTAATCGGCCGTGGTCGCCTCGAGCTTCATCAGGTCGCCCAGGCAGGCGTCAACGGGCGTGTCGGCCAGGATGATGGCGAGCAGCTGCGCGTCGACGGCCAGTGCATCGACGCGGACAATCTTGAGCAGCTCATCGCGCATGTCGTCGAACAGGCGATTGCGCGTCTGCTCGAACTCCTCGTCGCTGCCCATGTCCTCGATCCGATGGAGCTCGTCGAGCAGGTGGCGGTGGACGCCGGCATAGGACAACAGCGCCTGGGCATGCTCGGTCTGCGCATACTTTTGGGGATTCGCGCTAATGTCGTTATGGACAAGCTCGCGTGCTGCATCGGTGAGCTCGGGGTGCGACGCCAGATAGGTGCGCTCCAGGTAGGCGGGGATGTAGACGCTCGGATCCATTAGAGGTCCCCTCCCTTAAATGGAAGCCCCTGCTCGGCCGCGCGCAGGATGCGCTCGTCGATCTGGGAACGCACGATGTCGTTGGTGGCGACCCAGGCGGCAAAGCTGGCGTTGTCGGGGGCGCCCAGGCCCTCCTGCAGTACCGGCGTCGCCTCGGACAATGCAAGGACAAGCTCATCGGTGGAGCCCACACCCACGTTGACGCGGGCATAGACGCCATCGGGAAACTCGGTTTGGAAGTAGAGCGCCTCGGCTGCGTGCGGACACGAGCGCGCAAGGATGCGCAAGTAGTGCTCGGCGCCCTCGTAGTCCAGCTTGCGCCAGGCTGCGCTCATCAGTGCGATGAGCGTCCACGGGTCCAAGTCGCGTTCCGCATCTTTGGGGCGGCGGCGCAGTGGGGTATTCGCGAGGTACGGCACGGAGTGTGCGGAGCGAAAGCGCTTGAGCCCCTCGGCGGGGTATTCGAGCTTTGCCATGGCGAGCATCGCGGTGTGGCGGACACCAGCGGGGTCGTTGGGCGCAAAGTCCAAGCTGCGATTCGCGGCTTCGAGCGACATGCGATAGCGGCCGCTAATGAGGGCGCGCGATGCCAAGGCGGCAAGCCAGCGCAGATAGGGGCGGCGCGTAAGGTCGCCTGCGGCCTCACGCTCGTAGGGGTCCTGTGCCGAGGCGATTTTGAGCGCCAGGTCGTGTTCGACCTCATCGCACTTGGACACCAGGTACTGTACGTATTCCTCGTTGGATTCGGCGGTGAGTGCCGTCAGCATGCGCTGAGCGTCCCAGTTGGCCGGATCGAGTGCGGCCGCCTCGCGGAGCATGTTCTCGGCAGCTGTCTCTTCTTCCTCTGCCTGGGTATCGTCAGGGATAAAGGGAATGCGGTAGTCGACAGCCTCGACCACCTTGGCAATGAGGTGCCCGGCGCGGTCGCGGTCGTGCACGATGAGCGGTGCGGAGTTGCGGGTGAATTGTTCCATCAGACGCTTTACGGCGGCACCGTCGGTGAGCGGGATATTTTCGCGGCGCAAGGCCTCAAGAACGAGGCGATGGCAATCCTCTTGAATGGGATCGAATGCCATGGGGCCTCCTTTGCTGCGGTTAGGGTTCAAATGTCTCTATATAAGGTTCTAGTTTACCCGCATGTGGCACACCGGGGGTGCCGCACTTGGACTTGCACCTTTGCACCATTAAGACGGATGTCGCACAAATGTCGGCACCTTGGACGACCGAGTGGTATCACGGTGCCGCAAACGGTCGATTTTTGGCGGCGAACGGTGCATATTTTGGATGGGCACAGCCCTGCCCGGGATATGTAGTCAACCTTGATAAAACGTTTGCCCAGCTTGGGAGTATGAGTGCCGCACAAGGGTCTTCAGGGATAGAAAAAACGTTTCATCATTGGCGGCTTTAGGTGAATAACTGACCAACCAGAACGGTAAAATAGTGTTTGTATGAGCGTTGAGACGTTCAGACGTCGTGCGTTGTCATCGCCGGCAACGCGCAAACCGGTCCTAACGGAGCCAATCGGGTGCTCCGTTATATACGCAAGTCTAAGAGGGGCTTGTTTAGGAGGCACAGTATGGGACGTTTTACCAATCCTCGCGATCTGTACTTTGGTGAGGGCGCTCGCCACGAGGTGAAGAACCTCAAGGGCAAGAAGGCCATCATCGTTTCTGGCGGCAGCTCTATGCGCCGCGGCGGGTTCCTGC
The DNA here is from genome assembly GCA_048201895.1 of Collinsella sp. Classification (GTDB taxonomy): domain Bacteria; phylum Actinomycetota; class Coriobacteriia; order Coriobacteriales; family Coriobacteriaceae; genus Collinsella. The sequence continues at coordinate 20,264 of DBFBGO010000026.1, read as the reverse complement.
AGGACGTTGAGGCCGACCTTAAGGAAGGCGGTTTCGAGGTCAAGCTGTTCGAGGGCGTCGAGTCCGACCCGTCCATCGAGACGGTCATGAAGGGCGCCGAGGCCATGCGCGAGTTCGAGCCCGACTGGATTATCGCCATCGGCGGCGGCTCGCCCATCGATGCCGCTAAGGCCATGTGGGTCTTCTACGAGTATCCCGAGGAGTCCTTCGATAACATCATCCAGCCGTTCAGCTTCCCCGAGCTGCGTCAGAAGGCTCATTTCTGCGCCATCTCCTCTACCTCCGGTACCGCGACCGAGGTTACTGCCTTCTCCGTCATCACCGACTACGCCAAGGGCATCAAGTACCCGCTGGCCGACTTCAACATCACCCCTGATGTCGCCATCGTCGACCCCGAGCTCACCTACACCATGCCCGCCAAGCTGTGCGCTCACACCGGCATGGATGCTCTGACCCACTGCATGGAGGCCTACGTTTCCACCTGCGCCTCTATGTTCACCGACGCCAACGCTCTGCACGGCATCCGCGAGATCGTCGAGTGGCTGCCCAAGTCCTATGCTGGCGACCATGAGGCCCGTCAGCACATGCACGAGGCTCAGTGCATCGCCGGTATCGCCTTCTCCTCGGGCCTGCTTGGCATCGTTCACTCCATGGCTCACAAGACCGGTGCTGCCTTCGAGAACGGCCACATCATCCACGGTGCTGCTAACGCCATGTACCTGGGCAAGGTCATCCAGTGGAACTCCAAGGACCCGCGTGCTGCCGAGCGTTACGCTTACGTGGCCAAGGAGATCCTGCACCTTCCCGGCGAGACCAACGAGGAGCTCATCGCTGCGCTCGTCCAGAAGATCCGCGACCTCAACGACCAGCTCAACATTCCGCAGTCCATCAAGGATTACGCGAATGGTGGCGTGAAGGTCGACGCCGAGAACCCGCAGATGGTTTCCGAGGAGGAGTTCCTCGCCAAGCTGCCCGAGATCGCCGCGAACGCCGAGCAGGACGCCTGCACGCCCGAGAACCCGCGTGAGACCAAGGCTGCTGACTTCGAGAAGATCCTCAAGGCCTGCTACTACGACACCGACATCGATTTCTAATCGACTCTTGTTATCGTAACGAGGGGCTCCGCACGTATCTGTACGGAGCCCCTTTCTTTTTTAGAGAATGGGATAGTTATGGCTGCAATTTTCAATAGCCCCAGCAAGTACATCCAGGGTCCGGATGAGCTGGCCAAGCTCGGCTCCTATGTCGAGCCGCTCGGTGCTAAGGCCCTCGTCATCGTGACACCTTCGGGCAAGAAGCGCGTCGGTGCCAAGATCGAGGGCGGTTTTGCCGTGGCCAAGGCCGAGCTGCTGTTTGAGGACTTTAACGGCGAGTGCTCCAAGGGTGAGGTCGATCGCCTGGTCGCGCTCGCCCGCGACAACGGTTGCGACATCATCGTCGGCGTCGGTGGCGGCAAGATCCTCGACACCGCGAAGGCCGTCGCCTATTACCTGGAGTCCCCGGTTATCATTTGCCCCACCATTGCCTCGACCGATGCACCGTGCTCGGCACTTTCGGTGCTTTACACCGATGACGGCCAGTTCGATAAGTACCTCTTCCTTAAGGCAAACCCCAATATCGTCCTGATGGATACGACGGTTATCGCGGCGAGCCCGGTGCGCCTGACGGTTTCCGGTATGGGCGATGCGCTCGCAACCTACTTCGAGGCCCAGGCGACGCACGATGCCGACGGCGGCACCTGCGCTGGCGGCAAGGGCGGCATGGCTGGTCTGGCGCTCGCCAAGCTCTGCTACGAGACGCTTATGGCCGATGGCGTCAAGGCCAAGGTTGCGCTGGAGAAGGGTGCGCTCACGCCTGCCGTCGAGCACATCATCGAGGCCAATACGCTGCTTTCGGGCATTGGCTTTGAGAGCTCGGGCCTTGCTGCTGCTCATGCCATCCACAATGGCCTGACGATGCTGCCCGAGTGCCACGGCATGTATCACGGCGAGAAGGTCGCCTTTGGCACTATCGTCCAGCTGGTACTTGAGGATGCCCCGACCGAGAAGCTCGAGGAAGTCTTGGGCTTCTGCATTGAGCTGGGCCTGCCGGTCACGATGAAGGAACTTGGCGTTGCCGAGCTTACGCGCGAGCAGGCCATGATTGTTGCCGAGGCCGCTTGCGCGCCCGAGGACACCATGTGCAATATGCCGTTTGAGGTGACGCCCGAGATGGTCGCAAACGCCATCCTGGGTGCCGACGCACTGGGCCACTACTATCTCATGGATGAGTAAATCAAGCTAAGGAAGGGGCAAAGCCAACAAATGGCTTTGCCCCTTTTTGCTATGGTGCAAAGGGGTCAGGGTACTTTGCACCATCGTTGTTTGATGAAGGGTGGATTCTCGTATGGCGCTTCCTATGGTTTATGGCGGCCCCGGTCGGTATGTTCAGGGACCGGGGGAGCTTTCGCGCCAGGGCAGGTATTTGTCATGGTTGGGCTGCGCTGCCTATGTCTTGTTTGACCAGGGCACCGAGGATCGGCTGTGCAGACAGATCGTCGATGGATTTCTGGATGAAGATCTAAGCGAGCCGTTCTTTAAGATTTACAACGGTCCGTGTACGGAAGATGCCGTTGTCGAAATGGCCAAGGAAGCCCGGGCCGAGTATTGCGACATGGTGGTGGGCATTGGCGGCGGCAAGATGCTCGATATCGCCAAGGCCGTTGCGTTTTATGCCGAGTTGCCGTTGTGCGTATGCCCCACGGCGGCTTCGATGGACGGTCCGTGCAGTGCGATTTCGGTGCTGTATCACGAGGATGGGTCGTTCGACCGCTACCTGTTGCTCGAGAAGAATCCAGACCTGGTCGTGGTCGATACCAACGTGGTCGCGTCAGCCCCGCTGCGTATGACGGTCGCTGGTATGGGCGATGCGCTGGCAACGTACTTCGAGGCGCGTTCGTGCGCCGCGGCGCACGGCGCTAACGAGCACGGTGGCGCGCCGGGGCACTTGGCTCTGGTTGCGGCTCGTGCCTGCTATGACACGCTCATGGAGTGCGGCGTCGCTGCCAAGCGCGATCTCAAAAAGGGACGTATATCGCCGGCGGTTGAGCGCCTGATCGAGTGCAATATTCTGCTCTCGGGTGTTGGCTTTGAGAGCGGTGGCCTATCGCTTGCCCATGCCATCGCCAACGGCTTAACGATTCTGCCCGAGTGCAAGGCCATGCACGGCGAGGCCGTGGCATTTGGCCTGGTGGTGCAGCTGCGTCTGGAGCGTGCGCCCGAGCTTAATCAGGTGCTCGAGTTTTGCCAGCGCGTCGGTCTGCCGACGACGCTCGAGGCGCTGGGCCTTGGTGAGATTGCCGATGCCGATCTGCAGAGTGTTGCAAATGCGGTCTTTAGAAACGAGCGCAATATGGCTAACGAACAGGTCAAGGTGACCAAACAAAAACTCGTGCAGCTCATGTGCGAGGCATAGTTTGGCGCTTGATTGGCCTTGATCAATCGAGGCGGCGATAGGCCATGGGCTATTTGCTGCAAAGGTGCTCCGCGTGTAATTTGCCCGAGGCGTGGGCCGATAGCGTATCATTATCTATCGCTTGTTTGCACTGCTCAGGGAGGGGCCGCGCATGGCGCAGGAACACGATCTGTTTGATGACATTATCGAGATCAGCAAAGGTTTCGATTTTCTTAAAAATCCGCTTGGCGGTGTGACCGACGCGCTCGATCCGTCGGCGCCGCAGTGGAACCCTGCCGATTATAAGGAGCGTCCGCGCGGTAACACCATTCCGTGCCTGACCTGCAAAAACGAAAAGAGCGGCTGCACCGCGTGCATGGACGTGTGCCCGGTCAACGCTATCGAGGTCGAGGAAGACGCCATCGAGATCCTCGACTCCTGTCGCAAGTGCGGCCTGTGCGCCGCTGCCTGTCCGACCGAGGCAATCATCTCGCCGCGTCTGGCGCCCAAAAACCTGTATGACGATATCGTCTCTGCTGCTACGAGCCACGAGACCGCCTACGTCACCTGTACGCGCGCCCTCAAGCGCATGCCGCGCGAAAACGAGGTCGTCGTTGCCTGCGTGGGCGATATTACGGCAGAGACTTGGTTTTCGGTGCTGGCCGACTATCCCAACGTGAGTGTGTACTTGCCGCTGGGCGTGTGCGATAAATGCCGCAGCACCGGCGGTGAGGATATTCTGGGCGAGGCGATTGCGAAGGCCGAGGAGTGGTCCGGCACGGGTATGGGCCTGGAGGTCGACCCCAAGAGCCTCAAGTGCCATAAGCGCCGCGAGTACGAGCGCAAGGAGTACATGGAAAAGATCGCCCGCACCACGGGCCTGACGGTGACCAAGCTCAATCCGGCGACGGCGGCGCTGGCCTCGGTGACGCAAAAGCTCAAGGCCCATCGCCATCAGATTACCCAGCTGGAGCGCACGCTCAACACCATGTGCGGCACCACGACGACCAAGCGTCGCCGTTCGCTCACGCACGGGCGGCAGCTGGTGCTCTCGACGCTGCAAAACCACCCCGAGCTTGCCCAGAATATGCAGGTGAGCACGCCGGAGTGCGATTTTGAAAAGTGCACGTCGTGCGGCGAGTGCGTCAACGTGTGTCCCACGTTTGCCTGTGATCTGGTGGGAAGCGGCCGCTTTGCGTTGGAGTCCACGTATTGCTTAGGCTGCGGCGCCTGTGTCAAGGTTTGTCCCGAGCATGCGCTCAAGCTTGTTGAGCACGACGCGTCCAATCTGGTCGTCGTCGATCCCGAAGCCGAGGAAAAGGCCGCCCAGAAGGCGAAGGCTCACGAAGAAGCTGTGAAGGTCAAGGCCGAGGCAAAGGCCAAGCTCGACAAGATGCTCGATCAGGTGGAGAAGCTCGCGGACTAGCCGGCAACCTCAATCTCTGCTTCATTTGCGCCGCCGCGGTGTCCGGATTCGCCCGGATGCTGCGGCGGCGCTATACTTATGCAGTTTGAAGTACCTGTACCAAAAGGAGCTGTCGTGTCCCTTTCCATCGGTATCGTGGGCCTGCCCAACGTGGGCAAGTCGACGCTGTTCACCGCGCTTACCAAAAAGACCGGCCTTGCCGCCAACTACCCGTTTGCCACGATCGACCCCAACGTGGGCATCGTCGATGTGCCCGATAGCCGCCTGCAAAAGCTCGCCGACATCGTCAACCCGGGCCGCATTGTGCCGGCGACGGTCGAGTTCGTCGACATCGCAGGTTTGGTGAAGGGCGCTAACGAGGGCGAGGGTCTGGGCAACCAGTTTTTGGCAAACATCCGCGAGACCGATGCCATCTGCGAGGTCGTGCGCTACTTTAAGGATCCCAACGTCATGCGTGAGGTGGGCCGCACGGGCGAGTTCGTCGATCCTGCCGGCGATGCCGACACCATCATGACTGAGCTCATCCTGGCCGACATGGGCACGCTCGAGAAGCAGCTGCCCAAGCTCGAGAAGGAGGCCAAGCGCGACAAGGAACTCATGCCCAAGTTCGAGGTGGCCAAGCGTCTACTCGCCTGGCTCAACGAGGGCAAGCGCGCCGCATCCATGGAGATGACCGACGAGGAGCGTGCCGCCGCCAAGGGCCTGTTCCTGCTCACCATGAAGCCCATCCTGTACGTGGCAAACGTGGACGAGGATATGCTCAACGACGACCTGGCGCCCATCGACGGCGTCAAGCCGCTGCCTATCTGCGCCAAGATTGAGGCCGAGCTTTCCGAGCTCGATCCCGAGGACGCCGCCGACTACCTGGAGAGCCTGGGCCTGGAGCAGCCCGGCCTGGACGTGCTCGCTCAGGCTGCCTACAAGCTGCTCGGCCTGCAGTCGTTCTTTACGGCCGGCGAGATGGAGGTCAAGGCCTGGACGGTTCGTCAGGGCGCGACCGCCCCGCAGGCCGCCGGTGTCATCCACACCGACTTTGAGCGCGGCTTTATTAAGGCCGAGGTCATTGGCTACGACGACTACATCGAGCTCGGCGGCGAGCAGGGCGCCAAGGCCGCCGGCAAGTTGCGTATTGAGGGCAAGGACTATGTCATGGCCGATGGCGACGTCGTGCACTTCCGCTTTAACGTGTAAGGACGACGCATATGTTCAAATATGGCAAAAAAGCTGGCTACATGGGTATTGCGCTGCTCGTACTTGCGGTGATTCCGCTGGTGGTTGCAGCGTGTGTTATCCCCAACATTGGCCCCGAGGTGGCAACGAAGTTTAACGCCGCCGGCGAGGTGACGCGCTGGGGTAAGAGCTACGAGCTGCTGGCACTGCCGGTACTCAATCTGCTGCTGAGCGTGGCGACGTACTTTACGGCGGGACGCCAAGCCAAGAACAATGACGACTCCGCCGCCATGGCGCGCATCGTGTGCGAGCGCTACCTGCGCAACGGTTGCATCACGGGTGTGTTCCTCAACGTGATCAACGTTTACTTTATGTACTCGGCGATTACCGGAACGGGCTTTGGCTTTGGTTTCTAGCTTGTCCTTTTAGGCAACGAGCCTGCACATATATTCAATGGCTGATGCGAGGCCGCCGCTCGATCGTGGTTTAAAGACCATGTCGGCGGCGGTCTCGTTTTCGTATCCGGCACCGCGAAGGGCGAGTGCGATGCCGGCTTCCAGGAGAAGGGGCAGGCCACGCTGGCTGGTTGCGATTACGGCAGTCTGATTGAGCGAGCAGCTGTGCGCTTGGCATTGAATGGCAAGTTCACCTTGCGCCGGGCAAGGGACCAGAACGGCGGCGACGCGACTTGATAGCAATGTAAATGCTGTGCGCTCATCGGGCGAAAGGCATTCAGCTTCAACGACGACGAGCTTGGGCGGCGCGCTGTTTGTGCGAAGCGTGGCTCGGTACATGCGGACCGAAGAACCCGACATAGAAAACTCCTGTGTATTCGGGAAAACGTAAACTATAGTTTACGTTTATGTTCGGCTCCATTTCAAACTCGGCTGCATGGACGAACGTGCGAAACAGATTCTTGGCAGGCGGGTCGAAGAGACACGCAGGGACCTTGGTATCTCCAAGGTTGATTTTTGTGTGGCGACAGGAATCAGCCGACCCTACCTCGACCGAATCGAAGATGGGACGGCAAATTTCACGCTCAAGGTTCTATTTAAGATCGCGCCCGCACTCGGCATGACGGTGTCAGAGCTTCTCGAGGGTATCGAATAGGGCGTTCCCCCGCTGTATTTGACGCTCTTTGGGCGGGTCCCCCTGGTTGCGATGTGCAAAATCGCGAGTATTCAGCACCAGTTTGGCCGTAGATGGTAGCTCGAGCGGCTGGCTTTGCCTTTTTGGCAGTAGTTAATCCACATACTAAATAAAAATGAGGAATAAATATTTACTAGACGGAACCCTCGTCCTAAAAGTTCGTCTAACAATCGGCCGATTCTATGCCTCCGGCGGAGAAACTGCAGAATACTCCGATTTTTGCACGGCCCGAGGGGGACCACCTGTCGTTTAAGGTTGCGATAAGTGGAGCTGCCTTAGGGATTACGCCATCGGGATGCGGTCGTGGTTGACTTGGCTGTAGAACAGGCGCTGGATTTCGGCGGCATCGCGTGACTGGCCGAGTGCCCACATGGTCTTGGCTACGAGCGTCTCGGTGGTCATGTCATCGCCGCGCAAAATACCCGGATGATCGGCGTAGGCACGACCGACCTCATAAACACCCAGGTCAAGGCCCTCCTCGGGGACCTGCGTGGTCATAACGACGGTGCGGCCCGAATCGACCCAGCGGAAAATCGCCTCCTGGAATGACTCGCCGGACTCGCCAAACTCGGGAATACCGCCAATGCCAAAGGTCTCAAGAATTACAGCATCGTAGCTATCGGCTAGGGCGTCCAGGATACCCGGGTTCACGCCGGGCGTAAGCTTAAGGACAAACACGCGCGGGTCGATGCTGTCGTAGAAACGCACCGAGTTTTCGCCCTGATGAGTGCCGTGGAGTCCGTTGCGCACGATGCGGTCGTTGCGGATGTAGGCAATGGGCGGATAGTTGACGCTGATGAACGCGTTAAAGCTCATGGTGCGCTGCTTGCGGGCGCGCGTGCCGGCAATGGCGACGCCACCAAACACAATCGACACATCGTGCGAGTGCTCGTCGAGCGCATAGAGCAGGCTCTGGTACAGGTTGAGTTTGGCATCAGTAAAAGGGTTGCCCATGGGCTTTTGCGAGCCGGTGAGTACGATGGGCTTGGGGCTGTCCTGAATCAGATAGGAAAGTGCTGCCGCGGTGTAGCTCATGGTGTCGGTGCCGTGCAGAATCACGAAGCCGTCGTGGTCGGCATAGCCTTCGACGATGACGTCGCGGATACGCATCCAGTCACTGGGACGCATATTGGTGCTGTCGATGTTCATGGGCTGCACGACGTCGAGCTCGCAGAGCCCCGAGATCTCGGGGACGCTCTGGGCGAGCTCCTCACCGGTCAGGGCGGGGGAGAGGCCATTGCCGTCCTCGGTCGATGCGATGGTGCCGCCCGTGGCGATGAGAAGTATGCGCTTCATGCTGGTATTCCTATCGTATTTGCCGCCGCAGAGGCGGAGTCGTTCGGCAGTATTGTGGCACAGGGCGTCCAATGTTCAAACGTATTACATCATCTGTAACGTTTGGTAACACTTCAATTGCCGTCAAATAGGGGCCTAGGTCGTGCGTTTGCCGTGCGCTGATGGCTGCGAGGGGCGAGAAACCCCATATAACGTGTACACTATGGAAGTTATTTTCGTTCATTCACGCGGGTGGGCACCGGCTCCCCGCCAACAAGAGGGGGAAACCATGGATCAAAAGGCTTCCGCAAAGGTCCTCGTACTCGACTTTGGTGCGCAGTACGGTCAGCTCATTGCCCGTCGCGTCCGCGACCTCAACGTGTATTCCGAGATTGTCCCCTGCGACATCTCGGCCGACGAGATTCGCGAGATGAACGCCTCTGCGCTCATCCTTTCCGGCGGCCCGGCTTCCGTGTATGCCGAGGACGCTCCGTCCATCGATCCCGCCATCTTTGACCTGGGCCTTCCCGTCCTGGGCTTTTGCTACGGCCATCAGATCACGGCCGTGACGCTCGGCGGCAAGGTCGGCCACTCCGAGGTAGGCGAGTACGGCCGCGCCACCATCACGCGTACGGCCGGCGCCAAACTCTTTAACTCCACGCCCATGGAGCAGACCGTGTGGATGAGCCACCGCGACGCCGTGTCCGAGGTGCCCGAGGGCTTTACCGTTACCGCCAGCACCGACGTATGCCCGGTTGCCGCCATGGAGTGCGTTGAGCGCAAGATTTTCACCACGCAGTTCCACCCCGAGGTCAAGCACTCCGAGTATGGCCAGCAGCTGCTGAGCAACTTCCTGTTTGAGATCTGCGGCCTGGAGCCCAACTGGAGCATGGACAACCTGGTCGAGACCATGACGGCCGAGTTCCGCGAGAAGGTCGGTGACGACCGCGTGATTCTGGCCCTGTCCGGCGGCGTCGACTCCTCCGTCGTGGCTGCGCTGGGCGCCCGCGCCGTGGGCAAGCAGATGACCTGCGTGTTCATCAACCACGGTCTGCTGCGCAAGGGTGAGCCCGAGCAGGTGGAGGAGGTCTTCACCAAGCAGTTTGACGTCGACTTTATCCACGTCCACGCCGAGGACCGTTATGCCGAGCTTTTGGCCGGCGTGACCGAGCCCGAGGAGAAGCGCCGCATCATCGGTACGCAGTTCTGGAAAGAGTTCTTCGCCGTGGCGCAGCAGCTCGAGACCGATGGCAAGCCAGTCAAGTACCTGGCTCAGGGCACCATCTACCCCGACATCATCGAGTCCGGCGCTCGCAAGACGGGTGGCAAGACGGCCACCATCAAGAGCCATCACAACCTGATCCCGTTCCCCGAGGGCGTGCACTTCGACCTCATTGAACCGCTCGACCACTTCTTTAAGGACGAGGTCCGCGCGCTTGGTCTGGCGCTGGGCCTGCCGGGTCACATCGTGTTCCGCCAGCCTTTCCCGGGTCCGGGTCTGGCCATCCGCATCATCGGCGCGGTCGACAAGGAGAAGCTCGAGATCCTCAAGAACGCCGACGCTATCGTGCGCGAGGAGCTCGACGCCTACAACCAGCGCCTGTTTGAGCAGACCGGTGAGCGCAACTCCGAGCACAGCTGCTGGCAGTACTTTGCGGTCCTGCCTGACATCAAGTCCGTCGGCGTTATGGGCGACGAGCGCACCTACCAGCGCCCGATCATCCTGCGCGCCGTCGAGTCCAGCGATGCCATGACCGCCGACTGGGCCAAGCTGCCCTACGACGTGCTGGCCCGCATTTCCGGCCGCATCGTGGCCGAGGTTCCCGGCGCCAACCGCGTGTGCTACGACATCACGTCCAAGCCGCCCGCGACCATCGAGTGGGAGTAGGCTGATAGGGTTCTGACCTGCATTTTTGAGTGCCGCACTGTGCCGCTGAGTTTCGTTTCGTACGAGAGTCATGGCAAAGCCGCCAGCGATGTTGGTGAGTAAATACGATAACCGAGCCTCCGTTCCCGCGTTGGGACGGAGGCTTTTTCTTTGTCGTTTTACTCCCTTTCACCTGCGATTTCGCAATTTACTCCCCCGTGTTTCAAGACGGCAAGGCACGGTGCGGCATTCGGAGGAACGGGAGTAAGGATTCATCCCAAGTGAGTAGACGCGCGATTTTTGTCTCCGAGAGCCAAACGGGGCCGTTTCGGGGCCTGTGAAACTCAAATCGAACTCAATAGGCTTTTCGGCGGTCTTCTCACAGCGTTTTCCCAGGTGGTTAATGGGGAGTAAAGAATCTCGCCGCCTCAATGAAAACGGGAGTAACCAGGGGAAATGCCGCGGCGTACTGCCGCGTGCCGCCGTGTAAGCCACCGCGTCATTTACTCCCCAGGTGCGCCGGAAATGCCTTGGCATGCAATGGGGAGTAAAAACTCAGCTTACGCAGGCCCGAGCGGCGCTCGCCGCCTGGTCCACCGTCCTGATTCGGTTGCGTTGATCGCGAAATGCGGAGAGCCGCTACAGCGAGGCTTTCCAGTCCTCGTATTCGTCGGCGTCGATCTTGCCGTTTTCGAGCTGCGCGCGCTTCTCTGCCCACAGTTCGATCGCCATCGTGGCTTTGGGCGCGTGCGGCGCCTTGGGGTTCAGGGAGAGGCCCGTGCCGTCGGCTGCGGGCACGATGCCGAAGGAGTCCTCGAGCCGCACGAGCAGCGACATGAGGTCGCCCGCAGTCTCGACGCCGTAATCCTTGAGGGCGTTGACGGACACGCCGAGCGCCGCGGAGATGGACTCGAGCAGCTCGGGCTTCACGGCGCGGATGCCGCTCTCGTAGTGGCGCACGGCCCCCTCGGTCAGGCCGACCGCCTCGGCGAGCTGCGCCTGCGTCATGCCGCGCGACTTGCGGTACCGCCTTATGTTCTCGCCTACGGACATGAGCCCTCCTCCTGGAATTACGTACCAGCACATCTTATCAGCGTACGCAAATGTACGCAATTCTATTGACAGTACAGATATGTACGTTTACTCTGAATCTGTGAACCGTACGTATCCGTACGCCATTGATTGGAGGAGCCATGGACGAGAAGGTGGCGAAGACGCCGAGGCCGCACATGCTGGACGCCGACGAGGTCGCGGAGCTGCTGAGGATCAAGAAAGGCAGCGCCTACGAGGTGATCAGGAAGATAAACGCCGAGCAGGAGGCGCGCGGGCGCGTGGTCATCCGCGGGCGCGTTCGAAGCGACGTCTTCGACGCCCTGTACTTCCCGGAGGTGGACTGACATGCCCGTGTACAAGGACGACGGCAACGGCACGTTCTACGTGCAGTGCTACTACCGCGACGCCCGCGGCTCGAAGCGCCACAAGACGAAGCGCGGCTTCTCCTCCGAGGTGGAGGCCGCAGTGTGGGAGAGCCAGTTCAAGAGCCTTAACGGCGGGGCCATGGACATGACGTTCTCCGAGTTCGTCGAGGTGTACGCCTCCGAGGTGAAGCCGCGCATACGCGAGCACACGTGGATCACCAAGGAGTACATCATCAACGACAAGCTCGTGCCGTTCTTCGGGGACATGCGCATGTGCGACGTGAGGCCGATCGACGTCATCAGGTGGCAAAACGAGCTCACCGAGCACCGGGACGCCGACGGGAAGCCCTGGGCACCGACGTACCTGCGCACAGTGAACAACCAGCTCAACGCCATCTTCAACCACGCCGAGCGCTACTACGGCCTCAGCGACAACCCGGTGCGCAGGGTCGACAAGATAGGCTCGAAGAAGGGCGGCGAGATGCAGTTCTGGACCAAGGACGAGTACCTGAGGTTCAGCGAGGCCGTCATGGACAAGCCTCTCTCATTCCACGCCTTCGAGCTGCTTTACTGGACGGGCATACGCTGCGGCGAGCTCCTGGCGCTCACGCCGTCCGACTTCATGCTGGAGAGCTCGCGGCTGCGCATCAACAAGTCGTACCAGAGCCTCAACGGCGTTGACACCGTGACCGACCCCAAGACGCCCAAGTCCGTGCGCACGATCGTCATGCCCGCCTTCCTGCGCGACGAGATGGCGGACTTCATCGAGATGCGCGACGACGTCGCCCCCGACGAGCGCCTGTTCGCCGTGACCAAGCACTTCCTGGCCCACGAGATGGAGCGCGGGTGCAAGGCGTCGGGCGTGAAGCGCATCCGCATACACGACATACGCCACAGCCATGTGAGCCTGCTGATAGAGATGGGCTTCTCCGCGCTGGCCATCGCCGAGCGCATGGGCCACGAGGCGGTGGACATCACCTACCGCTACGCGCACCTGTTCCCCACGAAGCAGGACGAGATGGCCGCCGCGCTCGACGGGGCGAGGGGGTAAGAAGGATGCCGTGCGAGAACAGCGCCCGCAAGCGCAGCAAGACGATGGCGTTCCGCTGCACGCCCGAGGAGCGCAAGCTCATATGCGAGATGGCAGCCTGGAGCGGCATGAACAGGCAGGACTACATCATCGCCAAGCTCACCGATACCCAGGTCGAGGTGAGGCCCTCCGTGAGCGTGCAGAAGGCACTGAGGGACTCGATGGCGGAATTGGCCAAGGAGGTGCGGCTGGCGGCCTCCTACGGCGAGCTGAGCGAGTCCCTGCAACAGAGAATTGAGCACGTGATGAGGTTCTTCCTAGCGCTCGGCGAGCCTCTTGACGCGCCGACGGAAGAGACATCGCCACGAACTACGTTTTTGGAAGAGCCGGTTCCATCCGTCATCGATGCGGGTTCCGACACCGCAAGCATCTTCGAGATGGGACGCAGGTAGGGCCTAGCGCCAGACCTCCAACGCCTTGTCCGCAAGCCATTCGGCGCGATCGGCGATATCGCCCTCGTTCCAAGACTCCTTCTCTAGGGCGCCGGCCATGGTCGCAAGGCCGGCGGCGCAGAGGGCAAGGCCGTCCTTGTATCCCTTTCCCTGCTTCTTGGTGGGCCAATCGGCATCGCGGATGGAGGCGTTGAGCGAATGCGTGATGATGGCGAGGTTGCCGAGCGTGAGGAGCTTCCGGTCCCTTCGCGTGGCAGCCTCATCGTCGAGGGCTCCCCATTTGTTGCGCCACTTCTTGGGCATCATGTGCTCGAGGGTGTACTGGTTGAACCCGAGCAGGGCCGTGCTGCTCATGCCCGGACGAATGGCGCTTTCCAGCAGATAGAGGACGCCCTTGGACTGGAGGTTGTACAGACACGATTCCTCGAATGCCGCTCGAACCTCGGCGTCGCCGGGCATGTACGTCGTCGCCTCGTCATTGGCTTCGAGAGCCTTCCTCAGCGCCTCCGCGTCCTTCACCTCGTTCAAGATCAGCGAGGTGAACAGCCTGTTGTAGTTCTTCGTGGTCGCCTGAACCAGCATTCGGCGGACGATGTAGCTCTCAAGCAGGGCGTAGATCTTAGATTCCTCGCTCGAAGACTCCGCGTTCTTTCGAACGTAGAGCACGTACGGGATGAGCGTCGAGTTCTTGAGGCCGAATATCAGCACGTTCAGGCGCTCGACGCCGGAAGCGGAGGGGATGTCCGCGTCGCAGTAGCCAGGGTCGAACGTGGACTCGAACGCCTCGGCATACGCCTTCATGTTGTCGAGAATCTCGACCTTGTCGCCGTTGCAGTACCTGCCGATGAAATCCTTGTAGGACTGGAAGAGGTTCGAAGTACGCGAATAGAAGAGCTTGTCCTCGGTCGTGACGCCACGCCTCTTGTCCTGGACCAGAATCTGGAGGAACGCGTCGAAGAAGAGGTCGACGAGCGTGCGCTTGATGCGCCCGGTAACGATCTCCTGCTCCCAATACTCCCTCTTCTCAGCCGTGGGCTCGAAGACGTCTTCCCAGCACTCCTTGAACGCCTGCTCGTTCTCGCGGTTGAAGAAGTAGTTCTTAAGGAGCTCCGCCGTCGTCAGGCGCACCCCGAGCGAGTTGATGGTGTCGAATATCTGCTGCTCGTCCTCGCCCTCGGTAAGATCGATGCAGACGAACTGGACGTTCGACTTGATCGTGTTCCTGTCGACCTTCTCCGGGTCGATATTCTTGAGGAAGTAGTTGTAGGCAAGGACGATGGCCGAGGAGCCCTCGAGGGGTTCGCAGCCCGTGGCGCTGACGACCTTTTCGAAATCCTGCCGGTCGTACTTGCCGTGCCGCAAGGCGACATCGCCGGTCTCCAGGACGAAATCTCGCTCAAACAAATTGTTGGTGCCGTTTTTTGCACAGAGTGCCTTGAAGAAGATGACCATGGTCGTGAGTCGCTGCTGGCCGTCGATGACGGTGCGAACCTCGGAGACCTCGGACCAGGTGTTGCCGGAGGAGGCCTGCTTCAGGATGATGGAGCCCAGGAAATAGGGCCGCTTCGAGGCCGTGACGAACTCCATGTCGCCGAGGAAACGCTCCCATTGCTCTTCTCCCCAGACGTACGCCCTTTGGTAAAAAGGTATTTCGAGCAGGCGCGATCCGTTGAACACGCCGCTTATCGTTGCTTTTCCTGCATCCATCCTTAAAGCCCTATCTATCCTTTGCGGTTATTGCTGGCGGGGTCAATTTTATCAATACGCTGCTTGACCCTTTAATGTTCCCGGTCCTTGCCGTCTTCTCCCCAGAAGGTGCTCGAAGATGATGCGCAGGTCCTCGTCATCAAGGCAGCCGCCCTCGAGGCAGCCACGGTCGATGGTATCGATCATCGTCTGCCCCTTCTTCTTCGAGCGGTCGTAGATCACTGTGTCGAGGGATAGCTCCCTGCCGTCGCGCGTGAACATCTCGTGCATGAATTCGGCACTGTTCGCTTGACTTCAATCGCGTACCGCGTGCTCGAGCGGGCCGCTTCCCCTCGATATGGCGACATCCCAATGCTCGCAGTTAAGCAGAAGAAGTCGGTTCATGAACTCGACGCCCGAAAAACCGAGTCTCGCAAACGGCGGAAATAGAGGGTCATCTGAAAAGACCGCAGCATACTCACTGCTCAACGGCATATACGCGAGATGAAAATCGTACGAGTCGTCCTCGGGCCCGATGATGAACATAGGCATCGACGTCGTAACGAACCCTGAGCCGACGGGTGCCCTAAGGATGGAGAAGCTCTTCTCAAAAAAAGCCTTTCGAATACGGTTAACTGGCACAATATCATCGTTGGAGAAGAGCATGGTTGCGGCGGCGGCAAGCTCGACCACCGCTTGGGAATCCCCGCGCCAATCCGACCAATCGAGCAAGCCGAGCTCATAGGGTGTCAGATGAACGTTTCTGAGCAGCTCTTCGGCAGTCTCGCGTGACCATTTCTTGTCGACGCGCATACTGATAGGGTGCCGGACGATGATATTTGCTGCCAGCTCGCAAACGGCGGCTTTCCCATCAGAATACCCTTCGTCTTCGCACTGGTCTTCTTTCTGGCGTTCCAAAAAGCGATCGTAAAGCGGCGCGATGCGGCTCTCGAGCTCAGATAGCTTAACCTCGATGAGGTTCTGCGCATAGAATCTGTCTGTCGCATCGCCTGTCGCATCGGCATGCTCGACCTCATAAAGATCGCGCATGCTGCAAAGGTTCTCGCAATTCGTGCGGAAGAAGGAGCCCTTCTGTCTGCTGTAGGCATGAAGCTGCCCGGAGGAATCCGCGAAATGGCGCAGGTAGAACCGCGGCACCCAGTGCTGCTTTCGCGTCATCTTTCCGGGCAGCTTCGACATCCTAAGCCTTCACCGCCTCGTATTGGTAGGTCGTGCGCACGTTGTAATGGAAGTCGTTTCCGAGGTCCAGCGCCTCGAAGTGCTTCTTGGCGCAGCCGATCTTGATCTTCTCCGCGTCGCGCAGGGCGGGCTCGCCGTTCTTGCCGCCCTTGGTCTCGGTCACGAAGTACACGCGGCGCTCGCCGTCGGCCTCCTCGACGTACGCCCAGTCGGGGTTGTAACTGCCGAGCGGCGTGTCGATCTTGAACGCCGAGGGCAATTTCGCGAACACGAGAACCTCCTCCTGCTTGTCTAGAGCCTCGGCAAAGGAGCGCTCGACCCCCGCCGAGTCGTAGACCACGTAGTTGTACAGGCTCTTGCTCGTCATGTCCGGCTTCCACGCGTTCTGCCCAAGGTAGGCCGTGTAGTCGTCAAGCTCGAGGTCGCGCATGGTGTACCACTCGTCCTCGGGAAGGCGCACGTACTTGATGCCCTGGGCGATGAGGTCGTTCTTCACGCGGTTGATCTTGTCGCCGACCTGCGCGAGGAAGGTCGCGGGGTCGATCTCGAACTCGTCGAGGCGGCTGCAGCCCTCGAGGATCGCCTTGATGGTGCCGCGGGTGAGCCCGACGGCGTCCTGCAGCTCTGCGATCGGGTCGGGAAGGTCGTATTTCACCTTTCCCGAAACGGACACCACGGAGGTGCCCGTGCCCTCGGCGCTCACGCCCGCGTCGTCGATGCCCAGCGAGGCACGCTCGCTCGTCACCTGGGGCGGGCGCACGGCGAGCATGCCGTCGACAGCTTCGATGGCATGTTCGATGAGCTTGCCGGAGTCGACCTCGACCTGGAAGCGCGTGCGCTGGCGGATGCGGTCCCACAGGGCCTGGAACGCAGGGTCGAGCGTGACGTCCTTCTGCAGCTCGACCGAGACCTCCTTGGCCTTGTCACGGATCTGGACCCTCTGGGACTTGTGGATGATGATCGCCTCGACCTGCTCCTTGGCAGGCTCGAGCTCGGCGGGGAGCTCGACCTTGCCCTCCTCGGCGGCCGCCTTCAGCTCGGGCGTCACCGCGCCCTTGTCGTCGACCATGCCGGTCGCGACGAGGTGGTCGTAGACCTGCTTGGACTTCTCGTAGCCCAGGCGCTCCTCGACGCCATCATCGCCCTTGACCGTGACCTTCGTGAAGCTCTCCGGAGTGATGACGCCGAACTTGAAGTCCTCAGCCTCAAGCTCCTTCTGCAGGCCGTTGGCGAAGTCGTCGTAGCTCTCGTTCGCGATGACGGTGAGCACGTTCGCCTCTGGGTCGTACAGGCGCTCGCCATCCTGGTTCACGCACAGGCGCAGACCGCGGCCGATCTTCTGGCGCTTGGTCAGGTTGTCCTTTGTCTCGACGAGCGTGCAGATCTGGAACACGTTGGGGTTGTCCCAGCCCTCCTTGAGCGCGGAGTGGCTGAAGACGAAAGAGACGTCCTTGTCCGCGTCCTTGCCGTCCGGGAAGGAGATGAGCGTCTCCTTCTTCTGCATGATGAGCTCGAAGGCCCCGGCGTCGTCGGCGGTGCCGGCGGCTCCCTTGGAGTCCTTGAACTTGCCCTTCTTGTCCTTGGCGAAGTATCCCTGGTGCACGGCGTGGGGGTCGCGCACCAGCGGGGCGCCGACGGCTTCGTAGCACTCGAGCCACGTGCCCTTGCCGATCCCCGCCGCCTTTGCGATGCGACGAGGCGCCTTCGAGTTCAGGGCACCTGCGTACTCCTCCTCAAACATCAGGGCGTACAGGCCGCCGTGGACTTCGGGCTCGTAGACGCGGTATCGGTCGACGCGGTCGATGAAGAAGAGCGAGAGCACCTTCACGCCGCGCGGCCACAGCTCGAACTGGCGGGCCAGGTGGTCCTCGATGGTGCGGCGGATCTGCGCGCGCTTGACGACCTCCTCGTTGACGTCGCCCAGCGCCTCGCCGAGCTCGAGCACCTCGCCGTTCTGGAACTCTATGAACTCGTCGCCCACTGCGGCGCCGATGTTGTTGACCACCCAGCCGCTCTCGTAGTCGCTGTTCTCGCCGCTCTTCTGGTAGAGGTCGTTGCCGGTCTTCACCGTGACGGCCTTGCGCTTCTGCGTGCCGTCGGCCTGGCGCACGTCGATGGACACCTTGGCGGAGAACGGGTCGGACTTGACGGACTCGAGCCTCACGTACGCGCCGTTGAGGTTCGCCTCGGCCTTGATCGAGTCCACGCAGATGCCCTTCACCAGGTGGCGCTCGAAGGCGTCGACCGGCGTGAGGCGGTAGATCATGTTGTAGGCCTGCTTGTGCGTGGCCGAGTAGCGCAGCACGAACAGCGGGTTCAGGCTCTTGATGGCGGCCTTGGCCTGCTTGGTGTTGTCGACGCTCTGGGGCTCGTCGATGATGACGACGGGCTTGCAGGCGCTCACGAGCTCGCGAGGGCTGAAGCCGCCGGTGAGCTTCTCGCTGGGACGGTGGAAGAGGTTGCCCTCCTTCGCGGTGCCATCCTTCTCGAGGCCCTTGTTGAACGCGTCGATGTTGATGACCATGACCTGGATGGAGCTCGACGTGGCGAAGTTACCCACCGGCCCCATGTCCTTCGAGTCGTACACGAAGTAGTCGAGCGGCGTGCGGTCGTAGAGCGTCTCGAAGTGCCTGCGGGTGGTCTGGAGGCTCTTGAGGACGCCCTCGCGGATGGCCACGCTCGGCACGACGATAACGAACTTGGTGATGCCGTAGCGGCGGTTTAGCTCGTAGATGGAGCGGATGTAGACGTAGGTCTTGCCGGTGCCGGTCTCCATCTCGACGGTGAAGTCTCGCAGGCGCCCATCGGTGAGGACGTCGGTTGCCGGGAGGCAGCCCTCCTCCTGCACGGCGTGCAGGTTGTCGAGGAGCTGGCCCGGCGCCACGCGAAGCTCGTTGCCGTGGCCGACCATGAGCTCGCCGATTGCCGTCTGGCCTTTGCGGCCGGAATCGGCGGAGAATACGCTGCCAATAAATTGTTGTCCGCGGAACAGGTCGCAGGTTGCTTCGATGGCCTCCAGCTGGTGCTGCTGGTCGGATGAGAACTTGAACTCGAGCGCCGCCATGCTAGACCGTCCTCAATTCGATCTCACAGCCCATGCGCTCGCCGGCGTGCTTGAAGATCTGCACGGCGTTGAGCTTGAGGGTGTCGTCGAGGACGGAATCGAGGATGAGAACGCGCCTGGGCTCCATGTCGGCGATGGCCTCGAGCGCCTCAATGGTGAGGCCTCGGGACATGCAGCAGACGAGCTCGTCGCAAGCGACGGACCAGATGGGATAGCCCGCGGCTTCAGACTTCTCGACGGGCAGCGTGAGCTCGAGGCCCCATTTGAGCATCATCTCGAAGACGATATCCATATCGGAGCGATCGGGCTTGACCACGTCGAAGAGGAGCTGACCGGGCTCGGGCTTCTCAATGCCGGACTCATCGAGCTCGAACACACGGAAGCCGATGTCGGGAAGCTGCTTGGGTCCCTCGCCAAGCTTGAGTTGACGGTTGGATTCCTCGAGCTCGGTTTTGATTTTGTCGCCTGCGCGGCGAATGCGTCCTTCGCCTATGTCGCAGAGAGTCTCATACCCGTCCTTGTAGGCGTCGCGTTTCGGGTCACAAGGCTCTGGAAGCTGGACAAGGATAAACTGATAGCGATCATCTTTTCCGAGCTCCTGCAGGAACATGGCATGGGCGGTCGATGCTGAGCCTGAGAAAAAATCAAGCACAATATCACCCGTGCTTAAATGCTCATGTACGGTAAAGAAGCAAGCAACCGAAAACAATAGATAGACCGCCAGCACTACACTATTCCGAACCAAAGACCAAAAGATAAGCATTTTGAGAAAATCTAAACTTTTGGATTTTCCTACAATGCCGACTACGGCGGAATCCCTCCCACTCCTTATATATTTCTTTCTGTATACATTGAATTTGTATTTAGTAAAATGCAGACAACACCACGGATCGGCTTTTGGCTGGACAATTCCAACCAAACACCGCAGCAGACAGTAGAAACCATTCTGAACGTTAGGAAGCCGGTATGATTGTTACATATAAGGGGAAGAAAAATTTCTTTTAGATACTTGTTTTCCTAAAACTGATGTGATATAATAATTCAAGTCCAGAAAAGGAGTAAAAAATATGCGGCAAGGTATTCTTAAATAAAACT
>DBFBGO010000025.1:0-40530 GCA_048201895.1 Collinsella sp. | reverse complement strand
GTAATAGATATAGGGCTTCGGTGCATCAACGACCGCTCATTACGCCACACCGGCATACCCGCGCTCAAGGCTCGCGTTCAACGCCCTTCCGACAGCCTGGAGCTACCCAGGGAGCCCCTACGGCTATCGAAAGCGCGCAGAACGCTCGCCCTCTTCCCGAGCCGTTTCCAGCTCCCTCGGACGGATGGACGGACGCATCGGCAACGATCTATCCGTCCGCCCATCCGGACGTTAACGCCCTCTACGGACAGACCAGAATTATGGAATCCACGTGATTTGAGGGGTACCGTTTTGGGTACTCGTTGGGTACACAAAGAAAAAGGTCAGAGACAACACCGTCTCTGACCTGCGTAAACTATGGTGGGCCGTCAGGGGTTCGAACCCTGGACCTTGGGATTAAAAGTCCCCTGCTCTGCCAGCTGAGCTAACGGCCCGCGGGTGGCATTGTACCACGGTCTGGGACTATTCCCAACTCCATTGGCCGTTCTGGAAAATCACAACTTCACGTCCATCAGGCGTAATGCCCGTAATATCGATGTCGTCCGTGCCGATCATAAAATCGACGTGCGTGCTCGAGACGTTAACGCCATGCTCCAGGAGCTCCTCCTTGGACATGTCATACCCACCCTCGATGCATTCGGGAAAACCTACACCTAGCGCGAGATGGCAGCTAGCGTTCTCGTCATAGAGCGTATCGTAGAACAGAACGCCACTTTCGCGGATCGGCGTGTTCTTGGAAATGAGCGCGACCTCGCCCAGATGAGCAGCGCCCTCGTCAGTATCGATGATACTTGCGAGCGTTGCCTTGCCCACGCGGGCGTCGTAGTCCACCACGCGGCCGCCCTCGAACTTAATCCAAAAATCGTCGACTTTATTGCCGTGGTGGATGAGCGGCATGGCCGAGTACACGATACCGTCGGCGCGCATGCGATCGGGCGAGGTGAAGACTTCCTCGGTGGGAATGTTGGGGAAGAAGGGGTGTCCATCGGGCGTCTTTCCCTTGCCGCCGGCCCACTCGTGACCCTTCGTCATGCCAATCGTCAGATCGGTTCCATTTGCCGCGGTGTAATGCAGGTAGTCGAAACGATTGTCGTTCAGGAAACGCAGGTTCTTTTCGAATGCGGCGTCATGGAGTTCCCAGTCGCTCTCCGGGTCCTGGCCATCGGCGCGCGCGGTGTGCAGAATCGCATTCCACAGCTTATAGATTGCAACCTCATCGGCGTCTCCCGGGAACACCTCGTGCGCCCAAGCCACGACCGGAGCGCCGGCGATGCACCACGGATTGATGTTGTAATCCAGTCCACGGCGGAAAACTTTGCACTGCGTATTCCTCGCTTTGGATGCCGCGGCCGGCTTGGCTGGATCGATGCCCTTGAGGGCCGCAGGATCCGCACCCTCGATAAAGACAAAGCAGGCACCATCCTGGGCCAAGGAATCCAGCTGCATGCGCTTCCACTCGGACGTCTGCTCAAAATAGCTTTTCTCGACATGCTCGTACGTGAGCCTCGTCACGGCATCATCGGCCCAAATGACCGTCACGTGGCCGGCGCCGGCAGCATAGGCCTCCGCGACCACCACGCGCGCAAACGGCGCGCACTCGACCGGAGACTGAACGACGACCTCCTGACCGGGCTTGACGTTTACGCCCTTGCGGACGACCAGGCGCGCGTAGTTTTTAATCTTGGGCTCCAGGGCCTTCATGCCCTCCAGAGCCTCTTCGACCGTCAGGGCAGCTCGAATCATGTGCCACTCCATCTATCTATAGAACAGTAAAAAGGCGCGCCGCAAAAACGACGCGCCTTATATCTTAGCGATAAGTATGTATGCAAACGCTACTTCTTCTTGGAGTCCTTCTTGTCCTCCTCGGCAGCCGCGCGCTCAATAAGAGCGTTGAGCTTGTTCTCGGACATGCCCTCGGCCTGCGCGCGGTACATGTTGCGCAAGGGACGAATACGAGCGAAGTCGTAGATAAAGTCACCTAGGATGATGACATAGGACAAAACGATGCCGACCATCTGGACAGGGCTGGACACCATGCCAGCGGGAGCGAAGTACAGCGAGGCCCAAATTGCCACGACGAGCACCATGCCAATGGCGAGCACAATCCACCAGATGCGACGGCGCTTGGTGTAGTCCTCGTCCTGCTTGAGGAGGATATTCGACACCGTATAGATACGGTCCTCCTTGGCGCGCTGCTTGGCCTTGCGGGCGCGCTTCTCCTCTTTAGAGAGGCCCTCGAGGTTCTCGCCCTTCTCGAGCTCTTTGCGGCGTGCCTTAGACGAAGCCGGCACGACGCGAACGGAGCTCGCTGCTTGGCGGGCGGGCTTAGCAGATGCGGCAGACTTGCGCGCAACCCCGGTAACTTCGTGGGATTGCGTGCGCTTGTTCGTGGCGCTACGGGTACTCACTTATGCGTTCTCCTTCATGCTTGTGAACTGGGAGCCCGTGATGATCTGGAAGGCCTCGCGATAGCGCTCGGACGTGCCATCGATGACCTCGGCGGGCAGGTGCGGGGTCTCCCCCGTCATATCCCAGTTGGCCTTGAGCCAATTGCGGACGAATTGCTTGTCGTAGCTAGGCTGGATCTTGCCCTCCTCGTAGCTGGCAGCAGGCCAGAAACGGCTGGAGTCGGGCGTGAGGCACTCGTCGATCAGCGTGACCTTGCCATCAATAACACCAAACTCGAACTTGGTGTCGGCAATGATGATGCCACGGGTCGCGGCGTACTCAGCGGCAGCCTTGTAGATCTTGAGGGAAAGGTCGCGAATCTGCGTGGCGATGTCCTCGCCCACGATCTCGCAGCAACGCTCGAACGAAATGTTCTCGTCGTGGTCACCGATCTCAGCCTTCGTGGACGGTGTGAACAGCGGCTCAGGAAGCTTGGAAGCCTCGGTCAGGCCCTCAGGCAGCTGGATGCCGCAGACGGTGCCGTTCTCGTCGTAGGTCTTCTTGCCCGAACCGGTCAGATAGCCGCGGACGATGCACTCGATAGGAATCGTCTGGGCCTTCTTAACCAGCATGGCGCGGCCAGCGAGGTAGTCACGATACTCGGCAAACTCCTCGGGGAAATCCGCCGGGTCGATGGAAACGAGATGGTTGGGGACGATGTCGGCAAACTTATCGAACCAGAATGCCGAGATGCGATTGAGTACCTCTCCCTTAAACGGAATCTCGTCGGGAAGAATGAAGTCGAACGCAGAAATGCGGTCGGTGGCGACCATCAGCAGGTTTTCAGCGGCATCGTAAATATCACGAACCTTGCCACGGGAATCCGGACGACGCTCCATCGTTGTCACGTGAGTCACTCCTTACCTAAATACGACAGAAATGCGGGTTCTTTCCCGCATGTTTTCGCAAACTCGGAGCGGCAGGGACGCAGCCCCTCCTTCACCGAATAGCGAAAAGCTAGTGCTCCATTGTAGTAGATGCCGCGTCTGCCGTGTGCTCGCGGGGCAGATGAATTGTAAAAGTCGTACCCTTTCCAAGCTCCGACTCCACGGATATGTAGCCATGGTGACGCTCGACGATCTGCTTGGTCACGGCGAGGCCAACGCCCAGGCCGCCAGCTTCGCGGGCGCGGCTGGCATCGGCGCGCCAAAACCGCCCGAAGATGCGCGACAGATCGTCCTTGGCAATACCGATGCCGGTATCAGAAACGGCAATGCTGACGTGCTTGCGGTCACTGAGCACCGACACCACGACCCAACCGCCCTCGGGGGTGTAGCGCATGGCGTTACTCATGAGGTTGATAACACATTGCGTGATCATGTCGGGATCGGCCTCGACGACATCGTCGTGACCCTGGGTCTCGTCCACAAAACGCAGGCGCAGATCGCGGTCGACAAACAGGCGCTCCTGGGCATTGACGATGGAACGCACGAAAGGAACCATGTCCACCGGCTCAAGGTTGAGCGGAGCCGCGCTGTTTTCCATGCGCGACAGGTCGAGCATCTGCTGCACCAGACGAGCCAGGCGACGCGTCTCGGAAGCAACGGTCTCCAAATGCTCATCGTCGGTGGGATACACGCCATCCTGCATGGCCTCGACCGTTGCGAGCATGGCCATAAGCGGCGTGCGAAGCTCGTGTGCAACGTCTGAGGTCAGGCGCTTCTCGTGTTTCATATCCTTCTCGAGCGAAGTGGCCATCTCATCGAAGGTCTCACCCAGCTGATCGATCTCGTCATCACCGCGCAGTCCCGTGCGAGCCGACAGGTCGCCGTCACGGATTTGCTTTGCGGTACTGGTGATGCGATGAATCGGCTTGGTGAGCATGCGCGACACGAGCGATCCGATAACGACCGAAATGCAAATTGCAACAACCGCGGCGAGGGCCATGGCGTTAAAGGTCTTCTCCCTAAACGCAGAGTCCGCCTTGGTGAGCAGAGCGTCGGAGCCGATGGCCCACAGCTTTACCTGTCCGACATGCTCGCCGGAAGACGTTACAATCTCGACGTTAGCAACGCTATCGGAGTCGGTTGGAGCAGACGAGACCGGACTATGCGATGCCCTCTTGCCGCTCGTGTCGTCGGTCGTAGCCTGGTTTTCGCGTACATCGGCGGTGGCGCTTGCCGAGGGCCAGGAATCGTCATAAACGATTACGCCCTTTTTATTGACGACCTGCATAGCCAGATCGTCGGAAACCAAACTCGACGTTGCGACCGTGCGCAGTTCTCCCGCGGTCCAAGAGCCGTTTTCCTCATATGAGGTTGCCAACTTCTCGGCAGCGGAATTTGCGATTTCGACGATATTGGAGCGTGTGTAATCCGAAAAGACCGTGCCCCACACAACAGAGACAACGCCCACCAGCACCAATACCGTCATGAGCGATGTCAGAGCAAAAGCAAGTGCCATGCGCGAGGGATAGCTCATCGTTGGCCGTGAATCGGAACGAGGCGTGTTCCAACTAGCCTTGGAACCCGCCTCGCTCTCCTGCTTGTGCTTTTGTCCGATTTCAAAGCGCGCAGGTGTCATATGTGATTTCCCTATTTCTCGTCCGACTTATCGGTCTTGGCCGGAGCCTCGAAGCGATAGCCGACACCATGGACGGTGTAGAGCCACTTGGGCTTCTTGGGATCATCGCCCAGCTTGGCGCGAAGATTCTTCACGTGGCTATCGATGGTGCGCTCATAGCCCTCAAAGTCATACCCGAGCACTTTCTCGACCAGCTCCATGCGGTTATACACACGGCCGGGATGGCGGGCAAGCGTGGTGAGCAGCTTGAACTCGGAAGCCGTCAGATCGACTTCCTTGCCCTCGACCAAGATCTTGTGGCCCGAGATATCGATGACCAGATCGCCGAAGTCGAGCACCTCGACGGCGGGCTCGTCGGCCTGATGGGCACGGCGGAACAGAGCGCGAACGCGGGCGACGAGCTCGCGCGGCGAGAACGGCTTAATCAGATAGTCGTCGGCGCCGAGCTCAAGACCGATAATACGGTCCTCGATCTCGCCCTTAGCCGTCAGCATGATGATGGGGACATCCGAGGTATCGCGAATGGTGCGGCAAACGCGCTCGCCGGGGATCTTGGGGAGCATAAGGTCGAGCACGACCAGGTCGAACTGATGCTTCTCGAACTCCTCGATCGCGGACTGGCCGTCGCCGACGCCCACAACCCAGTAGCCTTCGCGCTCGAGATAGGCAGCGACGGCGTCACGGATTGCCTTCTCATCCTCGACCAGCAGAATCTTTTTTGCATCTGAAGCCATAACACGGCCCCCCTGTCTCAATTAGCTAAGAACAAGCCCATTTTAACGCACCTGAGCCCGCCGGATGCCGCTATGACGCGGCAGCTCGGCGGGCGGTACTCACAATTACAACGCGTTTATTCCCCTGTTGGCGCCTTTTTAACCCCTCTAAGCTTAAAGAGAGAATAGACGTGCAGTGACCGTCTCTGGTATACCCTGGCCGTTGCGCACCGTGGCGTACGTAAGGAATGAGTCCGATTTTCCCGCCGTAGCCGGATAATCGCCATACTCCAAAGCGCGGTCGGGCGACAGCAGCGAACCATAGGTCTTGGCAGAGGTGTCGATCAGGAAATGCGACGCCTGTACCTTAACAAGGTATTTATTCTTCTTGCCAGCCGCACATGCGAGCGGCTCGCGTGACAGGAAGAGGTACGGCCCTCCCTCATTACCGATATATGTGCCCATATTGCCCAGGCTGCCCACGCCACTATAGGCCGCCTCGATAGAAAACACGAAGGTATCGCCCATATATACGGCCTCGAAAGGCGAGACTGACGAGGGAAGGACTAGCTGGGCACGTTTGGTGTTGTTGCCGTCGGTCAGATCGATTGCCGTTATGCCGTAGTAGACGCCCTCGTCGTTGCGGACACGCGGCGAGATGGTCAAAATGCCGTCGCTCGCGCGCGGGGCCGATGCAAAGCGGCCCGTCGATTTCCAAATTGTCTCGGCCTTGGATTCATCAAGTGAGCGACGATAGCAAAACGAATCACTACTCGTTTTATTGCCGCCTGCCGAAGGCATTTTATACCAGATGACTGATGACCCGAACGCCGTAAACAGGGGCGGATCATAGTCCTTGCCACCTCGATCGAGCTCAACCACATCGCCAGAGAGCGAAGCGCCCGACAGATTTTGAGCGTAGAGCTTCCACGATGAATTGGCAAAGTTCATCTCAACCCACGCGAATACGCCGTCGCCGGCGCGGACATCGTAGAATGCATATCCCGTGCCCTCGACAGGATCCTCGATTAATGTGGTAAGCGAGCCATCGCCCAGGTTGAGCACACCGAGCGTGTTGGCGTGCAATGCCGATGCGGGCGCCATCATCGCCGCGGCGTAATCGCCGTCGCAGTAGTACAGCAGCGTACCCAGAGGCAGCGTCCACGACGCCGCCGGCTCAAGATCGATGTCGACAGTCTCATACTCATCCGTAATCGAGATAATTTTGGAATCGTCCTTGATAACCTGCGGCTCGCCGGCGGCATCATCGCTGGTACCCGTTTTTTTCGAGCATCCGGCAAGCACCGTGGCAGCGCCCGCGGCAGCCCCACCGAGTACAAAGCCGCGACGCGATATTCCGTTCTTGATGTGATCGGCGATACCCATTAGGCGATCTCGGCGCGAGCGGCCTCGATGGCGCGCGTAAGCTGGTCGGCGCAGGAGGTCTTTTTCATACCGCAGGTATTACCGGCGAGAACCTCGATTACGCGATCGGCAGGAGCGCCCTCGACCAGCTTGGAGATAGCCTTGAGATTGCCGTCGCAGCCGCCGGTAAACTCAACGCCCATCACCTTGTTGCCGTCATCGGAAAGGTCAAGGTGAATATTGCGAGCACACACGCCCTGAGGCTTGTAATCAAACGAAATCATGCGATCCCCTCTCAGAATGTTATTCGAGACGACTATTATCCCCGTCTTTCCCTAAATGCAACGAGGCGCTTTGCCGGCAACACACATTACCAGCAAAGCGCCCTAAAAAGCTAACGTTATGCCCGAACCTACTCGAAGCTCAGCTGCTCCAGGCGATCGAAGACCGTGTCGATACGGGTGAGGAAGTCCCACGGATCAAAGATCTCGTCGAGTTTCTCCTGGCTGACGGTGCAGCGCGGATCGGCCTCGAGACGCTCCTTAAAGGTGGGGCCGGAGACACAATCCTGTACCTCGTGCCAGGTTGCCATGGCGTTCTCCTGCACAATGGCGTACGCGTCCTCGCGGGTGATGCCCGTATCGACGAGGGCGAGCAGCACCTTGGAGGAGAAGATGAGGCCGCGGGTCTTATTGAGGTTGGCCATCATGCGGGCAGGGTACAGCTGCAGGCCGTCGATAACGCGGATGAGGCACTGGAACATGTGGTCGAGGGCGATGAAGCTGTCGGCCTGGGCGACGCGCTCGGCAGAGGAGTGCGAAATGTCACGCTCGTGCCACAGGGCGACGTTGTCGAAGGCAACCTGCGCGTTGGCCTTCACGACGCGCGACAGGCCGCAGACCTTCTCCATGGTGATGGGGTTGCGCTTGTGCGGCATGGCGGAGCTGCCCTTTTGACCCTTACGGAACGGTTCCTCGGCCTCGAGTGTATCGGTCTTCTGCAGATTGCGAACCTCGGTAGCGATGCGCTCACAGGTGGCCGCGGTGGTGGCGAGAACGCCGGCGAGGTAGGCGTGATGATCGCGGCTAATAACCTGCGTGGACAGCGGGTCGTGAACCAGGCCCAGGTGCTCGCAGACATATTCCTCGACAAACGGCTCGATGGAGCTGTACGTGCCGACAGCGCCCGAGATGGCACCAAAGGCAACGTTCTTGCGGGCATCCTCAAGACGGTCCAGATCGCGCTTGAGCTCCCAGGCCCAAGAGCCAAACTTCATGCCAAAGGTCATCGGCTCGGCATGGATGCCATGAGTGCGGCCTGCGCAGAGCGTGTTGCGCTCCTCGAAGGCGCGACGCTTGCAAATCTCGCCGAGCTTCTTGACGTCCTCGATGATCAGGTCGCAGGCCTGGGTGAGCTGGTAGCACAGGGCCGTGTCGCCCAGATCCGAGCTGGTCATGCCATAGTGAACCCAGCGGCTGGGCTTGGGGTCGCCCTCGGGAACATCGGCATCGATGTATTCCTTCATGTTGGTCAGGAAGGCAATGACGTCGTGGCGCGTGACTTCCTCGATCTCATCGACCTTCGCCTTCTCAAAGTTGGCATGGTCGCGGATCCACTGGGCCTCGTCTTTGGAAATACCGATCTTGCCGAGCTCCGCCTGGGCCTCGCAGGCCAGAACCTCGATTTCCTGCCAAATGGCGTACTTGTTCTCGAGGGAGAAGATGTGTCCCATCTCCGGGCGGGTATAGCGATCGATCATAGCGGCTCCTTTTTGGTTATTGGCACGTTGGTCGTAACCCAACCATTGTACCGTGCGCAGGTGCAAGTATGGGCAGCAGGCATTAACCTAACATTTTGGAATTGGAGCGAGCATGGGGACGTCCGCGCATTTGCTTCGCAAATACGCACCGGCTTCAGTGGCATACCGAGATCCGGGGAAGTGTGGGAGCAAAGCGGGCTGAATCTACCATTCCCGAAATCTTCCTTGCTCCATGGAGCGGGCAACGGGACATCCGCGTATTTGCTTCGCAAATACGCACCGGCTGCGGTCGCCTATCGGCGACCTTGCCTGCTCGCTATAAACGCTTCGCGTTTATTTAACGCTCGCACCCTGTCGGGTTCGAGTCCCGGCGCTTGGTAGTAAAAAGCACGGCAACGTAACGCTGCCGTGCTTGTGCTTTTTACTGGAGCGGGCAACGGGACTCGAACCCGCGAGTGTCAGCTTGGGAAGCTGATGCCTTACCACTTGGCGATGCCCGCTTGTGTGTTGGCTAGTATAACGCGGTTGTCTTGTTCGATACAAGGGTGGTGATGCTTGTTTTAGCTGTGGAGATTCGTTTGAAAATCACGTCAATTGTGGAGACGAGGACCTTTGACTTCCTGTTCTCCCTATCTTCTACCTGCACTTTTGCTTGATTGTTGTATTTGAGCTCAATTTGTCAGGAATTGGGCAAGCTTTTGGTCAGGCTCCGGTACTTACCCGCATGAACCTCGGGAGTAGCCTCATCCTACGCGTCGCAGCCTCCCCGTGCGGCGCACGAGGGATAAGGAGCAGCCATGTCCAACGCACCCACGCACTCTGTCCACAGCGCAATCGCAACAGGTCCGCTGCTCCTGCTCCTCTTCCTGCTTTTCGGCTGCCTGGCACCGGGAGCCGCATTTGCCGTCGATGGCTACGACCAGCTCGGCTTCCGCACTATTAGCGATGATTGTGGGCCCTTCCTCATCGGCAAGTATGAAGCTCAAGACGCCTCGATTGCCTACTGCATGAACCAGGAGCGCCCCGGCCCCACCAAGCCGGGCGGCCCATGGCTCAACTTTGATCAAGGCTGGGTGTGGCTCGACGACGAGTTCGCGGCAATCGTTTGTCACGGATATCCTACCGCCACGTCGTTTGGCGGTTACCATCTTTCACCCGATCGCGCCCGCGCCGCAACCCAGCTTGCCGTATGGATGCTCAACGGCACTACCCATGTCGACGGTACTTACTCTTACACGACCGCTCAGGGCAAAACCAAGAGTGGGCACTTTGCCACTGACAATGAAGTCGTGGCGGCGGCGCGGTGGCTCCACGACAGCGCAAAATCAGGAAGCATCAAAGCCGCTCCGCACCGCGCGCGACGCTATCTAGGAGCCGTATCGGGCGGCAGCAAACGTCAGGACATGCTCTATGTACTGCCGGCGGTCTCTGTTTCCTTCCAAAAGCAGTCTGCAAACGCTGCCATTACCAGCGGAAACAATACTTATCAGTTTGACGGGGCAACATTCGATATTTTTGAGAGCGCCAGCGGCGCGCGTGTCGGCACCATCCAGATGGACAGCAACGGTCGGGCGCAAGCAACTCTTCTGCCCAACACTGCATACTACCTAGTTGAAACGAAGGCGCCGGCCGGCTATGTCCCCCGTCGTGATCGCATCGCCTTTACCACGGGGAATGACGGTGGACAGGTCGCCATTGATGAACAGCCCGGCATCATCAACCTGCATATCGTAAAACTCGATGCCGCGACGAATGCCGGCCCCCAGGCGGGATCTTCACTCGCAGGAGCAGAGTTCACGTGTGTGTCGCAATCAACCCCTGGATGGGCGCAAATCCTCACGACCGACGAAAGCGGTCGGGCCACCCTCGCCGATGTCCCCTTAGGAACCTTTACCATCTACGAATCAAAAGCCCCCGAGGGCTACCTGCCATCCAACGACAGCTGGACCTATACCGTTGGAGCCGACCAGCTCGGCGATTCAGGCGTGGTCGAGATCGAATCTCGCATTTCCGATATCTCCATTGCGTTTGACCTTGAGATTTCCAAATTCAAGGATTACGGCAATAGCGACCAATCCGGCCTGGAGCAGCCGGCGGGTGGTGTTGTCTTTGAGGTTGTCAGCAACAGCTCTCAGCAGGTTGTTGGCACACTGACCACAAACATCTATGGCTTTGCCTCCACCAAAGATCAGCCCGAAGCATGGTTCGGCACAGGCAAGCGACCCGCCGGTGTCCACGGAGCCGTCCCATACGACCGTGCCGGCTACACGATTCGCGAGGTTCCGGAAACCGTCCCCGAGGGTTTTAAACGTGCAGGGGAATGGACCGTCGGGGCCAATCAGATTTCCAACGGCGCCGTGCTTCAATATATCGTGGACAACCACGCTCTGTCGACGCATCTCCAGATTGTAAAACGCGATGCCCAAACAGGCGCTTCTGTTCCACTAGCCGGATTCACCTTCCAACTCCTCGACAGCAATCATGAACCTGTCTCACAAACTTGCTGGTATCCAGCACATAACGTAATGGGCACCTTTACGACTGACGCGACCGGGACCGTCACACTGCCCGAATCGCTCGTGCCGGGCACCTATTATGTACGCGAAACCTCGGCCAAAGAGCCCTATCTTGTCGGCGAAGAAATCGAGGTAAACATACCCGCCGACATGAACCTAACGCCCGTTGCAATCGCCTCGTATTATGACCACGCCGCGACCGGAAACATCAGGATCGTTAAAACCGATGCCATAGACGGCAGCAGCCTCGCGGGCGCCGTCTTTGAGATCCGTGCCTCGGGTGATATCGTGCGCCCCGACGGTAGCATTGCCGCGCTCGACGGTGAGACCGTCGCGACCGTCACGTCGGATGAAACTGGAGAAGCACGCGCGGACAACCTCCCGCTGGGATCTGGCACCGCACGCTACGAGGTCGTCGAGACTCAAGCGCCGACCGGCTTTTTACTCGACCGGACGCCCCATATCGTAGACCTCGCTTATGCCGACCAGAAAACACCCGTCGTAGAAGCACGGCTTAACGTATCCGACGATTACACCAAGGTTGATATCTCCAAGGTCGATGCAAGCGGTGAGCAGGAAGTGGAAGGCGCACAACTCACCTTATATGGTCCCGATAAAACCGAAATAGACTCCTGGACCTCATCCGACAAGCCGCACCGCGTCGAACATCTTGCACCCGGCACCTACTCGTTGCGCGAAATGATGTCTCCGCGGACCTATGACCTTGCCGAGGAGATAACGTTTGAAATAAAGGATACGGGAGATGTCCAACCCGTCGCGATGAAGGATGCGCCCATCGAGATCAAGGGACAGGTCGACAAGCGTCAGGAACTTGTCCAACCTATCGAAAAAGGCCTGTTGGCTAACGGCGATGGTAAAAACCGCGCCACGACGCAAACCAATAGTGATGGGCTTTTCTCCTATACCATCGATGCTCGAAACGATTCCGCTACTTGGGTTGATGAGTTTACGATTACCGATGATCTTGAGTGCGCCAAAGACGGCACGGCGAGATTCATCTCAATCGAAACCCCCGTCGCCATCGGCGACCTCAACGGTCTGTGCAACGTATGGTATCGCACGACGCCGTTGGATTCGACAGACGTCGATGAGCCGGCAAACGCGACACTTGACGATGGGCACGAAAATCCTTGGCTTGAGTCCGACGAAGTAAAAGAGAGCCTGGGTGAGGACTGTCGCCTCGTCGATTACGACGGTTGGCACCTCTGGAAGGCGGATATCTCGACCACGGAATCCACCACACTCGAGGCGAAAGAACTCGACCTTGCATCCAATACCGTCGTAACGGCCATTCGAATTGAATACGGTGCGGTAGCCGCCGACTTTACGACTCGAAGCGATGCGGATTCTTGGACCCGCGATGATCTCAAAGATGAGCACGACGACCTTGACGATGCCAAAGCAATCCTTGGTGCAGACGCTCGGGGCGCAGTCGTGCACATGCAGGCAACATCGGCTTATACGCCCCAAACCGCACTCACCAACAGCGCACGCGTCGATCTTTGTCGCAACGGCGGCGGCGATAAACTTGAGTCACATGACGAGGACTGTGTCATTCAACGCTGTACCCTACCGCAGGACCTACCGGCAACAGGAGCAGTTCCCATCGCCGCTTGCATCACCGCGCTCCTGACCTCGGGTGCCGCAGCCCTATGGTTCGCTCGCCTTAGGTCGATCCCAAAGAAGCGCTAGCGCGATGAAAAAGCGGGCGAGCCAGTCCCCTGGCTCGCCCGCTTTCAATCATGTAAATCGCCGTATCTACTCTGCAGACGAAGATCCACCATCAACGATTGCTTGCTCGGACTCAGGAATCCCATCGGCGCCCGTGCTCTGTTCTTGCTCCACCTCTTCGCTGATTGCGGAGGCGGGGGTCGAGCCCTTTGCACCCACGATGTAGGCAGCCCCAAATCCTAACGCAATGGCAATCAAGGTCAAAATCACGTAGACAGGCCAATGGCGCTTAATATACGAAAACACGTTGACTCCTTAGAGCTCCGTCTACGAACGGCGGATAACCTCGGTCACGACCTCGGATACCGTAGCAATGTTCGTCGGGTTGACATTGTGGGGCAGGTCGTCCTCGGTACGAGCGCAAGCCAGACGTGTGCCGTCCACACCGGCGATGGTGAGGGCTCGGCGGCTCGCCTCGAGCGCGGCGTAGGCATCGGTCTTGGCATAGGGCATCTCGAGCGCGCCACAATCGACATGGAACGACTTGCAGACCTTGCTGACCAGGTTCATGATGCGGCGATCGCCCTTGAGCAGTTGTTGTTCGCCCTCGACCGTCACAACCGAAAGCCTACCGGCGCCGACGGATTCAAGATTGATAAAGAATACGCCGCGGAGCTTATCGCGATGCGAAGCCAAGAAGGCCTTCATGCCGGCGCCATCACAATCCGAGGCACCCGTTGCCACAAACCAGATATCGTGACCGAGCAGCTCATCATCGCCCATAGAGGCGACAGCCGAGAGCATATCTTCGGAAGAAGCGCCATCGGAAGACGTAGCGCCGCCCTTCCAGCCATCGTTATCGTCCTCGAAGTTATCCCACGAACCGATACCGCGACCGGATTTCTTGGCATCGTAATCGTCTTCGACGCCCAGCCAGTCACTCATGCTGTCCTGCTCGTTTTTCTTTTTACGACCGAACAGGCCACCCAGGCCGCGCTTACGAGACTTAGGCACCGCCGGGGCGGGAGCCGAAATGGTCTCGATCGGCTGCGCGCCCGACGCAACGGGCATAGGAGGCGCAACGGGTGCCGATGTGGGTTCGGGACCTTGGGCGGTAGCAAAGGGGTCGTTGACTTGGGCAGAGGGATCGGGAAGGTCGAACAGCGACGTGCGAGACGCAACGTTTGCCTGCTTCATAGACGGCAGCGACGGATCGGGGACTGAAGCCAGCGGAGACGAGGAAGGTGCAGGCGACGGTGCCGACGCCGGATCGGGAACAATCATCTGCGGACGCGGCGATGCCTGGGAGGAAATCTGGGCCATAAGGGAATCGACCGTTTCGTCCTGGGTGGGAGCGACATTGGCAACCGTGGCACCGGAACCACTCGGGGTCGGCATGGTGAAAATCTGCGTGGAATAAGGCCTCGACTCATCCGTCTCGGGAGTCTCGGAAACCGCAGGCACTTCCTCCTGCTCGACCTCGGTCGAATCACCCTGATCGGCTGCCGCGTATTGCTCTTCGTCAGAGTTGGCCTCGACGGACTCGTCCTCGGCAGCATCCTGAATTTCGGCAGCATCAATGGGCTCGTCATCGTCCACCGCGTCGCCCTGTTCATCGGAAATAGGAAGGGGCTCAGCAATCGCGGTGCCCTGCTTTTCAAACGTTATCGTGGAATCGAACTTCGCGGCATCAAACGACATGGTGCTATCGACGTGCTGCTGAGCCTCGAAAGACGTTGTTGCCTCAACAACATCCGCGGACGTCGGTTGCTGGGACTCAAAGGACGTTGTAGCTTCGGCGGCGTCGACGGGCGCGGACTGCATAGCCTCGTTCTGCTCGAACTCTTGCGCCGCGTGCTCACGTGCCGCCTCGGCTGCCTGCTGCTGAGCGATAGCCTCCTGCTCGGCAGCCTCGCGTGCGGCAGCGCGCTTCTCCTCGAAATCGTCGACAAATTTCTTGCCCTTTGCAAGCGCACCCTTAAAGAAGTTGGAAGCGCTGGCGCCAATCGACGAGAACGCGGATGCAATGTCGGCATGGGGCGTTGCCGCGGGAATCTCGGCCGAGAAATCAGTATCGCTCTCGTAAGACACGCGCCTCGGCTGTTCAACGTAATCGTCGTCAGACTCGTCCGCAACGTCTTGCGCCGGCGCGGCGGGAGCCAAAATGTCCAGTCCTGCCGCGGGATCGATCGCGGACACTGCCTCGGGCTCGGCAACGGCAACGGCAACCGCGGCAGACTCATCATCCACGGTGACAGCGGGCGCAGGCGCAGTCACGACGGGGGCAGGCTCGGGCTCAAACGTCGGCTCCTCGCCCTCCTCGTAATCGAGCGTGCAGGACTCGGGAAGCATTCCGAGCGCACGGATGGCATCCGAACCAAAGCGGATGTTGCCGGCGGCATTGCGATAGAGCTTGGGCTCGGGCTCGGCCGCGACAGGCTCCTCCGCCGACTCGGCAGCGGAAACCTCGTCATTGAACTCTTCAGCCTGGACAGCCTGATTCTGATCCTCGGGCACGATGGCGCCAATCAGCGTCTCGTCGGCAGACGCACCCTCAAAGCCCTCGATCTGCTCGTCGAAAGCCTCACCCTGTTCGGGCTCGGTCTGAGTGTCGGGAGCAATCGGCTGACCGAACTCGTCCTCGGCGTAGGTAGGCTCTTCGTACTCGATGGTGTTGCCGTAGTCGTTTTGCTGCTGGGCCGCGGCATACTCCGCCGCTGCACGCGCCATTTCCTCGGCACGACGCTTTTGCTCCCCAAAATAGGTATCGAACGGAACATCGTCGGGAAACTCGTTTTCGCCCTGGAAGGGAGCAACGTTGTCCATAACGCCGAGCATAGCGGCGACAGAAGACTTGTTGCATACCGCGCCGGACGTATAGGGAAGAATATGGCGGTTAGAGATGATGTTTGCCGCGTTGGCAAGTGCAACGAGGGAAGCGAGGATCGCGACAATCCACAGCAGAACCTTGAGCGCGCCGGGGAGCGGCAGGATACGCAGGATGGCAACGGCAGCGGGAGCAACCGTGGCAACGGGCAACAGCTTGGCGATGAGCGCACGATACGAAGCATAAGGCTCGCGGGCGAGCAGCTCAGCACGGGGAGAGTCGTAGTGTGCGACAACGACCACCGGGCGGTTACGCGGGGACGCGAGCGGGCCCGAGGCCTTGTGGTAGGCGATGACATTTTGGCTCACGCCCGTCTTGCCCAGACGCGAAACCACGGGGTGGCCCGTGCGCTCGAGCACGTAAAGAACGGCGCCGACAATAGCCAGCAAGGTGCCGACCAAGCCGATACCGCCGCCGATGCCCATCAGCAGGGCGCCGGCAAACGCAAGAATACCGGTAACGGCAAATGCCAACCTACTGGGCGCCGGGGCATTGAACTCCTGAACCTCGGGATCAAAGCCGTGGTTGCGGAAGATCTGAGCGATATCCTCGGCAGCCAAGCGCTCTTCTTCGCTGCACGCCGGCGTAATGCCGGTGTTCTGCAGCAGGTGGTTAATATAGTTCTGGGTGTTCGCCATGTGCGCTCCACATCCATAATCCGACAAATAGGCCCAATGCATGCACATTAGAACCGTATATAGTCGAAAGTATACCCCGAGCGAGCGCAAACGACCGAATTCGGGCCATCTTAACGCCCCGAGCGGACAAGGATATAGCCTAATCTCCATATCGGACTAAAATCATGGCAGCAAACCACCTTCTCATGCGAGGACTCTATGACGGCAAGCGACACGACCGAGACAATTAAAAAGGGGGATTCGGAGCCCAGTTTCGATAAAACGGCTCAGCGCATCCTCAATCTTTTCTTTGTGCTCAATAGCTCCCCCGAACCGCTGACGACCGAGCAGATCGTCTTGGATTCTGACCTGGGATATGGCTCGGGCAATATCGACTCGGATAAGCGCAAGTTTCGACGCGATCGTGACAAACTGCTCGAACGCGGCATCTCAATCAAGGAGGTTCGCCCCACCGGCGCGCAGGAGACCGAGGAAAGCTCGTGGACAATCGACCGCGAGCACACGTTTGCGGCAGGCGGCCTCATTACCGCAGACGACGCCGATATCCTGCTCAACGCCATCGACCAGACACTAGCGGCCGGCTCATCCACTTTTGCCGCACCGCTTGCCGATATTCGCTCCAAGATTGCCTATCTCACCGGCAGGACGACGGTAGACGAGGCGCCGATCAGCCGCTCTCCCACCGTCGATGCGGTTTGGAGCGCCTTTGCCGAGCGTTGTGCGCTGCGATTTTTATATCAGAACGGACGCGGCGAGCAGAAAGAACGTACCGTCTGCGTCTACGGCATGTTCGAGCGCGAGGGCGTGGCGTACTTCTGCGGCCTCGACAACGTCACCGACGACATCAGGACATTCCGCTGCGACCGTATCGTACGCGCTTGGCGTCCTTCGAAGGCCTACGTCATCCCCGCGAACTTCAATCTCAACGACTATCTGTTCTTTGAATTCGATTTTGCCGACCGACCGCCCGTTGCAGCCACGTTCTCGTTCGCCCCTCAGACGCAGATCGATATGATCAACGGCCTCACGCGCGGGCGAGGTGAGCTCGCACACACCGATGTGGGATGGACCTGGACCGTTGACGTGCGCGATCTTGAAGCCGCCGCCTCATTTTGCATGGCCCACGCCATGGACGGCATGAGGCCCATGGCCCCCAAATCGCTCAAGCAGGCGTGGAACCACCTCATCGAAAGGACGGTGCACGAGTATGCCCGTGCGTAAACTCACCAGCGAGCAGAGACTCTCGCGCGCCATCGACATCATGGAAGCCCTCTACGCCGCCGGCGAGAGCGGCATGACACGAACCGAGATTTGCAGTCGCTTTGACATCACGGGGGTGTCGCTCGACGAGATTCTCGAGATCGTCTCGACGCTCGCGGACCGAGAATCGGGCGCGCGCATCATCTGCGAACGCCGCGGCGAGCGTGTGGTCCTCACCGGCGAGGCCGGGCGTGTGCTACCGTTGCGCCTGAGTGCCGCCGAGGGCGCTGTACTCAACCACGAACTTGAATCGTTGGGGATCGAGCCGCAGACGGCAGCTCGGATTCGACATGCCCTTCTACCCGAAGAGCTCGGCTATAACCAGCGCGTCTTTGACACCGTCAACCACGGATCGCACTGGCAGCAGCTGAGCTGCGCCATTCAGGACGGCGTTCGCTGCCGCATCTCGTATCGCTCGATGGACGATGCACGGCCACGCGAGCGTCTGGTCGACCCCTTGCGCATTACGGCAAACGGCGACCAAACATACCTGATTGCCTGGGACATCGCAGTCGATGAGCAGCGCACCTATCGCATGGATAAAATCGAGGGACTCGCCTTGACGGAAGACTCCGTCGTGCCTCACGCATCGGACGTCGCATCCCTCCACGATTCCCTTGCCCGGACGCAGCGTAGTGCAAAGCTCTTGATGCCATTCGATATGGCGGAGCATCTGGACTGGGCCGGCATCACCCTAATCGAGCGCAGCGGAGCAGACATGGCAACGGTAACCGTGCATTACGGCTCCGAGCGTTGGCTACTGAGCCAGATAATTGCAGCGGGCGGAGCCATCCACATCTTGGATGACCCCGCCCTGTCAAAGCGTCTGTGCGATATGGCAAAAACCCTCGTCTGTCCGCTTTAGCGCCGCCGCTCGTGGCGTGCGCGCCACAGTTGCAGATAGTGCCCGATCTGCGCCGATTCGATGCGCTGGTAGGAGCTCGTGGGCAGCGACGTTAAGAACTTCTTTCCGTAGCCCTTCGTCACCAGGCGCGGGTCGGCCAGAATCAGCACGCCGCAATCGGTCGACGAGCGGATAAGGCGGCCGGCCGCCTGCTTGACCTCGAGCACCGCCTCGGGCAGCGAATAGCGCGCCCAAGCGCGGTCTTCGCGCAGGTTGCGCTCGCACGAGAGCGGGTCCGTAGGGCTCGAGAACGGCAGCTTGGGAATGATGACGCAGCGCAGCGTCTCGCCGCTGGCGTCGAATCCCTCCCAGAAGGCCTTAAGAGCAAAAAGCGACGAGGTCGGCTCGTTGATAAACCGGTCGCGCAGGCGACGAGGAGATGAGTTGCGCTGCTGGCAGTTGAGCTCCAGACCCGCACGGGCCATCTTGGGCTCAACGCGGGCGTACAGGTCTTCCATGTCGCGCCGATTGGTGAACAGTGTGAGCACCGATCCGCCCATGGCAAGATGGGCGTCGACCAGCACGCGCTCGAGCGCCGTAAGATAGCTCTCACGATCGCGCGGATCGGGAATATCGCCCGCAACGACTACAGCCATGTTCGAATCGAAGTCGTAGCTCGAGTCCAAGTGCAACGATGAGGATGTTGAAGCACCGATGCGATCGAGGCCGACCGCGTGGTTAAAGTGTTCAAAGCTTTTGGACACCGTCATGGTCGCCGAGGCAAAGATAGCCGTGTGAACCTCGGGCAGCCACTCGGTTGCCAAGGCCTCGCCAATGTCGATGCGCTCTGCGGTCATTGACTCTCCGCCGGCGCGCAACCTGCGATTGACCTGCAGCGAATACACGTAGTGTTCATCGGTGCCGTCAATGATGAGTTTGAGGTTCTCGGCCAGCTCGTGTAGGCGGCGCGAGATATCACCCAGGTCGACAACAACCTCGGGCTTGTCGGCGGCGACGGCTTGCACCAGCGCGTCGACGCTCTTGTCAGCTTGTTCCAATGCGTCGATGGCAGTGTAGGCCGACGGTAAGAAATCATGCCAGTCGTCAGATTCGCGCAGCTCGGGGCCAATCCATAGATTGGCATTGTCATAACCCCCACGGGCACGGCGGCCGAGCTCGCGAACGCCATCGAACACGTCGGCGATTGCCATGCTCGCGCGCGCAACCGTCGACGTCGCCTTGGCAGTAAGGCCCAGATAGAGCGTAGAGCCCTCGGAGGTTGCCAAATCACGGGAAACCTGGCTTAGCGCGCCGGTGCTCGAGCCACCCAGGCGCTCAAACAGAACGCGTGATTCGTCCGCCGACACCACGCGCGCCCACTGACGGCGCGCCTCGCGCTCGATAGAATGGGCCTCGTCGATTACCCAATGACGAATCGGAGGCAAAATCCTGCCCTCGGCCGCAACATTGCGGAACAGCAGGGAATGGTTGGTGACCACCACATCGGCATGCGCCGCACGACGGCGAGCGCCGTGGACCAAACATTTATCAGGGAAAAACGGGCAGAGGCGGCGAGCACACTCGCGCGAGGCCGTCGTAAAGTCGGGACGGTTGACGCTGCGCCACCGAATGCCAAGCGAGTCGAGGTCGCCATCGGCTGATTGGCAGACGTACGCCATAATGACCGCGACCGCCGTGAGCGTGTCCGCCGGATCGCGCTTGGTGGTAATCTCGACCTGGCCTCGGCTCATGCGCTCAAGCTTGCGCAGGCACGGATAGTGGTCATAGCCCTTGAGAGCGCAAAATGACAGACCACCGTCCAGTTGCTCGGCAAGTTTTGGCAGCTCATGGTACATGAGCTGGTCTGCAAGATTGTTCGATTTGGTCGCAATACCAACCGTGATGTTGTTACGGCGTGCCGCCTCGGCAAAAGGCACCAGATAGGCCATCGATTTGCCGACGCCTGTGCCCGCCTCAATTACACGATGAGTGCCCGTGACCAGCGCATCGCGGACCTCGAGCGCCATCGCGATCTGCTCATCACGCGGCTCGTAAGTGGGATACATGCGATTGACCAGGCCACCTGGCGCATAGTCTGCCTCAATCTCCTCACGACTCGGCATCTTGAGGACCGGCAGTTCGTCGGCGTCCACCCGATCGTCGGCGCGATCGGCCTTGAGAACGTCAGCACGAGCGGCGCTGAGAGAGAAGATAGAACCAGGGTTCTGCCCTGCCAAGAATGAGAAGATAGGACGATAGGACCAAGGCACATCCGGATGCATGTCGGCTAGGCGCGCCATGAGGCCCTGGGGCAAGTCGGTGAGCGCCACGAGCAACACGCGCCATACGCCACACAGGGCGTCGACGTCGGCATTGGCACGGTGTGATACCGAGTCACAGCCAAACAGATCGGCCATAAAAG
Organism: Collinsella sp.; assembly: GCA_048201895.1. Lineage (GTDB taxonomy): Bacteria > Actinomycetota > Coriobacteriia > Coriobacteriales > Coriobacteriaceae > Collinsella. The sequence goes on along the minus strand of DBFBGO010000025.1, from coordinate 19,463 downwards.
ACAGCTTGTGCGAGGCCAGGCGCGGAAGCGCGATTCGCGACAGCGCCAGCGAATCGATCCAAATATCGCTCACGTTGACGCCGCCTTTGACCGACTCGATAAACGAGCGGTCGAACGTGGCGTTATGTGCGATCACCGGACAACCACCGACAAAATCGGCGAGAGCGGCGACGGCCTCAACGGCCGACGGGGCATCTGCCACATCGGCATTTGTAATGCTCGTGAGCTCGGTAATCTCGGCGGGAATCAGCTGCCTGGGATGCACGAAGGTATCAAAGCGGTCGACGATCTCGCGGCCCGAAAGACGGGCCGCCGAGATCTCGATCAGCTCGTTGTCCTGCACCGAAAGACCTGTGGTCTCGGTATCGAGGACAATCACATCTTCCTCGATAAGGCCGAAGGACTGCGTTTTGGCGCGTTCGGCAAGGGTGGCATAGGAGTCGATGACAAACTGCGGCGTTCCTGACGAAACCGCGTCCTCGATTAGCATGCAATGCCCGCTCGACGAAGACCCATACGGATCAGGCTGTCACAGACCTGCGGGAACGTCATGTCGTCTGTGTGGCGAATCTCATCCGGATACAGCGACGTATCGGTCATGCCGGGAATGGTGTTGGTCTCGAGGATGACGGGGCCGTCCTCGCTCACGATAAAATCGCTGCGCGAGATGCCCAGGCAACCGAGGGCCTTGTGAGCAGCACAGGCAAGCTCCTGAGCGCGAGCGTAATTCTCGGGTGAAATCTGCGCCGGAATACGATGGATGTCCGTAGGGTCGACATACTTCACGTCCAGATCGTAGAACTCACAGTCCTCGGGCTTGCGAATCTCGACAATCGGCAGGGCGCGCACGTCGTCCTCGCCGTACACGCCGACGGTGATCTCGGTACCCTCGATGCACTTCTCGACCAGCACTTTGTCGCCGTACTCAAACGCCTTGGCAATTGCCGCGGGCAGCTCGGAGGGCTCATGGACCAGGGAAATGCCATAGCTGGAACCGTTGACGGCCGGCTTCACAAAGCTGCGCTCGCCACAAACCTCGACGATATGATCGATATCGACTTCATCGCCCACCTCGAGCGCAAGGCCGGGGGCAATGGGAATGCCCGCCTTGGCGTACAGCAGCTTAGAGACCTCTTTGTCGGCACCGCAGGCGCTAGCAAGCACGCCCGAGGCCGTGTAGGGGATACCCAGGGTCTCCATGGCACCCTGCATGGCGCCATCCTCACCGCCGGCGCCGTGCATGGCGATAAATGCCACGTCAAAGCCGCCGGTCGCCATGGTTACCATAAAATCATCGGCAGCCGTGTCGAGCAGCTCCACCGAAGTGTAGCCGGCCTCCTTCAAGGCAACCACGACGTTCTTTCCCGAATTGAGCGAGATCTCGCGCTCAGCGGAATGACCGCCCGCCAAGACCGCTACGTGCATGTTCTCTAGGCTTTTACCCGGCATGGGCAGACTCCTCCTCTATAATTTCTGCAGCTGATACCATATTGTAGCGATACCCTCTACGTTTCCCCAAAATCGAAAGGCTTCCATGAATCCCAGGACTAAATCTCAGGACATTCGCGACTTGAGCCAAAACGATATTCGCGAGCTCGTGGCCGAACTTGGCCAGCCCGCCTTCCGCGCGAAGCAGCTCATCGAATGGGTCTTTGAGAAGAACGTTTGTTCGTTTGATGATATGACCAACCTTCCCAAGGCTTTCCGCCAGCAGCTTAAAGAGGCTTTTGCCTTTGACACGCCGACTGAACTCACCAAGCAGGTTTCCAAAGATGGCTCTCGCAAGTATCTGCTCGAGTACCACGACGGCATTTCCGTCGAGACTGTCGGTATGCCCCGTCGCAACAAGCTTTCCGTCTGCGTTTCCACCCAGGCAGGCTGTGGCATGGGCTGCGCCTTTTGCGCTACCGGCCTCAACGGCCTCAAGCGCTCTCTGACCGCTCAAGAGATCGTCGACCAGGTACTTCATGTATCCAACGACTTTGGCGAGCGTGCCACGAGCGTTGTCTTCATGGGCCAGGGCGAGCCGTTTGCCAACTACGACGAGGTTCTCAAGGCGCTGCGCATCCTCAACGACCCCGAAGGCATCGGTATCGGCGCTCGCCACCTCACCGTCTCTACCAGCGGCGTTATTCCCGGTATTCGCAAATTTGCCGACATCCCCGAGCAGTTCACGCTTGCCGTTTCCCTGCATTCCGCCATCCAGTCGACGCGCAATAAGCTTATGCCCGGTGTTAAGAAGTACACACTACTTCGCCTTCACGAGGCACTTCAGCTTTACACCGAGAAGACTGGCCGCCGCCCGACCTATGAGTATGCCATGATTGAAGGCGTCAACGATACGAATCCCGAGATGCAGGCGCTCTGCGACTTCTGCGAGGGAACGTTGTGCCACGTTAACCTGATTCAGCTTAACGACATCGAGGGCAGCCCGCTCAAGCCGTCGCCGATTCATAAGGTTGAGGATCTTCAGCGTCGCCTTGAGTCCCGTGGCATCGAGACAACGATTCGTAACTCCCGTGGTAACGATATTGACGCCGCTTGCGGACAGTTGAAGCAGCGCTTCAAAGTTCAGAAGAACGCATAGGGGAGTCGCACCCTAAAACGTTTCATGTGAAACATCGAACGACCCCGGTTGCAGGATATGCAACCGGGGTCGTTTCATTTATTGAACTTAATTTTGAATCAGCTGCTACTGGTCCCATTTTTACGGCCATAATAAGGGGTCCTTGTCTCGTGAATCAGACAAGGACCCATCACAATATGCTAAGTAATTGTTAGGTACCTAATAGCCTACATTTTCCCATTGGTTGCTAACCCAACCTTGATTAATCTTTGGATTCTTTGTTACTTGAGCTGTACGCATGGCAACATCTTCTGTCATAACATCCATTTTCTTCTTGGATGTATCGACAATATCTTGCGCACTACGAAGCAAACGACCTCGAAGTTCATCGTCTGTCGCGATCTTATAGCCAGCAAAGGCACCAGCCGCGACAGTCGTCGCCAATGCAATCGCTGTTAAAATTCTATTCCTCATCTTGACCTCCTTGATCAAACTGAATCATTTCGCCAAGAATACGAGAGAGCTCTTCCTCGTCTTTAAATTCAATCTCAATCTTATTCTTTCCACGCGAGCTCTTCACACGCACGTTGGTATTAAATACCTGACGAAGCACGCGGGCAGCCTTTTTAAAAGACTGAGGCGTTGCAGGCCTCAGAGTCTTAGGTGTCTCTCCGGCAGAAAACAACGGAGCAAGATTTTCTGTCGCTCTTACGGAAAGGCCCTCTGCAACAACCTTCTCAGCAAGTCGAATTCGTGCATCCTCATAGGGAACTGCAAGAATCGCACGTGCATGACCAGCAGTAAGTTTGCCCTCAAAAATCATCTGCTGAACAACTTCGGGGAGATCGAGAAGGCGCAGCGAGTTTGTAATTGCAGAGCGTGACTTGCTGACTGCCTTCGACAATGCCTCTTGGGTCATACCGCTGGCATCGATAAGCTGGCGATAGCCCTTAGCCTCTTCGACGGGATTCAGATCAGAACGCTGAAGGTTTTCGATAAGAGCAAGAGCCAGCATCTCTTCATCATTTACCTCTTTAATGATGACTGGCAATTCTTCAAGGCCAGCAAGCTTCGACGCCTGGTAACGACGCTCACCAGCGATGATCTCATAGCCGTTTCCATGCTTGCGAACCAAAAGCGGCTGCAAAACGCCATATTCTTGGATTGACTCGCTCAACTCGCGAAGTTCAGTTTCGTTAAAGTGAATTCGCGGCTGATTAGGGTTGGGAACGATATCCTCAATAGGTAGTTTTGTTTCAGATGCGGCATTTGAAGCCGATGCAGCCGAACCGCCGGTCTCATACTCGGCCTCTGAGACCAAAGCATTGAGTCCACGTCCCAATCCGCCACGTTTCTTTACACTAGGCACGCTTGATCACCTCTTTTGCAAGGTTCATATAAGCTTTTGCACCTTTATTTTGAGGTGCATAGGTAATTACCGGTTCTCCAAAAGACGGAGCTTCTGAGATTTTAACCGTACGGGGAATCAGCGTCTTAAACGCCTTATCACCAAAGTACGATTGAACCTCCTCAACAACCTGATTCGATAGAGAAGTACGCGAGTCATACATGGTCATAAGCACACCGTAGGTGTCTAAGCCCTTGTTCAGACGTGATTTGACCATCTTCATTGACTCAAGCAGCTTCGTAACGCCCTCGAGTGCGTAATACTCGCACTGGATCGGAATCAAAACGCTATCTGCTGCAGTCAAGGCATTGATAGTAAGCAGGCCGAGCGAAGGAGGACAGTCAATGAAAATGAAATCGAACTCGTCCTGAATCGGCTCAAGCAAATCTTTAAGGCGGGTTTCACGAGCGATTGCGCTTACGAGCTCAATTTCCGCGCCTGCAAGCTGAATTGTAGCCGGAATTACGAATACCTTTTTGCAATTTGTATCAAGAACAAGCGATTCTGCCGGCACATCATTCAACAATGCATCATAGATGCAGTGATCAAGGTCTTCTTTTTCAATTCCGAATCCACTGGTGCTGTTTCCCTGCGGATCAAAATCGACAATCAGTGTCTTACGACCCTGCTCACCCAGTGCTGCTGCAAGGTTTACAGCCGTCGTTGACTTACCGACGCCGCCTTTTTGATTGATGATTGCAATGATACGCGTGTCTTTTGCGCTCTTAGAACGCTTAACGTCGCGAAATCCCACGGTCCCTCCTGGTGTGTATTAAAGCTGTCAAACGGAGGATGTTTCACGTGAAACATTCCGAATCGATATCAACCGCCATGTTTCACGTGAAACACTGCAAGTTGTTAGTATCCATTATGTTTCACGTGAAACATCTAGGCAAGCGGATTCTTCTTTGCCACGCCATTTGCACGAGGCAATGAGACGGATGCTGGATGGCTCTTCTTAAGAACAATGAACTCCCTGTGACCCAAGCCTTCAGGCAAATCAATTGCGTCATTCAGAAGCAAAGTGAAGCCGCAAATCTTAGCTGCTGACATGCCGGAAGCAAGCTCCTCATCCGAAGGATTGCCCTTGGTTATAACAAATAGCCCTCCATCCTTCAGATACGGAGCCGCATACTCAACAAGAATCGGTAGAGGGGCCAGTGCGCGAGCGGTTACAACGGAGAACTGCTTCTTATGGCTTCGAGCATATTCTTCAAGACGATCATGAACCGCATGAGCATGTTTCAATCCAAGAGCATGGACAAAGGAATTAACCGCATCAACCTTCTTGCCAACAGAGTCAATATAAGTAGCTTTACGATGCGTGGTTATGGTTAATGGAATACCAGGGAAGCCCGCACCTGTTCCCATATCGAGCAAAGCTCCCTCAGGAGCCTTGTTGATATAGGGGAGCAAAACAAGTGAGTCGAGGATATGAAGTACTGCAGCATCTTCTACGTTAAGAATACGGGTGAGATTGGTTGTCTTATTTGTTTCTAGAACCAAATCCAAATGCTGAATACATTTCCTCAGCTCAACATCAGTTACGCTCAAGGAATACTCTTTGCAATAGAAAGCTAGACGACTCAACATCTCGTCAGTTTGCTGATCAGTAAGTACTAACAACGAAAGCTCCTTTCTGACAAAAATCAGCGTATCGAGAACTTTTGACAAAAAAAGGGGACGTGGAAACCACGTCCCCTTAGCATAAACTCGAGAAGATTATCGAGCAACAATCACCACATGGCGATCAGGGTCAGAACCCTCAGAATGAGTATCAACGGCATCATTGCCACGAAGTGCAATGTGAACCAGTCGACGCTCGTAGGCATTCATGGGCGGAAGCGAAACACTCTTATGAGTGCGAATGGCACGCTCGGCAGCAGACTGAGCCATGGAGGCAACCTTGTCCTGACGGCGGCTCTTGTATCCCTCGACGTCCACTACAACCGGATACCTAAAGCCAAGTTTGCGGCTCACCAGCAAAGAGAACATAACCTGAAGGGCATCAAGGGTGCGACCATGACGGCCAATGAGAACAGCAAGGTCGGGAGCCGTTACATCCAAAATCAGCTCACCCTCGTCGCCCTCATACTCATCGATAGGAGAGTTGGCGGCATCGAAGTGCGAAAGGATGGAACGCAGGATGGAAATCGCAACATCGGCAATGGTGTCGAGCTCCTCATCGGTCAGCTCTTCACCAGCCTTGTAGCGCTGTGCAATCTCGGGATAATCGCCCGCGACCTGCGGGGCAACCTCCTCAAGCATATCCTCGATGATCTCTTCAGACATAACGTACTCCAAAAGTTAGGTACCTAAATAAGATTGATATCCCACTACTTCTTCTTGTGCGGGCGCGGCTTCTTCTCTCGCCGAGTGACCTCAACCTGCAGCGGGGCGTTCTTAAGACGCTCCTCCTCATCGGCCTTCGCCTTGTCGATGACCTTCTGCGTCACAAAAATCTGCTGGATAACCTGCCAAGCAGACGAGACGTCGTAGTACAGCAGAACACCAACGGGAAGGCTCCAGCCCATCCAAAGCATCATGACCGTCATGACAACGGCCATCATACGCATGCTCTGAGCTTGCTGGCCGGTCTGGTTGCGCGACATATAGAGCTGCGGAATCAGGGTCAGGACGGCGAACAGGATCAGGCAAACCAGCGCAGGCAGTGCAACCATAAAGCCATCGGCAAAGGAAGCGCTCGGCGTGGTGGTCAGGTCGGGCAGGATGTTGAAGAACGAGAACGTGCCGTCGTTAAAGTACTGCGGCAGGTTGCGCAGCAATGTAAACAGGGCGAACAGGATAGGCATCTGAATCAGCAGCGGCAGACAGCCAGCCATGGGGTTGAACTTGTTCTCGCTGTAGAACTTCTGCATCTCCTCGGCCTGACGCTGGGGATCGTCGGCATAGCGCTCCTGAATCTCGAGCATCTTGGGCTGCAGCACCTGCATGCGAGCCGTCGACTTGGTCGACTTGAGCATGAGCGGCGTCAGCAGCAGACGGATGATGACCACCAGGATGATGATGGACAGGCCCCAGTCGATCGCAAAGGTCTGGATGAGCTTGAGCAGCTCGAAAAGGATGTTAACGATCCAATCCCACATGTAAGTTTTCCTCCGATAGCGAGTGCCCGCTAGGGCACAGGGTCATAACCGCCGACGTGCAGGGGATTGCAGCGAGCGATGCGCCTCACGGCAAGCCAGCAGCCTCTCAAAACACCGTGCTTCTCAATCGCCTGGATGGCGTATTGCGAGCACGTTGGGTAATAAATGCAGGCGTCAGGCAATAAGGGCGAAATAACCTGTTGATATATGCGAATAGGAGCGATGGCAACACGTCGCAAAACGTGATTGCTCATCGCTCTTCCCCGGCAACGCCGGCGCGCTTCATAAGCGAACGCAACGCCTTGTCCATCTCCTGCGGCGAGGAAACCCTCGTCTTGGGAGTTGCAAACAAGATGATGTCATAACCCGCAACGGGAAATCCACAGCTGCGGGCGGCCTCGCGCATCACACGCTTAGATCGGTTGCGCACGACGGCACAACCGAGTCGCTTAGCACCAACGAAGGCGACCCTTCCGGAGTCGCCTTCGCCAACCGATTCACATATGGTCATTCGAATCAGAGGGTGATTGAAACGACGCCCCTGACTGAACACATGCTCGAAATCTTGCCGAGACTTAATAGTCTTCATGCGAGATGTGTGTATCGCTGCTAGACAGTGAGACGCTTGCGGCCCTTGGCGCGACGACGGGCGAGCACGGCACGACCACCCTTAGTGGCCATACGGGCACGGAAGCCATGGGTCTTGGCACGCTTACGCTTATTAGGCTGATACGTACGCTTCATCTTAAGTTCCTCCTGCTGCATTTCGAGTGTCCGCGGGGACGCGGACGCAGATATAGACACGTGAGCTTGAAGATTGTAGGGAAATCAATGTTCAAATGTCAAGAAATCAAAGGTAAAAGGTTGCGCAGTTCACACGGTTCCCCCATAAGCCAAGCTCGATTTAGCGGTACATGGCACCTTTTCACGATATTTCATCGAGTTTTCAACAGGTCATGTTGGCAGTGTTGAGAACTTTTCGCCCGTTTTCCAAAGTTTTCAACAAGTTTTGAAAAGTTGTCGAAAGATGAGAAACATTGCACGGTGAGCTACTATTTGTTCGAAACCTTTTGGAAGATTGCGAGCGGCATGTCTGACGACTTTTACACCATGGTCGATTCCGGAGACCCGGCACCCGACAACGAGCACATCACCGGCGTGCGCGAAGAGCGTGACGAAGGTGAACAGACGACAACGCAGGCGCCAAAAGCCATGTACGCCGCGCGCATCGCCGTCTATGACGACATGCTGTCGACACCGCGTGTGATCGTCATTGATCCGCAAGATGTCCGCACGTATTTGGAAGAGACGACCAACACCGTCTACCAGTGCATGAAAGAACAAGGTGGCCATATCTCGCTCATGGTCATCCGCGAGATTGTCGAAAACTTTATCCACGCACACTTTGCAGAGCCCATCATCTCGATTCTGGACGGCGGAGACACCATCCGCTTTGCTGACCAAGGACCCGGCATCGACGACAAGGAACGCGCTTTCGACTTTGGCGTTACCAGCGCAAACAGCAAGATGAAGCGCTATATCCGTGGAACCGGAGCAGGGTTTCCCATGGTGCAGGAGTATTTGGAAAACGCCGGCGGTGCCGTATCCATCGAGGACAACATGGGCAACGGCACCGTGGTTACGGTAAGCCTGAACCCTAAACGCGTGCAGGAAATCGAGCGTGCCGGCGGACGCGGTGCTGCCGTGCGGCCCGAGACGGAGCAGCCCACATATCCCCTGCCGGGAGCTTTCGCGCAGCAGCCCATGACAACGCAGCAGATGCAGCCCACCGTGGGACAGATGCAGCAGCCCGGAATGCTTCCTACACAAGAGCCCCAGGCGGCATCGATGTCGATGCCGCCAAACATGCCAGAGGCCATGCCGCTGGCGGATCAGGATACAGCAGCAATGCAGAAGGCGGCGGGGGCACCGGGTGGCCAGCAAATGGGCTACCAGCCGTACCAACAGGGATATCCATATCAGCAGATGCCGCCACTGGGGTATGGCCAGCAGTTCCCGCAGCAGTACCAGCAGGGATATCAGCAGCCGTACCAGCAGATGCCGCAGCAGCAGTACAGCCCCTGGGCCCAGCAGATGCCTCCGCAGCCTTACCAACAGTGGCCTCAAAGTTTTCAACAGCAAATGCCGCCGATGCAGAGTTCTCAACAACCAGCAGCTCAAATGATGTATCCTAATGCAGCAAATCAGTATGCGCAGCCACAACCGGACGTGTTCGTAAGCGATCGCGGCAACGCCGCGCTGGGCTATCTGGCGCAAAATCAAGCGTGCGGCGCAACCGATCTGGCGAGGGCGTTTGGAAACTCGGCCCCCACTTGGTCACGCACGCTCAATGACTTGGCGCAGGCCGGCTTGGTCATCAAGCATGGCCAGAAATACCATCTGACCGAACTCGGCGCCGCTCGCGTGCGAACTCAGAGCTAAAGAACGGGAGAGACAGTGGACGAGGAAGCAAGCATCATCCTGGGGGATGCTATCGCCTTTTGCCAGCGCGACGGCCAAGATGCACGCCTCATCAACATGCTGGGGCAATCGCGCGCCATAAGCCTGACCGAAGATACGCTCACGATCGAGGCCCCCTCGCGCTTTGCCATCGCGCAGCTCAAAAAGCATCAGCCGACTATTGAGGCCTATCTGGAAGAAATCGCCTTTGCACCGATTGCGCTCGACATCGTGGCACCGCAAGGCGCCGCGACGGAATCCACTGCCGCCACGGCGCCCGCCACGGCTCCCACTGCCTCCCCGGCGGTGCCGGCCTCCGCAGACGACGTGCCGACAATCGAGCACCAGCACAGCGATGTTTCCCGTGAAACCATGGCGCCGTTGCCGACCGCGGCAGCGACGTCAGCGAACGCACCCGTCACGCACATGCCCATCGCTCACGACGCAGCGGCGGGCGCGGATTCGGGCATTGCAATCAAGAACACGCTCTCGGCCGATGATTTTCGTCGCATGATGAACCAGATGAAGGGCGGAGCGCCGACTAAATCCACGCAAGCTGCGACCCCCGCTTCACCCATGTCAGCACCGACCGTGCCGGCCGAGCAGAATGCGGATGGAGCCCCGCTCGCCGCGAACTCAAAATTTACCTTTGAGAACTTTGTCTACGGCCCCGAGAACAGCCATGCCTATCGCTCGGCACTCAAGTTTGCCGCCCTCGCGGACGAGCGCGGCACATGCACATCACTGTTCATCTACGGCAAATCGGGCCTAGGCAAGACGCACCTGCTGCTTGCCATCAAAAACGAGCTCGCCGAGAAGTCGCCCGAGATCAAGGTCAAGTATGCCAACTCCCAGGCGTATCTGGACGACCTGATGACCGAGTTCGACCGTCAAAAGAAGAGCAACGCTCCCATCATGCAGGCGTACCACGGCGTGGACGTACTCATCATCGATGACATCCAAAACATCATCGGCAAGCGCGCGAGCGTGGACTACTTTTTCCAGCTCATGGACGAGTTCATCCGCAATAACAAGAAGGTCGTCATCGCGGCAGACCGCGCCCCCAAGGACCTGAGCATGGACGAGCGTCTGACCAGCCGCTTCAACGCCGGCATGCTCTGCCTAGTCGCAGAGCCCAGCTACGAGATGAAATACAAGATCTTGCAGCGCTATTACGAGAACACCATCGTCGCCGCTCCCGAGGTAGGCGACGACTCGCTGCTGGCGGCCTATGGGGGCGACGGCGGACACCTGACCGACGAGCACTTTAAACACATGGCCGATGTCTCGGGCACCAACATCCGCGAACTCGAGAGCTTTTGCGAGCGCTGCGCCGGCGAGGCGGGCGACCGCGAGCGCGAGGGCGGGGAGCTCACCTTTGACGATATCGACGCCATTGCCAGCCAGTACTTCGACACATCGGCCAAAAAGATCAACGTCCAGACGGTTCAGTCCGTCATCGAAGAGCAGTACGGCGTGACGCACGAGGAGCTCATCGGCCCGCGTCGCAACGCCAATATCGCCAAAGCACGCCATATCGCTATCTACCTGGCCATCGAGATGTGCGAGATGACGACCACGGCGGTGGGCGCCGAATTTGGCAACCGCAACCACTCGACCGTCAGCACGAGCTACAAAAAGGTCCAGAAGATGATCCAGGAAGACCGCACCGTCACCGAAGACCTCAAGTCGCTGCGCGATAAAATTACACTGCGCTCGTAGGGAAATAGAGACACCTGTTGAAAACTTGTCGAAACCACGGGCATAAGGTGTCTAAAACCCAACCCGCGGTGATGAAAAGTTTTGAGCAGGTTTTGAACGTGGAAAACCACCCCCGTTGCACACAGGTTGCTGTCGATTCTCTTTCTGGGTCTGACCTGCGTCTTTGGGAGTAATCAACAGTTTCGTCAGTGCTATTACTATTATTAAGATATTTATATCTATAGAAAGGTATTAAAAGATGAAGTTCACCGTCAGCCAGTGCTCGCTTACACAAGCCATCGGCGTCGTTATGAAGGGTGTCGCTTCGGCATCCACCCTTCCCATCCTGTCGGGCGTGCTCGTTAAGGCCCAAGACGGCATCTTGGAATTCCAGACCTCTAACTACACCATCTCGGTCCGTCATCGCATCGCGGCGCATGTCGAAGAAGAGGGCGAGATGGTTATCCCCTGTAAGATGCTCTCCAATATCACCAAGACCCTCCCCGATGCCCCGGTCACCTTTGAGCTGTCCGAGCGCCAGGTACTGATTAGTTGCGAGAAGAGCTCTTTCCGCCTGAACACGCTCGACGCCAATGATTTCCCCGAGTTTCCGGCCTATGCCATCGAGAGCGCCGTGGAACTGCCGACCGATATCTTGTCCGAGATGGTCGGCCGCGTGTGGCGCGTCACCTCGACCGACAAGGCCCGCCCCATCCTGGGCGGCGTGCACATGAAAGTCGAGAACAACACCGTGCGCCTGGTGGCGACCGATTCTTTCCGCTTGGCCGTGTGCGATACGCAGGTCGAGACCTCGACCCTCGAGGGTTCCTTTGAGCTCAACGTTCCGGCTGACGCCTTTAACGACGCGCTGAACATCATGGCCAGCCAGGCGACCATCATGATCGGGGCTACCGACACCCAGGTCGTCTTTGAGGCCGGCAACACCACCTACGTGTCGCGCCGCATCGAGGGCGTGTACCCCAACTACAAGCAGCTCATCCCCGATTCGTGCGTGACGAGCGTCAAGATCGACGTCGCCGCCTTTAACGCCGCCCTCAAGCGCGTGGCCGTTATCGCGAGCGCCAACCCCGCCGTCAAGTTCGAGATCGATGTCGAGAACGGGCAGATGGGCCTGTCCTCCATTTCCAATGACCAAGACCTTGCGCAGGAGACGATCGATGTCGAGGCCGAGGGCGAGTCGGGTACCATCGCCTTCAACTACCACTACATCTTCGGCTGCCTCAATGCTCTGTCCAAGGAGAAGGAGATCACGCTGGAGCTCAAGAGCTACTCGCAGGCGGGCATCTTCAAGTCCTACGACAAGATCAACTACCTGTACCTGGTCATGCCGGTCCGCATCTAGCGTTGCGCCATGACCATGTTCGCCCGCGATCTTTCCGTCGCGCACTACCGCAGCTTCGATAGCTATCGCCTTGCCCTGGACGAGGGCGTGACGATACTTGCGGGACCCAACGCGGCGGGAAAGACCAATCTCATAGAGGCGCTGCAGCTGCTGACGAGCGGCGCCTCGTTTAGGCATCCGACCGCCGCCGAGCTCGTCCATGACGGCGCGGGCTTGTGCAAGGTCGAGCTGAGGCTCGAGGGCGACGGCCGCGTGCTTGATATGGGATTGAGCGCGGAGGACGGTAAGCGCTCGTTTAGCCGCAACGGCAAGAGATGCTCTGCCGCCGGTGTGCGCGGGGTTCTGCCGAGCGTGCTGTTTTGCCCCGACCATCTGGACATGGTTAAGCGAGGCGCCAGTGTGCGCCGTGCCGCCCTCGATGACTTTGGCATGCAACTGAGCGCACGCTATGCCGATCTTGCGAGCACCTATGGGCGCTGCGTGACCCAGCGTAACGCCTTGCTCAAGGAGGCCTGGTGCTGCCGCGAGATGCTCGGCGCGTGGAACGATTCGATTGCCCGCGCGGGCTCGGCCCTGCTCGTGCACCGGTTGGCCCTGCTCGACCGGCTGGCGGGCCATGTGCACACTGCCTACGGGCAAGTGGCGTCCGGCGAGGCCGTCAACGTGACCTATACGTCCACGCTGGGGGATTTGCCCCAGGTCGAGGATCGCGAAGAGCTGAAGGGCTGGGCGTACGAGCGCATGCTGGCTGCCCTTGATGAGCACGCCGACGAGGAAATTCGCCGCGGCGTGACGTTGGTGGGACCGCATCGCGATGAGATTGAGTTTGCCGTGGCGGGTCGATCCGCCCGTTCATTTGCCAGCCAAGGTCAGCAGCGAACGTTGGTGCTGGCCTGGAAGGTGGCGGAGGTGGCCGTGGCTCGCGATGTCCTGGGCACCGCCCCACTGCTGCTTTTGGACGACGTGATGAGCGAGCTCGACGGCGAGCGTCGCGGCGCTTTTCTGCGGCTGATCGGCGATGATATCCAGACGGTCATAACCACGACCAACTTGGGGTACTTTACCGATGACCTGCTTGATCGAGCCAAGGTGGTGAACATGGGTGAGACGTGCTAATTACGAGCGCGAGAGCGAGACAGTCGCCTTCAGTGGATTTTTGAACGCAGAGCGTCAGCGCATCCTGGCGGCCGCGACACCTGAGCGCCGCGCGCAGATGGAGGCTGCAGAGGAATCTCGTGCGGTCTATCGCGCCTGGAATGCGGTGTGCTCGGGCACGCGCGAGGGGCGCCATGTGACGGGCCTGCGCTACCTGCCCGAGTCCAATGAGCTGCTGGTGTACCTCGACTCGCCCTCGTGGACGCAGGAAATGACGCTGTTGCGCGAGATCATCCGCGCACGTATGGAGCGCGCCGGTGCACATGTGGACGGCCTGGTGTTCAAAACCACCGCGCCCGGTCACACGCCGCCCGCCGCCAAGGAGCGCCTGCGCCCGGCGACGACCGAGCGCCCGCCGGCTCCGCACGCCGACCTCAGTGAGGCCGAGTGCACCGAGATTGAGTGCCAAGTGGCGCCCATCGAAGACCAAAAACTGCGCGAGGCCCTCGAGAACGCCATGAGAGCCAGCGCCGAGTGGGCCAAGGGCGTGCAAAGCAAAAAAGAGCCTTAAATCGCATCTGGTGGCCTTGTAGAGCCAAATACCCTCGTTCCCGAGGGTATTTTTTTACGATAAACTAGTAAGGCTGTACACATTTTCTTGACTGAAGGAGGACGTGTGGCAAACGAAAACGATTACGATGGCGGCGAGATTAAGATTCTCGAAGGTCTCGAGGCCGTTCGTAAGCGCCCGGGCATGTATATCGGCTCGACGAGTGCCAGCGGTCTGCATCACCTGGTGTGGGAGATCGTTGACAACTCCGTCGACGAGGCCATGGCCGGTTTCTGCACCGAGATCCAGGTGACGGTCCACGCCGACAACTCCATCACGGTCGTCGACAACGGGCGCGGCATCCCCGTCGACGAGCACCCTGTTAAAAAGATCCCGACGCTCGAGGTCGTCATGACGATCTTGCACGCCGGCGGTAAGTTCGATAACTCGGCCTATAAGGTCTCGGGCGGCCTGCACGGCGTTGGCATCTCCGTCGTCAACGCACTGTCCAAGCGCGTGGTCGTTCAGGTTCGTCGCGACGGCAACACCTACGAGATGGAGTTCTCGCGCGGCAAGACCGTCAAGAAGATGGAGGTCGTGGGCACCTCGGATTCGACGGGCACCACCGTCACCTTCTGGCCCGACGATGAGATCTTCGAGACCTGCATCTACGATTTCGATACGCTGCACAACCGTCTGCAGGAGACGTCGTTCCTCAATAAGAACCTCAAAATCGTGCTGACCGACGAGCGAGATGCGACTCCCCATGTGGAGGAGTTTTGCTACGAGGGCGGCATCATCGACTTCGTCAAGTTCCTCAACGAGGGCAAGGACGTTCCCGAGGCCTTTAAGGAGCCCATCTATATCGAGGGCAAATCGGACCCGGACGCGCCTGTGGCCAAGATGGGCGAGGTCGAGGTTTCCCTGCAGTGGAATAGCGGCTACGGCGAGAACGTGATGTCGTTTGCCAACGACATCTACACCCCCGAGGGCGGCATGCATCTCGAGGGTTTCCGTACCGCCCTCACCCGCGTGATCAACGATTACGCCCGCAAGCAGAACCTGCTCAAGGAGAAGGACGCCAACCTGAGCGGTGACGACGTGCGCGAGGGCCTTTCGGCCGTCATCTCGGTCAAGCTGCCCGACCCGCAGTTTGAGGGTCAGACCAAGGCCAAGCTCGGCAGCTCCTACATGCGCGCGCTCACGCTCAAGATTGTGACCGATGGGCTGACCGATTATCTGGAGGAGCACCCCAAACCCGCCCGCGAGATCGTCAAGAAGGCCCAGCAGGCCTGCAAGGCCCGCAACGCCGCTCGCAAGGCGCGCGAGGCGACCCGCCGCAAGAGCCTGCTCGAGACGGCGTCACTGCCCGGCAAGCTCGCTGACTGCTCGGTGCGCGATGCCGAGCTGACCGAGCTCTTTATCGTAGAGGGCGACTCGGCAGGCGGTTCGGCCAAGGACGGCCGTCGCCGAGACATCCAGGCGATTCTGCCCCTGCGCGGCAAGATTTTGAACGTCGAACGCGTTGGTGACCATCGCGCGTTCTCGAGTGACACCATCCAGTCGCTGATTACCGCGATCGGTTGCGGCGTCACGACGAGTGCCGGCGACGGCGGCGACTTCGATATCACCAAGGCGCGCTACCACAAGATCATCATCATGACCGATGCAGACGTCGACGGTGCGCATATCCGCATCCTGCTGCTGACGTTCTTCTACAAGTACATGCGTCCGCTGATCGATGCCGGCTACGTCTATGTTGCCTGCCCGCCCATCTTTGGCATTAAGGTGCGCAACAAGATCCACTACGTGTATCCCAACGGCCGCCAGCCCGAAGACGAGATCCTGCGCGACACCATCCAGAGTCTGGGCCTAAACCCCGACGATAACGACGAGGACGGCAAGGCCAAGGACGGCAAAATCACCAAAAAGCGCAAGGGCTATACCGTCCAGCGCTACAAGGGCCTGGGCGAGATGGACCCCAAGCAGCTTGCCTCGACGACGATGGACCCCAAGACCCGCATTCTGCAGCGCGTGTCGATCGAGGACGCCGTGGTGGCGGACCGCGCCGTGCGCGAGCTGATGGGTTCCGAGGTCGGCTATCGCCGCGAGTACATCGAGAAGCATGCACATGATGCACGATTCCTTGACGCTTAAGAGGAGGTAACGTGGCAGACGATATCAACAATAACGAGGGCATGGACGAGGCCGGCGATGCCGGTATGCCCGATGATCTGAAGCGCCTGCTTGCCCGTGCTGAGCAGGGCGAGGACGGCGACCCGGACGCCTATAACCCCGATGCCGATGATGATGAGGAAGAAGACGACGACGCCGAGCTCGAGGAGAGCTTTGGCGAAGTCGATCGCGGCGCCTCGGCCGGCGAGGATATCAACGGCGGCCAGCTCCAGATTTCGGAGTTTGGCCGCGAGATGAAGCAGTCGTTCATCGAGTATTCGATGTCGGTCATCACGGCGCGCGCCCTGCCGGACGTGCGCGACGGCTTAAAGCCGGTGCACCGCCGCATCCTGTACGCGATGAACGAGAGCGGCATCTACCCCAACCGACCGCACAAGAAGTCGGCCTGGACGGTCGGCGAAGTTATCGGTAAGTACCACCCGCACGGTGACTTTGCGGTCTACGAGGCCATGGTCCGTCTGGCGCAGTGGTTCTCCATGCGCACGCCGCTCATCGACGGTCACGGCAACTTCGGCAACATCGACGGCGACGGCGCGGCGGCCATGCGTTACACCGAGAGCCGCCTGGCAAAGCCCGCCATGGAACTGTTGCGTGACTTGCAGAAGGATACCGTCGACTGGCAGCCCAACTACGATGAATCGCTCGCCGAGCCCGTGGCGCTGCCTGCACGCTTCCCCAACCTGCTGGTCAACGGCAGTCAGGGCATTGCCGTCGGCATGGCCACCAACATCGCCCCGCATAACCTCACCGAGGCGATCGAGGCCACCTGCTACCTGATCGACAACCCCGACGCCACCGTCGACGAGCTCATGCAGATCATGCCCGGTCCGGACTTCCCCACCGGCGCCATCATCATGGGCAGCGCCGGCATTAAGCAGAGCTACGAGACCGGCCGCGGCTCCATTACCGTGCGTGCCAAGGCACATGTGGAGTCCACCAAGACCGGCCGCAGCCGCCTGGTCTTTACCGAGATTCCCTACATGGTCAACAAGGGCACCCTGCAGGAGAAGATCGCCCAGCTCGTCAACGACAAGCGCATCGAAGGCATCTCGGATATGCGCGATGAGTCCAACCAGAAGGGCATCCGTCTGGTCATCGAGCTCAAGAAGGGCGTCATTCCGCAGGTCGTGCTCAACAACCTGTATAAGTACACCTCGCTGCAGACGACCTTTGGTGCCAACAACCTTGCGCTCGTCAACGGCGTTCCCAAATGCCTGAGCCTGCGCGAGATGCTGCAGCACTACATCGATCACCAGGTCGACGTCGTCACCCGCCGCACCCGCTTCGACCTTAAGAAGGCCCAGGCACGTGCCCATATCCTCGAGGGCTACCTGATGGCTCTCGACCATATCGACGAGGTCATCAGCATCATCCGCTCCTCGCAGACCGACTCCGAGGCCAGCAGCCGCCTGATCGAGCGCTTTGGTTTTACGCCCGAGCAGACCACGGCCATCCTCGAGATGAAGCTGCGCCGCCTGACCGGCCTGGAGCGTGACAAGATCCAAGAGGAGTTGGACGGCCTGCGCCGCGCCATTGCCTACTACGAGGACCTGCTGGCGCATGAGGAGAAGATCCTGGGTGTCATCAAGGAGGAGATGCGCGAGATCTCCAAGAAGTTCGGCGATAAGCGCCGCACCGAGATCAGCCAGGTTGAGAAGGACCTGGATGTCGAGGACCTCATTGCCGACGAGGATATGGTCGTGACCATCACCCACACCGGCTACGTTAAGCGTATCCCGGTGGCTGCCTACCGTGCCCAGAAGCGCGGTGGCAAGGGCGTGTCGGGCGTCAACCTCAAAGAGGACGACGTTATCGATGAGATGTTCATCGCGTCCACGCACGAGTACGTGCTGTTCTTCTCGAGCAAGGGCAAGGTCTATCGCCTGAAGGTGCACGAGCTGCCGGTGGGTACGCGCCAGGCGCGCGGTACCGCGATCGTCAACCTGCTGCCCTTCGAGGAGGGCGAGAAGATCGCGAGCATCATCAGCTGCCGCGAGTTCCCTGCCGACGAGTACCTGATGTTTGCCACCAAGAGTGGCATGGTCAAGAAGACCGTGATGAGCGCTTACGATCGTAGCCGCCGTGATGGACTCATTGCCATCAACCTGCGCGACGACGACGCACTGCTGAACGTGCGCCGCGTGCGCGAGGGTGACAAGATTATCCTGGCCACCACCGCGGGCAAGGCGATCATGTTCTCCGAGGAGCAGGTGCGCGCCACCGGCCGCGATACCAGCGGCGTTCGCGGTATCGGTATGAAGGACGGCGTGAGCGTTCTGGGCATGGAAGTCACTAACGGCAACGGCGATCTGTTCGTCATCACCGAGCGCGGCTACGGCAAGCGCACGCCGGTCGCGGACTACCCAGAGCAGAATCGCGGCGGCCAGGGCGTCTACACCATCCAAATGACCGAGCGCAAGGGTAACCTCGCGGCCATGAAGACGGTGGGCCCGCAGCACGAGCTGTTCATCGTGACGGAGGGCGCGACGGTCATTCGCGTCAAGACCGACGAAATCAGCCAGACTGGCCGCGCCACCCAGGGCGTCAAGATGATGACCGTCGACGACAACGACCGCATCTGCGCCGTGGCCCGCATGACGGCCGCCAAAGAGAGGCCCGAAGGCGAAGGTTCCGAGGCCGCAGCCGACACCGAAGAGGCTCCAGTCGACCTAGGCGACGGCAACGACATGCCAGAGGATCTCCTCGACGAGTAAGTAGTCCTCTCCGGTCAAAAACATCAGACCCCATATATCGGCGGTCGGCGCACCTGCGCGCCGACCGCTTTTTTGAAAACCTAGGGACCCGCGTTCGCCCCGGCCGCCCGGCGGCATATGAAGTCGATCGCGAGTTCCGCACGAGCCGGAGAGCACTTAATGTGCTCTCCGTGCGAGTCAGGACTGTCCGAGCAGGCGACTTCATATGCCGCCGGGCGGCCGGGGCGAACGCGGGTCCCTAGGTTTTCAAAAAAGCGGTCGGCGCGCAGGTGCGCCGACCGCCGATATATGGGGTCTGATGTT
>DBFBGO010000024.1:0-102530 GCA_048201895.1 Collinsella sp. | reverse complement strand
CCCCAACGTCGTCATGACGAGCCACCAGGCGTTCTTCACTCACGAGGCCCTCGGCGAGATCGCGCGCGTCACGCTCGACAACGCGCGCGCATTCGCCAGCGGCACTGACTTCGTTGAACGCAGCGTCGTCTGCTAACATCGGTCAGTTGGCTCAGGCCATCGCACACACAAGAGAGAGGTACACATGGCGTTCAACAAGAAGAAGACCAAGATCGTCTGCACGATGGGACCCGCTACCGAGGACGAGGAGGTGCTGCGTCAGCTCATCCTTCACGGCATGAACGTCGCGCGCTTCAACTTCTCCCACGGTAGCCACGAGTACCACCGCAAGAACATCGAGCGCGTCCGTGCCCTCTCCCGCGAGCTCGGCATCCCCGTGGCCATCATGCTCGACACCAAGGGCCCCGAGGTCCGCACCGGCCTTCTGGTCGACGGCAAGAAGGTTGCCGTCAAGACCGGCGACAAGATCGTCGTCACCGCTCAGCCCACGTCCGAGGATTTCCACGGCACCTCTGAGCACATCTCCCTCGACTACCTGGCTCTGCCCTCCGAGGTCGAGAAGGGCTCCCTCATCCTGATCGATGACGGCCTGGTTGCCCTCGAGGTCGAGTCCGTCGACGGCCAGGACATGACCTGCGTCGTTAAGAACGACGGCCTGATCGGCGAGCGCAAGGGCGTCAACATGCCCAACGTCAACATCTCGCTGCCCGCTATCACCGAGCGCGATCGTCAGGACATCCTCTTTGGCCTGACCGAGAACATCGACTACATCGCCGCTTCCTTCATCCGTGACGGCGAGTCCGTCCGCGGCATCCGCGAGCTTTGCCGCGAGAACGGTGGCGAGCACGTGACGATCTTCCCGAAGATCGAGTGCGCCCTGGGCGTCGAGAACTTCGACGAGATCCTCGAGGCTTCCGACGGCATCATGGTCGCCCGTGGCGACCTGGGCATCGAGATCAAGCCCGAGCTCGTTCCGCACATCCAGAAGGAGATCATCGCTAAGTGCAACGCGGCCTACAAGCCCGTCATCACCGCTACGCAGATGCTCGACTCCATGCAGCAGAACCCGCGCCCGACGCGCGCCGAGGTTGCCGACGTTGCTAACGCCATCTACGACGGCACCGACGCCGTTATGCTCTCTGGCGAGTCCG
This sequence comes from Collinsella sp., assembly GCA_048201895.1. Lineage (GTDB taxonomy): Bacteria > Actinomycetota > Coriobacteriia > Coriobacteriales > Coriobacteriaceae > Collinsella. Next base: position 101,379 of record DBFBGO010000024.1, on the reverse strand, counting down.
CTGCCGGTAAGTACCCGGTCGAGGCCGTCAAGATGCAGGCCAGCATTGCTCTCGAGACTGAGAAGTACCTCCCGGCTCACGCTCCGCTCGAGGTTCCTGCTGACGCTCACGGCACCCGCGTCGTCAACAACGTTGTGGGTATGTCCGCTGTGAACATGGCTACCACCGTTGGCGCCAAGTGCATCACCGTGCCGACGACCACCGGTCGTACCGCTCGCCTGATCTCGCACTTCCGTCCCAACATGCCGATTTGCGCGTTCTCCCGCCACGAGTGGGCCGTCCAGCAGATGATCATGTACTGGGGCGTTATCCCGCACCAGGCCGAGATTACCCAGGGCACCGTCAACGGCACGATCGTCAAGGCGATCGAGACCGCTAAGGAGCTCGGCTACGTCGAGGCCGGCGATCTGACCGTCGCCACCGCCGGCGACCCCCGCATGAGCGTCCAGCTCGAGGACAAGGTCTCCTCGACCAACGTCGCTTACGTCGCTCAGGTGCGCTAAATCGTACTTGCAAGCAAATTTGCATTGCAAAGGGTCCGGAAGGCATTGCCTTCCGGACCCTTTTTCTGTGCCAATGCCGTCGCACGGCAAAACGCGCACTCATTTCTTTACCAAAAGCGCGAAATCCACCCTTCGAGGCCCAAAAAATAAAGTCCCAAGCGCTAAAAGTGTTCGCCCGGTGGCAAACCCACACCTTAACGGACGCTGCTAAATCGTTTTAGCAAGAGCCAGATCGACCTGGTTTTCGAAAGTATGCGGCAAATTCTGAGACCTCCGAGCACACCCCGTTTTTTCGCAACAAAATGCCTGATAAACTAGCCTCAAAAGCCAGGTCCGCTCATAGGGTTCAGATTTTGCCGCATACTTCCGAATTAACACTGGCATCGCACGGTCCAAAAGCATATTTCTACCAGGAGGACGTCATGGACCTGACGCTATGCGGTCAATCCGCTTTTTACTATCACCGTATCCCGCCGCAGGTATTAGGCCTTTACCCCGTCATTAGCCTTGGCAATATGGATCGCAGATGTTGCGGCCTCGGAAGCCATGCAGTTGTAAAAGACCTGCTTCACGCACCGCTTCACAGGCTAGTATTCACTCGGGCACAATCCGGGTCGCGAAGCCTGTTTAAATCGCACCTCCTGACCCAAGAACCACCTCCGGGGTCGTTTAGACAGACTGAACATGGATTTGATGTCACTTCACCGGAGTTCACGCTGCTCAGCCTTGCCACGCAGGTCTCACGCAACCAGTTACTCATGGCGTGCTACGAGATGTGCGGCTCCTTTGCAGTGTTTAAGCCCTGCGAGCGAACGCAACAACAACTCGATGAAGCTATTTCGCTTAAGTTCATTCCACCTAACTGCGGCTGGGAGCGAGTTAACGACACCAAGGGCAATGACACCAACTTGTGGAAGCGCACGCCGCTTCCTACCGCAACGGATATCGCCGCGTTCGCCAAGCAAGCCGCAGGCCTGCGCGGCGTCAAACAACTGCGCTGGGCGGCCGAGCACATGACGGGGCAGGCCGCCTCGCCCTTCGAAGTACAGACCTCCATGCTTATCTCGCTCCCTCGCGACGAGGGCGGCCAGGGCATCGAAATCGCCAACAACGCGCGCATCCCGCTCAGTGAAGCCGCACGTTCGCTGTATGACAAAACCTGCTGCTACGCCGATATCCTCATCGAAAGCGCCACCGACAGCATGGGCGTCATTCTGGAATGCCAAGGCCGCTCTGCCCACGACAGCGAAGCCGCGAGCCTCTCCGATGCCGAGCGCGCCACCGCCCTCACAAGCATGGGCTACGACGTCATCCAAATTACCTATGACCAGATCAAGGAGAAGAAGAGCTTCGACCACATAGCCGAGCTCATCCATAAAAAGGCCGGGCTTCCCCACATCCCAAAGACCAAACAGGAGCGCATTGCCGAAGATACCTTACGGCAAGAGCTACTTGTCGATTGGGTTGAGCTATTCACTGCCGGGCCGGCCAGCTAGCAGCTAGCAATCAGGGGCAGCGCAGGCACATCGGGCGATTCGACACGGGCGGCAAAGCCCGCCTCGGTCAGCTCGATGACCTCGGTAAACGTTGCGTCGAAGAATTTATCGGTCAGCAGGCGGTATGGCGGATGGTCGGGCTCGCCGGGGTTTTCGCGCACGATCTCGTGCATAACGCCAATGGTCTTGAGCACATACTCCTTATGGATGGGATACTGCCCAAAACGCGTCGCCGCAGTATACAGGCGATCGGTCGCGCGCGGAATCGAAACAATGCCGAGCGTCTTGCCGAACCAGTCAAAGTCGCCTTGCTTTTTAATGCGGAACTCCTCGCACGGCTTGCCGCCGTGCGCCTCCAGGTACTGATTCACGCGCGTATTCCATACGGTATCGGCCACCAGATGCGACCAGACACCCAATGTCAAATCGAGCAACGACTGCGCCACGTCCTCGGACGCAAGCGAGAACTCACGAGCGCCGGGACCGACAACCGGCTCGGCATCCCTGTAGCGCTGGGGATAGTGCACGCGATTCAGTCGCTCGCGCTCCTCGACAATCGAGGTAGCCTCGGCGGGTTCGCCCGCGGGTGCGCCGTTAAGCAGCGGCGCCACATAGGTATCCCAGAACTCATGCTCACGAGGCTTAGGGATGGGTTCAGGCTTGGCAAAGTGCGTAATGCGGTACGGGATGGGATCGGCGATGCCAGGGACCATATAGCCCACGAAGATATCCGGAACCACGCAGCCAAACAAAAAGGCATTGCGGTCGCGCACGCTATTGGCAAGCGCACCGGTGCGCTCCAGCAAACGCTCCGTCTGAGCGATATGAATGTTCCAGCTTGGCATAGCCACCCCCATAAAAAACCTGGATAACTATACCATCACGGCAAAGCCGCGCGGGCGGCTACGCACGCTCTACGCAGCAACTAGTCCGTAGCACCGCTTTCGGTTCCATACGACGGCGAAGGCGCCTCGACCACATGGTGATATCGATCGATATAGATTGCACGGGCACCCAGGCGTCGCACCAAATCCTGGTGATGTGTGCTCATCAAGACCGTCTTACCCGCCGCGACGTAGGCCAGCAAGAAGTTGACCACGATGTCGCATGAATCCTCGTCGAGCCCATTGGTAGGCTCGTCGAGGACCAAGATATCCGGGTTCATCGACACCACCGCAGCCAGCGCAACGCGCTTCTTTTGCCCGCCCGAAAGCTGATAGGGAGAGGCGTCGGCAAGGTCGGCAACCTGGAACAGCCCCATGGCATCGCGCACACGGCGCTCGAGCTCGTCTGCCGGCAGCCCCATCTGCGCGGGACCAAAAGCAACTTCCTCGCCCACCGTAGCGCAGAACAGCTGGGCGTCGGCATTCTGGAACACAAAGCCCACGCGCTGATGAAAACGCTGGGCGGCCGCGGAATCCTTTAGAAACGCCGCATCGACCACGTGCCCGTCGAACAGGTATGCCCCTGCGTCCGCGAGCTTAAGGCCGTTAATAAGGCGCATAATCGTCGTCTTACCGCAGCCGTTGGGACCGAGCAGGGCAACGAGTTCACCACGATCGACCTGCAGCGACACGCCATCGACAACCGTATGCCCCGCATAGGAGAACACCACGTCGCGCAGCTCGATGAGCGGCGCGACCTCGGCGCCGCCCGCACCGTTCGTGCCCGCCGCACTATTCATATCGATCGTCAAAACGTCGCCCTTCCCTATTTGCATCCCCAGCCGGAACCAGCAGCGCCTACAGCACGGCGCACAACACCGCCAGCAGCGCCACGCCGGCCGCATAGACCGCATCGCGCCAGCCAAACCCGGCGCGCGCGGACGCCGGATACGCACCCGCAAAACCGCGGCAAAGCATAGCCTCGTCCATCGCGCGGCTGCATTCCATCGCCTTGATAAAGGTCATGCCCATGATACCCGCGATCGAATCGGTACGCGAAAATCCCTCAGGCGCACGGCCAACGCTGCGCAGCATGACCGATTCGCACAAATTGTGCGCCGTGCGACCCAGCACCTCGACGTGCTTGAGCGCCATATCAAACGTAAAGATAACTTCGTCGGGCAGATGAAGCATCTTGAGCGCCGCCGACATGCGGTTCCAGGTGAGCGTCCACGAAACACCCAGCACGAGCGACACGTTAATGAACGTCTTGAGCGCAATTTTGAGCATGGCGCCCGTAGCGGAAGCGCCCAGCAGCAGGGCAGGCAGCGCCAGAACCACGGCAAACCCCGCGGCAGCCAACGCCGGCACAAAGGTCGCGCGCAGCCCGCGTACAGGGCGCACGGCAACGAGCACCAGCGCGATAGCCGCCATCAACATGAGGTACAGCGGACTTTGCGCCAGACACACGCACAGGACGCAAACGAACATCCCCACCAGGCGCACCGGAGCCGAAACGCAAGAAAGGGCGCGGTCGACCATCGACCCGCCCTCGTGCGCGCCTCCACCCAGGCGAACCCGCTCAAGCAGGCTCGCCAGGTGCAGGACATTCTTTTGCATCACACGATGCCGAGCCCCCACGGGCTCGTATCGCTCCTCGGCCGCAAGCCAGCTAGGCAGCTCGGCTATTGCCATGAGCACCGCTTTCCTTAACCGTCAGCGAGATCAGACGGAATGCGATGGTGAGCACCGCCACGCCAATCACGCCGGACAGGATATACATGGCAGCCTGACCGGCAAAGCCAAGACCCTGTTCCTCGGAATAGGCCTGCAGGTAATCACCCGTAGGCAGAGCGTCGGCAAAGGTCGGGGCATCGAGGCCGACCGAAGCCTGCAGGCTGTCGTCGCCAGCCTCCTGGACGGCAGTTGCAGCGCCCTCGGCGTCCCACTCACCCCAGGCGTCACCGGTAGCAAGCAAACCCAGCGGCGTAGCCACCACGAGCACAGCGACCAGGATGAGCGTGGGGACCAGCGAGGTCTTCTTGGCGGTTGCGCCCTCGGACTCCAGCAGGCCGTCGGAAGCCTCGGGCCCGACGATAACGCTCGGCGCCGTCTTCTTAATGAAACCGTAGATGGCGGCCGTCGCCACGCCCTCGACGACACCGGCGACCAGCATATGCGGGATCAACATGGCCGGAATAGCCACGGACAGCGGGAAGGGACAGTACAGCGGAGCACCCGAGGCGTTGGTGAAGAGCATCGGCTGAATACCGAACTCGATCGCCGCGCACAGGGCCGCCAGGCACAGGCCGACCCAGCCGCTTACGATGGCCGAAACCGAGGTGCCCCAGCTCTTGTCGTGCAAGCGGCTGTTGAGTGCACGGAACACGATAGCAGCGGCAAACGGCAGCACGAAGGCCATGTTAAAGCAGTTGGCGCCAAAGGACAGAATGCCGCCGTCGCCAAACAGCAGCGCCTGCAGCGCCAGCGCGACCGAGACGGCAATGGCAGCAGCCTCGGGGCCCAGCAGCAGCGCGATGAGCGCGCCACCAACGGCGTGACCAGTGGTACCGCCGGGCAGCGGCACGTTGAACATCATGAGCAAGAAGGAGAATGCGGCGCAGATGCCCAGGAACGCCATGTGCTCGCGATCGAGCGTGGCGCGCACCTTCTTGATACAGTGAACCCAAACGGGCACCATCGCCACTGCCATGACGGCATCGGTCTGCGGGGACAGATAATTATCTGGAATGTGCATGTACGCCTCCCGGTTGTCGGCGCACGGAATTGCAACGCCGTTTGAATCACCTTTCCAGTGTTACGTAATGTCAGATTCGTAACACGACGCGGGCTATCATAGCAAAACGGCGCACTGCCGACAAAGCAGCACGCCGTTATGTAATGCGCGTGTCATATATGCAGGCTCAACGGTGCCTCATACCGAGCATAGCGGTCACGTAGGACTCGGCAGCAGCCACCGCTGACCCATACCCCAGTGCAGGACCTAGCCGCGGACCTCGCCGTTTACGCCCTTGCACACCTTGGTGACGATCTTCTGGTGCGCCTTCTCGACCTCTTCGCTGGTGAGCGTGTGGTCGTCGGAGCGATACGTAAGCGCAAAGGCCATGGACTTCTTGCCCGCTCCGATGCGGATGGGATCGCGGTAGACGTCGAACAGGCGCACGCCCTCAAGCAGCTTGCCGCCGGCGCTGGTAATACGGCGCTCAAGATCCTCGCAGGTCACGGTGTTGTCGACCACGATAGCAAGGTCGTGCTCAACAGCCGGATACTGCGAGAACTCGCGGTAGTTCTCCTGGTTGCGGGCGCCCTTGATCAGCTTGTCCAGGTCGAGCTCAAAGGCAACGACGACCTCGTCAATGCCCATAGCCTCGCGCGCCTCGGGGTGAATCTCGCCAACCCAGCCCAGCACGGTACCGCCCGAGAGCACCTCGGCAGCACGACCCGGCTGCAGGAAGGCATAGCCCTCGCCCTCGACGGGACGGAAGCGAACCTTCTCGATGCGCAGCTGGGCGAGCAACTCCTCGACGATGCCCTTGCCAAAGAAGAAGCGCAGCTTGCGGTACTTCATGTTCCAGGACTGCTCGCTCCACTGGCCCGAGAGCACACCCGCCACGGACTTGGTCTCCTTGGGCAGGCTGGCATTCTCGCGACCGTGGAACAGGCTGCCGACCTCGTACAGGTGTACGTTGGGCGTACCGTGCGCCTCGTTGTAGGCCACGGACTGCAGCAGGCCCGGCAGCAGCGAACGACGCATCTCGGTCTGCTCGGCTACCAGCGGGTTCATGAGAACCACGGGGCAGCCGCGGCCCTCGGTGGACATGCCAATCTTCTCCAGGTCGCCCGGGGCGGCAAAGCCAAAGGTCGTGGTCTCGTTGAGGCCACAGGCGCGCAGGATCTCTCCAACCTTGCGGGTAAGCTTCTGCTCGCGCGTCAGACCGCCGATGTGGTTCTTGGCAGCCGGAATGGTCGCCGTGACGCGACCCATGCCCCACAGGCGCAGGACCTCCTCGATCAGGTCGATCTCACGCGACAGGTCGGGACGGAAGCTCGGCGGCGTGACCATAAAGTCCTCGCCGTCGCGTTCGACGGTGCAGCCCAGGCGGGTGAGCGAGCGCTCGATAAAGTCGGGCTCGATGTTGGCACCGCAGATGGCGTGCACGCGGGCCAGGCGCAGCTTAATGCTGTCGATGGTCTTGGGCGCGGGGAAAACGTCGACATAGCCGGGAGCAACCTCGCCGCCGGCGATCTCCTCGATGAGCGCGCACGTCACATTGGCGACGTCCACGCAGCCGGTCTCGTCGACCTGGCGCTCAAAGCGGATGGAAGCGTCGGAGATCAGCGAAAGGTCGCGGCTGGTGTGCGAGGTGCGGCCGGCGTTGAAGCAGGCACTCTCGACCATCACGTCAACGGTATCGTCCTCGATCTCGGAATCCATGCCACCCATAACGCCGGCCAACGCCACGGGGCGCTCGCCGTCGGTGATGAGGCCCATGCCGGCGTCGAGCACGCGCTCCTCGCCGTCGAGCGTCGTGAACTTCTCGTCCTGCTGGGCGGCACGAACCACCACACGACGGTGGCCATCGCGCTCGGCAAAGGTGTCCAGGTCAAAGGCGTGCTGCGGCTGACCGGTGAGCATCATCACGTAGTTGGTGATGTCGACGATGTTGTTGTGCGGGCGCACGCCCAGGGCGTTGAGGCGCTTGACCATCCAGTCTGGCGACGGGCCGACCTTGACGTTGCGCACGATGCGGGCAACGTAGCGGTCGCACAGGCCCTCGTCGGCGATCTCGACGGAAAGCTCGTCGTCGGTCGCGCGGCCGGTCTCGACCTTGATGGCGGGCAGCTCAACGTGGAAATCGCGGTCGAAGATGGCGCCGGTCTCGCGGGCCATGCCGATCATGGACAGGCAGTCGGGACGGTTGGGCGTGATCTCACAGTCGAGCACGGTGTCGCTCGAGCCCACGTACTCGGCAAACGGCATGCCGCAGGGCGTATCCTCGGGCAGGATCATGATGCCGGAGTGGTCGCCACCCAGGCCGAGCTCGCGCGCGGAGCAGTTCATGCCCATGGACACGACGCCGCGAAGCTTGCTCTTCTTGATCTTAACGTCGCCGGGAAGCACGGCACCAATCATGGCCGTGACGATGTGGTCGCCGGCCTCGAAGTTCTGCGCGCCGCAGACGATCTGCAGCGGAGCGGGATTGCCGTCGGCGTCGAGATTCTTGTCGCCCACATCGACCGAGCACACATACATGTGGTCGCTATCGGGGTGCGGGATCTTGGTGAGCACCTTGGCGGTCACCACGTGGTCGAAGGACTCGCCCACGGTGTCGATCGCCTCGACCTCGGTGCCGGTACGGATATATTCGTCCGAAAGGGTCTTGGGATCCTCCGGAATATCGATCATGGTCTTGAGCCAGTCGTAAGAAACGCGCATATAACTGGTCTCCTTTCATAAATGCGGCTTTGAGCCGGAAACTGCAACTAAGAAGAAAGCGTTCTAGAACTGGTTCAAGAACCTCATGTCACCAGTCATCAACGTGCGCAGGTCGGGCAGGTCGTAGCGCAGTGCCGCGACGCGCTCGGCGCCAATACCAAAGGCGAAGCCGGTGTACTTCTCGGGGTCGATGCCGCAGTTGATAAGGACGTTGGGGTCGACCATGCCGCAGCCCAGGATCTCGATCCAGCCGCTGTGCTTGCAGAAGTTGCAGCCCTTGCCGCCGCACACGTGGCAGCTCACGTCCACCTCGCAGCTCGGCTCGGTGAAGGGGAAGAAGTGCGGGCGGTAACGCGTCTTGCGGTCCTCGCCAAACATGCACTTAACAAAGTAGTCGAGCGTGCCCTTGAGGTCGCCAAAGGTGATGCCCTCGTCGACGACCAGGCCCTCAATCTGGTTGAACTGCGGCAGGTGGCAGGCGTCGGCCGTGTCGGGACGGTAGACGGTGCCCGGGCAAATCATGTAGATGGGCGGCTTTTGCGACTCCATGGTGTGGATCTGTACGCCCGAGGTCTGGGTGCGCAGGAGCACGTCGGACTCGCCGTGGGCGTGAGCCTCGGGGTGCGCGACGCTGCCGGGGTTGTTGTCGACCACGTAGAAGGTATCGCGGGCCGAGCGGCTCGGGTGATCCATGGGAGCGTTGAGCGCGGTAAAGTTGTAGTAGGAGGTGTCGACCATGGGGCCGGACTCGACGGTGTAGCCGATGCCGCAGAAGATGTCCTCGGCCTCCTCGATGATCTGCTTGATCAGGTGCTGGTGACCGATCTGCGGACGGATGCCCGGCAGCGTGATGTCGACGGCCTCGTGCTCGAGTGCGTGCTTGAGGGCGGCGGCCTTCATCTCGGTGATGCGCTCGTCGAGCATGCCCTCGATCAGCTGGCGCATCTCGTTGGCGCGTTTGCCCATCATGGGACGATCCTCGGGAGCGAGCTTGCCCATCATGCGCATCAGGCCGGTGATACGGCCCTTGCGGCCGAGCAGCTCAACGCGCGCGGCCTCGAGCTTGGCGGCGTCGTCAGCGCTAGTGACGAGCTCCTTGGCCTCTTCCTCGAGTTTGACCAGATCATCAATCAGACTCATGTCTTCCCTTTCGTCTCTCGCACATCCGCGCTCCGGGACGGCTGACGCCGCCCGATGTTGCGGATGCGCGGCCCGGTTCGGTAACAAAAAAACCGCCCTCGGGCATGTACATTGCCCAAGGACGGTTGAATTCCGCGGTACCACCTTGTTTGACCCGGCGGATGTCTGGCCCGCCGCGCCCACTCTGTGCCTCTTGTCGCGAGGCTCACGGCTTCCCTACTGGGACTTTGCTGCCACTGGCCGCGTGCCCGTTGAGGTCGCTGCTCGGGAGTGAACGCTTGGCCCTTGCCACCGCAGGAAGGCTTGCAGCCCATGACCTTCCCTCTCTTGCCGGCGACGCGGCGGGCAAAACCCTCTCCGTCAACGCATTGGGCTATAGGATAACACATTTCGCGAGCGCATCGCCGCGTTCCGTTTTGTTCGCGCTGGGTACAAGGTAGGTAGCTGTGCAAACTGGCCGCGCCGCCGCGTGCGACGGGCGACCTGCGAGATCAAGGATATGGTATGGGAAAGAACAAGGATATGGTGGCCAAGCCCGCAGCGGACAAGACGCCCAAAGGCATGAAGGTCGATAAGGCCGTCAAAAAATTCCGCAAGCTCGAGGGCAAGCTGTGGACTCGCGAGTACCTGCTCAAGATTGCCGAGTTTGACGGCGCGACCATTGCCCCCGCCAACGGCGCCGCAGCGCGCGCCGACGCCATGGGCACCCTTGCCGGCGAGCACCATAAGCTCCTGACCAGCAAAAAGTCTGTCGAACTTGTGCACTCGCTGGCACGCGAGACCGTCGCCGGCGGCAAGATCGACGACCCGCAGCTGCTCGACGAGATTCGCGTGCTCGGCCGCGACCAGCGCGAGGCAAGCGTTATTCCTACCGAGGAGGCCGAGGCCTGGACCAGGCTCACCTGCGAGGCCGACGCCGTGTGGCATAAGGCCAAGACGGCCAACGACTGGGCGAGCTTTGAGCCCTATGTGGATAGAATCGTCGCCCAACTTAAGCATCAGGCCGAACTCATGGACCCCAAGCGCGACCCATACGACGTTTGGCTCGACCAGTACGAGCGCGGCCTTTCCGCCAAGAGCTTCGACGCGTTTTGCGAGGAGGTCAAGGCCACGGTCGTGCCGCTCGTGCACGCCATCGGCGAGCGCGGCCAGCAGCCCGATGCCGACTTTTTGCACGCCCGCGTGCCCGAGGCCGCCCAGCGCGCCATGAGCTTCGACCTTATGAAGCTCGTCGGCCTGGACCTGGACGACACCACGCTTGCCTTTACCGAGCACCCGTTTAGCGAGGGCTTCTCGGTGGGCGACGCGCGCATCGCGACACACATCTACGAGGACGATTGCATCTCCAACGTCTACAGCATCATCCACGAGGCGGGGCACACCATGTACGAGCTGGGCGTCAATCCCGCCTATGCGCGCACCTGCCTGGAGGGCGGCACCTCCATGGGCATCCACGAGAGCCAGAGCCGCTTCTTTGAGAACACCGTGGGCCGCAGCCGTGCCTTTATGGGACCGCTGCTCGAGGTGCTGCGCCGCCACGCACCCGAGGTCTACGGCGACGTCGACGAGGACACGCTCTACCGCGCCGTGAACATCGCGCAGCCGTCGTTGATCCGCACCGAGGCTGACGAGCTCACCTACCCGCTGCATATTATGGTGCGCTACCAGATCGAGCGCATGCTGTTTGCCGGCGAGGCCACAGCCAAGGATATCCCCGCGCTTTGGAATCGCTTTATGAACGAGTACCTGGGCATCCCCGTTCCCGACGACACGCGTGGTTGCCTGCAGGATACGCACTGGAGCGGCGGCTCGTTTGGTTACTTCCCCACCTATGCGCTAGGCAGCGCCTACGACGCCATGTTCGTGCCGGCCATGTGCCGCGACGGCGTCGACCTTACCGGCGCCTGCGCGAGCGGCGACCTTGCGCCCGTTCGCGCCTGGCTGGGCGAGCGCATTTGGCAGTGGGGCCGCGCCAAGGACGCGCCGGAGCTCATCAAGGGCGCCTGTGGCATGGCGTTCGATGCCCGCTACTACTGCAGCTACCTGCAGGACAAGTTCACCACGCTGTACCAGCTGTAAAGCTCAGGCAATACGCCAACGCAAGGGGGGGCGCCACGGGATTGATCCTGCGGCGCCCCCCCCTGCACCTAGTCGTTGGGGAGTCGTGGCCAAAAAAGGCAAATATGAGTACTGTTGCCGATTTTATTGCATTTATTTCAGGTAAAATAGGCCCTCAAATGGGAATTGGTCTCATTTGAGGGCCTATTTATTGGATACATGTAGAAAATCGTTGGCCTACAGGCTATTTGGGAGTCGCTAAGATGCCCTTTGGAGGCAGAAATTGCTGCTACCAAATTAGTGACGGTACTCATATTTGCCACTTTTTGGCCACAACCTATTAGTGACCCCCTGCCAAACAGCCCCGAAGGCCCCTACAGGGCTTCCAGCGCGTTGGCGATGCGCTTCATGGCGGCGTCGGCGGCGGCTTGGTCGGGGGCTTCGGCCAGCACGCGGATAACCGACTCGGTTCCGCTCTTGCGCACGAGCACGCGGCCCTCGCCCGCCAGCGCGGCCTCGGCCTCGGCGATCGCATTCTGCACGCCCGTGTTCTCGAGCGCGACGTCCTTGTCGGCCACGCGCACGGCAACCTGCGCTTGCGGCAGCAGCTTGCACGGAGCCGTGAGCTGCGAGAGTGTCTCGCGCTCGGCGCGAATCACTTCCATCACGCGCAGCGAGGTCATAATGCCGTCGCCCGTGCGCTCGATATCGCCAAAGATCGTATGACCCGTTTGCTCGCCGCCCAAGCTGTAACCGCTCTCGCGCATCTTGGCATACACGTGACGGTCGCCCACGCCACTGGTCACGGCACTCAGACCGGCAAGCTCCAGCGACTTGACCAGGCCAAAGTTGCTGGCGATCGTCGGCACCACGGTACCGCCCGAGAGACGCCCGTGCTTGTTCAGGTACACACCGCACACGTACAGGATCTGGTCGCCGTCGACCACGCGGCCGCGCTCGTCCACGGCCAGGCAGCGGTCGGCATCGCCATCGTAGGCAAAGCCCACATCCAGGCCCTGCTCCACCACGTGGCGCTGCAGGCGCTCAATATGCGTAGAGCCGCAGTCGACATTGATGTTAAAGCCGTCGGGCGCGGCATTGATCACGCGCACATCGGCGCCCAGTGCGTCGAACACCGGCTTGGCCACCGAGGATGCCGAGCCGTTGGCGCAATCGATGCCGATCTTGACGCCCTGCAGCGAAAAGTTCGCGCTGGCGATGAGCGAAGCAATGTAGCGGTTGCGACCCTGCATGTAGTCCACCGTGGCGCCGATGTGGTTGCCCGTTGCCAGCGGCACCTCGCTCTTGCCATCGATGTAGTCCTCAATGAGCTCCAGCACGTCCTCGTCCATCTTAAAGCCGTCGCTGTTGACGAGCTTAATGCCGTTATCGCAAAACGGGTTGTGGCTCGCGCTGATCATGATGCCGCAATCGAAGCAGCCCTCCACGGTCTGATGCGCCACGCCCGGCGTCGGGATCACGTGCAGCATGTAGGCGTCCGCGCCGCTCGCGACCAGGCCGCTCACCAGCGCCGCCTCGAACATATAGCTCGAGCGACGCGTGTCCTTGCCCACGATCACGCGCGCCTTGGCCCCGCGGTTGGCGCCGTAATACCAGCCCACAAAGCGGCCGATCTTATAAGCGTGCTCTACCGTCAGCCCAACGTTGGCCTCACCGCGAAAGCCGTCGGTGCCAAAGTACTTCATGCGCTCTCCTTACAAAATAGGGGCGAACAGATTGCCTGTCCGCCCCAAAATGGTACTCGATTATCCGCGCTACCAGAAAAACCCTACGCCGACGCGCTGTCGCGAGCCGCCTGGCATGTAGGAGTCTGACGCAGCGTAAGCGGCTTGTCCCCCGCCTCGGCCGACGTGGTCAGCGTATACGCGATCGTCGTCGTCTCGCCAGCATGCAGGTCAACGGTGCCCGAATAGAAGGGGATTCCATGCCACGTGGCGGCGCCAAGACCAAACTGGGTGCCCTCGACGGTCAGATCAGTAATGTTGCCGCCCGTCGGGGCAAACAACGAGACATTCAGACGCTCGTCGTCACGCGCGGCATCGGGTGCGCTCGCCGCAACGTAGTCGGGCAGCCTGCCAGCCTCCTCCTGCGTCATGATGTTCGTCAGGGTAACGGTGATGCGATAGGAGCACGTGCCGTCACCGTTCTTGATGCCCTGGCCAATCTGCGTATCGGCGTTCAGGTACCAGTCGAGCTTGGAGAAGCTCAGGTTGTTAAAGTAAACGCCGGCAACAGGATCGGCACTCGGGTCATCCGGATCGGGCAGCGAAGCGTCAATGCCCGTCTCTTTGATGGCATTCTGCTCATCATCGTTTCTCATCCACGCGATCAGACGGCCCTCTTCGGCACCGCGCTCAACGGCACTGACAAGCTTCGTAACATCGACATCGCCGATACCGCCAAGGATCTTGTCGAAGGCAGCACTGGCGACGGATGCAAAGATGCCGTCCGACTCCTCGACCGGATAGTTCCAGTACACATCGTGCATGAGGACCTTTGCGGCGTTGGTGCCGTCGACAACCGTTCCGTCGGGCAGCGAGACATTACCGACCAGGCCCAGCAGATACTGCAGGAACACCGGGTCGATACCGATGACGCCATCAACGTCCTGTCCATACTGGGACTTCCACAGCGCGGCGACACGCTGCGAGTTGCGGGGCCAATCAGGCGAATAGGTATTGCCCGAGTTGTACAGGTTGCTGTGGTTGCCGAACAGCGCCTCATCCTCTTCGTCGACGCTCTCGACTGCCTCATCCTCACTGAGTCCAATGCGGGGAACAAACTCGCCAATCGACATCTGGCCGTCGGTGACCGAAATCAGGCCCTGCGAACCGCCAAAGCCGCCGCAGGCACGAATCTCGACGTTGTTCATGGCGTACATAAGATAGTTGCGCGTCTGGCCGTTGGCGCCGAGCATCTGGGGAAGGACGGGGGCGACCTTCTCCGCCGCGTCAACCGCGCCATTGAGGGTGACAAAGCCGTCCTTGGCCTTATCGACCAGCTCGGTCACCTGGGAAATATGAGTATCGCCAATGCCCTGGACCTTCTCGTTGGCGCTCTTGAACACCTTCGAGCTGCTGGAAAGCGAATCGGCGACCGCCTGCAGCGCAGACACGTTAATCATGCCGTCCTGGAACAGCTTGCCGGGCGTAGCCTGCGAAAGGTTATCGGCCATGGGAACCAGCGCGTTGCTCGAGACATCGGACAGGGCATCAATCATGGTGCGGGCTGCGTTGATGTCACTGCCATACACCGGGATAAACGAAGCCGCCGTCCACAGCGGGCTCGAGGTCTCCGCCTTCATGCTGTCGCAGAGCTCATCGATCTTCTTCGCGTCGTCAGGCAGCGTCGAAAAATCGCCCGACGTGACCTTGTCCTTAAGGCCACCGACGATCTCGACAGCCTCCTTCGCTTCACTCTTTACGGTCTTTGCCGAGTTAAGCAGCATAAAGCCGCTTGCGCCAAACGCAACGAGAAGCACCGCGACCACAGCGGCAATAATGGCGCCGGTGTGACGCTTTTTGCGCTCGCCCTTGCGATGGCGATGACGGACCAGACCGTCAGAGGTCGAACTCGACGAAGCGTCGCTACCGTAGTTCAAGCCAAAATCGTAATAATCTTCCTTGGAACCCGAACCCGCAAACTCGGCACCGCCATCATCCAGGCGGGCGAACGTACCAGTCTCGGAGGCGCCGGTGTAAATCGTGCCAAGGTTACCCGTAAGCCCCGCGCCACCGGCAGAGGGAGTATTGTTGGCGGCCTTGCCGGCATTAACGTTGCCGGCGCCATTCGCGGCGTTGGCAGCACCTGCGTTGTTCGCAGGCACCGAAGGAGCCCCGCTCGGCTGCGACGTGGAGGTTGCACCGCCCGCAAAGACATTCCCTTTTGCACGGCCGGTCTTTTTTGCCTTTTGAGACTGCTCGTACAGAGCGGTAAACATCGCCGTCTCGCCCGGGGACACGCGCTTACCGGAACCGCCCTGTCCAGCGCCGCCCGGCATGCCGGCCTTACCAGCCCCGTTCGAACGCGGCGGAACTGCAGGACGGCCGCTATCGCTGCCCTTAAAGTGATTACCAGCCATAAAGAAATCCTCGCAATTGAGTCGCAATGAAAAAGTCCATAACGTTACTAGTTTATGGCATTTTGAGCGTCGACAGCTAAACTCCAGACACGGACGTCAATTGGCGAAAATGCGGCACAACACCTTTTCTGTCTTGGCGGCGGCGTCAACTACACCGTGAGGAACATCATCACGATGATCATGGCAAAGCCGATAAGGTCGGTCGGCAAAAACACCGTGCCCAGCATAACGGCGCTGGTGATGGTCGCCGAAACCGGCTCCACAGTTCCGATGAGGCTCGCACGTACCGAGCCGATGTCCTTAACGCCCTGCATATAGAGCATGTAAGCAAAAAATGAGCCGATAACCACGAACACCGCGAGCGCCTCGATACCGGCGGCATCGAGCGCCGGCATATGCGCCCAGGGCTGCACGAAGACACATGAGACCACGCCCGCCGTGAGCATTGCCGAGCCCGTGACGATGGGGCTGCCGTATTCGGGCAGGATCTTGGCGGGAATCACCACCATACACGCGGCGCTGACCGCACACATAAGACCTGCTGCCAGGCCAAGCGGCGAAATATTCAGGCTGGTGGGGTCGCCGCCGGTGGCGATTAAAAAGGTTCCACCCAGAGCCAGGCCAATGCCGATGACTTCGCGAGTACGCGGCATGCGGCGATCGGTCACGCAGGCGTAGCCCATGATGATAACGAGCTGCAGGCACTGGAGCACCGTCGCGGTTCCGGCGTTCGTCAGGCGCACGGCCGAAAGATAGCAAAACTGGTTGAACAGCAGGCCAAAGGCGGTAAAGAGCAGCAGCTGCTTGCGATCGGCGGGTGTGGTCCAGAGCTTAATCAGGCGCTCGCGGTCGCGCGTAACAACCACGGCCATAAAGAGTAGACCGGCGAGAATTTGACGCACGCTCATAAGCCACAAGGTGTCGACGTGGTAGATATCGAACAGAAAGCTCGCGCTGGTGCCCGAGAAGCCCCAAAACGAACCGCCCACCAGCGTAGCCAAGACGCCCGTGATCATCTTGCGCGACGACGCATCGTTAAGGCGCTCGCGCCAGGCGCGACGGGTGTTGCGGCTGAGCTCGTCGGTGCCCTCGGGCACATCAATGTTCGATATATCGGTCATCGGCACCGAAGCCCCTGTGCCTTCGACCTGCTCGACACACTCTTTGCTCATTCCACTCCCCCGAAACGGCTTGGAAACAATTCGGCTTACCTTACCACGGCGAAGGCACCAGCTGGAGGCTTGTCCGCTTATCGGTAGGACAATTCCGCAGGTGTCTTTCCATAGCTCGATACCGCAATGGCTTTGCATTATGCGACAGCCAAATCGCGGCAGCAGGCTCTTTTAAAATGGATATGACGAAGCCCCCGAATTCCACAATGTAAGCGATTTTTAAAAATGTTCTTGCCACCGAGTTCAGGCTCCGTTATATTATCCCTTGCGCGCTTGCGCATCCTTGATCGGGCGTTTAGCTCAGGGGGAGAGCGCTTCCCTGACACGGAAGAGGTCAGAAGTTCAAATCTTCTAACGCCCACCAAATGTTCGCAGCTCAGAGGCTATGCCATCTGGGCTGTTTTGTTTTATGTCGCCAAATCCGCTGACAGTTCCAACCGCCCAACTAGCCAAAAGCCGACCATCTGCTTGCCGATCTACCCATCGGCATAACCAATCAGTCCGCACCGCAACTTCTCAGCAAAACGCCGCGATGTCTGCGCCCTGCGGTATCCTTGAGCCACTTGCACCTGCAGCACCAAGGAGCCGCCATGCGCACCGAGCTCGATGTCCCCTTTTCGCACAAAAAAGAAGCCAAGGCGCTGGGCGCCAAATGGGACCGGACCAAGAAGATCTGGTATGTACCCAGCGGCGTCAACCCCGAGCCCTTTGCCGAGTGGCTGCCCGGTGTTGACCGATCCGACCCCTCAGCGCCGTATATATATCTAGTACTGGGCAAGCGCGAGTGCTGGAAGTGTCACAAAGAGACCTCGGTCGCGGCCTTCGGCATTCCCTATTGAACCGATAACGACGAGAGCGTCGCCATCGCGCACGCGCCCAACGAATCCGGGCACATTGCCATCGACACGGCCAACGCCAACGCACTCGCCATCGTGCCCGCTCTTGGCTGCGTGCCGGGCGAGATCCGCGACTACCTTCATAAGCGCTGCGGCTACAAGCCCGTAGGCGCGCGAGCCTCCAAAGCTCCGTCGCTCGGCAACACGTGCACCAGTTGCGACGCGCTGCAAGGCAGCCGCTATCTGTTCGAGGAGCCCTCGTCCCCGTTTGCCCTCACTGCCATCAACAAGCTGCCGGCACTGGAGTTTGCGCGCGTCGAAGTTGCCGGCGTCTTTGGCGTCCCGGCCGCGCGTACCGACTTTGACCAGGCGCTCTTTACCTGGGCACGCGACCATCACGCCGAGTTCCACAGGCAACTCGGTGAGGGGATTTATTTGTAGAGGCAAAAGACACTCACAGTCAGCTCCTCCGCATCACCTATCCCTCGTCGCCGGCGTCGTACACGATATCGAGGCCACAAACGGGGTATTTCTCCGGATACACCGGCATATGAACGCCTGTCCGTTTTCTCACTTCGTCGCTGAGCCTGTCGCACGCATCGATGAACCGAATGTCGAGACACGGTATTTGCGAGCCGCAGCAAGGGCAAGCGACGACAAACGACCCGCAATCAACCTCTACGCTCGGAAACATATTGTTGTCTATAAGGGCACACGGCAGTTTTCCGTACTTCCCCATCGCAATATCGCCTCGCCAGCTCATACACGCTCCCCTCTCGCTATACAAATCAGAAAGAGCATGCACCGGCGGGCGTGCGCGAGATTGCATCGCCACGCGATCCGATCAAACAATACGATCGTCAAAGAATGCCAAAGCCAAATACGCTAATACGGCAGAAGCCCCGCCTTTTCACGCTTCTTTTCCGAGCGATCGAACTCAATGCGATGGGCCTCAAGAAACACCGTATCGGGTCGCCACTGATGTTCATTCGGCTGCCTTAGCGTCGCGCCCGCAAAGGAAGCATAGTCGGTCTTATCCAGCAGGTACGATCCGCACAGCCGATATTCGCCGCAAACAGGCTCAAACGAAATCAGATGAGCATCGAATAAAGCATGTAAGTCGCGCCGAAGCAGAATGCCGTTGCTGGCAACCTGCGATTTGGGTCCCGAGTAATTCTCGATATGTGCAGCCTCCAGAGCTTCGCTGACGCCGCAGTCCGACACCGCGCAACGGCCATCATAGGCGGCAACGAGCTGCTTGCGGAACCATTGCTGCCCCAATCGCTCGCGCCTTAACGCATAGCGGACCTTTTCGTCGTCGGTCGTACCCTGTCCGGCAAACTCAATATCGACGGGCATGTGCTTCAGATAGCTCATGTCGGGCGCAAAACGGGGGTCCGGTCCGCCTTTATGAACAGGACCGTGCAGAACAAACCATCCGTTTTCGGGCTCGAACCGTTCAACAAACGCAAGGCCGAGCACCTTGTAGCCCACCTCGGTTGCAAATATGACTCCGACTGGAACGCCACATTCCATGCAGTTGAGCATTTTACGGTTGTAATTCTGGTCTCGAGAACCAACGGCGCCTGGCGCTTGGACCGAATACTTAATGACCCACGTACCATCGTCCAAATAGAGCGGAGGTACATCGGTGTAGAAGCTCTTTTTAGAGTTATGGACCGAAAGCGCAAAGATCTTATTGGGATCTTGCTTCACCCGATCCTGGCCCGGCCAGAAGATCCCTGAATCCCGCGTTACGGGAAAGAAGTCCGAGCCAATTCTCAAACGATACTGATACTGAGAGCTATCTTCCTTGGTGTGGTGCGGAAGGCTGGTCCAAACGCCGCCGCGCTGTTCCTCACCCAGAAACCACTCCCATGCCTCAACGTATTCGGAAGGCACGAGACTGCAGGCGCGGTCATAGCTTGGTCCATCCATCAACGGAACAGCAAGGTCAATGTCGTTCATCGCCAGCACCTACAACCATACGAACGCGAGTCATGCCACTCAATAATATGGCCGAGAGTCAATTATTACGAGATCTCATTCCGCGATCGGCACATCGTTGATGCTCTCGGTTTGCCGCTGGCGCGCTTGTACCCCGCTACCCCACTTCCCCGTATACTGATGTAGCACGTGTTTCATCCGGGCTTGTTGGGCCGGATTGTTCATGGGAGGGTCTTATGGCTGCTTCGAATCCGCCTAAGGGGAGCGTTTCTTCTTCGTCCATCAAGCCGGTTACGCGCAAGGCCGTGCGTTGCCAGCGCGAGGTCGCTTGGCTTGTCACGCAGGCGGCGGGCAGGCTCGTGGCGACCACTCAGGACGTCAACGCGCCTACGCCGAGCTTTGTGCTGGCAGCGGCGCTGGATTTTGTGCGCCAATTGGAGCTTGCCGCACGGGATGCCAGCGGCCACCTCGACTACCAGAATGTTATGGCGCCCGACCTGCAAACGTTCTGCCACATGGCCAAGTTGCCCGCCGCGCCCAATGCGCTTTCGGACGCAGGCTACATGTTTACGCTTTCGGGCGCGGACCTTATCCGCGACATCTATACATACTGCAGCGAGCTCGCCGAGCGCCATGTCTTTGACGCGGCTGAAGTCAAACCGGGATATGTCATCAAGCTGGTTCTTAGGCTGTTCTTGATGGACGGGTTCGCGGCCATGCCGGCGTAAGCCGAGTCTTTAGCATCACCGTCAACTGGGCAACAACCGCTTAACCTTAGTGGGCGCCAATCGAGGGTCGATTATTGGGTCGCCTCGTCCGCTAACGCATTTATTCCACGCGCTCCAACAGTCGATACTTGCGGTTGCGGCTCGTCGCCGGCGCCGTGGGCTCAAGCTCGCCTTGAGCAATGAGCGCGTTGACGCGCGACCTAACCTGGGAAATTGTGAGCCCCGTGCGCTCTGCCAGCTCACGCGTCCCCAGCTCGCCGTAATGTTTGAGTGCCGTCACAATTAAGCCCCCGCCATGATCGACCGGCTCGATCTTTGAACGGTAAAGTACGACCTTGAACCGATCGAACCCCGGGCAGAACAGGGGCTCGGCGAGACCATGCGCGCGCATGGCATCGATCATCATCGGGATGCCTGAGCCATTGCCCTCAGCCGGCGAACCTGCACCATCCGGCAGCGGAACAATCGACATCAGTTTCACAAGCGTCGCATTGCGACATCGGGAGCTGCCG
This sequence comes from Collinsella sp., assembly GCA_048201895.1. GTDB lineage: Bacteria > Actinomycetota > Coriobacteriia > Coriobacteriales > Coriobacteriaceae > Collinsella. The sequence continues at coordinate 80,543 of DBFBGO010000024.1, read as the reverse complement.
TCAAACAGGTTCTCGCGAGTCTTTCCTCCGTATAGGCCGCCGGGGTTCGTCACTTCGATACGGTCATCAAAGACGTCAACAGCGATCGACTGCCCACAGAACCGGTCTCCGTATTCTCGGTGGATTACGGCGTTGGCAATTGCCTCGCGCAGGACCTCCTCGGGAATCTCCAGCGAGTCGATACGCGAAATGCCTTGGACGGTCGAGGTGCGGCGCAGGTTTTTGGCGACAGCCGCGACAGCATCCGAAATCATCTCGCCCAGGGTGCCCTCGCAGATCGTACGGTCCATGAACCTCAACGACCCCGCCGCGCCCTTCTGCGTTCCGGCATAGACTGCCACATCGATAAAGAGCTTAGGATAGAACTGCTGAGGATAGGCACCCGCAGCCAGGAGCCCGGCCTTAGTGACATTGCCCTGGGAGTCGAGGAAATTCAGGCGCTCCAGCTTCGTTTTCTTGTCCGGCGCGCCGCGCATTGCCCGGGGTGTCAGCGAGAAAGCACGCTCTATCGTGCGGTCGACCAGGGCCTCGTCAAGATCGCCTGCGACCGCGCCGGGCACCGCATCGCGATCACTGGGGCTCGTCCGCTCGTATGACGACAGCGCCAAAACCTCGGTCGATGAAAGTGGCACGTCTTTGTCATCGATGCGCTTGTAGCTGCCGCCCTGGGCGCCGCGCTCTATTACATAGCAGGGCTTGCTCGACGGGTCGAGCTCCTCAATCGTGATAACGAGAACCACGGTGCCCCGAAGCTCCACGCGCTCAATAGTGTATTTGGGCGGATTGGCCAGTTTTCCGCGGCCGCCGGCATCACCCATGCCCGCTACGAATTGGTTGAGCACCTTCTCGGTCTCAAAGTTCTCAACCGGGACAAAGCCCGCGCGCTCGCTCACGCCGAGCACGATAATTCCGCCAGCGGTATTCACGAATGCGCTAACCGTTTCCCATACGTCGCGGGAAAGCGTCGTGGCACTCTCCTTGACCTCGACGTTAAGATCGTCCGAGCCCATGCGCCTTAAAGACTCAAGCAGACCGGTCAGCTCGTTTTCGTTCATCTGCACGTCCTTTCGCTCGGTCCTGCGGAGAATGCCGCGGATAGATTTCCCTCGTCTCTCAGTTATCTCTCAAAATTATCTCTCATCTATTTCTCTATCTCTCTATCTCTCGGCTTAGCGATAAGAGATAGATAGAGATGGAATGTCTACCATTTGCTTCATTTATACATATTATTACTGGTAGAACAATTGGTATTGAGACAATACCATGATTGCCTGTCTCTTTGCTGCTCAGCTATCTCTCATATTTTTCTCTCATCCTCCTGTCATCTCTCATATTAGAGACGAATGAGGGACAAGAGATACGCGAGTGATGGACGAGCGAGGATTTTCGGACGGTCGGATATCGAGAGTGGATATTTGAACGGTTTTTGGGGCTTTTGCGGCAAATTCCGTCCAAATATCCACTCTCGTTCGATAGGTATCCGGAAATCCTCGCTCGTCTGTCCGAATATCCACTCTCGTTTGGCGAGTGTCCAAATTTCCACGCTCGCGCAGCGGTCACGCGAGCCCTTCGCCCAATCCGCTGGCATCGTCTCCAGTTCGCCGCAGGGTCGCAGCCCCATATGGGTATACTCTCGAGGATTCGACTCGATTCGCCCCCGCTGGGGCGTCAAAGGAGACTGCATATGTCCACCACCTCAACCGACCCGCGCGCCGCTGCCGCCGCACTGCTGGCGCCCGGCACTACCTGCCACGGCTTTGCCGTCGAGCGCTGCGAGACCGTGCCCGAGCTCGACTCGGACGCCTACGTGCTGCGCCACACTGCCTCGGGCGCTCGCCTGCTGTACCTGGCGTGCGACGACGAAAACAAGGCCTTTGCCATTGGCTTTAAGACGCCGCCGGCCGATTCCACCGGCGTGTTCCATATTCTTGAGCACTCGGTGCTGTGCGGATCGGCCAAGTTTCCCGTCAAGGAGCCGTTCGTGGACCTGATCAAGAGCTCCATGCAGACGTTCCTCAACGCCATGACCTACCCCGACAAGACCATCTACCCCGTTGCCACCACCAACGAGCAGGATCTGTACAACCTGATGGACTTGTACCTGGACGCGGTGTTCAACCCGGCCATCTATACCAAGCCCACCATTTTTGAGCAGGAGGGCTGGCACTACGAGCTGGACCTGCCGGAGGGAGCCGAGGACGACGGCAGCGCCGCGAGCCTGCGCGAGGGCACGCTGCGCTATAACGGCGTGGTGTTCAACGAGATGAAGGGCGCGCTGTCCGACCCCATGAGCGTGCTGGACGACGCCGTCAACGCCGCGCTCTATCCCGACACCGCCTATGCACACGAGAGTGGCGGCGACCCGCGCGCGATTCCCGCGCTCACCTACGAGCAGTTCCTGGACACGCACGCGCGCCACTACAATCCTTCCAATTCTTACATCACGCTCTACGGCGACCTGGACGTGGACCGCGCGCTGGCCTTTTTGGACGAGCGCTATCTGTCGCAGCCGAGCGCCGCGAGCCGGCGCATGGATGCAGCCGTTGCCGCCGACGAGGACCCGTCCACGCTGGCACCCAATCCGCTGGGCGTGCAGGCGCCCGTGACCTGCGAGTATAAGCGCGTCGAGATGGCCACCACGCCCGAGAACGCCCTGGTGGGCCTGGGCCTTGTACTGGGCAGCGCACTCGACCGCAAGCGCACGATCGCCGCGGACATCCTGTTCGAGGCGCTGCTGGGCTCCAACGAAGCACCGGTTAAGAAGGCCATTCTGGCGGCGGGTCTGGGCGGCAACGTGGTGAGCTACACCGCGGCCGAGAGCCTGCAGCCCTACGAGCTCATCATGCTGCAAAACGCGCAGCCCGGCGTGGCGCGCGAGCTGCGTCGCGTGTTCCAGGACGCCTGCCGCGACCTGTGCGAGCACAGCGTTCCGCGCGAGCGCCTGGAAGCCATCATCAGCAGCAACGAATACGACCTGCGCCAGCGCGACTACGGCATCGCTGACGGCGTGGCCATTGCGTGCGACGCGCTGAGCACCTGGCTCTACGATGACGACGCCGCGACGTTGGCGCTCAAGTACGGCCCGGTGTACGAGGAGCTGCGTGGCGAGCTGGACGGCAGCTATTTTGAGGACCTGCTGCGCGAGCTGGTGCTGGAAAACGACCACATGGCACTAGTCGAGCTGGTGCCGGTGGACGCCGCCGAGGGTTCGGAGGGTGCCGAGGCCGCCGAGCTGGCAGCCAAGCGCGATGCCATGACCGATGCCGAGCTGGCCGACGTGGTCGAGCGCACGGCCGCGCTGCGTGCCGCGCAGGAGGCGGAAGACACGCCCGAGGCCAAGGCCACGCTGCCGCGCCTGCGCGTGTCCGACATTGGCGAGGCGCGCCCCGAGCCGCCGCTGGTCGCGGACACGACCGCGCCCATCCCCTGCCTGCGCCACGGCATCCCCACCAACCGTCTGGCCTACGCCATGCAGTATTTCGACCTGAGCTGCGTCGCGTTTAAGGACTTGCCCCATGTGACACTGCTCTGCCGCCTTCTCAAACAGCTGCCCACGAGCGAGCACTCGGCCGAGGAACTCGACAACTTGCTCGCTGGCAAGCTCGGCTTTTTGAGCTTTACGACCGAAGTCATGACGCAGCCCGAAGTGGACGGCGTGCGCCCCTACCTGCTGGTGAGCGCCGGCGCCCTGTCCGAGAAGATCGATGCGCTGGCGAGCCTGCCGCGCGAGGTATGGTCGAGCACGCTTTTGCTCGATGCCGATGCCGACCGCATGCGCGACGTGCTCACGCAGATTCGCATTGGGCTTGAGCAGGGCTTTATCAACAACGGTCACTCGGCGGCACTCGGTCGCGCGATGAGCTACAGCTCGCCTTCGGCCGTGGTGCGCGAGCAGCTTTCGGGCGTAGACTTCTACTTGTTCCTGCGCGATCTGCTCGAGCACTTTGACGAGCGCCTGGACGACCTGCGCGCCAAGCTTGCCGAGCTGGCAGGCCGCATCTTTGTGGCCGATGGCTGCATGGCGAGCTTTACCGGCAGCGACGAGGACTTTGACGCGTACTGGGATGCCGCTGGCGACCTGGGGCTGGGCGCTGGCGACAGCACCGATTCCGGCCGCAACGCGCTCGTGGTGCCGACGCCATGCGACCGCCACGAGGCCTTTGTCATCCCCAGCGACATCTGCTTTGCGGCAAGCGCGTGCGACCCGCGTCGCCTGGGCATTGACGTGACGGGCGCCTGGGCGGTTGCCGCCAACGCGCTCTCCTACGACTACCTGTGGAACGAGATCCGCGTGAAGGGCGGTGCGTACGGCTGCGGATTCCGCGCAGTCGGCGAGCGCCAGACGGCGTTCTACACCTACCGCGACCCGGCGATCGATCCTTCGATTGAGCGCGTGGCGCGCGCGGGCGAATGGCTCGGCAGCTTTGAGCCCGACGAGGCTGCCTTTGAGGGCTTTATCGTGAGCTGCGTGAGCGGCATGGACGCGCCGGTGAAGCCGTACGCGCTCACCAAGCGCCGCAACACGACCTACCTGGCCGGGCTCGATCCGCACGCACGCGAGGAACGCCGCGCCCAGATGCTCGCCGCCACGCCCGGTGAGCTTCGCTCGCTCGGCGCCGACGTGACGCGCATCGCAGCCGTCTCGCCCACCTGTGTCTTTGGCGGCCGAGACGTCATCGCCAAGAGCAACGCCGGCTTTAACGTAGTCGACCTGTTGGGCTAAGGCACGGCAAGCAAAACCACCACGAAGGGCGCAGTTCATAGGCGCCCTTCGTGGTGGTTCGAACACTTGTTCTATACGCACACATGTTCTATAGTAAAGGTGCTTGCATCGAACTGAAATTGCAACTAGAATATAGTTGCAGAATGTGAGGCGGGATGACTCGATCCGATAAACTCATCGCCCAACTGTTTAGCTGCCCTTCGACGTATCGGTATGCGGATTTTTTAAAAGTCATGGCTTCGTATGGCTTTGAAATGGACAGCAAAGGCAAGACATCCGGATCGCGTGCTCGCTTCTACAGGCCATCAGATGGCAGGATGTTCGTAATGCACGCGCCTCATCCATCTGACGAATTGACAGCGGGAACCATTCGAAACATCGTTCGCTTTCTGCAAGATGTCGGAGGTAGTCATGAGTAACGTTTTGGCATACAAGGGTTATTTCGCTCCGGTCGAGTTCGATGCCGAACAGCATGTGCTAACAGGTATGGTCGCCGGCATTAGGGACGCAATCGTATTTGAAGGCTCCACGGCTGAAGAAGTGGAGCAATGCTTCCACGACGCCGTCGACGATTACCTTGAGTTTTGCGCCGAGAAGGGCAAGGAACCCGAGCGGGCTTTTAAGGGCTCGTTCAACGTAAGAACGGGCTCTGAGCTCCACAAGCAAGCAGCGCTGGCAGCGGCAAAGAAGGGTGAGTCACTCAATAAGTTTGTGACTGAAGCGATCGCTGCGGCGCTGTGAAGCCAACGTCGAGTCGAAGCCGCCACAAAGGGCGCCTTTGTGGCGGCTTCGACGTTTACCCAGATAAAACCTGCCAAAATAAACCTGTCCCTTTTTGGCAGGTTTGCTAGAGGAGGTTGGGATGGACAAGGCTAAATTGCGGCGAGCGGTGATTGCCCGGCGCGATGCGATTGATTTGGATGTGCGGGCGGCGAAGTCTGCCGTTATCTGTGCGCGGCTTGTTGAGCGACTGGGTCGCTCGGATCCCGCGACACCGCACACCGTTGCCGCCTATGCCGCGATGGGTTCCGAAGTCAATCCTGCCGCGTTTGCCGCGGCGGCCGCCAAACGCGACTGGCGCGTGGCCTATCCGTGCATGCTCTCGGCAGCCGAAGCCACAGCTTGTGGCCAGCGCATGTGCATGCGGGCAGCTGCTGTCGACGATGCGTCCGCGGCTCCGTTTATCGCCCACCCCACGCGGGCCTTCACGGCCATGGACATCGACAGCGATCGCTTCCCTATCGTGCCTGCCGATGTTCTCGACATGATTATCGTGCCGCTCGTGGCCTTCGACCAAACCGGCGCGCGCCTGGGCTACGGCGGCGGTTGCTACGACCGCTACCTACCCACGCTTTCGGCCACATGTCAGATCATCGGCATCGCCTTTGACGAACAGCGCGTCGGCCACGTTCCCACCGACGCCCACGACCTGCCGCTGCCCCGCATCGTCAGCGCCTAACGGCTGGCGCACCTTCCGACGGCCTAGTGCTCCTCGCCGGCGCGGGCCAGGTCGTAGGGCGTGGTCTGGTAGACGTAGTAGTTGAGCCAGTTGGTGTAGAGCAACTGAGCCTGGCTGCGCCAGACGTTGCGCGGCTCGGCCGTGGGGTCGTCATTCGGGAAGTAATGCGCCGGAACCTGGGGGTTGAGCCCGCGCTTCATGTCGCGCTCGTACTCCAGGCGCAACGTGTCGGTATCGTACTCGGGATGGCCAAAGACAAAGAAGCGACGGCTGTCGGTCGACTTGACGATGTACAGGCCCACCTCGTCGGACACGGCCACGACCTCAAGCTGCGGCTCGGCCTCTACGTCCTCGCGGCGCACATCGGTGTTGCGCGAATGCACGGCATAGAAACGGTCGTCAAAGCCGCGGACCAGCGGGCTTTGCGGCTTCACCAGATAATGCTCGAACACGCCACTCGCCTTTGCCGGCAGGTCGTACTTCTGGATACCGTAATGATGGTAGAGCCCCGCCTGCGCGCCCCAACAGATGTGCAGCGTAGAGTGCACGTGCGTGGTGGACCAATCCATGATCTGGCAGAGCTCGGGCCAGTAGTCGACCTCTTCGAACGGCATCTGCTCCACCGGCGCGCCCGTGATGATCAGGCCGTCGTAGTGGATGTCGCGGATGTCGTCGAACGTGCGGTAGAACGTCTCCAGGTGGCCGGCGCTCACGTGCGTGGCCTCGTGCGTTTTGGTACGCAGCAGATCCACCTCCACCTGCAGCGGCGTGTTGGAGAGTTTGCGCATGATCTGCGTCTCGGTGGCGATCTTGGTGGGCATGAGGTTGAGGATGAGCACGCGCAGCGGACGAATGTCCTGGTGCAGCGCGCGGTACTCGGTCATGACAAAGATGTTCTCGCTCTCGAGCTGCGCGGCGGCAGGGAGGGCGTCGGGGATGCGAATGGGCATGGATACTCCTTACGAGTCAGTTGCAACTATGGTACAACGACCGGCTCCATCCGCGCGAGCACATCGCCCAGCGATGCCGTCAGCAGCCCAAATCACTCCAAAAGTAGAGATTAAGGCATGTCCCAAAAATCTACGGCGCTTTAGCCTAGCAAAGTATTAGCAGGACGCTACAATGGTTCGACGCGAAAAACTCGGCCGGAAGGATACATATATGTACCAGACGCGTAAGATCGGTGTGGTCGGCCAGGGCCACGTAGGAGCACATGTCGCCAACAGCCTGCTCATGCAGGGCATTGCCGATGAGCTGCACCTGTGCGATATCAACGAGGCCAAGGTGACGTCCGAGGTCCAGGACCTGCGCGACTCCCTTTCGTTTGTCCCGTACAACACCAAGATCGTCAACTGCTACGACCACTACGAGGAGCTTGCCTGCTGCGACGTCATCGTCAACGCTGCCGGCAAGGTCGCGCTGGCCGCCGGCAACCGCGACGGCGAGCTGTTCTTTACCACCGACGCCGCCCGCACCTTTGCCAAGCGCATCGTCGACGCCGGCTTTGACGGCATCTTCGTGAGCATCTCCAACCCCTGCGACGTCGTGTGCACCGAGCTGTGGCACCTGACCGGCTACGATCCCAAGAAGATCATCGGCTCGGGCTGCGGCCTGGACTCCGCCCGCCTGCGCACCGAGATCTCCAAGAAGGTCGGCGTGAGCCCCAAGTCCATCGACGCCTACATGATCGGCGAGCACGGCTTTAGCCAGCTGGCCGCCTTTAAGTCCGCGACCATCGCCGGCAAAAGCCTCAACGAACTTCAGGCCGAGAACCCCGACAAGTATGCCTTCGACCACATGGAGATCGAGGAGCTCGCGCGCAAGGGCGGCTACGTAACCTACCAGGGCAAGCAGTGCACCGAGTACGCCGTCGCCAACTCCGCCGCGCGCGTCTGCGCCGCTGTGCTGCACAACGAGCACGCCGTGCTTTCGGCCTCTACGCTTATGACCGGCCAGTATGGCGAGGAGGGCATCTTCACCTCCCTGCCGTGCGTGATTGGTGCCGAGGGCGTCGAGGAGGTCTACACGCTCGACCTGTCCGAGTGTGAGCTCGAGGGCTTCCACAAGAGCTGCCAGCACATTCGCGACAACATCGCCCAGCTCGACTGGTGGGACGCCGAGGGCGTCGTCGGCAAGTAGGTCGTCAATCGCCGCAATCTCGCGAATCTAAGCGCGATACCAAGCGGGCCGCGCCGGAATACTACCGGCGCGGCCCGCTTTTTACGCACGCTGTTCGCTTGCGAATCGAAGGTGAATGGTTTTCCCGTTACCTAGTACTGCTCGATGCCCATGTAGCGACGAACCTCGGGGCTGTGGTCGAAGACCTTGCCGCGGGCGGCGCGCAGCTCGCAGCTCATGTTGTAGAAGAAGATCGGCTCCAGGTACGAACGCACGCTGGCGGGCACCTCGCCCACGCCGTACTCGAGTGCATCGAGCACCATGACCGTATCGGTGTGCGTGTTGAGGAACGCCAGCGCGCGCTCCTCCATGGGGCGGCACTCGCCCGATCCGAGCTGCACAAAGTAGAACACGCCGGGCTCGGTGGCCTCGAACGGGCCGTGGAAGTACTCGCCGGAGTGAATATAGCAGCAGTGCTGCCACTGCATCTCCATGAGCGAGCAGATGGCCATTGCGTAGGTCTGGCTAAAGTTGGGGCCGGATCCCAGGATATAGAAGAACTTGTGCTGCTGACAGAGCTCGGCAAAGCGGGCGCCCAGCTCGGCGTTGACCTTCTCGCGGGCGGCGGGCAGCAGCGCATCCATCTGCTTTAGGCCCTCGTACATGTCGGCGAGTGCCTCGTAGCCTTCCTGCTGGTCGAGCATCTCGGCGGCAATCAGAGCGCCGATGCCCTGAGGCACCTCGACCTGCGGCACGCCCTCGCCCCAGGGGTAGACCCAGGTGGTCCACTTGCCGTTGTCGATCTTGGAGCCCTCGCAGTCGGTGAGGGCAACGACCTCGGCACCGGCCGCCAGCGCCATCTCGCAGCCGTCGACGACCTCTTGCGTGTTGCCGCTGTGGCTGCAGGCAATAACGAGCGACTTCGGCCCTAGGCTCTTGGGGGCCATCAGGCAAAACTCGCGTGCCGTGTAGACCGTCGAGGTAAACGTGGTGGCCTCGCGCTTGAGCAGCTCGTTGGCCGGCATCAGGTCGATCATCGAACCGCCGCAGGCGATCCAAAAGACGTTCTCAATTTTGCCCTTGCGCTCGATGATTTCCTGAATCAGATCGTGTGCGTTCATGGTGATGCCCCTTCTTGTGTGGCGGTTTTGAACGACTGCAGCTCGTACCTGCAGTCGTTCTATGTTGTCCTATTTATAGCACGCACGACGACGTCCGTGAAGCCATTCCACCAAACTTGTTCTATATTGTTCTATCTATGGACGTTAGATGTCGAAGACGTAGCGCGAGCCCACGATCTTTTGGCGGCCGAGCAGTAGAGGGCGCCCGCCAGCGTCGGTAAAGTACGCCTCCATATAGAAGAGCGGCTCGCCGACCGGCACCTCCAACAGCGGGGCCGCCTGAGCATCGGCAAGCGCAATCTCCACGGTACAAGGGTCGGACTTGAGCGGCGCGCGGCCCGAATGCTCGGCAACGAGCGCAAAGATGGAGTTGTCCGCGAGGTCCTTGTCGGCAAGCGTCTGCAGATAGGGATGGTCGGCCAGCACAAAGGCGTTGTTCTCGAGCATGACGGGCACGCCGTCTGCCGTACGCACGCGCTCGACAACGATGAGCTCGCAGCCGGGTTCCACCCCAAAAAACGCCGCGTCCTCGCGCGTCGCCGCAACCACCGTGCGCGACACCAGGCGTGCTCCGGCCACCATGTCGTTGGCGACACAACCCTCGGTAAAGCTCTGAACGTCACCCTTCTGGACAATCTTGCGCTTGAGCTTGGGCGCGCACACAAACGTGCCCCTCCCCTGCTGGCGGTTGAGATACCCCGCGCGCGACAGCTCCTCGATGGCGCGGCGCACGGTGATGCGTCCCACGCCGTAATACTTCGCGAGCTCCATCTCGGAAGGAATGCGCGAGCCGGATGCGTACACGCCACGCGCGATCTCGCCCTTTAGGTCGTCCATAACCTGCTGGTACAGCGGCACGGCGGATACCTCAGTACGCTCGGTTTTATCGTCGGATGCCATCGTTACGCTCCATCCCGCGCATGCTCGGACTCAAACTCTTCAATCGCCACCATAAACTGCTCGCCAAAGGCGTCGGCCTTTTTCTCGCCGATGCCGTTGACCTGGATAAGCTCATCTCGCGTCTGAGGGCGCAGACGGCACAGGCCGCGCAGGGCCTTGTCGGAGAAGACCATGTACGGCGCCATCTCCAACTCGGTCGAGATCTCCTTGCGGAGGGCACGCAGGCGCTCGAACAGCTCGGCATCGTCGCCAACGCGCGGGCGCTGATCCAGCTCGGCCTCCTCGCGCAGCAGATCGACGGCGCGGCGGGCGCGGGCCGAGGCCTTGCGCTTGGACGCGCGACGCTTAACGGTAAAGGCGAACGCCTCGTCCTCGACCTCGCCGGCACGCGGACCCAGTCCCACGACTGGGTACTGCCCCTGCGAGGTGGCCAAATAACCGCGACCGCACAGCTGGCCGATGATGTCCTTGATGCGCCCGACCGATTCGCTCGACAGCTCACCGTAGCCGCGCTCCTCGTCCAGATGCATCTGGCGAATGCGCTCGGTGTTGCCGCCGTGGAGCACGTCGGCGATCAGCGACTTGCCAAAGCGCATGGGACGCGTGGCCACATAGCGCACGGCGGCGCGGGCCATGCCGGTGACGTCCTCGACCTCGAACTGCGTGAGACAGTTGCTGCAGTTGCCGCAGCCCTCGGCGTCGTCTGCCGTGCCGCCCGCGGCGGCTGCCGCATGCTCGGCCGCGGCCTCGTCGCCAAAGTAGCGCAGCATGTATTCGCGCAGACAGCCGGTGGTATTGCAGTAGCCCTCCATCTGGCTGAGCAGGCGATAACGGTTCTGGAGCGCCCACGCGCGTTGCTCGTCGTCGAGCGCCTCGTCGACCGCATCGCCGCGGTCGATCAAAAAGCGGCGCATACGAAAATCGTTACCGTTCCACAGCAAGTGACAGCTGGCCGGATCGCCATCGCGACCAGCGCGGCCCGCCTCCTGGTAGTAGGCCTCGATGCTCTCGGGCACGTTGTTGTGGATCACGTAGCGCACGTTGGGCTTGTCGATGCCCATGCCAAAGGCGTTGGTGGCAACCATCACCTGGATGTCGTCGTCGATAAAGGCACGCTGGCTCTGGCGGCGGGCGTCGTTGCCCATGCCGGCATGGTAGCGCCCCACACGAATGCCGCTGGGGCCCAGTGCCTCGGCAAGCTCCGCGGCCAGCGCATCGACCGTCTTGCGAGTCGAGCAATACACGATGCCGCTCTCGCTCGAATGCGCGATCACATAGTCGCGCACCCACGCGGCCTTGGCCTTGTCGCCCATCTCCTCGCAGCCAAAGTAGAGGTTCTTGCGATCGAAGCCCGTCACCACGGTCGCGGGGTTTTGCAGTCCGAGCATCTGCTGAATGTCCGCGCGCACGCGCTCAGTCGCCGTGGCGGTAAAGGCCGCCACGATGGGGCGCTGCGGCAGGGAATCGATGAACTCGCGAATCTGCAGGTAGGCGGGGCGGAAATCCTGGCCCCATTGGCTCACGCAGTGGGCCTCGTCAATAGCCACGAGCGGCACGCCAATGCCGGCGGAACCCGCGGCCTCCTGGGCAAAGGCTAAAAAGCGCGGCTCGAGCAGGCGCTCGGGCGCCACGTACATAAGCTGGTAGCGGCCCTCGCGCGCCCGCTTGAGCACGGTGTTTTGCTGGGCCGGAGTAAGACTGGAGTTGAGATAGCTGGGTCGCGCACCCGCCGCGAGCAACGCGCGGGTCTGGTCCTCCATAAGCGACAGCAGCGGACTCACCACAAAGGTAATGCCGGGCAGCATGAGCGCGGGCACCTGGTAGCAAATGGACTTGCCGGCGCCCGTGGGCATAACACCCAGCGCATCGCGACCGGCAAGGATCGCATCGACCATGCGGTCCTGCCCCGGGCGAAACGAGGTGTAGCCAAAATAGGCACCGAGCGTGTCAAGCGCCATCTGCTGCATGCTATCGGTCATGGTTTCCTAACGTCCAAGTCATCTGCCGCCGATTATACGCCGCCACGCGGACAGCAGCACACGGCCGCCGCCCAGACTAGTCGTTTAAGAGAGTCCCCAGGTGCCGGCAGAAAAGGAACGTCCCCAAGTGCCGGCCCGGCAACGCCGATGTTTTGGTGCGGACAGCGAAAGCCCGCCAGAGCGAGAAAGGTGCCTTGAAACGAGGCGGCATTGACCTTCTGGTCATGCCGCCGAAGTTGAAAGGCAGATTACCGCTCTGGCGGGCTTGCAGCGTCGAGCCGTTGCGCGGTTTGGAAAACCGCGCAACTAGAGCTACATGACCATAACGTAGCGCGATCCCACGTAGTACTGCTTACCCATCAGGACCGGTTCGCCATTAGGACCGGTAAAGCCGGCACGCAGGTTGAGCAGTGGATCGTGCGGAGCAATGCCCAACTCGGCCGCCTGCTCGGCATTGGCGCGAACAGCCTCGACCGTACGGTAGCCAACCGAGACAATCGAGATTCCGCCAACACGCTCGACCTCGGCAAAAATCGACTTGTCCTCAAGATCGGCCGTCAACAGCTCGCGGTAGGCATCAAACGGCACAAAGATGTTCTCCTCAAAGATGGGCTCGCCGTCGGCCGTACGCACGCGCTTGATATGCAGCAGCAGCGCATCCTTCTGCAGGCCAAAGAACTCCATCTCGTTTTGGCGCACCGGAACGATCTGGCGATCGATCACATGCGCACCGGCCTTCATGCCGTTGCCGGCACACAGCGCGGTAAACGTCTGCAGCGTCGAGGCGTGGAACTGGCGATTGATGTGCGGCGTGGAGACAAAGGTGCCGCGGCCCTGCTGCTTAACCAGGTAGCCATCAGAGCACAGCTCCTCGACAGCGCGGCGCACCGTAATACGGCTCACCTCGTACTGCTCGGCAAGCTCAAGCTCGGACGGAATACGCTCCTTGGGTGCATAAACACCTTTCTCGATCGCATCCTTGATTTCGTCGTAAATCTGCTGGTAAAGTGGTGCATTTTTGGGCGCGGGCATATCTAATCGCTCTTATCGAAATATCGAAATAACTAATACGTATATAACGTCTAGTTTCATGTTACCTCATATTGATAAAACGATACACCCTCCCTACCAAAAAGCGACAGCTTCTTTTTGGTAGGTTTTATCTGGGCCAACGAGAGCCTCTCGAAAGCAACGGGGCTCTCGGGGGGGCTCGTTCGGATGGGTTGCGCAGGACCGGCAAAATGCCAATACCCTACTTGCCGTCGTCCTGCTGCAGGCTGTCCTGTTCGCTGAGGCGCGCCTGCCTGCTGGCCATGCGTGCGGGCTTGTCGGGATCGGGAACGGCCGTGGGCATGGGCTCGTCGACATGACCACCCCACCAGCCGCCCACAAAGTTGAGCGTGTGGAACACGTTGATCACGGCGTCGGGATCAACGTCGCACACCAGCTTGATAATGTCCTGACTCTCGTAGGTCGAGACAACGGTGTTCAGCAGGTACATCTTTTCGCGGCTATATCCGCCGACGACCTCGGCGCAGCTAATGCCGTGCTGAAAATGGTTTACGTAGGCAGTCATGACCTCGTCTGCCTTACGCGTCGTGATCTGCAGCGTCACGCGATCGTAGCGACGATAGAAACTGTCGATAGTCTTGGTCGAAATAAACTGGAACACGATGGAATAAGCCGCCTTGTCCCAGCCAAACATAAAGCCAAAGATCGCCAGGATAAAGCAGTTGAAACCAAAGATGACGCCCCAGATGGTCTTGCCCGTGTGGTTGGAAACCCACAGCGCGATAAAGTCGGTGCCGCCGGTGGATGCGCCGGATTTAAGTGCGATGGCAGCGCCCAGGCCCGAGACCACGCCGCCAAAAATGATGAGCATGATCTTGTCGCCCAAAAATGGAGCGAAGTGAAAGACGTTGAGGAACAGCGACGAGAGCACGACCTGCATCATCGAGAAGATGACGAAGCGCTTGCTAATGCCGCTCCAGCATAGGAGCGCCACGGGGATGTTGAGCGCGAGCATACCGAGCGAAATGTCGATGCGAACGCCGCCCAGCGAGGTAACGCGATCGAGCAGGACCGCAACACCGGTGAGGCCACTCGGAAGCAGGTCGGCGGGCTGAATGAACGCCTGGATCAGGAATGTCTGGAGAACGGCGGAAATAGTGACCGCCACGGCAGTAATGGCGCGGCGGACGATGGTGAGGCGGCCGAGCATGAGCACGCGGTCCGTGAGCTGATCGATGGCGTTCGCCACGTAGGCTCCTTTCGAAGGCAGATGTGGTTGTGGGGCATGCCCGCGATTGTAGCATGGAGCGTGCGGGGGCGCTTCAATTCAACCTCCCTCGACAACCAAAACGGGACCAGCAACACCACGACCAAAGGGCAAAATTCCAAGTGAGTAGACTTTTTACGATCTGCCGAGCACACCCAAAACCGCCATCCCTGTGACCTGCGGTTTTACAAAGGAAGATATGCATTGTGCTCGGCCTGCGCCAAAAAGTCTACTCACTTAGCCCGAATCGAAGCCAAGCGGATCAAAATCGAAACCAAATCGAGCCAGTCCACCGCAAAAAACGTTTGAACCAGTGCTTCTCGCGGCGGATTGACACTACAAAGCGGCCAAAATATCGGTCAGATTATCGATAACGGCATCGGCTCGCGATTGATCGAGGTTGACACCCTCGTGCGGACGCAGCGCCAGGACACGGGCGCCGGAGCGCTTGCCGGCCTCGATGCCCAAAGGCGAGTCCTCGATAACCAGGCACTCGGTAGGCTCCACCCCCAGCGCCTCCATGGCACGCAGGTAGATCTCGGGGTCGGGCTTAAACGCACTGCACTCGTGACCGCTGATGGTGTAATCCAGCACATCGGCAATGTCAGCGATCTCCACCAGTTCGTCAATCAACTCGCGATAGGACGAGCTCGCGATGGCACACTTCACGCCGTGCTCGCGCAGCTTGCGCATCACCGGCTCCGTCTGCTCGTTGAGCAGCTCGGCATACGGAACGGGGTGGTCCGGGCTGTAGACCTGCTTGTACTCCACGCGCAGGCGCTCGCGCAGCTCAACATCGTCGGGCACCAGCGCCTCCCAAATGGCCGGCTCGTTAGACCCCGAAAGATCGGGAATCTCGTCAAAGTGGAACCCCTTCTCTTCCATAAACGCCACGCGGCGACGGTTGTAGAACCACTCGGTATCGACCAGCACGCCGTCCATGTCAAACAGCACTGCCTTAATCATACGCATCTCCTCCCACCTGCCAAAAAGGGACAGGTTTATTTTGGTAGGTTTTATCTGGGATTTGCGACGCGACAGACACGCCCTCCCCAGAGCAAAAAAGGGGACGGGGCGCAAACCCCATCCCCTCTCAATCAACCCGTAAGGTCTACTTACTTGTGATTAGTAGGAAAGCTTCCACATGTAGCGACGCATGGTCAGCGGGTGCTGACGGGCCTCGGCGATCTGGTTGCCGTACTCGCGCATAACGGCGAGGTGCAGCAGCGGGTTGAAGTAGGTGACGACGCTCGCGGGCACGGCGTCGGCCAGGCCGTAGTCCTTGGAGTCGATCAGAGCGACCTTGGCGCCCATGCGCTCAAGGAAGGTGAGGGCGCGAGCGTCCATCGGACGGGTGGCGCCATCGGACATGAAGAAGACGTAGGGCTTACCCTCGGTGGAAACCTCGAACGGGCCGTGGAAGTACTCGCCGGTGTTGTAGGCGGCGGCGTCGATCCACTGCATCTCGGTGAACAGGAAGGCGGCGTGAGAATAAGCCATCTTCTCGGAGGCACCGGAGGCCATGAAGTAGATCATCTTGTCGTCCTTGAAGTCCTCGGCGAACTTCTTGGCGAGCTTCTTGCAGTGCTGAGCGGCGTTCTCGCAGAGATCGAAGACGTTGGTGAGGCCGGTGATCATGTCCTCGTAGTGGTCATAGCCCTCGGTCTGCTGAAGGATCTCGACAGCAAGAGCGATGGCATAGCCGGGCTTCTCGCACTTGGCAGCGTAGTTGGCGTGGAAGCCGTGAACGATGACATGGTCGGCGTCGACGGTCAGAGCGGAGCCAGCCTTGTTGGTGAGGGAGACGACCGGGCAGTTGTGCTTCTTGGCGGTCTTGTTGGCCTCGACGGTCTCGGGCGTGGAGCCACCGAGGGAGCAGGTGATCACGAAGGTGTGCTCGTTGACCCAGGAAGGCGTGTCGTAGTTGAACTCGTTAGCGGTGAAGATCTGAACGTTCAGCTTGTCCGTGTTGTTGGCCAGGAAGTACTTGGCGGGGTAAAGGTCGGACATGGAAGCACCGCATCCGACGAAGGCGACGCTGTGGATCTCGTGGTTGGACAGGACGTCAGCGACGATCTGTTTAGGGAGGTTAAGGTCGATCTCGTACATCTGACACATTCCTTTCGATTTTTGCGGCGCCACATTGCCGAGCGCTCGCAGGGTTACCGTGGTTTGGACCGAGTCGCCGGCCCGTTGAGGATGTGTCAAAGGAACTGCCCCTTTGACACATTTAGGGATGGAAGCCTGCCTGGGGTATGGGATGTCAGGCAGGCTCCCCGGGGAAAGCGATTAGACGCTTGATCGCGACTAGGCCAGGATGCCGGCCGCGGAGAGGGCGATGCCGCCCACAATGGCGATCACGAGAAGCCAACCGGTGTTGACGTTCTTCTTGATGAGCCAGTACATAAGGCCGGTGAGGCCAAGGGAGATCATCTGGGGCATCATGCCGTCCAGGATGTCCTGGATAACGACAGTGCCCTCAGCGAACTGCAGCGGGGTGGTGGCGCCGATCAGCGTAGCGATCATGCCGCCCACGGACATAAGACCCACGATGCCGCAGACATACATGAGCTTCTCCATGAGGTCGCCGCCCTGAAGCTTGCTCAGGTACGCGTGGCCGCCCTGATAGCCCATCTTGGCTGCGAACCAAGTGACCAGCACAGAGGGGACGATAGAGATGAGCATGGCCAGGATCGGGCCCATGATGGAGCCCTGCTGAGCCAGCTGAACGCCCAGACCAAAGGCGATAACGCGGATGGTGCCCTGGAAGAAGGAGTCACCGATGCCGGAAAGCGGACCCATGAGGGAGGTCTTGACTGCGTTGATCGAATCAGGATCGAAGTTCTCGGGATCCTTGGCGTACTCCTCCTCCATGGAGGCGGAGAGGCCCAGGATGAAAGCGCTCGTCTGCGGGGTGCAGTTGTAGAACGCCATGTGACGGTGGTAAGCCTCTTTCTTAGCAGCGAGCTGCTTGGGGTCGGACTCGTCCGGATAGAGGCGATCGAGCGTGGGAACCATGCCGTAGAGGAAGCCCATGTTCATCTGACGCTCGTAGTTCCAAGAGGCCTGGATGGCCCAGGAGCGCCAGAAGAACTGGCTGACCTTCTTGTTCAGGGACACGTCCTTGGTTGCGGTTGCCATAGTGTGTTCCTCCTTAGTCTTCGTCGTCTTCGAGCGGATCGTAGTCGGAATCGACACCGGCGGCTGCATGGGAACCGTTGAACTTGAAGCCCATGAAGACGACAGCCAGGCACACACCGATCAGAGCGACCGCGATGACGGACAGGTTGAGGTAAGCGGCGAGCAGGAAACCGATGAACAGGAACGGAGTCATACCCTTCTTGATCATCATGGTGAGCAGCAGGGCCAAGCCGTAGGCGGTCATAATCTTGGTCGAAACGTTAAGACCAGTGGACAGCCACTCGGGAACCATGTTGACGATGGCCTGAACCAGGTCGGTGCCAACAAAGACGGCGAGAAAGATCGGCAGGAAGTACATGATGGCGTACAGACCGGAGCCGGCGCAGATGTGCATACGGTAGGCGGTCTTGAACTTTCCGTTATCGATCGCGCTATCTGCCACATGGGTGAGGGCGGCGATGATGGAACGGAACACGATGCCGAGGAGCTGACCCAGGACGGCGACCGGGATGGCGATCGTCATGGCGGTCTCGGCGGAAGCATCGGTCAGGCACGCAAAGGCAGCGGCCACGATGCCGCCCAGGACCATATCGGGCGGAACGGCAGCGCCGACCTGCACCAGGCCCATGGACACGAGCTCGACGGCGGCACCGACGGCAAGGCCGGTGGGTACATCGCCCAACAGCAGACCGACGAGCGTAGCGCCAACGAGGGGCTGCTCGAAGTTAAGACGACCGAGCAGGCGGGAGTCCCACATGCAGAACACGCCGACGAGGCCGACGAGCACCGCACTGATGAACGTATTCATACCCTTCTCCTTTCAGTCAGGCAAAAGCCTGGTTGATTACAGCTTGGCGTCGATGTCGACGCTCTGATACGTAGGGGTCTGCTGGACATAGAGCTTGATGCCCATGTCGAGCAGCTGGTTGACGTCGGCCTTCTGGGTGGCGTCGAGGAAGACGGAGCTGTCCTTGCCGCCGATCTGATCGGCACCGTCGTGGTTGGCGGTGGCGCCCAGGTTGATGGCGTCGAGCTTGTAGCCCTGGCAGAACTGCAGCATCTCGGCCGTGTTGCCAAAGACGAACATGACGCGCTCGCCGAGGGTGTTGAGCTTGTCCATCTTGGCGAGGGCACGCTCGACAGTGAAGACGTTCAGACGCACGCCCTGGGGCTTGGCCAGCTTAAGAGCGCCCTTCTTGATGTCATCGTTGGCGGCAGCGTTGTCGACGACGATGATGCGCTCGGCCTGAACCTTGGTGGTCCAGGTAAAGACGACCTGGCCGTGCAGCAGACGGTAGTCAAGACGTGCGAGGACGATCTTGGCGGGACCGGAGCTGTGACGGGACGCCTTGGCCTTCTTGGCGGGAGCCGCGGCGGCCTCGACCGGTGCGTTGGGGTTGGTCAGACCGATGCGAGCCTCGTTGATGAGGGCCGCGAGCTCGGCACCTTTGATGGGGGCGGGGCTCATAGCGAGCGTGAGCGCCAGCGGGATGTTGAAACCGCTGACAACCGTGAACTTCGTGCCGTTCTTGGAAAGCTCGACCATGTTGTTGTTGACCGAGCTGCCGAGCATATCGGTCAGCACATAGACGGTGTCGTCCGCGTTGAACGTGGCGATCATGGCGTCCACCTTATTGGTGATGGGCTCCTTGTCGTCACGAGCAAGCGACACGACGTGGACGTTCGACACGTCGCCGAGAACCATCTCGAGCGTGTCTTTGGCGCCTGCGGCCAGGCCGCCATGAGATGCGAGAATGATCTGATTCATCTTGCCTCCTCCTTTTCGTTATGGTCATTATAACGTCTTATACGTTGCTTATATTGCTAATTAGTATAAAGACCGTTCGCGGGTGAAAATCGACCGTTGACGGGTTTAACGTACTCGAAACGTTGGGCTGGGTAGGCCGGCGCTAGCTGGATAACCCCAGGTCAGACCCTGCGCGCAATCCCCTATCGCACGAAGTACCAGGGGCTTTCCTGTACGGTGGGTTCCAGCGCAATGCCGGTGCGTTCCTTAAACAGATCCATGTCCTGAGATTTTTCGGTCCACCACGCGTTGGGCTTAAAGGTCATGCTCTCAACGACATGACCGACAAACACACTGTTGCGCAGCTTAGAGAAGTCGGTGTTCATGATCAGGATGGACGCGAGCACCAGCACGATGCCCAGGACTTTGATCGTGCCGGCGGGCTCGGCATAGACACAAATGCCTACCAGTACGGTGACGACCGTCTCGAAAGACATTACGACGGGAACTTTCGACGTCTCGAGCCCCATGGACAGACCCTGCATATATAAGATGTAAGCCACGGCTGTGGGGATGAGTCCAAAGCCAAGGAACAGCAGCAGCAGCTGTGGCGACATTGCCACGGCGACATCCGGCCACGGAGCCGCGATAGCAGCCATAACCGCACCGCCAAAAACAAAGCCCCAAAACGTGACAGCCAGCGGGTGGACCGTCTTGGTTGCTATTCGGCTAAACACCGCGAGCGACGCACCGCAAAAGCCTGCAATCACGCCCGACGTGACGCCCCAAACCGAAAAATGAAAACCGGAAAGGTCGCCATTGGTCACTGCAAGCACGCAGCCAACGATGTTAAAGACAATGGCAACGAGCTTGTTGGGGGTCACGTCCTCGCGATAAAGCACGCGGCCGAGCACGACGCCAAACACCGGCGAGGTATAGAGCAGCACCGAGGCCGTGGACATGCCCACCTCGCCCATGCACTCGTAATAGCAGGTGTTGGCGGAGGCCAGACCGACGATACCGACAAGCGCGCAGGGAACAAGCTCTTTAGGGCTTGCCTTGAACAGGGCCAGCGGACCCTGAGCCACGGTAGACCCCTCACCCGGACGGCAGCCCATAAACATCAGGACCGGCGCCAAGATAAGCGCTCCGACCAACAAGCGAAAGGCAGCCATGCTCTGGGACGAAACGCCCATGGCCGAGATGCCGTTTACAAAGATTCCGATGCTGCCCCACATAAGCGCGGCGACCAGCACCAGCACATAGCCCAGATTGCTTTTCTTCAACTCAGCCTCCTCGGTATTGTTTCCAATATGTTTCGTACTACGTTATAGTCGTTATATACATTTTTCAAGACACAAATCGGCGAGCGAAAAGTGATCCGTTTTCCTCCGTCCCCAGCGGATTACTGGGCGGTTGCGGTGAAATAGTTCCTAAATAGAGGCTTCAAGCCCCCAAACAGGAACTATTCCACCGCAACTTATGAGGAATATTGGGCTGTTAGGCCACTCTATCCCTTAGTAATCAAGCTTCCACATGTAGCGGCGCGTCATGTAGTCCTTGTGGGTGACGGCAGAGAGCGCGCGCATGTACACGTTGTTGAGGATCGGCGCAAAGATCAGGTGGTTGAAGTACTCGCTCACGCTGTCCTTGATGTCGTTGAGGCCGAGCTCCTTGGCGTCGAGCTGATAGACGCGCTCGCCACCGTACTGGTTGACGAAGCGGATGCCGCGCTCGTCGTTGCAGCGGCTGCGGCCGACGCTGATGAGCTGGAACAACGAGGTGCGCTTGTCCAGGATCTCGAAGGGACCATGGAAGAAGTCGCAGGTGTTGATGGTGCAGGAGTCGATCTGCAGCATCTCCTGCACGTTGCAGATGCTAAAGACGTAGGCGGCACCAAAGAGCGGACCCTGAGCCATCACGTTGATGCAGGGCTTGTCGGCGTTCTGCTCGGCCCACTTGGCAGCGAGCGGACGAGCGTACTCGACGGCCTTACGATAGATGGGATCGACCAGGTCGAAGGCGGCCATAGCGGTCTCATACTCGGCATAGCCCTCGGTCTGCTGCGTAAGCTCCATGGCGATCATGGTCACGACGGCGGAGTTAGTACGGCCCATGCAAGACTCGTCGACGGCCAGGCTGTCATACTGAATCTTGTAGTCGCAGACCTCGGTGAGGCCGGACTCGTCGACATAGATGGCGATGGTGCTGGCGCCGTGGTCCTTGGCGACCTGGGCGGCGACGATGGTCTCCTTGGTGCCGCGCATGGACACGACGACGGCCAGGGTGTTCTCGTTGACATAGGCGGGCGTGGCGTGCACGAACTCGTTGCTGGTGTAGCTGGAGCTCACGACCTGCGTGGCCTCGTGCTCCATAAAGTACTGGGCAGGATAGTTGCCGCCGTTGGATCCGCCGGCGCCAATCCACACGACGCGCTTGATGCCGCCCTTGCCTGCCTTGTCAGCCAAAACCTGGGAGACGACATCCTTAACCTGTTCCTGAGTAGTCATCGTGCATCAGCCTTTCTTCTCGTTTGATGCTCTCGATGGCATACAAGTTACATACATGTTTTGGCTATGTCGACTAGTTGTATGCTATATTTGTCTTAAAAATTTTGCTGATGCGGTTTTTGATAGCTAGCTACCAGCGGTTTTGTTGTTGTATTGAATACATGCTTGATTAGATACGCATACAGGTTAGATACAGGTTGATCGCATGAACGCTTCATCTAAAAAGAGACTGACCCAATACGAGCGCTTGGCGGGCATGCTGCGCGACCGCATCGCCTCCGGCACCTACGCGCGCGGAGACAAGCTGCCGTCCGAGATGGAACTCATGGACGAATCGGGGCTGTCGCGTAGCACCGTACGCCACGCCCTTAAGGTGCTCGTTGATGAGGGCCTGGTGCGCACCGAGCGCGGGCGTGGCGCCTTTGTGGCCGACACGCCGGCGCTCCACGAGAACAACCTGGTGTTTTCGAGCTACACGACACAGGTCCAGGGTCAGGGTATGAAGCCCACCACGCGCACGGTGGACTCGGGCTTTGCCAAGGCCGCGGGCAATGCGGCCAAGTTCTTCGATGTCGCCGTGGGCAGCAAGCTCGTCAAACTTGTCCGCCTGCGTTATCTGGACGATGCGCCGCTGTGCCTGGAGACCACCTATCTACCACCGAGCTTTGAGGCACTCATCGATCGCGATATCAACGGTTCGCTCTATGCCACGCTACGACAGGAGTTCCATCGCGCGCCGGCACAGGGGCACAAGACCTTTGAGGTATGCTATGCCTCGCAAAACGAGGCGTTTTTGCTCAACGTTGAGCGTGGGCAGGCGCTGATCCTGATCACCGACTACGTCTACGACACCAACGGCCGCCCGCTCCATGTCTCCAAGCGCATCCAACGCACCGACCGCGCCAAATACACCGAGCCCATCGGCTAACCTGCCAAAATTAGCCTGTCCCTAAATGGTAGGTTTGGGGAGGTCGGGGAACCAGATTGGTTTGGGTTGGTTGGGAACGCGCTCGGCTAGGACCAACTCCATCCAACACATGTCGTACCAGCGACCGAACTTTTGGGCACAGCGATCGAAGGCGCCCACCAGGCGATACCCCATATGGGCATGGAAATCCTGGCTGTTGTGCGTCAGGTACTCGTCGTCCTTATCGTGCGGCACGGCAATGAGCGCGCACATGTTGGTGATGCCCATCGCGACCAGGCATTGCTTGAGCGCGTCGTGTAGCTTGCGACCCAGCCCACCATGGCGCACATCGCGCGCCAGGTAGATCGACGTCTCGACCGACCAGTCGTATGCCTCGCGGCTGTTGAGCGGACTCACATAGGCATAGCCTACCGGACGCCCGTCCAACTCCATCACCAGATACGGATAGCGCTTGAGCGTACGCTCGATGCGCCCGGCGAACTCCTCAACGCTTGGCACCTCGTATTCGCAGGTAATCGCCGTCTCGCGCACATACGGTTCGTAAATGGCAAGCAACGCCGGCGCGTCATCGGGCGTCGCCAGGCGAACCGTCGGCTCGGACATCTCGGTCATACAACCCTTCTTCCTCAAAAGCAAAGGCCGCCCCACGCCAAACCCAGGCGCGGGGCGGCCCCTTGCCATTACATCAGGCTACAGGACAGCCGCCAACGCGTCGATATCCTCCTGCGTCGTGGCCCAGCTGGTGCAAAAGCGCACCACCGTGTGGGTCTCGTCGTACTTTTCCCAGTACTCGATCGAGGCGTGCTCGCGGATGCGCACCATGTCCTCGTTGGGCAGAATCACGAACTGCTGGTTGGTCGGCGTCTCCAAGAAGAACTGGTAGCCGCGCTCATGCAGCACGCGACGCAGCGCCTGAGCGGTCTCAATCGCCTGGCGACCAATCTCAAAATACAGGCCATCGGTAAAAAGAGCCTCAAACTGCACACCCGTCAGGCGGCCCTTGGCCAGCAGCGCGCCGTGCTGCTTAATACGCGGAATGGGATGCGCCGGAGCATGCATGCCGCAGAACACCACGGCCTCACCACACAGAGCGCCGCACTTGGTGCCGCCGATGTAGAACACGTCGCACAGCTGCGCCAGCTCGGGCAGGGTAATGTCGCACTCGTCGGCCGCCAGCGCATAAGCCAGGCGGGCGCCATCCACAAACAGCGGAATCTCGTGCTTCTGGCACACCGCATGAATCGCCGCGAGCTCGGCCTTGGAGTACAGCGTGCCGTACTCGGTCGATAGGCTCACGTACACGGCACCCGGGAACACCGTGTGCTCGTAGCTCTCGTTTTCGTAGAACACCTGGATATAGTTCTCGAGGTCCTCGGCGTGCATCTTGCCCTCGTAGCCGGGGATGGTGAGCACCTTGTGGCCGTCAAACTCGATGGCGCCCGCCTCGTGGCAGGCAACGTGACCAGTCTCGGCAGCAACGACGCCCTCGTACGGCGCGAGCAGCATGTCGATCACCGTCGCGTTGGCCTGCGTGCCGCCCACCAGAAAAAACACGTCGGCGTCAGGCGCCTGGCAGGCCTCGCGAATAAGCTGCTTGGCACGCTCGGTATGTGCATCGGTACCGTAGCCGGGCTGCGGCTCCATATTGGTGTCGACGAGCGCCTGCAGCACCGCCGGATGTGCGCCGTGGGAATAGTCGTTGTTAAACGCGAGCATGGCAATCCTCTCTTACCGGGTATCGGTCAGATGATTCAAACGGAGCTATTGTACGCCGTTGGGATAGGCAATGCGCGCGGCAAGGCACTCAAGCGCCAGCACCAGGGCAAAGCCGCAGCTTACGTCACTCAAAAAGTGCGCCCCGATCACGATACGGCCAAAGGCGACGAGCGCCGCGACCACAGCCGCCGTCCAAAAGACCACGCGGCGGCGCGACGGTTTTTCCTTAAAGGCCGCCGCGGGAAGCCCGGCGAGCATAAGACCGATCGCCGCGTGCGCCGTGTGCCCACTCGCAAACGACTTAAAGCCGTCCTTGATTACACCGGTGGCGATATAAGTCCACTTGTCGGGGTTGCCGATCACCCACCACGGCTGAAACTCGAGACCCTGCGTCACCTCGATCACGCGCATGCGAGGGCGCGACCACAGCGGTTTGACAATCACGTTGAGGATAATGGCCTGAGCGACCCACACGGCAAGCACCATCAACGCCCAGCGCGTGAGCTCGTCGGGCTCGGTCGTGCGCGTGAGGCGATAGACGATAAGGTTGGCGGCGATGACCAGCACAAATGTCAGCCCCAGCTGAACGGCAATGAGTTTACCGCCAACCTTCAGGGACGAGACGATCTCGTAGCCGGCCAGGCCAACGTTGACGAGGATGCCGAGCACGGCGAGCCATTTGCTCTCCCTGGAGTCGGGACGCACCGCGCGTACGAGCATAACGCCCGCGACGCTCGCCGTCAGCTCAAACGGCAGCTCTCCGGCGGCCTCGATAAAGCGACCGTAGATGCTGCCGATATTGAACAGCGCGCTCGAGATCTGATAATCGAAAAAAGACCCGACGAGCAGACAAAAGGCCAGGATGACCGCGATGGCAGCGGCATCTTTCTTATAGATATACCCGAACATGCTTTCCTTTCGATGGGGTCAGATTGCCCAAATGGGGCGTTTGCAGCGTCGACCCGTTAGTCATCATCACTAGCGCCCAGCTGTTGCAGCAGCATGAGTGCCGCGGCCACCGGGCCGGTGCCGTCGTTGGCGTCGAGACCGCGACCCAGGCCGCTGCCCGCACCGGCGCCTGCCTTGTAGGGTACCGACAGCTTGCGGCTCTTGGGGAAGTTCACCGCGCCATAGCGGGTCTTAAGCTCAAAGGCCACCTTCTTAGGCACGTCGACGCCCAAAAACGTGATGCGACCGCCACTGAGCGTGACGCTCTCGAGCCCCAGACGCTCGCCGCGAATGCGGATGCGCGCGCGATTGAACAGGTTGAGTCCCGCCAACGGCAGCTCGCCATGCGCGGCCTCGGTCTCTTCCTGCACCTCGTCGATGCTCTCCAGGTCCTCGGCCGCTGCGAGCTTACGGTACACGAGCACGCGCTGATCCACCGCCGGCAGGTACTCCTCGGACAAGAAGTAGTCGGCCGGCAGGTTAATACCCACGCTCGCCGCCTCCACGCCGGCGTCGTCATCGCCGCGCGCCTCAGCCACGGCCTGGCCCAGCATCTGCGTAAACAGGTCAAAGCCCACGCTCGACAGGTTGCCGTGCTGCTCGGCCCCCATAAGCGAGCCGGCGCCGCGAATCTCCAGGTCGCGCATGGCGATGCGCATGCCGCTGCCCAGGTCCTGGAACTCGGAAAGTGCGGTCAGGCGCGCCGTCGCCTCCTCGGTGAGCGGCAGCTCGCCCGGGAACATAAAGTACGCGTAGGCCTGCGTGGCAGAGCGGCCCACACGGCCCTTGAGCTGGTAAAGCTGCGCCAGACCCAGACGCTGCGAATCCTCGATGATCAGCGTGTTGGCGGTCGCGTTATCGATGCCGCTCTCCACGATGGTCGTGGCGATGAGCACATCGATCTTTTTGGTCGCGAACTCGATCATCACGTCCTCGACCTCGCGCGGGCTCATCTTGCCGTGCGCCACGCCCACGCGCGCCTCGGGCGCGGCCTCGTGCACGCGCGCCACGGCGTCGTCGATGGTCTTGACGCGGTTGGACACGTAGTACACCTGACCGCCGCGGCCCACCTCCAGGCGAATCGCCGCACTCACCACGTCGGGGTCGTACTCTCCCACGTGCACGATCACGGGGCGGCGCCCGGTCGGCGGCGTGGTGATCAGGCTCATGTCGCGCACGCCGCTCGTGGCCATCTGCATGGTTCGCGGAATCGGCGTTGCCGAAAGCGTGAGCACGTCAATCTGCTCACGCAGGTTCTTGAGCTGCTCCTTGTGCTGCACGCCAAAGCGCTGCTCCTCGTCGATGATCACCAGGCCCAGGTTCTTGGGGTTCACATCGGCCGAAAGCAGGCGGTGGGTGCCGATGAGCACATCGATCGTGCCCTCGGCAAACGCCTTGAGCGCGCGCTTCTGCTGCGCCGGGGTGCGGAAGCGGCTGAGCACTTCGACCTCGAGGCCAAACGGGGCAAAACGCTCAAAGAAGGTCTCGTAGTGCTGCTGGGCCAGAATGGTCGTGGGGCAGAGCACCATGACTTGGCGGCCGGAGTCCACGCACTTAAACGCCGCGCGCAGGGCAACCTCGGTCTTGCCGAAACCCACGTCGCCGCACAGCAGGCGGTCCATGGGCTTGGGCGCCTCCATGTCGGCCTTAATGTCGGCGATGGCCTCCAGCTGATCACGCGTCTCGTCGTAGGGAAAGCTCTCCTCCATCTCGATCTGCTCGGGCGTGTCGGGCGGGCAGGCGATGCCTGCGATCGACGAGCGGCGCGTATACAGGTCGACCAGGTCAAACGCCAGCTTTTTGGCGTTCTTGCGCGCCTTATTGGTGGCACGCGTCCAGTCGGCAGTGTTGAGCCTGGTCAGGCGCGGCTTGTCGCCGTCGGGGCCAACATAGCGCGTGATGCGGTCGACCTGCTCGAGCGGCACGTAGAGCTTGTCGCCGTCGGCATATTCCAGCAAAAAGTAGTCGCGCTCCTTGCCACCCACTT
The DNA here is from genome assembly GCA_048201895.1 of Collinsella sp. Taxonomy (GTDB): domain Bacteria; phylum Actinomycetota; class Coriobacteriia; order Coriobacteriales; family Coriobacteriaceae; genus Collinsella. The sequence continues at coordinate 52,988 of DBFBGO010000024.1, read as the reverse complement.
CCTGGCGCGCGATCTCGCTAAAGAGCGCGATGCCGTGGGTGGCGTGCACCACGTAGTCACCCGGCTTAAACGGGAAGGTAATCTGCGTAATGTCCACCTTGCGGCGGCTGCGCGCGCGGTTGGCGTCCATGCGGGCGTTGAGGTCGGCGATTGAGAACACGGCCAGATTGGCGTCGGGCACCACCACGCCCTGCGGCAGGGCGGCGTCCACAAAGGTCACGCGCCCGCGCGAGATGGTGGGCACGGCGGCACCGGTGGCGGCCTGTGCGGCGCCCGCCTCCAGAGAGCGGGCGTTGAGCGCATCCGCCTTGCGTTCGCGAATCGAGGCATGGGCCTCCTGGCGGGCGGTGCGATCGGCAGAATCTGCCGCGGCCACGCGCACACGGTCGCCAATAGCGCCGGCGTTTTCGGGCGCCGCGGTCAGCGATTCCTCAAACGTAATGCCCTCATCGCCAAAGGTGAGCTCCATCGACTCGCGCGCGCCATGGTCGGGAATGGCAAACACGCAGGCATAGCGCTTGCCCACGACCTCCTGAATACGCGTCATAAAGCGATTGTCCGAACCCGCGATAGCAGGCTGCTCAATCTTGAGCTCGGCCGTCACCGCACCGCCGGCACGGATGAGGCTCACGTAATTCAGGCGCTGCTGGGCACCAAAGTCGAGCTGCTGGGCGCGCACATACAGGCCGTCCAGGCGGTCGACCCCCGCCTCGCCGGCACGTGCCTCGATATCCTCGTAGGCGCGCAGGCAATCGTCGAACAGCGAGCGCGGCTCGGACAGCACCACGAGTGCCTTGCCGCTCACATGCGACAGCGGGCTCACGGTCTGGCCGTACATCACCGGCAAAAAGCGGTCGAGTTCGGGCGTGACGATACGCGCATCCACCATCTCGAGCAGCGCCGCCAGTTTGCTGTCGTCCTGGCTGGCGCGATAGAGCGCCACATGCATGTTGTGGACGGCCTCGTCGGTAAGCGCCAGCTCACGGCACGGGAAGATCTCGATACTGTCCTCGTTGCCGATGGTCTGCCCCGTTGAGCTCACCATGCGGCGGATGCGGTCAATCTCGTCGCCAAAGAACTCAATGCGCACGGGCGCTTTCTCTTGTGCGGGGAACACCTCGACGGTGTCGCCGTGAACGCGGAACAGACCGGGCGCATCAGCGGCACCGGCATTGGTGTAGCCCATGCCCACCAGGCGATGCGGCACCTCGTCAAAAGGAATCTCCTCGCCCACCGCAAAGGTCGTGGACTCCCAGTAGCGGCTCTCGACCGGCGGCACGCAGCGCAGCAGCGCGCGGGCCGAGGCGACCATGATGCAATTGTCCCCGCGCACGATACGCCCGAGCGCCTCGCAGCGCTGGGCCACCACGGCATCGTCGGGCGCCTGCTCGCGCCACGGATAGTCCTTGCGCTCGGGAAAGCGGCACACGTGCGCCAGGCCAACATAGGCGGCCAGGCTACGCGCGGCGCGATCGGCAGCGTCCTCGCCGCTCACGATATAGACCGTGGGACGCGGACGGCGCGCAAACTGGGCTGCCGCCATAAGCGTGCGACCCGACTGCGACACGGCCAACGTCACGTCCTCGCCGGCATCGAGTCCGGCCTCGACGGTCTGCAGTGCCTCGGCAGTGTAGAGCTGCGCGGCTATACGGTGAATGAGCATGCTGTTCCTCCGGCATCGCAACGCCAAAAGCCCGCCGGGGCAAGCTCGGCGGGTATGCGGCGGATTTCATTGCCTGTCATGGTAGCGCATGGAGAGGACTCCGGCTCAAGGGCAAACCCAGCCCCGCAAAAAACGCCAGACGAAGATGCGTTCCGCCCTACCCCGCTACGCGCACGCTGGGGCACAAATCTGCCAGCGGACACTCGTCACACTTGGGTTTGCGGGCGTCGCAGATCTCGCGGCCAAAGGTAATCCACTGGTGGTTGACCGATTCCCAATACTCGCGCGGCAAAATCTTGAGCAGATCCTGCTCGGTCTTGAGCGGCTCCTTGGCATGCGTCTTGGGACTCAGCATCAAGCGGTGCGCAATGCGGTTGACGTGCGTGTCCACCGCAATGCCCTCCACGATGCCATACCCCACGTTGAGCACGATGTTCGCCGTCTTGCGTCCCACGCCCGGCAGCTTCACGAGTTCCTTCATGTCGGCCGGCACCTCGCCGCCATAGTCGGCGACGATCATCTGCGCGGCCTCGACGGCATGCTTGGCTTTACTCTTGTAGAAGCCGAGTGACTTGATGGTGTCTGCCACGTCAGTCACGCTCGCCCCGGCCATGGCCTCGGGCGTGGGCCACTGGGCAAACAGCCGCGGTGTCACCTTGTTGACCTGCGCATCGGTCGTTTGCGCCGAGAGCAGCACCGCGATCAGCAGGCGGAAGGGATTCTCGTGGTCCAAAAAGCACTCGACCGGGCCATAGCGACGGTTGAGACGCTCGCACACCTCAACGGCGCGCTCGCGCTTGGCGGCATTGGTCTCGCGTGGCATAACGACTCCTCGGCTCAACGGCACAATAAACTTATGGGCACAATTGTCCCACGTCCGAGACGCCTACGCCTCCAAAAATGCGCCGGTCTGGCGGCCCCACAGGCTTGCGTACTCGCCGCCCGCCTCGACAAGCTGCGCATGCGTACCGTCCTCGACAATCTCGCCGTCCGCCAGCACCACGATGCGGTCGAGCGCCGCCACGGTGGACAGGCGATGTGCCACCACAATGGAGGTGCGTCCACGCATCAGGTTTTCGAGCGCCTCCTGCACCAGCGCCTCGGACTCGCTGTCGAGGGCAGACGTCGCTTCGTCGAGCACTAGAATCGGCGCGTCGGTTAGGATGGCACGGGCGATAGCCACGCGCTGACGCTGGCCGCCCGAGAGCTTGACGCCGCGCTCGCCCACCATGGTGTCAAAGCCACGGGGCAAGCGGTCGATAAACTCCAGGGCATTGGCCAGGCGCGCGGCCTCGCGAATCTGCTCATCAGTGGCGTTGGGACGACCGTAGGCAATGTTTTCGCGAATGGAGCGGTGGAACAGCAGCGCCTCCTGCGGCACGTAGGCAACCTGGCGGCGCAGGCTCTGCTGCGTGCAGCGCGAGACATCCTGACCGTCCACGAGCACGCGGCCGCCCTGGACATCGTCCAGGCGCAGCAGCAACTTGGTGAGCGTCGTCTTACCCGAGCCCGATTTGCCCACCAGGCCCACGCGCTGGCCCGCCGCCACATGAAGTGTCAGGTCATCGAACACGCTCTCGCCCGCCGCAGCGTCACGGTACGCAAAGCTCAGGTGCTCAAAATCAATCGCGCCCTCGGTCACTTTGAGCTCAGGGGCGTCCGGGTCGTCTGCCACCAAACATGGCTCGTCCAGCACGCGCGTCATCTCGGCCGCATCGCCGAGCGCGCGGTTGATGCGCTGCATCATGGAGCTTACGTAGTTCAGGCGCATGGTGAGGTTATAGGTGTAGGTAAAGATCATGACGAGCGAGCCGGCCGAGATGCCAAACCACGCGTTGCCGCCCGCCACGAACACACTCACCACGGCCATAGTGATGACGATAAGGCCCGAGGTCGTAAAGTTGCGCTGCATCATGGCATGCATCGAGACTGTCTCAGCGTCGCGCGCGGCACGATCGGCGGCGTCGAACAGATCGCGTTCAAAGTCCTCGCGCCCACAGGTCTTGACAGCCAAGATGTTCGTGACCGCGTCGGAGAGCACGCCCGAGAGCTTGTTCTGCGCGGCGGACGTCGCGGCCGAAAGCGGCATGATGCGCTTGTACATAAGCCAGACAAACGCGATGTAGACGACCATGATACACACCAGGATCACGGTAAACGTCGGCACCACCGGGGCGAGTGCGGCCACGGTGCAGACAACCGAGGTGATGGTGGGAATGAGCGAATACACCGTCACGTCGACCAAGCCCGTGTAGCCGCTCATAAAACGGCTCGTCTGGCTCACAAGCGATCCGCCAAAACGGCTGGTGTGGAATGTCATGGATTGATTGGAGAGCGTGTCGAAGCACAGGCGTGCCAGGTGATAGTTGCCCGCAATCTCGAGCTTGTAGACGGTGTAGTCCTGCAGCTTGGAGAGGATTTGGCCCACTAGGTTAACGAGCACGAGTGCCAGAATGTAGGGGCCAAAGACCTCAAACACCCGGTCGCCCGCCACGGGACCGGCCTGGACGCGGTCGACGATAAGGGCCATCACGTAGGTGTTGGCAAACGTGAGCAAAAAGATGTAGCCCGCCGACGAGAACACCGAGAGAAAGACGATCAGCGGCTGCGTGCGCGTGACACCCCAAAACCGCTGCAGCGTGCGGCGCACGGTGGAGCGGCTGAGCGGGCTGGTGCTTCTCTGAGACATGGGCTTCCTTTCGTGTCTGATAGGGCGAAACGCCATTGTTGCACATTGGAGCACGCTTCAGACAAGCGCGATGCGAAAAGCGCCCGCGCCGTGCTTGCGCAGGCGCTCCGCCGTCAGATGCAATTAGTCCTCGTCTTTTTGGTCTGCGAGCAGCTCCGCGGATGTGAGCCCCAAGATCTCGTCGGCCTCCTCGGCATCTTCCAGCGCGTCGATATCCTTGAGTTTGCGCTCCATGACGTTGGTGCGCGTGGTGATAATGCCCTCGACCGTTTTGCCCGCGGTCTCGATCTGCTGCTGGGCGCGGCGCAGCGCCTTTTGATAGCGCGGCAGCTCGGCCTTGACGGCGGAGAGCACTCGCAGTACATCGTCGGTGCGTTTTTGCAGCTTAAACGTTTGGTAACTCATCTGCAGGCTGTTGAGAATGGCTGCCATGGTGCTGGGGCCGGCAACGTTGACGTGATAGTCGCGGCCCAGGGTCTCGATAAGCCCGGGGCGGCTGACGACCTCGGCGTACAGTCCTTCAAACGGCACGAACATGATGCCAAAGTTGGTCGTTGCCGGCACACTCAGGTACTTTTCGCAGATATCCTTGGCCCCGCGCTTGACCATGGTGTCGAGCGTCTTGCGCGCTGCGGCGACGGCCTCAGCGTCACCCGACTCCTGCGCGTCGAGCAAGTGCTCGTACGCGTCGCCCGGAAACTTGGAGTCAATCGGCAGCAGCACGGGGTCGCCCTCGTCCACCGGCAGCTTGACGGCAAACTCAACGCGCTCCGAGGCGCCGGGCTTGGTGGCGACGTTTTCCAGATACTGGTCGGGTGTAAGGATGTCCGCCAGAATTGCACCCAGCTGCACCTCGCCCAAAATGCCACGCGCCTTCACGTTGCCCAGCACGCGCTTAAGGTCGCCCACGCCGGTGGCGATGGACTGCATGTCGCCCAGGCCCTTGTACACGGCCTCGAGCTGGTCGCTCACCTGCTTAAACGATGCCGACAGGCGATCGTTGAGCGTGCGGGAAAGCTTCTCGTCCACCGTCGCGCGCATCTGATCGAGTTGCACGTTGTTGTCTTTGCGGATAGCACCCAGCTGGGCATCGACCGTCTCGCGCACCTTGTCCAGGCGGTGCTCGATGCCCTCGCGGTTGGCACCGAGCTGTTGGGCCGTCTCGCGGCGCAGGTCATCCATCCGGTCACCAGCTTGCGAAAACTCACGTGCGATGGTCAGGTAACGTTGCTGCTCCACGGCCGCATCTGTCGTCTGCTGCTGCGCGATGGCATTGGCCGTGCGGCGAGTTTCGGCCAGCGCGACGTTCAGGGCATCGAGCGCGTTGTTGGCCTGCTCGAGTGCTGCCAGCGTTTCCGCGCTACTGTCGCCACGCTCCCGCAATTCGGCACGCAGGCTCTTGAGCTGGAGGGCGCAAGCCACAGCAACCCCCACCGCCACCAAGGCGATCACAACAAGCACAATATCAATAGCAGACATAAACTCCGCCCAACAAACCCAATCGAGCACCAATCAAAACCGCGATCAATCTTACCCCGTCACACACACCGGGTGCCCGGCCCCTTCTTGGGTGCCCCTCTCCTCCGCATATTCCATAATGCGGCGCGCCGTTTTCCTGCTCACCTTTGAGTCGTCGCCGGCCAAGTATGCGTATACGTTTCCTTTATTCAGGCGCAGAGCACGGCAAAGGCCATAGCGCGTTACACCCGATTCCTCCAATGCTTCCAGCGTTTTCTTTCTCATCAGGGCGTTCACCCTTCTATCGGCCGCCGGCTTTTCCTTCACTGCTCTATACGCACGCCAAACGTTGGCATAACGATTAGGGAGCTCACTTTTAGCGCATAGAGACGCCATGCTACCCGCTTGGCCGTACAAGGATAAAACGTCTCGGTAATCCTGTTCCATCCACGAGCCCTCGGATAAGCCCAGAACGTATTCGGCTTTTCCTTGCGCCAAAGCGAGCAAAAACAGAGGCTCCGCCACGCGCGGCGCATCCGTCGTCGCCTGCTCAACCAATTTTCTAAAACTCAGCGACTGCTGTCCGGATAGCTCTCGGCAATAGCCTTTTAAGAATCCCTCAAAGGTCAGATTCAACCGAGTACCTCCTTTTTGTATTGCCTGTATGCACAGACCATCTCTTGATAGCTTCGCTCCGAAGGCGACGACGCCAGATTCTCCAAGGATGTCGTTAAGTACCTTAACATGGCATTTTCTATTATTATTCATCTTCAATAATACTATTCAGTCGCACGACAGGACCAACAGGATGCAAGGATTCTACTCGTGGCGACAATCCCTACACCCTCGAAGTCCTAATGCGACAAACGCTAACTCTCCCAGCCGGCGCGGATGGTTGTTATGACGTCGCCTAGGCGCTGGCCCAGGGCCGTTAGATGTTGGAGCACCTCGTTGGGCGATGCGCCGTTGAGGATGCACGTGAGGGCATACGACGCCAAAAAGATGACCGCAAGCCCCAGCGGGATGAGCACGATCATCGCCAATGTGCGCAGGCGCTGGCCCACGCGGCGACGACGCGCACGACGCTTGTCGAACGCGAGCTCCTGCGCATATGAATCTTGCTGTACGGAATAGGCCTCTGGTGCCGATTCGCCCGCAGGCGAAACCGCAGGCGTGGCATTTTGCGCAGGGGGCTGGGCTGCCGCCCCCTGCATTTGCATCTCCATGAGTCGTTGCTGCTGACGCAGCATGCGCTCAGCGTGTTGCTGCGGAGTCTCAAGAAACAGATCCATGCTGGCCTCCAAAATCGGAGCATTCGACGCTTACGACCAGCATCCCGCACCGCCATAACCGCGACAACGCAATTGCCGGCAATAGCCGCAAAGATTCTTTTGTCAGAAAACTGTCAAAAAGCTCAACAACTCGCCTACCAGCACTTTCTTTGAGCTTTTTTCGCCAGCAATCTTTTGCCCTTCCGCTCTTGCGCCAACCGACCAAAACCTAACCAAAAGCTTGACGGAAATTGTGGAGACCGGGACCCCACACAAAAAGTGCCGCCCCAAAGGGGCGGCACACAAACTTATTATCAGCTTTTCTGTAACGAGCACGCGGCGACTCAACGCCGGAGCGCAGGGCGGGGAAACCTTTGCCTCGCGCGACCCTGCGAAGCCGTGAGCAAAAGGGAGAGGTTTCCCCGCCTTGCGCTCCGTGGTCGGTGAGGACAGACTACATGCCCGCGAGACCTCGGGCGGCGGTGGCGCACATAAACGCCAAGGCTAGAATCACGAGCGAGCCCGCGATGTCTGCCAACACGCCCATTGCACGGCGCTCAAACAGCCAGCTCTCAAAGTGCGGGGCAACGTTGCGCCAAACACGCCACAGCAAGATGCCCATACCGATGACGCCCGGGATATTGAGCAGTAGGATCTCGGAGCACAAAAGACTGATCAGGTTGCCGGCGACAAAACCAGCGTCGCCCTCGCAGTATTTGCGGTAGACCATATACAGCATGTACGCCACAAACGGCTGCAAGCACGCAGAAATAAACGTGACCACCATCGAGGGCTCTTGCGAAAAGACCTCGGTGAGTTTATCGACACTCGTAGCGTCCTTCGAAGCCAAAAATAAACCGATAACCACAAGGGGCACCACGCCCAAAATTACCTCGACCAGAGTAAACAACTTGGCAGTCAAATCCTCACGAGCCGAATTCAAATGGGGCGCCCACTCAGGATGAGCATGCGCGCCGACTTTCTTGTCCTTCTCGGCACGATCGGCCTTTTTACCCTCGGCAACCCGACAACCAGGATCCTTGCGAGTTCCCGCCGCAGCAACCCGAGCCCGAGACTTCTTACCCATAAAAAAACACCTCATCAGGTAGTAGATAAACTAAAAGCCGCTACCCAGTGTACCCCCTAACAAATAGTGCCGCCCCAAAAGGGGCGGCACGCAAACCAATCTATTAGCCAAAACTCGTTGGCTAGCCCGTGTCGTCAGACCCGCGGCGTATGCCTTTGCCTCGCGCGACCCTGCGAAGCCGTGAGCGAGAGGGAAAGGGATGCGCCGCGGGTCTGACGCCCGGAGCGGTGAAACCAGCAGTTGCCCTGCGAAGCCGTGAGCGAGAAGGGAAGGTAGTCCGGCCCTCCCGGCCCAGCTCACGCTAGCGCCAAGCGCTAGTAGTTCACCACCTGCTCCTCAAAGTACGCCTTGGGGTGGTTACACACCGGGCACACCTCAGGCGCCTCGGCACCAACGTGCAGGTGCCCGCAGTTCAGGCACTTCCACACCTTTACGCCCTCACGCTCAAACACCTCGCCCGTCTCGATGCGCTCGACGAGTTTGTTGTAGCGCTCCTCGTGGGCCTTCTCGACGGCGGCGACACCACGGAACTTCTCGGCGATCTCGACAAAGCCCTCCTCCTCGGCGGTCTTGGCGAACTCGTCGTACATCGTGGTCCACTCGTAGTTCTCTCCTGCGGCGGCATCGCGCAGATTGTCCAGGGTGTCGGGAACGGCACCGTCGTGCAGATACTTAAACCACAGCTTAGCGTGCTCGGACTCGTTGCCCGCGGTCTCGGCAAAGATATTCGAGATCTGAACGTAGCCGTCCTTCTTGGCCTTGGATGCATAGTAGCGATACTTGGTATGCGCCTGCGACTCGCCGGCAAAAGCGGCCTCGAGGTTCTTCTTGGTTTGGGAATTCTCAAAATCCATAGGTGTACTTCCCTTCATCACATGCCGCCCGTAGGCTTCGAGCGGCCCTATCTTTAGGATGCCCCCATGCCGAGAATCTAAACCTTACAATCCCGTTCTTCAAATTCAAGCGAGCTAGACGCTCAGCCAGCGATTGCCCTCGACACGGCAGAATCCCTCGCGTTCCAGGTCGGCAAGAATGCTTGCAATCAAATCGCGCCCGATCGGCGCGCGGCCCGCCGCCTCCTCCATCTCGTTAACGCCTGCCATGGCGGCATCGAGCGTGATGCCCGCAGGCTGTCCATCGCGCGCAGCCAACAGCATACGCACGATGTGGGCGCGCTTTTGACGACGCGAGCCCTCAAACTTGGACTGGCGACTATAGCCCGCCGATCGCCTAGACGGATTGGGCAACGCCTTCTTAAGATACGCGCCATAATCCAGCAGCGCGTAATACCACGCACGCGGCGTGTCGGCGTCGTCTTGAGGCATGGCAAAGGGGGCAATCTCGTCCGCCGTCGCACCGGGAGCCGCCGGGCAGGCCGCCTGAATCAGCGGCACCAGCTCGCGATCGGGAACAGCCGGCACGTCGGGAAAGAAATGGTGCAGAAAGACCGTGCGCACGTTGGTCTCCAGATACACGCCCGGAAGATCGAATGCGAACGACCGAATGCCCTGCGCCGTCGCCGGCCCAATACCGGGCAGGGCGACCAGATCGCGCGTCTCGCGCGGGAACTCCCCGCCCCAGTCCTCTACAAGCTGCTGTGCGGCCCTGTGAAGTGCCAGAGCACGACGGTTGTAGCCCATGCCCTGCCAAGCGTCCAAAACGTCCGAGGGTGCTGCCTGCGCAAGTGCCTGCACAGTCGGAAAGCGCTCGAGCCACGCCGGCATGCGTGTCTCCACGCGCGGCACCTGCGTCTGCTGCAGCATGACCTCGGAGAGCCAAATAATGTACGGGTCACGCGTACGTCGCCACGGAAGGTCGCGATAGCGCAGGACCCCTTCCGATCGAATCATCGAACGAAAGGGGTCCTGAATCATATCTATGCTCCTTATGCGGCGTTATTTCTCCTGGCAAACACACGCACAGGCGGCGTACTCGGGAAACGCATCGCGGTCGGCAAACTTGGGGTCGACGGCCGGGAACTGGCGGTGAGCAACGATATCGCCCAGCGAAACGGAATCGAGGTAGTCGCGCATCAACGCTTGAGCTCCGGCCCACAGGGGATGATAGCAGCACATACCCATGCGTGCACAGTCGCCATCGGGTGCGGTGCAATCATTCATAACCATAGGACCCTGAACGGCCTCGACGACCTGGCGGATAGTGACGTCGTCCGGACTGACCTTGAGACGCATGCCACCGTGGGCGCCACGCAGGCTCTCCACAATACCGGCCTGGACCAAACCGTGCTGAATCGAGCGGGCAAACGAATACGGAACATTGACCTCTTCGGCAGCGGTGCGAACAGAAAGCAAACACTCCGGATCCTCAGCAAGCATCGCCAGCATACGAAGGGCGTAATCAGTCTTCCTCGATATGTCCATTTTTCCCCTTTCAAGGAATACGAACAGCTCGAGCGAGCTCCGGGGCCGAGCTTGTGTCGAGACGCTAAATGACCGCCAGGACATCCAAATGGTAAATCGGATATCCACTGAGTGCCGCGCTTGGAGCGAAATGCATCAGATGCGGCGCACAGTGCAATTTAGTATAACCTAACCCCCTGTCTCGTAGAACAAGTGTTGCGCAACAAAGCTGTTGTTCAGACAGATATACTTATTAGATTTTACTTGCGTTCCCGAAGGCGCGGGGATTCTGGGCGAAGATGCACCAGGGCGATCGTTCTATCAAAACAAAGTGCATCAAACGCAAAAAGCCACGTCCGAAGACGTGGCTTTAATTGCGTTGGCGGGAAGTACGGGGCTCGAACCCGCGACCTCCGACGTGACAGGCCGGCGCTCTAACCAAACTGAGCTAACTCCCCAGGCAGACGTTCGCGTTTGTTTCCGCTCGCGTGCGCTGCGGGGATTAGTATACACAGAAGCCTGTCCGGCGCGCAACAACTTTTTTGAAAAAATTTTTCGGTCCCTCCGGGAGGGTCTCCGGGGCGGGGTTTGTCTAAGGATCTTGCCGAAGCTCTGCCTTTGGCTCAAATGGAAACGGGGGACGCATCTGCATCCCCCGTTTTTGTTGCGGTTAGTCTAGGTCAATAAACTTGGTGCTTAGGATCTTGCCGTCTTTTACTAGCATTCTGGCCATGGTGGGGCCTCGGGTGCCTCTGGGGTAGCTGGCGCTGCCCGGGTTGAGGACTAAGCAACGGCCCACTTGGGCTTCTTTGGTTACGTGGGTGTGGCCGTTGATGGCTACGTCTACGGATCCCACCGGAAGGTCTTCGCGGTAGTGGGCTACGGCGAATTTGAGGCCTTCGTAGGTAAAGAGTGCAAAACGGTCTACATCGGGGCCGTAGTCGCGGTAGTAATCGTTGTTGCCCAGTACGGCCCGCACGGGGGCGATGGTGCATAGGTGCTCGTAGTCCATCTCCGACGTGAGGTCGCCAGCGTGGATGATCAGGTCTGCGCCCTCAAGCTCATCCAGGAGCGCAGGCGAAAGATAGCCGTGGGTGTCCGAGATGATGTCGATACGCTTGGCGCTTGCACTGTTCATGGGATCCCTTCCGAAAAAAACGATTCGGCAGATACATACAAAAAAGGCCCCACGGCTCCGCAGACGATGGGTCTACAGGGCTGCGGGGCCAGTGTGCTAGAGACTCAGGGCCTTCTTGAGCGGCACGACGCGGCGGCGCGAAACCGGCACGCGTTCGTCGACGCCCGTAATGCCCAGCTGGATGGCGCCCGAGGGCACCGTCTCGACGTCCGTGACGCACGCCAAGTTGACGATATAGCGGCGGTGAACACGGAAGAAGCCAAAGTCGCAGAGCTTGGCCTCAAACTGCGCCAGCGAGGTCGTCGACAAAAAGCGATCATCGACGGTATAGATACAGGAGTAATCGTCCTTGGCCATGATAAAGCGAATGTCGTCCACGGGAATGAGCACCTTGCGGCCGCCCTTTTCCACCGGGATACGCTCGATGGTCACCTTGCTGTCCGTAACCGGCTTGGCGCGTTGCATGACCTTCTCGATCGCGCGATCCAAGCGAGCTTCCTCGACCGGCTTCATCAGATAATCGACGGCATCCACGTCGAATGCCTCGACCGCATGGTCACTATACGCAGTCACAAACACGATCGCCGGCGGATTTTTGAGCTTATGCAGCGCCTCGGCAAGTTGCAGGCCCGAGGCACCGGGCATCGAGATATCGAGAAACACGACATCCACGCGACTTTCCACAAGCATCTCGATGGCGGAGCGGACGCTCGACGCCTCCGTGATCGTGCCGATCTTGCCCGTTTGCTCGAGCAGGAAGCGAAGCTCCGAGCGAGCCGGCGCCTCATCATCCACAATCATCGCACGCAGCATAGGGATAAAACCTTTCGTCAACTAACTACGCCGGGCATCCGTCGCATGACGTTGAGCCCGTAGCCTTTTATTTTACTCTTGAATGTCAAAGATGCTCTCTGACAAATCAAGATGAAGGAGCACTTTGGTGCCCTTGCCCGGCGCCGATTCAACACGCGTATAGGAGTGCGGCCCATAAAAGCGATGGATGCGCTCCGAAATATTGTGCATGGCCACACCGGCGCCGCCACCCTGGGGAGAGCTGGCGTCGGGACGGGCAGAACGCTCGTCAAACAGTCTGGCGGCGGTACCCTCATCCATGCCCACGCCATTATCGGCCACGGCAATCAAGATTGCATCCTCGCCGTCTTGGTGAACGGTCACGTCGATCCTCAGGGCGTCGTCATCGCCCATACCATGACGCACGGCGTTCTCGACAATCGGCTGGATCACGAACGCCGGCACCAGCGTATCTTCCACGTCCTCGGACACATCGAACGTCGCAAGCACGCGGTCCTCGCCAAAGCGGGCCTTCTCAAAGGTAAGGTAGCGCTTGGTCTGTGCGACCTCGCGCGAGACCGGAATAAGCGATCCCGAGTTGTCGAGCGTGGCACGATAGAACGATGAGAACTCACGAAGCAGTTCGCGGGCCCGCAGCGGATCGGTGCGCGTAAACGATGCAATGGTGTTCAGCGTGTTGAACAGGAAGTGCGGGTTAATCTGCGCCTGCAGTGCACGCACCTCGGCGCGCGCTGTGAGTTCCTTTTGCACCTCGAGCTCGTGGATGGCGAGCTGCGTGGACAAGATCTCGGCAAAGCCCGAGGCAAGCGCGTACTGGGTACGGTCGACGGCGCGCGGGGTCTTATAGTAGAACTTGAGCGTGCCGACGGTACGATCGCCCACCTTGATGGGAGCGATAATGCCGGCGGGAACTTGGTTGTGCGAGCCGTCCGAGCCCACGACATCCACCATACGGTTGAACGACTGCACGATGCCATGTTCGATAACGTAGCGTGTGGCAAGCGTGTGGATGGGAGAATCTGGCAGTAGTTTTTCCTCAAACTCTCCCGCGCAGGCAAGCACGTTGCCCTCGTCGGTGATGGCCACCGTCATGGCGCGCGTCTCGGGCAAAATGCGCCGGCACACCAAACGCGCCGACTCCTGCGTCAGACCGCCCTTAATGTCCTCGAGCATGGCCGAGGCCACCGAGAGCGTCTCCTCGGTGTACTGGGAGCGCACCGAATCGGGATTGAGCGTCAAAAAGATAAAGATGCACAGAAAGATGCACAGCAGCGCGCAGGCAATCACCGTGGCGATCGGCTCGATACCGGTCGCCAAGGCAAAAATAAAGTACACCAGCACGCAAATGGCGCAGGCAACGGCAACGATGCGAAAGATTGATATTGAACTATCACGCTGGGCGCGGCGGTCGATCATTCGGCCCCCTCCAGGATACTGATCAGTTGTGCGTCACGCCAAAGCCCGTCCATGATCTTGGGCCAAAAGCTCTGGAAACGCAGATAGCTTGCAGCGTTTTGGCGCGCATAGGCCTTTGCCTCGCCGATACCATGGCGCCAGATGCGCAGGTAGCCCTCATGCTCGCGGGTAAACACGCTGCGGACCATAGCGGTCTTGCGCACGCGGTCGTCGAGCTCGCGCGAAATCCACGGGCCGGGGTAGGGCATGAGTGATGCCGCCGTAACGGGAATGAGCTCCTTTTGATGCGCGGCGAATGTCAACTTGGCCCGTTCGTAGTACCAGCGGTACACGTCCTGCATAAAGCGCGGTGAGCGCTTTTCGGACTCCGGAGGCAGATGGCGCACGGTCCACTCGTTATCGAACCACACGTCGTAGCCAAACATGCGCATGTTAAAGAGGTAATCCAAGTCCTCGCCGCGGGTGATAAACGGGTCAAAGGCCACACGCGTAAAGGCGCGGGCGTGCAGGGCCATCAGACCGCCGCACACGTAGTTGGAGCGCGAGATGCGGGTGCCCGAGAGCGCCTTTTTCATCCAACGGTTGAACTCGATGCGCTTGGTCCACCAACGATGGCAGATGCCCACCTTGTCCGTGGGAGCCAGCGGCGAGCCGTCGCGATCGTAGAAATAGCCGCTCTTGACCAAGATCGGCAAGCCCTGACGCGTCTGCTGCCCCAACGCATAGGTCGCGCGCTTCATAAAGTCGGCGTCGATGACAGTCTCATCGTCATCCAAAAAGATAACCGCGTCATGCCCCAGCACAGCGGCACAGGCTAGCCCCATGTTGCGGATGGCACCGTAGCCTCGCAGGCTCACGCACTCGCCCGAACCCTTGGGCGCGATCTGAGCAACCCGGTCTGCGATATGCGAGGCCTGGGTGTTGGTGACAACGGTGACCTTGAGCGTGGGATGCGCGTCGACAATCTCGTGCACGCGCAGCGACACATCGGCTGTGGCAGAAACGGGACAGACCACCAAAAGGATGATGCGCGGGATGTCACGTACCTGCTCAAGCGAGGCCAGGCAGCGGTCGAGTTCGGGATTGTCGGCGTTGAGTCGCGTCGAATGGTCATAGGTGCCAGGGGCGTTTGCGCAAGCGTCATCGCCCGCCCAATACGTTGGAATCACGACTGTGGCGTTCATGCCTTACCCTCCCTGCAACACAAAAACGGGACGCCGCCAAACACAGGCGACGCCCCGCGACCTAGCTGATTCCATCATACCCACTTGGGCAAATCATTGCTCGCAAGTCGCAATGTTTATTGCGGATAACCCCAAAAGAGTACCGTGGACAGGCACAATAGCCGCTCGCTCCTATGCGGCATGCCCTGCCGCCCGAGTCATGCGGGACAGGCGGACCAGCAGCATAAAGCCAACAATCAGCAGCACGCCAATGGAAAGGACGCCCAGCGACGGGTTGCCGGTCAGCGAGGTGACGACCGACACCAGGAAGGTGCCCATAACGCTTGCATAACGACCAAAAATGTCAAAGAAGCCGTAGTACTCGTTGGACTTTTCCTTGGGGATAATGCGGCCAAAGTAGCTACGGCTGAGCGCCTGCACGCCGCCCTGGAACAGGCCGACCATAATGGCAAGCACCCAGAATTCAAAGGCAGTCTTTAGGAAGAACGCGGCGAACAGCACAATGCCCATGTAGGCGGCGACCGCCACCAGAATCATGTTGAGCGTGCCCACGCGTCCGGCGAGCTTACCGTAGATGATGGCGGACGGAAAGGCCACGAACTGCGTAACGAGCAGCGCAAGCACCAGCTGCGTCGAATCGATGCCCAAGGCCGATCCGTAACTGGTGGCCATGGAAATGACCGTGTGCACACCGTCTATATAGAAGAAGAACGCGATCATGTAGACCAGCACGGTCTTGTTGTGGGCAATCTCGCGCATGGTGTGTCCGACCTCGGAGAACACACCGCCCACGATGTGGCCGATAGTGTCCTCGGGACCGCGCTCGCGACCGTACTTTTGCTTATAGGTGCGAATGAGCGGCAGGGTAAAGATGAGCCACCAGGCACCAGTGATGATAAACGACAGACGCGTTGCCAGCATGGTAGGGACGCCAAGAGCGGGGCCACCCATGATGAGCGCCAGGCAGATGACGAACGGCACGGTGGAACCGATGTAGCCCCAGGCATAACCCGAGCTGGACACGGCGTCCATGCGCTCGTCGGTGGTAACGTCGGGCAGCATGGCGTCGTAGAACGTCATAGAAGAGTTAAGGCCGATGGTGCACAGCACGTACACGGTCAAAAATGCCATGGCGGACATTGGGATAGCCTGCGCCAGGCAAAGAACCAGGCCCGTGAGGAAAAAGCCCAAGAAGAACTTGATCTTGTTGCCGGCGTAGTCGGCAAGCGCGCCCAGAATGGGCATGAGCATGGCGATGACCAGCGAGGCGATCGTCTGCGCATTGCCCCAGGCGACCACCAGGTCGGCCGAGGAAGCGCCGGTATTGATGGCGTTAAAGTAAATGGGCACCACCGAGGTATTGAGCAGCACGAGGGCCGAATTGCCCACATCGTACATAACCCAGTTACGCTCGAGCTTGGTGTATTTCATGGACAGGGACCCTTCGTATTTGCCCGATATGCAGTTAGTTCATCGTACCCCAATTGTCCAGAGGCGCCGGTAAGGATTCGGCAAAGGGACAGGCGCGGTCATACGGACACGCAGGGCGAAACGCCATCCCATCAACGCAGTTGCGGTGAAATAGTTCCCGCTTAGCCCTCCGGGTGCTTCATTCAGGAACTATTCCACCGCAACTTATTGAAACGGTTTGTTACTCCTCGCGGTCGAACTCCTCGTCGGCGTCGAGTACGCGGCCACTGTAGTTGATATGGCCGGTCACGGCCTCCATGTCGCCGGTCTCGATAAAGCGAGCAACGGTGAGCTCGTAATCGACCAGTGCGCGCTCAAAGACCTCGGGGAAGCTCTCGGTCGAGACCTCATCGGTAAAGGGGTTCTTCCATGTCAGGTGGCCCAGGTTGCCGGTGCGCTCGGGCAGCTCCGTCGTCACGCGATGGGCAAGGCCGTCGAGCAGCGAGTAGTCGTGCACCAAGCCCTCAACCAGGGCAATCGCACGAGTTTTTGCCGAACCGGCGGGCTCAATGGCACGATAGAGCATCTGCATGTCCGAGACGGCGCCGGCGTACTCCCCCGCCGGGATGTCGATACCGTACACGCGCCCGGCGACGTAGCTCATCAGCACACCGGCCACGCGATTGATGCGGTCGGTGGTGACAATCTCGCCCGCCGGCGGATAATCCTCGACCGTGGCACCGTCGCGCTTGAGCTGCAGCATCAGCACGTCCAGGTCGCTTTCGAGCACGGCGTGAACTTGGCTGCCCGAAGCCTCGAGCTCGGGGGCGGAATCTACAATGCCAAACTGCTGCTCGTAGACAAAGGGGTGGGCATTGCGGTCGAGCACATAGTGCGACAGCAGGCCCAGCGCAAAGGCGCGGCCCAGATTGGCATCGCGCGGCTGCAGGTGCGACACACCGTCGCGCAGGCACGAGAACTGGCGCGACATGCGCGAGCGGTGCATGACCTGAGCAAGCGACGTGCAGTCGGAAACGCGCGGCGTGAGCATGTGGAAGAAAAACGGGTCGGGACCTTGGTTTCCCAGGATAAAGGCGATGCGTTCCTCGTCGGACGTGATAACGCCCTGCGGAAGACGGTCGATGCTTTCCTCGCCAAACAGATGATGCGTAATGAGCGCGGGCATAATGATCCTTTCGATTTCATTCGATGTCACCCATTATGCCCACCGCACGGTCATGCCAAACCTGCGGCGGCAAACGATGGCATGCAGACTGCAGCCAGTCTTTTCCGCCGCCCACGCCTTCTCCACTGCGGCCCCGATATGGAGCAGGGGTTATCGTTTAATATCAGCATGTGCACCTCGCACCCAATTCCCGTCATACCATCTAATGAACAGGCAGCGCTTGCCTCACATTCATTAAACAGCCTCACGTCGCACGGAGACACCCATGATTACAGTCGCCGATATTTTGGCCCTACCGGCATTTGAGCAAATCAACCTAGTCGCGCCTATCAAAGACGCCGGAGAACACCGCGTCTACAACGTCGGCATCCTAGATTGCCCTCCCTCGATCAACGGCTACGACGCGTACATGCCCGGCGAGTTCATCCTCACCAATCTAGGCTTTTGCTACGATGACCCCGCCCTCTCCGACGCGTCGCTCATTGCCATGATCGAGCGGCGCGTCGCAGCCATTGCGGTCAAACGCGTGTACTCGCCTTGCTTCACCGATGCAGTCGCCCGAGCAAGCGTGCGTATGGGTGTCCCGGTGTACCTCTATTCCGGTGCTTACCACGAACGCGTCGCTTTCGAATCGCTCAATCTCCTTCAACGCGATCTTGACGCATCTGACAAAAGCGATGCCGTTGATCAGTTCTTAGTGGGAAGATCGAAGTCTCAAGTACGGCAAGAAATCAACAAACTGGCAGGTCTTACCGGCTCGACGATGCGTTGCATCGCCATCTCGGCTGAAAAGGATGACCGATGCTCACTGTACGCAATTCAAGATACACTTAACGATTTTCTCAACTCGTTTCGTCAGCGGCACGAAGAGGTCCAAAACGCGTGCGCATTTCGATACCACGACGCACTACTGGTTTTTGTCTCGTACGCTATCGATGAACAGCATGGTGACATCTTCCATGACCTGGAGAATGCGATTCGAGGCGTTGGCGTCAACTATTATGGCGTGGGCGACCTAGTACCCTTGGGCGAGGCTGATATCTCTATTCGCCAGGCAACTATCCTGCTCAACGAAGCTCATCTGCGTGGAACACGCAGACTCGAGTGGTCGGACCTGTCAATGGACGCCTTCTCGTACGCGGCTCAGACCAACCCCATGTTCGAGCGCACCGCACGGGGCTTCCGTAGCCGTATCGAAAAATATGACGCACAAAACTCTACCGAACTAGTCCAAACGGCACGCGCCTTTGTGCACTGCAGCGGCGATATCGTCGACACCGCTAAGCACCTGCATCAACACCCCAACACCGTCCGATACCGCCTGCGGCGTATTCGCACACTCCTCGACATGAGCGACTCACGCGATCGCGAGCTACTCGTCTTCCTTTCGCTTGCATTCCTCAACAGATAAAACAAGCTGAGCCAAATCGTTATATCTCACAAAATGACTCTGAATATGCCTAAATGATTGGCCATACAAGTCCTCAATCGCTCCTAAAAAACCTGTTCATTTGTAAATAGTGACAAATAGACCCCTAGAAGACTTTGAGTTGGCACCAAAGACGCGACATCTTGGCGCTCCTAGACTTTGAGTCATGGATTCGACGTGCCGCTGCACCGGCACCCGATAACAGGTATCGATGCCCCAACCGGGGCGAACGAAACGCCTGACCTGTCTGGAGGGGCCCGCGCGGGCGTCCGTCGGGGATAGGGCAAGAACCGATGAAAGGGGACAAACTATGACTGAATCGGTTTTCCAGGGTCGCCACCTGCTCTCCACGAGAGACTACACCAAGGACGAGCTGATGTGGCTCATCGGCTTCGCCGAGCACCTCAAGGACCTCAAGAAGCGCAACATCCCGCACCGCTACCTCGAGGGCAAGAACGTCGCGCTCCTCTTCGAGAAGACCTCCACGCGCACCCGCGCCGCCTTCACCACCGCCTGCATCGACCTGGGCGCCCATCCGGAGTACCTGGGCAAGGGCGACATCCAGCTGGGCAAGAAGGAGACAGTCCTCGACACCGCCAAGGTGCTCGGCTCCATGTTTGACGCCATCGAGTTCCGCGGCTTCAAGCAGGACCACGTCGAACAGCTCGCCGAGTATTCCGGCGTCCCTGTGTGGAACGGCCTCACCGACCGCGAGCACCCCACCCAGATGCTGGCCGACTTCATGACCATCAAGGAGCACTTCGGCAAGCTCGAGTGCCTCACGCTCGCCTACTGCGGCCAGGGTCGCAACAACGTCCAGAACTCCCTCATGATCACCTCCGCCATTCTGGGCGTGAACTACGTCAACGCCACACCCAAGGAGCTCGAGCCCGACCCCGAGATCGTCGCCCTCGCGCAGGAGTTCGCCGCCGAGTCCGGCGCCACCATCCGCGTCACCAACGACCCCGTAGACGCCGTCCGCGGCGCCGACGCCGTCTATACCAACGTCTGGGCGGCCATGGGCGAGGAGTCCCAGTTCGCTGAGCGCGTCCGCCTGATGTCCCCGTTCCAGGTCAACGCCGAGCTCGTCTCCCACATCGAGAACCCCGACTGGATCTTCCTGCACTGCCTCCCGGCCTTCCACAACGCCGAGACCGAGTACGCCGCCAAGATCAAGGAGGAGCACGGCATCGAGGCGATGGAGTGCACCGACGACGTGATCTACAGCGAGCACTCCCGCTGCTTCGAGGAGGCCGAGAACCGCATGCACACCATCAAAGCCATCATGGCCGCGACCCTCGGCAACCTCTACATCCCGCGCGTCTAGCCGCGCCACGGACTGACCGCACGCCGCGACCCGCCCCCCTCCGGGCCGCGGCGCCTCATGTAAGGAAACACACCATGGCTGAAGAAATTAAGGAAAAGCCGGCGAAGAAGAAATTCCAGATGCCGAACACGTACGTGATCCTGTTCGCCGTCATCGCCTTCATCGCCCTCCTGACCTGGTTCGTCCCCGGCGGAGCCTACGAGCTCTCCGAGGGCGGCGACGCCATCGCCGGCACCTACCACGTGATCGAGAGCAACCCCCAGGGCCTCTGGGACATCTTCATGGCACCCATCACCGGCATGCTCGGTGGCGGCACAGTCTCCGGCGCCATTTCCATCTCCCTCACCATCATGCTGTTCGGCAGCTTGCTCGAGATGATGGATCGCACTTGCGCCCTCAAGACGGCCATTAAGCGCATCACCATAGCCAATCAGAACAACATGCATGTGCTCATCGCCATTCTCGTTATCCTAATGGCCTTCTTCGGCACACTCGAAGGCGCCTATGAGGAAGGCATCGTCTACTTCCTGATGTTCGTGCCCGTCATCCTGGCACTCGGCCTCGATACGGTCACCGCGATCATGATCGTCGTCCTCGGCACCCAGATCGGCTGCCTCTCCTCGATCATCAACCCGTTCTCCACGGGTATCGCATCGGGCATCGCCGGCACATCCCCCGGCGAGGGCATGATTCCCCGCATCGCGATGTTCATCATCTTCACCGGCCTTGTCATCCTTCTCATCTGCCGCTATGCCGACAAGATCAAGGCGCATCCCGAGAAGTCCGTCCAGTTCTTCCGCCGCGAGCAGGACCTCAAGGAGTTCCCCGCCGCCGACGACGAGGACCTCACCCTCACTGGTCGTCAGAAGGGCGCGCTCGTACTGTTCGTACTCACCTTCGCTTTTATGATTGTCGGCTTGACTCCCTGGACCTCTCTCAATCCCGAGTGGACATTCTTCGAGGACTTTACCGCCTGGATCGCCGCCACCCCGGTCCTGCGCAACATCCTGGGCACCGACATCACCGCCTTCGGGAATTGGTACTTCCCCGAACTCTCGATGATCACCCTGATCATGGTCATCCTTATCGGCGTGGTTATGCGCTATAACGCCGACGCCATCATCGACACGATTCTCAAAGGCGCTTCCGGCCTGGTCTCCACCGCCTTCGTCGTGCCGCTGGCCCGCGGCATCCAAGTCGTCATGGACAACGGGCAGATCACCCCGTCCATCCTCAACATGTGCGAGAACGCCCTGGCCTCCCTGCCCCCCTTCGCCTTCGTCGTCGTCGCCCTGGTCTGCTACTTCCTCATCGCCTGCCTGATCCCCAGTTCCACCGGCCTCGCCGCCGCCACCATGGGCATCATGGGCACGCTGTCCACCTTCGCCGGCGTCGACGTCTACATCATGGTCATCATCTACCTCATGGCACTCGGCCTGGCAAAGATGATCACCCCGTGCTCCATCGTCGTCATGACGTGCACGGCAGCGGCGCATATGAGCTACGGAGACTGGGTCAAGAAGATCGCCCCCATCGTCGCCGTCCTGTTCGCCGCCTGCTGCGCCTTCCTCTGCGTCCTCGTGATGCTCTAGGCGCCCTCCCCTGCGGGGATTCTCGCGCGGCGGGCAAGCCCCTCCGTTCTTCCCGCCGCGCGTATTCCATCTAAGGTATGTAGGTCTTAAAGAAAGGAACCTGCCATGTCTGAAGAGAAAATCTACGTCTCCAACGCCACCAATCCGCTCAAAAAGGTCATGATGTGCTCGCCGAAGTACTACACCTTCAACGGCATCAACGTCATCACCTCCGAGTGGATGAAGAAGGGCGATACCGAGCAGAACGACATCATGGTCAAGGAATGGCAGATGCTCGTTGACGCATACAAGGACAACGGCATCGAGGTCGTTGAGGTCGAGGCCAACCCCAAGTACGAGGTCATGACCTTTGCCCGCGACTACGGCTGCATGATCAAGGAAGGCGCCGTCATGGGCCACTTCCGCCATCCGGTCCGCCAGATCGAGGCCCAGTCCTACGAAGCAAAGCTCAAGGAGATGGGCGTCCCCATCGTCGCACGCGTTAACGCCGGTTGCATGGAGGGCGGCGACTTCTGGATGATCGACGAGCATACGCTCGCCTGGGGCATGGTCGATCGTACCGATGAACAGGGAGTCGCCAGCCTCCGCCATCAGCTCGAGAAGTTTGGCTATACCGTCGTCGGCGTTCCCTGTCCGCCCGACAACCTGCACCTCGACATGATCTTTAACATCGTCGCTCCCCAAGTTGCACTCGCCTGTATTGACCAACTGCCCTATAACTTCCTGCAGATGCTCAAGCGCCGTGGCTTTGAGCTCATCCCCGTCGCCAGCGAGGATATGTACAAGCACGGCTGCAACGTCCAGTGCATCGGCAACAACAAGGTTATTGCCATCGAGAAGAACAAGCACATCAACGACAAGATGCGCGCTCTGGGCATCGAGGTCATCGACGTGCCGCTCGACCAGATTCTGCACGCCGGTGGCGGCCCGCACTGCCTGACCCAGCCGATCGAGCGTCCGTAGTCCGAACGTTTCGCCCGGACAGTTTGTCTGAGCCTCTCATGGGGCGCCGCTCTGCTGGATTCCGGCGCAGCGGCGCCCCTTTTTTACCCACAAGCCCCTCAAAGGGAAAAGGAAACACCCATGAAGATCTTGATCAGCGATTATGCCGAGAGCATGATGCCCCAGCACGACCTCGAGACCGAGACCCTCAAATCCCATCTGGGTGAGGATATCGATGTTGAGGTCTACGCGTATACCGATGAGGCACGCGAGGAGTTTTATGAGCGCCTTGCCGATGCCGACGCCCTGCTCACTGCGTTTATCAAGGTGGACAAGGAAGCGTTTGAGCACGCCCCCAAGCTTAAAGTTATCGCCATTAACGCAACCGGCTACGACAACGTCGACATGGACGCGGCAACCGCGCACGGCGTCGGAGTCTGCCCCGTCGGCGAGTATTGCACTTGGGATGTTTCCGAAAGCGCCATCGCCTACATGTATGCCCTCAACAAGAACTTTAAGTTCTACATCGGACAGATCGAGCAAGAGTACCGCTGGGACTACGCTGCGGCGCCCGAAGTCCCCCGCCTAGAAGACCAAACGCTCGGCATCTTTGGATTTGGAAAAATCGGCAAGTGCACCGCCCGCAAAGCCAAGGGTCTCGTCAAGCGCATTGTGTCCAATGATCCGTTTATCGATCAGGATCTCTTTGAGCAAAACGGTGTTGAACAGGCAAAAATCGATGAGGTATTGGCCGAGGCCGACATCATCATCAATCACATGAACCTTAACGAGACGAACTACCATTATTTCGATGCCGAGAAGTTCGCCAAGATGAAGAAAAAGCCAATCGTGATCAATCTGGGCCGTGGCCTCTGCATGGACGAGCCCGCACTTATCGAGGCGCTCGACTCGGGCCAGATTCGCGCATTTGGCGCCGACGTTTTGTATGACGAGACACCCGACCTGGCAAACCACCCACTCGTCGGCCGTGACAACGTCATCATCACGCCCCACTCCGCGTTCTATTCGTCATCGTCGTTGCGCGATTTGATGATCTTCCCGTGCAACAACATCGGACACTTCCTCAAGGGCGAAAAGGACCAGCTCTTTAAACTCGTCAACGACGTTCCCGTCGAGAACGTGCTGTAGGAATCTAAACGGCTTCCAAAACATGTGGCCCAACGGGATAAAGGTTCAATCTTTATCCCGTTTTATTACTCCCCCTATCGCCAGAGCGATATGTAGTCACCACGAACCGAAATAGCAGGGGCCACAAGACCAACAGCAAGGGGGTCTCCAGGAGATAGTTTTTTAAAATACCCGCATATATATGCGATAACGTATATCACATTGTACGTTTACCGATATGTCGGCTCGTTTGCGGAATGCATGCCGCCAAAGACGTTCTCACATACTCTCGGGGTGGTATTATCGATATGTGATGCACGTATTATTAAACGCATCGCTTCCCTGACATGAAGGGTGCAGCCTTCAAGTCGACAACAGAGTCAAGACCTCATTAATTAACGAGAGGCCCGTCTCCCATGGCGGAGGTGGGGCTTTCTGCGAAGGAGCTTTGTATGTCTGATAAGGCTGCCGCATCTGGCAAAGAGCGCAAGCCACGCCAGATGCCATCATCTTTTACCATCCTCTTTGGCTGCCTGTTGCTCGTGGGCATCGCCTCGTGGGTCGTTTCGTCATTTAGCCCCGATGTGCAGGCCGCAACGCTTGGCAACTTTATGGCCTCCCCCTTCTTGGGCTTCGAGAGCGCAATGCAAGTCTGCGTGTTCATTCTTGTGCTCGGCGGTTTTTTGGGCGTCGTCCAAAAAACGGGCGCACTCGACACCGGCATCGCCGTGCTCGTCCGCAGGCTGGGCGGCAACGACTTGCTGCTCGTTCCCGTTCTCATGCTCGCTTTTGGCATCTGCGGATCCACATACGGCATGCTCGAGGAATCCGTCCCCTTCTACCTGCTCCTGGCATCGGTCACGTTTGCCATGGGCTGGGATCCGCTCGTAGGATGCATGGTCGTCCTGATGGGCTGCGGCCTTGGCGTTTTGGGGTCGACGGTCAACCCGTTTTCGACCGGACTCGCACTCGACGCTCTCAAGGTGGCCGGCATCCCCTATGACCAGGGACTCATGATCGGTATCGGCCTGGCCATGTTCGCCATCGCCGAGATTTCGGGCATCATTTTTGTCATGCGGTATGCCAAGCGTGTTCGCGCCGACCGCGCCGCCTCATCGCTTACCCCCGAGGAATGGAAGATTGCCGAACACCTCTACGGCGACAAGGACGGCGATTCCGCTGAGAACGCGCACATCGAGCTTTCCAAGATTCAAAAGCGCGTCCTCATTCTCTTCGCCCTCACGTTTGTCGTCATGATTATCGGCTTTATTCCGTGGCAGACGTTCAGAGTTGGCTTATTTGATATCGGCGCCACGGGCGATGACCTCAGCACTGCATGGAGCGCGCTTTTGACCGGCCTGCCGCTTGGCCAGTGGTACTTTACCGAATGCGGCATCTGGTTCTTCACGATGACGATTATCATTGGCAAGGTTGCCGGTATGCAGGAGAAAGAACTCGTCGATACTATCCTGCACGGATGCGCCGACCTGGTTTCTGTCGCGCTCGTTGTCGCCGTTGCCCGCGGTGTCTCCGTGCTCATGTCCATCACCGGCCTCGACGTGTGGATCCTCGCCAACGCCGCCAACGCGCTCGCCGGCGTATCTGCCTCAGTGTTCGCGCCGCTCTCGTACGCTCTGTACTTTGCGCTATCCTTCTTGATTCCCTCGAGCACCGGCATGGCAACCGTCTCCATGCCCATCATGGGACCGCTAGCAGCATCGTTGGGTTTTGCTCCCGAAGCCATGGTTGCAATCTACCTCGCCACACACGGCGTCGTAGCAATGATCACTCCCACATGCGGATCCATCATGGCCGGTCTCGAGCTTGCTCAGGTAAGCTACGCAACTTACATCAAGACGGCCGCCAAATACATGACCTTGCTTACCGTGATTACTGTTTCGTTTGTCACCGTTCTGATGCTCGTTTTGTAATCGCCAGGCACATCGCATATCGCATCTTTAGAAAGGGGCTCACAGAGCCCCTTTCTCTTAGCTCGAAGATGAACTCTATGCGCTGTACTTGTTTGCCTCGCCGAAGGTGCCGGCCTCGACAATCCAGCCGTCCTTCATGATGACGTCCATGTTGTCGGTGTTGAGCACGTGGATGTCGGCGGCGACGTCACCGTTGACGACCAGCAGGTCGGCGCACTTGCCGGCCTCGATGGAACCGGTCTCGTCCTCGATGTGGCACATCTTGGCACCGTTGAGAGTGGCACAGGTGATGGTCTCGACCGGGGCGAAGCCGATCTTGTCGACGAACTCGTACATCTCCTCGATGGAGCAGGTGCCGTACGGGGTGACGAAGGAGAAGGAGTCAGAACCGATCGTCATGACGACGCCGCGCTTCTTGGCCTCGCGCAAGCAGTCGTAGTTGCGCTGCAGCTCCTTCTCGACCAAGGTGCCCTCGTACTTGTCGTGCAGCTCGGGGACGTAGACGGGCGGATAGGTGGCGTACCAGGTGGGCAGGAAGGCGATCGTCGGGGTGAAGAAGGTGCCCTGCTCGGCCATGAGGTCCATGGTGCGCTCATCGATATCGAAGCCGTGAATCAACTGCTCGCAGCCAAAGCGAACGGAATCGTAGGCAGCGGCGTGGTTGTTGTAGCAGTGGCTCCACACGGGGATGCCGACCATCTTTGCCTCTTCGACCACGGCCTGAATCTCCTCGGAGCAGTAGTGCTGGTCGCGGCCGGAGTCCCAGCGCCAGATGCCGCCACCGGTAGCCCAGATCTTGATGGCATCGGGGTTTTCGCGCAGGCGACGACGGACGGCCTTGCGCAGATCCCAAGGACCGTCGACCTGATCGCCCCAGGGGTGCGATTCCTTGTTGAGCTCCTGGCTGCAGTGGTGGGAGTCGCCGTGGCCGGCAACACGGCAGAAGCCAAGGCCGGTGGCCAGAACGCGCGGGCCCTTGAAGACGCCCTTGTCGATGCAGTCACGGATCTGGATACCAAAGCGGCCGATCTCGCAGACGGTGGTGAGGCCGTGGGTGAGGCAGTCGTAGGCCTGCTTGACGGCGACGGCCTGCTTCTCGAGGAGCGGCTGCATGACCCAGTCTGTGTCATCGTCGGTCAAGTTGCCCGAGAAGTGCAGGTGGGTGTCGATCAGGCCGGGAAGGACGGTCTTGCCGGCGGCGTCGATGACCTCAACGCCCTCGGGAAGGTCCTGCATGGCGCCGGCGTACTCGATCTTGCCGTTGTCGTCGACGAGAACGAGGGAGTTCTCGACCGGCTCGGCACCGGTACCGTCGATGAGCTTGCCGCCAACGATTGCATACTTAGTGGACATGGTTCCTCCTTATGGATCCATATAGTGGGCGAGGCCGTGTTGGGTTAAGGCCTCACAAAGCTACCCAAGTGGTGCCGGGTTCGGTGCGCGGAAGAGAGGGTCCCGCGTACCCGATCCGCCCCGGCTCGGCGTTACTTTTTGCGGGAATTGGTAAAGGCCATGAGGGCCAGGCCAATAGCCAACCAGCCGATCACGATGCTCCACTCCACCATGTTGAGGGAGGCGGGAGAGAACGGAATCACAAGCAGGCCGATGATGATGGCGCAGGCAGCGATAGCGAGGGAGATGCCAAACTTGCCACCGGGCACCTCGTAGGGACGAGGCAGGTCGGGCTCGGTGAAGCGCATACGCAGGCAGGCGAGGGCGACCATGCCGCAGGAGAAGATGAAGGCGAGAGCCGACACGTTGGTCAGAGGGATGAGCATGTTCTTGCCCAGGAACGGACCGACGACGGTGATGACGCCCAGAACAACGCAGGCGAACTTCTCGGGCAGCTGGCCCTTGCGGCCCATGGCGAGCATGATGCGGCTCGTTGCGCCGTAGAAGGAGTTCATCGGGCCCATGGGTCCAAGCGTGGCGATGACGAGCATGGCCAGGTACAGGAGCATGTTGATGCCCTTGAGACAGGCAAGCGCGGGAACCGGACTCTTAACAAACTCATGCCAGTCGAGAATGGTACCGAACGAGTAGATGCAGACCATGTAGAAACCGCCGGCGGCCAGCAGGGCCAGGGAGATGATCTTGCCGAACTTGTTCCAATTGAGGCCCTCGGCTGCTTCCTCAGCCTGCTGGGGAATGGTGTCGAAACCGGCGTAGAAGAACGGAGTCAGAACCAGGACCGACACGATGCCGGCGAACAGGCTGGTGCTCTCGGTAGCGGCCTTACCGCCACCAGCGCCGGCGACCTGGGAGAACACAGGCATGGCATTGTCTGGCGAGCCGGTGAACAGCGAGACGCCCATGGCGAGCAGCATGTCGCAGAGCAGAGCCTTGGTCAGGAAGGCCTGGAGCTTGGCAGCCGAGCTGGCACCGCGGAAGTTGAGGAAGATGACGTAGACTGCAAAGCCGAGCGCGATCAGCGTCGGGAACAGGTAAACGTCGGCCCCCAGGATGGTGTAGAGCTTGACGGCGCGCAGCCACTCAAGGCCGGGCAGGCTGCCGAACATCTCGGACACGAGGGTCGAAATAGCGATGGCCTCCCACGGGCACAGGATGCCGTTGCCCAGGGCCAAAAGCCATCCGGTGATGTAGCTCAGTGTACGGCCAAAGCTACGATCGACATACTCGACGATGCCGCCCGAGATGGGGATAGCAGCCGTGAGCTCACCGAAAACAGCTCCGACGGGCACGAGGAAGATTGCACCCAAGAGGAATGCGATCATAGCGGGAACGGGACCGCCGCCCACGACCATCCAGTCGCCGACCTGCAGAACCCAACCGGTACCGATGATGGCACCAAAACCGATGGTGAAGAAGTTCCAGAGCGAGAGCGTTTTCTTCATGCCGCCGTTATCCTCGACTGCAACCTCTGCGTTCTTGTCCGCCATTGTTCCCCTCCTTTCCTTTTTGACGCCCCTTGACGTCACCCCTTGCGCGGTCCGTTTTGCCGCGCGCTTTTATTTCGTGGCTTTAAGATACGGCCTTGGCACAGCAGCGCCGCTCGCAGCTCGACCGAAGGCAGAACTGCAAAACGAGCGGCGCCGTTTTTGGGACGAACGGCGGGAGACGTCATTCGTCTTGGACGCCTTCATCTTGTCTGCTTTTGAAGACCTGTTGCTGTGACGCTTGGCGCGCGGCGCGGCAACGTTCATACCATTTGTCAGGCTTTTGGCGCACATACCCATGTGTCGTGCATCTTTTTATGTAGGATAGACAAGTTACACATGAGGCAAGGTGATTCGAATGGCATACGGATACAATGACGGCGACCAACGGCCACAAAGCGTGCGCCTTGCCGGCCGCACCACGCCAACGCCCAGAAGCACCTCCGACAACAACAACCCGCAGCGCCCCCAAGAGCAGCCCGGGGCTTCTTCGCGGCAGCAAAGCCGTACCGTGCAGCAGTCAGACCGAGTGAGTACGAGCACATACCAACGTCAGACTGGCACATCGCAGCCACGCCGCTACGATCGCCGTAAGACCGACTACTACGTTAAGCGCTCCTTTTCGCGACCTCAACGCGATCGCGGCAATTCCGCCCCTCACCCCGCGTCGCATACCACAAGCCACACGCTTCCGGCCCGCCGCCTACGTCTTGCGCTTTGCTCCATCGCCGCCTGCCTCGTCTTTGTGTTTTTGGGATCCTGTATCTCCCACGGGTCAGCCGGTCTCGAGCCCACTGCCGAGGACAAGCTGCTTAAAGCTCCCGTCGCGCCCGGTTACTCCTTTGCGTTCTCGACCCCGCGCTCGCAATGGCAGGCCGGCACCATGCCCCACATCTACCAAATTGACCCCGCATGGTCGGAGCTGCCCTATGCCGGTGGCACTATTCGCGAAAACGCTTGCGGTCCCACTTGCCTCACCATGGTCTATATCTTTAAGACCGGCCACACCGATAAGACGCCGGTCGATATATGTGCACTGGCCGAAGTCGGCAACTACGCCCCCACTGGTGCCACCGAGTGGTCGTTTATGACAGGCGGTGCGTGGCAGCTGGGGCTCAACGGAACACAGCTCTATAACGATCGCGAATCGATTACCCAAGCACTTCGCTCGGGTGCGCCCGTCATCGCCGCAGTGCGCCCCGGTACGTTTACCAACGTAGGCCATTACATCGTGCTCTACGGCATCGACGATGCCAACCAGATTGGCGTCTACGACCCCAACTCGGCCAGCCGCAGCGCCCGCCGCTGGGGCGTCGTAGAGGTCCTCAACGAAGTCGAAGCCATGTGGGCCTACTACTAGTCATTGGGGACAGACTTAAATGAGTGGTCATTGGGGACGCTCTTGTTTGAGTAGTCATTTAAGAACGTCCCCAATGACTAGGTGAATAGCAAAAGCCCCACAGCCGGAGCGGACTGCGGGGCGCATGAAGAGAGGCTAGTTTGTGGGCGCTTTGTCTGGCGCCCACGAGAGAGGCAACAGAGTAGAGACTACTCGTGGATGCGGGTACCAGAGAGGCCGGCCATGGTCTCGGCGGCCTTGTCCAGGGCGCCGATGATGCAGGTGCGGCCCTTGCGGGAACGGGCGAACTTGATGGCGGCGCGAACCTTGGGCTCCATGGAACCCTTGCCAAACTGGCCCTCGTCGGCCAGGCGCTCGGCCTCGTCGGCGGTGAGGTCCTCGAGCTCCTCCTGGTCGGGCTTGCCAAAGTTGATGGCGACATGCTCAACGGCAGTCAGCAGGAACAGAACGTCGGCGTCGCAGTCCTCGGCCAGCAGCTCGCCGCCCAGGTCCTTGTCGATGACGGCGGGGACGCCCTTGTAGCAGCCCTTGTTCTCGTAGTCGCGGACGACGGGGATGCCGCCGCCACCGCAGGCGATGACGATGAACTCGTTGTCGAGCAGGTTGAGGATGGAGTCGGCCTCGACGATCTTCTTGGGATCGGGGGAGGCGACGACGCGACGCCAGCCGCGGCCGGAATCCTCGACGAAGACCTTGGAGGGATCCTCGGCCATGAACTCCTTGGCCTGCTCCTCGGTGTAGAAGGGGCCGATCGGCTTGGTCGGGTTCTTGAACGCGGGATCATCCGGGTCGCACTCGATCTGGGTGACGACGGTGGCGGCGTGCCAACGCTTATAGCGCTTGTGCATCTCGCGGCCGATGCCCTGCTGCAGGTGATAGCCGATGTAGCCCTGGGACATGGCGCCGCACTCGGGCAGCGGCATCTCGGGGGTGCCGATGGCGTCGTGGGCGGCGGCGAAGGCGTTCTGGATCATGCCGACCTGCGGGCCGTTGCCGTGGGTGATGATGATCTCGTTGCCCTGCTCGATGAGACCGAGGAGAGCGTGGGCGGTGTTGCCCACGGCCTCGATCTGCTCGACGGGGTTGTTGCCGAGGGCGTTGCCGCCAAGGGCGACAACGATACGATCGGGCTTGCCAAGAGGCTTAGACATTGCTGGAATCCTTTCTGTAAAAGGCCTACAACCCATTAATAACCCGCGTCCGTGCGATACGCGAGTTTATTAAGGTTTATATTCTCTTTATCGCTCATTTTATTCATTTTGAAAATAGCGGAACGGTGAACGGTCGTTTTTATCCGCTCAGCGTACAGAACCCCAGCTCAGACATATCTACGCCATTTACGTGCGACTTTATTTAAATGCAGCGAGGATTATGCCAGATTATGCAAACTACATCTCTGCTAAACACAAAACGGACAGCGCAATATCTTACTCGCACTATACGAGATTCTATGCACTTATAAGTCGAGTATGCACCCCTGCAAAAACAAGGGGCTTTTCATCCAGCATAAGGAATAAAGAAGAGCTCCGAAAAGGCGGCAACAGCCAAGTCCCCCATCTATCCCCAAAGTGGCGCGAGGTTTCGCGGCAAAGCCGCGAAACAGCGAAAGGGACGGAATACCCGGCCAACTACGTCCTTCATCCGCCCACACAATCCGAGGACGTAGTCGTAGCAGGATCTGAGGGCTGACCTTCGCGGACACTCCGCAGGACGAAAGAACCCCCGCCGCACGTAGTGCGCAGCGGGGGTTCTTTCATGTCCGAGAACGTCCGCGAAGGTCAGCCCTCAGATCCTGCGGTGAGAGACCTAGGCCTCGTTGTACACCGTCTTGAGCTTCAGCAGGTGAGCGTAGCGGTCCATGGCGGCCTGCTCATTCTCCTTGAAGAGCTCCTCGGCGCGCTCGGGGAAGGAACGCGTCAGCGAAGCGTAACGGGCCTCGTTCATCAGGAACTCCTGATAACCGCCCGCGGGCTCCTTGGAATCGAGCGAGAACTTCTTGCCGGCAGCAGCCTCGGGGTTGAAGCGGAAGAGGTTCCAGTAACCGCACTCGACAGCCTTCTTCATCTCGGCCTGGCAGTTCTGCATGCCACCCTTCTTGATGGAGTGCATCTCGCAGGGACTGTAGCCGATAATGAGGGACGGGCCGTCGTAGGCCTCGGCCTCGTGAATGGCCTTGAGGGTCTGAGCCGGGTTGGCGCCCATGGCGACCTGCGCCACGTAGACGTAGCCGTAGCTCATGGCGATCTCGGCCAGGGACTTCTTCTTGGTCACCTTACCGGCAGCGGCGAACTGAGCGACCTGGCCCAGGTTCGAGGCCTTGGAGGCCTGACCGCCGGTGTTGGAGTAGACCTCGGTGTCGAAGACGAAGACGTTGACGTTGTGGCCGGAAGCCAGGACGTGGTCCAGGCCACCGAAGCCGATGTCGTAGGCCCAACCGTCGCCGCCGAAGATCCAGAAGGACTTCTTGGTGAGGTAAGCCTTGTCGGCGAGGATTGCCTTGGAAGCGTCGCAGCCGCACTTCTCGAGCTCGGCAACGTAGGCAGCGGCAGCGGTCTTGGAGGCCTCGGCGTCGTTGACGGAGTCGATCCAAGCCTGGCCGGCAGCCTTGAGCTCATCGGACGGACCATCGGCAGCGATGATGTCCTGGGTAGCGGCGATCAGCTTGTGCTGAACGGCCTCATAGCCAACGGCCATGCCCAGACCATGCTCGGCATTGTCCTCGAACAGGGAGTTGTTCCACGCCGGGCCGTGACCGTCCTTGTCCTTGCAGTAAGGAGCGGTGGCAGCGGGGTTGCCCCAAATGGAGGAGCAGCCGGTGGCGTTGGAGATGAACATGCGGTCGCCGGCAACCTGGGTCACCAGACGTGCATAGGCGGTCTCGGCACAGCCGGCGCAGGAGCCGGAGAACTCCAGGTAGGGCTGCTTAAACTGGCTGCCCTTGACGTTGGCCGCGATGAGCTCCTTCTTCTCGGAGACGTTCTCGACCATGTAGTCCCAAACGGGCTGCTGGTCCATCTCCTGCTCGGTGGGAACCATCTCGAGGGCGCCCTTGGGGCAAACCTTGACGCAGTTGGTGCAACCCATGCAGTCGAGCGGGGACACAGCCATGGTGAACTTCATGCCCTTGGCCTTGGGGCCCATGGCGTCGAGCGTGCGGGTAGCCTCGGGCGCGGCGGCAGCCTCGTCCTCGGTCATCGCGAACGGACGGATGGTGGCATGCGGGCACACATAGGCGCACTGGTTGCACTGGATGCACTTGGTCTCGTCCCAGTGGGGAACGACCACGGCGACGCCGCGCTTCTCGTATGCGGAGGCGCCCAGCTCAAATTGGCCGTCGGCGCAATCGACGAAGGCGGAAACAGGCAGGCTGTCGCCGTCCATGCGATCGATGGGCTCGAGCAGGTTCTTGACCTGCTGGGCGATGGCAGACTTGGTCTCCTCGGAGAGCTCGACGGGAGTGGCATCCTCGGCAGTAGCCCAGTCGGCCGGAACCTCGAACTTACGGAAGGCGGTAGCGCCAGCATCGATGGCCTTGTGATTGGCGTCGACGATGGCCTGGCCCTTCTTCATGTAGGACTTGGTAGCCGCGTCCTTCATGTACTGCAGGGCGTCCTCGGCGGGCAGGACCTTGGCCAGCGCGAAGAAGGCGGACTGGAGCACCGTGTTGGTGCGCTTGCCCATGCCGACCTTAGCGGCCAGGTCGATAGCGTCGATCAGGTAGACGTTGACGTTGTTGTTCGCGATGTAGCGCTTGGCCACGGCGGGCATGTGCTCGGCGAACTCCTCGTCGCTCCACTGGCAGTTGACCAGGAAGGTGCCGCCCGGCTTGACGTCGCGAACCATCTTGAAGCCCTTAACGATGTAGCTAGGGTTGTGGCAGGCGACAAAGTCGGCCTTGGTCACGTAGTACGGCGAACGGATCGGGGAATCACCAAAGCGCAGGTGCGAGACGGTGACGCCGCCGGTCTTCTTGGAGTCGTACTGGAAGTAGGCCTGGACGTACTTGTCGGTGTGGTCGCCGATGATCTTGATCGAGTTCTTGTTGGCGCCGACGGTACCGTCGCCACCCAGACCCCAGAACTTGCACTCGATGGTGCCGGGGGCTGCGGTGTTGGGCGCATCCTCGGCCTCGGGCAGGCTCAGGTTGGTCACGTCATCGACAATGCCGATGGTGAACTCGCGCTTGGGCTCGTCCTTCTTGAGCTCCTCGAAGACAGCGAACGCGGACGCGGGAGGCGTGTCCTTGCTGCCCAGGCCATAACGGCCGCCGACGACCTTGATGCCCGTCTTGCCGGCCTCGTAGAGAGCGGAGACGACGTCCTGGTAGAGCGGCTCGCCGATGGAACCCGGCTCCTTGGTACGGTCCATGACGGCGATCTTCTGGACGGTCTCGGGGAGAACGTCGACGAAGTGCTTAATGGAGAACGGGCGGAACAGACGAACCTTGACCAGGCCGACCTTCTCGCCGTGAGCGTTGAGGTAGTCGATGACTTCCTCGAGCACGTCGCAGAAGGAGCCCATGCACACGACGACGCGCTCGGCATCGGGAGCGCCGTAGTAGTTGAACAGGCCGTAATCGGTGCCGAGCTTCTCGTTGATCTTCTTCATGTAGCCCTCGACGACGGCGGGAAGCTCGTCGTAGACCTTGTTGCAGGCCTCACGGTTCTGGAAGAAGATATCGCCGTTCTCGTGGCTACCGCGGGTGTGCGGGTGCTCAGGGTTGAGCGCGTGGTCGCGGAAAGCCTGGACGGCGTCCATGTCGCACATCTCGGCCAGATCCTTGTAGTCCCACATGGCGACCTTCTGGATCTCGTGGCTGGTGCGGAAGCCGTCGAAGAAGTTAAGGAACGGGGTCTTTCCCTCGATGGCGGCGAGGTGAGCCACCGGCGAGAGGTCCATGACCTCCTGGACGTTGCCCTCGGCGAGCATGGCGAAGCCGGTCTGACGACAGGCCATGACGTCGGAGTGATCGCCAAAAATGTTCAGGGCGTGGGAAGCGACACAACGCGCGGAGACGTGGAAGACGCCCGGGAGCTGCTCGCCCGCGATCTTGTACATGTTCGGGATCATCAGGAGCAGACCCTGAGAAGCCGTGTAGGTGGTGGTCAGAGCACCGGCGCCCAGCGAACCGTGAACGGTACCGGCCGCACCTGCCTCGGACTCCATCTCGACGACCTTGACCGGGGTGCCGAAGATATTCTTGCGACCCTGGGCCGCCCACTGGTCAACATGGTCGGCCATCGGGCTGGACGGCGTAATGGGATAGATTCCCGCTACCTCGGTGTACGCATACGAAACATATGCGGCCGCCTCGTTGCCGTCCATAGACTTAAACTTACGCGCCATATACCCCTCTCCTCTCATATAGGTATACAGGCCCCGGCGATTGCCGGGATATTGGCGTGATGGGATTTACGCTGTTGCTTCCAATCATCTGGCAGGCAGGCTCAGCAGCAGGTACGTGGCGTGGAGAGAAGACATGCCGAGGCGAGGGGCAACTGATGCGCCCCACAGACCCGACCGCCCGTCTTGCACATGACCGAGCGCCGCAAAGGCCGCATGCCGGATGCTCCCGGGCACGCCCCGGCGATGGGAAGCGCCCGCAACGGAAATCCGCATGCGGGTTTATTGTACCCCGCCGTCAAGTGTAATTTCGGCAAATATAGGCGGGCGGTAAAGGTTTACCTCGGGTGACTGCCGGGAGCAAAATGATCCCTTGGGGACGGAGGGGCCATTTGGCGGGACTGGCTAGAGGGCACCGAAGAGGATGGCGTAGGTAGTGGATTCGCCGAGTTTGAGCTCGTCGCCGGGATTAAGTTGGGCGGAACGACCGGGCTCGACCTGAATGCAGACGCGCGTGGCCCCGTTTACCACCACGGTTCCGTTGGTGGACGACAAGTCCTCGACGTGCCAGATATTTTGAGCATCGCACCAGATATGGGCATGGCGGGCCGAGACATCGTCGCCGACGTCGGTAATATCGCCCTCACCAGTGGCCAGCGCGCCAATCTCAACACCCTGCTCACTCGGCTGAATCCAGCGCGGGGCGCTCACGACAAAACTGTTTTGTATGCGCAGCAAGCCCAAGGGGTGCGCCGGGGCGGGTTCGCGTTCGCCCGCGGTCATCGACATGCCAAGCGAACGAGGCGTGGATGTGCCTCCGCCACAGGTCGCGTGCGCGTAGTCGATGGCATAGTTCACCGAGGACCGCACATCCGCCGAACAACCGACGGCGACAAACAGCACCAGCACGGCCTCGGCGCGCTCGGCGGGCATGAGTTCTGCCGCCTGGGACAGACGATCGAGCGCGTTGCGATAGAGATTCGTGTCCTGGTGACACTCTTCGAGCGCGCGTACCATCGGTTCACCTGCAGGACCGCACACCATATTGATCACAGCCGTGGAGTCCATGGGGTTGCGCTGGCGCAAGGCCAGTTGCGACATAATACGCGCAGCCGATGTACCGTATTCGGCAAAGTAGCGCTGCTGAAGCGTGCCGACCGGTGCGCGAACGATAAAGCGGGAAACCCAAGAGCGATCGGCGGCTCGGCTCTGCGGGCTGCGGCCGTCGGCGAGCGGACGGGACGAAAGCACCAAGCCGCACAGCTCGATATGGCTCAGATGCGCCGCGCGCTTAAAGATGTCAAACATGGCCCCGCATGGGGTGAGCTCAACTTGAGATGCCATGACCTAGGCCTCCTTGGTCGTAGAAATAGAATCGGACGATACTTCGACAGGTCCGCCAAAAGCACGGGCAGCTGCGGCTCCACCGGCAAGCGGAGTCGCCATCTGGGCTTTTGTGCGCCGCGGTGCCGAAACGGGAAGCTCAAAGGCAAAGCCCATCGCAAGTAAAAACCACGTAAGCGTATAGGTTGCAACCAGAGCGGCAACAAGGCCGCCCATCACGGCGCGTTGGGAAAATACGCTACATGCAGCCACAACCAGCACCGGAGCCTCGCAGGCAGAAAGCGCAAGCACACCCTGCAGGAACCCCGAGCGCCGATCGCGCGCAAGTGCCCCCGCGGCAACGCCGGCCATGCCTGGTAGCGCCAACGCCAGTGCGGCAATAATACCCGGTAGTGGCCCAGACCACACGAGCGATCCCAAAGTCGCCGTCACGCGAGCGCCCGACGCCAGCAGCGCGGCCGAAACCACGACCACAGCCCAAACCACGCTGCAAACGACCGCCGCACCGATCAGAACCACCCTTAAAAAGGGTGGTTTGCTCTTAGGGTATAACCCACGGGCCCCGGGCTCGCGTCTAAAGGCGCGGGCCCGGACTTCGTCCAGGCCCAGTGCATCTTGACCCGTGGCGCGCCGGTCGAACCGGCGGGATCACCTCCTCTTGAAGGGGTCCTCGTACTCCTTCACGCTCAGCTTGTCCAGCGCGATGTCGTGGGACTCCTGCTCCCTGATGTACTTGGCGATCGTCGCCTCGTTCAGGCCGACGGTGGACACGTAGTAGCCCTCCGCCCAGAACTTCCTGTTGCCGAACTTGTACTTGAGGTTGGCGTGCCTGTCGAATATCATCAGCGAGCTCTTCCCCTTCAGGTAGCCCATGACGCTCGCGACGCTGTACTTCGGCGGGATCGCCAGCAGCACGTGCACGTGGTCGGGCATCAGGTGCCCCTCGATTATCTCGATCCCCTTGTACTCGCACAGCTTCCTGAGGATCTCCCCTATGTCGCTCCTGATTTGGTTGTAGATCACTTTGCGCCTATACTTCGGCGTGAACACGATGTGGTACTTGCACATCCACTTCGTGTGGGAAAGGCTGTAGGCCTTCTGGGCCATGGCGACCACCCCTTCGACTCGAATTCTTGACGGCCTGAACAATCGTCAATATCGGTCGGAGGGGCGGCTTTGTAAAGCCGTTTGTCTCCACCCGCGTAGCGGGTGGTTTAAAGCTGGCCGCTGCGCGGCCAGCAGACTAAAGTCTTGAAAAAACAAAAGGGCCCCGCTACCGAAACGGCAGCGGGGCCCTTTAAGCTATGAGCGATATCGCTTAGAGCTTGATGTCGATGTCGACGCCAGCGGGGAGGTCGAGACGCATGAGCGAATCAACGGTGCCCGAGGTGGGGTCGAGGATGTCGATGAGGCGCTTGTGGGTGCGCATCTCGAACTGCTCACGGGAGTCCTTGTTCACGTGCGGCGAGCGGATAACCGTGTACAGGTTGCGCTCGGTGGGCAGGGGGACAGGACCGGAAACGCGAGCGCCGGTCTTCTGAGCGGTCTCGACGATGAGCTTCGCGGACTGATCGACGACCTCGTGATCATAGCCCTTGAGGCGAATGCGGATCTTCTGGGTAGCCAACTTAAACCTCCAAAGAGTGCGAGAGATGTTCTCGCGGATTACGTAACAGGGAGCTCGAACTTAGGCGTTCTTGCTCATGACCTCGTCCACGATGGACTTGGGCGCGGGCTCATAAGAGTCGAACTGCATCGTGTAGGATGCACGGCCCTGGGTCTGGGAGCGGAGGTCGGTAGCGTAACCGAACATCTCGCCCAGCGGCACCTTGGCACGGATGAGCTTGCTGTTCCTGCGATCCTCCATGCCCTCGATCTTGCCGCGGCGACCGGAGAGGTTGCCCATAACGTCGCCCATGTACTGCTCGGGGGTCTCGACCTCAACAGCCATGATCGGCTCGAGCAGCTGCGGATCGGACTTCTTGAGAGCGTCCTTGATAGCCATGGAACCGGCAATCTTGAAGGCGGCCTCGGAGGAGTCGACCTCGTGGTAAGAACCGTCGAACAGGGTGACCTTGACGTCGAGGACCGGGAAGCCGGCGATAACACCGGTGTTCAGGGCCTCCTGGATGCCCTTATCGATGGACGGGATGTACTCCTTGGGCACGACGCCGCCGACGATAGCGTTGACGAACTCGTAGCCGAAGCCCTCCTCCATCTTCTCGAGCTTGATGACGGCGTGGCCGTACTGACCGCGACCGCCGGACTGACGGACGAACTTGCCCTCAGCCTTCTCGACGTCGTGACCAGCGGTCTCGCGGTAGGCGACCTGGGGCTTACCAACGTTAGCGTCAACCTTGAACTCGCGGAGCAGACGGTCGACGATGATCTCGAGGTGCAGCTCGCCCATGCCGGCGATGATGGTCTGGCCGGTCTCGTGGTTGGTGGACACCTGGAAGGTCGGGTCCTCCTCGGCGAGCTTGGTCAGAGCCAGGGACATCTTATCCTGCTCGGCCTTGGTCTTGGGCTCGATGGCAACGTCAATAACGGGCTTAGCGAACTCGATCTTCTCGAGGACGATCTCCTTGCCCTCGGCGCACAGGGTGTCACCGGTGGTGGAGTTCTTGAAGCCGACGCAAGCGACGATGTCGCCGGCGGCAGCGTCGTCACGGTCGATACGCTCGGCGGCGTTCATCTCGAGGATGCGGCCGAGGCGCTCGCGCTGACCGTTGGAAGCGTTGACAACGTAGGAGCCGGACTCGGCGCGGCCGGAGTAAACGCGAACATAGGTGAGCTTACCGACGAACGGGTCGGTCATGATCTTGAAGACCAGGCCGGAGAAGGGCTCGTCGAAGGAAGGATGACGCTGGATCTCCTCGCCGGTGTCCGGATCGGTACCGGTGACGGCCTCGACGTCAAGCGGGCTGGGCAGGTAGTCGACGACAGCGTCGAGCAGCTCCTGAACGCCCTTGTTCTTGTAGGCGGAACCCACGAAGACGAGGTTGAGCTCGTTGGCCAGAACGCCCTTGCGCAGAGCAGCCTTGAGCTCCTCGACGGTGAAGTCCTCCTCCATGAGGATCTTCTCCATGAGCTCGTCGTCAAAGCTGGCAGCAGCGTCGAGGAGCTCCTCGCGCTTGGTGGCAGCGATGTCGGCAAACTCAGCCGGGATCTCGTCCATCGGCTCGGGGTAGGTCATACCCTTCTCGTCGGCCTTGAAGTCCCATGCAGTCATGGTGACCAGGTCGATGACGCCCCAGAAGTTGTCCTCGGCGCCCATCGGGACCTGAGCGGCCACGGCGTTGGCGTCGAGACGATCCTTCATGGTCTCGATAGCGTTGAAGAAGTCAGCGCCCACGCGGTCATACTTGTTGATGAAGGCGATGCGGGGGACGTTGAAGGTGGAAGCCTGACGCCAAACGGTCTCAGACTGGGGCTGAACGCCAGCGACGGCGTCGAAGACGGCGACAGCGCCATCGAGGACGCGCAGGCAGCGCTCGACCTCGGCGGTGAAGTCAACGTGGCCCGGGGTGTCGATGATCTGGATGCGGTAGTCCTTACCGTCCTTGTTCCAGAAGCAGGTGGTAGCAGCGGAGGTAATGGTTACGCCGCGCTCCTGCTCCTGAACCATCCAGTCCATGGTGGCAGCGCCCTCATGGACCTCACCGATCTTGTGGGTCTTACCGGTGTAGTAAAGAATACGCTCGGTCGTGGTGGTCTTACCAGCATCGATGTGAGCCATGATGCCGATGTTACGGGTATCGGAAAGCTTGTACTTAGGCTTAGCCATGTTAGTTCCTTACCTTAACTTACCAACGATAGTGAGAGAACGCGCGGTTGGCCTCGGCCATCTTGAAGACGTCCTCACGCTTCTTGACGGAAGCGCCCAGGCCGTTGGAAGCGTCGAGGATCTCGTTGGCGAGACGCTCGGCCATGGTCTTCTCCTTGCGAGCGCGGGAGAAGTTGACGATCCAGCGGATACCCAGAGCGGTGGAACGACGGGAGTTGACCTCCATCGGGACCTGATAGGTAGCGCCACCGACACGCTTGGGCTTAACCTCGAGCGTGGGCTTGACGTTGTCCATAGCCTTCTTGAAGGTAGCGAGAGCGTCGCCGCCCTCGGACTTCTCGGCAACGATCTCGAAAGCGGTGTAGACGATGCGCTCAGCGGTGGCCTTCTTGCCGTCAAGAAGGACCTTGTTGATGAGCTGAGTCACCAGGCGGTTGTTGTAAACGGCGTCAGGCTGAACCTCACGACGATTAGCTGCTGCACGACGCGGCATGTGAAATCTCCTTAAGTGTCTACCGTGCGGCGTTTAGGCGGCACACGGCGAAAGTATCAAAACGTTATCTGGCTTATTTGGCCTTGGGGCGCTTAGCACCGTACTTGGAACGGGCCTGCATACGGTTCTGGACCGGAGCAGCGTCGTAGGCGCCACGGATGACGTGATAACGGACACCAGGGAGGTCACGGACACGACCGCCGCGGACAAGCACGATGGAGTGCTCCTGCAGGTTGTGGCCCTCACCCGGGATGTAAGCGGTAACTTCGATGCCGTTGACGAGGCGAACACGGGCAACCTTACGAAGAGCCGAGTTCGGCTTCTTGGGGCTCGTGGTGAAGACGCGGGTGCACACGCCGCGCTTCTGGGAGTTGTGCTGCAGAGCAGCGTTCTTAGACTTCTTGGGCACGGAACGACGGCCCTGGCGAACCAGCTGGTTAATAGTAGGCAAAGCGTACTCCTTCTCGAATGATTCCAGCTTTCTGTAAAGTGCAACGGCTTGAATCGAGGGGTCAGCATCCCCCTACGAAACACGCAGTTCGATAGGATACGTGGCGTTAGCTGTGCCGTCAACAGACCACGCCGCCGGGCGTATCCCAAAATAGGCACATTTCCGCAAAGCCTACACAAAAGGAATCCCTTCTGTGCGCGTGTGCGAATTCCCGGCCCGGGCGGCCCAGGTTTTAAGTTTGCTGCTCTACAGTCCTGCGCAAGACGGAATGCACATTAAGTGCTTTCCTTTGCGTGCGGAACTCGCGACAAACTTAAACAGCGGGCGGCCCGTTCCGGGAATCCGACGTGCTCGTCGGGGCAACGTTCCTCACCAAAAAAGACCCGCTTCCCTGTTGGGAAACGGGTCTTTGGAAGGACGGTTAACGTACTAGGAAATTACTCCTCGTCGTTGTCCTTGGCCTCTTCGGCGTCGTCGGTGTCCACGAGCTGGTTGAGCAGCTCGTCGAGGGAAGCCATGTCCTCGTTGATCGCGCCGTTGGCGGGAGCCTTCTTGTCGTCGATCGGGGCGCCCAGGAGCTCCTCGTCGGCGTCGGCGTGATGCGTCGGAGCGGAGGTACCCAGCAGGATATCGTCCGGACCGTCGGGGCTAAAGACCATCTGCAGCAGCTGCGAGAGGTCTTCCTCGTCGGCAACGTCGTCGTTGTTCTCGAGGATGTAGAGCAGATCGTGGGCCTCGAGGCCGTCACGGAGCTCCTCGATCGCCTTGGCACCGATGCCATCGATGCGCAGCAGATCCTCCTCGGACTTGCCAACCAGGTCGCCGACCGTCTC
This sequence comes from Collinsella sp., assembly GCA_048201895.1. Taxonomy (GTDB): domain Bacteria; phylum Actinomycetota; class Coriobacteriia; order Coriobacteriales; family Coriobacteriaceae; genus Collinsella. Next base: position 10,456 of record DBFBGO010000024.1, on the reverse strand, counting down.
GATGCCAACCTCGCTGAACTTGTTGGTCCAGCGCTGCGACACGCCCAGGTCGTCGAACAGGTACAGGCGAGCCTTCTCGGCGGAGATGGTGTGGCCGTTGCGGGTGAACGAACCGTCAGCACCACCGAACTCGTCGTAGCCGGCCCAGTCGAGCTGCTGCGGGAGCTGCTCGTCCAGGTCCTTGAGCTCAACCGGAGCCCACTCGGGCAGCGACTTGGCGTTGGGCGAAGCCGGGCCGTCGATATCCACGTAGCCGTCGGCCGTGCGATACGTCAGCTTGGCGTTGGCGTACGGCTTGAGGCCAGTACCGGCCGGGATCTTCTTACCGACGATGACGTTGGACTTAAGGTCGAGCAGGTGGTCGACCTTGCCCTCGATGGCAGCCTCGGTAAGGACGCCAGCGGTACGGATGAACGAAGCGCTCGACAGCCAGGAGTCGATGTTGGAAGCGACCTTGAGCGTACCCAGGATGACGGGCTCGGCCACGGGAGCCTGACCGCCCAGACGGGCAACGCGCTCGACCTCGTCGGCAAACTCGTAGCGGTCGACGTACTGACCAAGCAGGTACTTGGAGTCGCCGGGGTTGGTGATCTGAACGCGACGCAGCATCTGACGTGCGAGCACCTCGATGTGCTTGTCGTTCAGGTCGACGCCCTGGCTGGTGTAGACGTCCTTGACGCTCTCGACGAAGGTGTGCATCGTCGACTCGATATCGGTCAGCTTGCGCAGGTTGCGGAAGTTGACGAAGCCCTTGGTGATCTGGTCGCCGGCGCGAACCTCGCAGCCGTCCTCGATCTCGGGCATAAAGCGCACCGAAGCGGGGACGCGGCGCTCGTCGAGGACACGGGTGTGATCCTCGGAGTCGGTGAGCGTCAGCACGTACTCGGACTTCTCGGGCTTAATCGAGAGGTGGCCGGAGTACGGAGCCAGCTCGGCCTCGCGACCCAGGATCTTCTCGTTGACGTTGCCGACGATATCGAACATACGGCTGACCGTAGGCAGACCCTGCGTAATATCGTCGACGCCAGCGACGCCGCCGGAGTGAATGGTACGCATCGTAAGCTGCGTACCGGGCTCGCCGATGGACTGGGCGGCAATAATGCCGACCGCGGTACCGATGGCGACCGGACGACGGGTGGAAAGATCCCAGCCGTAGCACTTCTGGCACACGCCGTACTTGGAACGGCAGGTGAGCAGCGCGCGAAGCTTGACCTTCTTAAGGCCGGCATCGACCATCTTCTGGATGTCGGCGACCTTCTCGATGTAGCCGTCCTGCTCAAAGAGCACGGTGCCATCGGGAGCCACGACGTCCTCAATGAAGCAACGGCCGACGAGGTCGGTGTTGAGATCGGTGGTGCCGGGGATGATGAGGTTGTAGGTGACGCCCTCGTGCGTACCGCAGTCCTCCTCGCGGACGATGACGTCCTGGGCCACGTCGACCAGACGACGGGTCAGGTAACCAGAGTCCGAGGTGTGGGATGCGGTATCGACCAGGCCCTTACGGGCGCCGTAGGTCGAAATGAAGTACTCGAGCGGCAGCAGGCCCTCGCGGAAGTTCGCCTTAATGGGAAGGTCGATCGTCTCGCCGGACATGTCTGCCATCAGGCCACGCATGCCGCCGAGCTGACGCAGCTGGGTCTTGGAACCACGGGCGCCGGAGTCGGCCATCATGTACAGCGGATTCTCCTCGTCGAACATATCGAGCATGAGCGCTGCAACCTTGTCGGTACAAGCGGTCCACTCGTTAACGACTTCGATGTGGCGCTCCGTCTCGTTGATGAAGCCCTCCTCGAAGTACTCGTTGATCTGGTCGACGTTGGCCTGGGCGCGATCGAGCAGCTCCTGCTTCTCGGCAGGGATGAGAGCGTCCCACACCGAGATGGTGAGGCCGGCGCGGGTAGCGTAGTGGAAACCGGAGTACTTGATGGCGTCGAGAATCGGGCCGACCTTGGCCTCGGGATAGCGATCGCAGCAGTCCGCAACCAGCTTGGCCACATCGCCCTTGACCATCTTGTAGTTCATGAACTCGTAGTCTTCGGGCAGGCACTGGCGATTGAAGATGATGCGGCCGATAGAGGTCTCGAAGCGCGCGGTCTTGTTGCCGGTGACGTCATAGTCGACAAACTCGTTCTTGCCGTTCTTGACGCGGAAGATACGGGTGCCGTCCTCATTGATGACGTTGGCATCGGCAGCGGACACGCGGACCTGGATCTTGGCCTGCATGTCGACCTCGGAGCGGCAGTCATAGGCGTGCAGCGCGTCGTCGAAGCTCGAGAACACGTGGTTCTCGCCCGGCAGGCCCTCGCGGACCTGGGTCAGGTAGTACACACCGATGATCATGTCCTGCGAAGGGATGTTGACCGGCTTGCCGGATGCCGGCGAGCGCAGGTTGTTCGCAGAGAGCATGAGCACGCGGGCCTCGGCCTGAGCCTGGCTGGACAGCGGCACGTGGACAGACATCTGGTCGCCGTCGAAGTCGGCGTTGAAGGGCGAGCAGACCAGCGGGTGCAGGTGGATAGCCTTGCCCTCGACCAGCACCGGCTCAAAGGCCTGGATGGACAGACGGTGCAGGGTCGGTGCACGGTTGAGCAGCACGACGCGGCCGTCGATGACCTCTTCGAGGATATCCCACACAAAGGTGGCACCGCGGTCGATAGCGCGCTTGGCGCCCTTGATGTTCTCGACCTTGCCGAGCTCGACCAGGCGCTTCATGACGAAGGGCTTGAAGAGCTCCAGCGCCATGGTCTTGGGCAGACCGCACTGGTGCAGCAGCAGCTTGGGGTCGGTAACGATAACCGAACGGCCGGAGTAGTCGACACGCTTACCCAGCAGGTTCTGGCGGAAACGACCCTGCTTGCCCTTGAGGGCCTCGGCGAGCGACTTGAGCGGGCGACCGCCACGGCCAGAGACCGGGCGACCACGACGGCCGTTGTCGAACAGGGCGTCCACGGACTCCTGGAGCATGCGCTTCTCGTTGTTCACGATAATCGCAGGGGCGTCCAGGTCGAGCAGGCGCTTGAGTCGGTTGTTACGGTTGATCACGCGACGATACAGGTCGTTGAGGTCGGACGCGGCGAAGCGGCCGCCGTCGAGCTGGACCATCGGGCGCAGATCGGGCGGAATGACCGGGATGACGTCCAGGATCATGTTCGCGGGGCTGTTGCCGCCCTTCAGGAAGGCGTCAACGACCTCGAGGCGCTTGACGGCCTTCTCGCGCTTCTGCTTCTGGGAATCCTCGTCGGCGATGATGGCCTTGAGCTTCTCGGCCTCGGAGGGGAGGTCGATGGCAGCGAGCAGGTCGCGGACGGCCTCGGCACCCATACCACCCTTGAAGTACATGGAGTAGTAACGGGTCATCTCGCGGAACAGCGGCTCATCGGAGATGAGGTCGCGCTCGGTGAGCTTCATGAAGGCGTTGAAGGCGTCCGTGCGGAGCTGCTTCTCGTCCTTGCACTCTTCCTCGATGTCGACGATGCCAGAGGCGATCTCCTCGGGGGTCAGCGGCTCCTCGTCGGAGAACTCGTCAAAGTTCTCGGGGTCGCCCTGCTCCTTGAGGGACTCGATCTGACGGGCGCACTCGGCATCGATCTCTTCCAGATCGGCGGCGAGCTCCTCGCGCAGGTCGTCGGCGTCGGCCTCGCGAGCCTCGTAGTCAACCTCGGTGATGATGTAGCTGGCAAAGTACAGAACCTTCTCGAGGTCCTTGGACTTGATGTCGAGCATACGGCTCATCGGGAAGCTCGTGGGGCTCTTGAAGTACCAGATGTGGGACACGGGAGCGGCGAGCTCGATGTGGCCCATGCGGTCGCGACGCACCTTGGCCGAGGTGACCTCGACGCCGCAGCGCTCGCAGACGATGCCCTTAAAGCGGATGCCCTTGTACTTGCCGCAGGAGCACTCCCAGTCCTTGGCGGGACCGAAGATCTTCTCGCAGAACAGGCCGTCCTTCTCGGGCTTGAGGGTACGGTAATTGATGGTCTCCGGTTTCTTGACCTCACCGTGCGACCAGGAACGGATCTGGTCGGCGGAGGCAAGGGAGATCTTTACCGAGTCAAAATCAGTAGCTTCGAAATCTGCCACAGTCAACTACTCCTTATCAGTGGTCGTGGCGGCGACAGCCTCGGGTGCCTCGGCGGTCTCGGCATCCTCGGACTCGACGTCGGCGTCAACGCCGGCGAGCGCAGCCAGGTCGTCGAGAGCGGAGGTCTCCTCGGCGGTCACAGGGGCGGAGGCGTCCTCGTCGGCATCGTGCATGGGCTCGATGTCCAGTGCGAGGGAGCGAATCTCCTTGACGAGAACCTTGAAGGACTCGGGGATACCCGGGACAGGGACGTTCTCGCCCTTGACGATGGACTCGTAGGTCTTGACGCGGCCCACGGTATCGTCGGACTTGACGGTCAGGATCTCCTGCAGGACGTTGGAAGCACCGTATGCGTACAGTGCCCAAACTTCCATCTCGCCGAAGCGCTGGCCGCCGAACTGGGCCTTGCCGCCCAGAGGCTGCTGGGTAACCAGGCTGTAAGGGCCAGTCGAACGGGCGTGGATCTTGTCGTCGACCATGTGGCCGAGCTTGAGGATGTAGGACGTACCCACGGTAATGGGCTCGCGGAACTCCTCGCCGGTGCGGCCGTCGAACAGACGGGTCTTGCCGCGCTCGTCAAGCTGGGTGACGAACTCGGGACGCATGTGATCGCCAAAGGCAGCGGTGGCCTTGTTGAGCATGTTCTTGTTGGCGCGACGGATGACCTCGGCGATCTCGTCCTCCTTGGCGCCGTCGAAGACGGGCGTCGCGGTGAAGAACGGACCGGGGACGTACTTGTCGGAGTCGGCCTGCTCGGTATCCCAACCGCAGGCAGCAGCCCAGCCAAGGTGGCACTCGAGCAGCTGGCCGACGTTCATACGCGAAGGAACGCCCAGCGGGTTGAGGATAACGTCGATCGGGGTACCGTCAGCCATGTAGGGCATGTCCTCGACCGGCAGAACGTTGCAGATAACACCCTTGTTGCCGTGGCGGCCGGCGATCTTATCGCCCTGCTGGATCTTACGACGCTGGGCGACGTAGACGCGCACCTGCTCGTTGACGCCGGGAGCCAGATCGTCGCCGTTCTCGCGGCTAAAGCGGACGACGTCGATGACGCGGCCGTAAGCGCCGTGAGGCATCTTAAGGGAGGTGTCGCGGACGTCGTGGGCCTTGGCACCGAAGATGGCGCGCAGCAGGCGCTCCTCGGCGGTCAGAGCGCTCTCGCCCTTAGGCGTGACCTTGCCGACCAGGATGTCGCCAGGGCCGACCTCGGCGCCGATGCGGATGATGCCGTCCTCGTCGAGGTTGGCAAGCATGTCCTCGGAGAGGTTCGGGATCTCGCGGGTGATCTCCTCGGGGCCGAGCTTGGTGTCGCGGGCGTCGATCTCGTGACGGGTGATGTTGATGGTCGTCAGCAGGTCCTCGGCCACCAGGCGCTCGGACACGACGATACCGTCCTCGTAGTTAAAGCCTTCCCACGGCATGTAGGCCACGGTGAGGTTCTGGCCCAGTGCGAGCTCGCCATGATCGGTCGAAGGACCGTCAGCCAGGGGCTCGCCCTGCTCAACGGTGTCACCGACGCGCACGAGCGGACGGTGGTTGATGCAGGTGGACTGGTTGGAGCGCTGGTACTTGGCCAGGTGATACTCGTCCATGCCGCCGGCATGCTTGACGATGATCTTGGCGGCGTCGGCAAAGATGACCTCGCCGGCGTTCTTGGCCAGGGTGACCTCGCCGGAGTCCAGAGCGGCGCGACGCTCCATGCCGGTACCGACATAGGGAGCGGCGGGGTGAACCAGCGGCACGGCCTGACGCTGCATGTTAGCGCCCATCAGCGTACGCTTGGCGTCGTCGTGCTCGAGGAACGGGATCAGCGTGGCTGCGACGGAGAGCATCTGACGCGGCGAGACGTCCATGTAGTCGACGTCCTCGACGGGCACGTCGGCGGGAGCGCCGAAGGAGCCGTCGAAGTCGCGGGTACGGGCGATTACGGTGTGCGGGCGGACAAGCTTGCCCTCGGCATCGGTCGTGATGAACTCGTTGGTCTTGGGATCGAGCGGCGTGTTGGCCGGCGCGATGACGTGCTTCTCTTCCTCGTCAGCGGTCATCCAGTCGATCTGGTCGGTGGCAACGCCGTTCTCGACGCGGCGGAACGGAGCCTCGATGAAGCCGTACTCGTTGACGCGGGCGTAGAGGGCGAGCGAGCCGATCAGGCCGATGTTGGGGCCTTCGGGGGTCTCGATCGGGCACATGCGGCTGTAGTGCGAGTTGTGGACGTCGCGGACGGCCGTCGGCACGTTGGTGCGGCGGCTGGAGCCGGACTTGTGGCCGGCAAGACCGCCAGGGCCGAGTGCGGACAGACGGCGCTTGTGGGTCAGACCGGTCAGGGGGTTCGCCTGGTCCATGAACTGCGAGAGCTGCGAGGAACCGAAGAACTCCTTGATGGAGGCCACGATCGGACGGATGTTGATGAGCGACTGCGGGGTGATCTCGTCGATGTCCTGGGAGCTCATGCGCTCACGGACGACGCGCTCCATACGGCTCATGCCGATACGGAACTGGTTGGCGACGAGCTCGCCGACGGTGCGGATGCGGCGGTTGCCGAAGTGGTCGATGTCGTCGACCTTGAAGCCCTGCTCGCCGGCAGCGAGGGATAGCAGGTAGCGCAGCGTCGCGACGATATCCTCGTCGGTGAGCACCGTGACCTCTTCCTCGGTGGTGAGGTTGAGCTTCTTGTTGACCTTGTAACGACCGACGCGGGCCAGATCGTAGCGCTGCGGGTTAAAGAGCAGGCCCTCGAGCAGGCTGCGGGAGGCGTCCACGGTGGGAGGCTCGCCCGGGCGCAGGCGACGGTAGATCTCGATGAGGGCGTCCTCGCGGGTGAGGGCGGTGTCGCGCTCCAGGGTGCGCTTGATCACATCGGAGTTGCCGAGCAGCTCGATGATGTCGTCGTTGGTGACGGCGATGCCAAGGGCGCGCAGAAACATCGTGGCGCTCTGCTTGCGCTTACGGTCGATGGAGACCATGAGCTGATCGCGCTTGTCGACCTCAAACTCGAGCCAGGCACCGCGGGACGGGATGATCTGGGCCTTGTAGATCTGCTTGCCCGAATCCATCTCGGAGCTGTAGTACACGCCCGGGGAACGGACGAGCTGCGAAACGACGATACGCTCGGTACCGTTGATGATGAAGGTGCCCTGATCGGTCATCATGGGGAAGTCGCCCATAAAGACGAGCTGCTCCTTGATCTCGCCGGTCTCCTTGTTGGTGAGACGGACGTCGGTCAGAAGCGGGGCCTGATAGGTCATGTCCTTCTCGCGGCACTCCTCGACGGTGTGCGCGGGGTCGCCGAACTGATGCTCGCCGAAGGTAACCTCGAGAACATGGTTCTGACTCTGGATGGGGCTGGATTCCTTGAACGCCTCACGAAGGCCCTCGTCCTTAAAACGCTCAAAGGATTCCCTTTGAACAGAGATAAGGTTGGGGAGCTCCATGGCCTCCGGGATTTTCCCGAAGCTGACGCGCTTGCGCTCAGTGGCAGTGTATGCGTAGGTCACCAGGTTTTTCCTCCTTCACGGAAATGCTCGGTGGGTTGGCGAGGCATAGCTTCGCCAGTTATCGCAACCTAATAGTTTATCAGGTACCGACCGTTGGGCAAGAAAAGCCTTGACGCGATTGAGTTTTTGGAGTAGCAAAGTTTTTCGGCAGAAAACACGCAGGTAGATGTATGTGTATCGAACATCTGTTCATATATTTTCTGTGAACAGAGAGCCAGCAATCGCAGCTCTTATAAAAAACGGGCGCAGACCGAAGTCCGCACCCGTACATGTCGATGCCCGAAGGCTTATTTGCGCATCAAGCCGCCGCGCTCGTCGATGGCGTCCCAGAAGGCGCTGGCAAAGCGAGGATCGCTTGCGGCCATGAGGGCGTTGGTGGCCATCCAGCCAGACGGGGTGCCGGTGTCGTAGCCCGAGAGCGGGTCGATGACGACAGCGTACATGGCCTCGCGGTCGAGCGAGCGAGCCATGGCGTCGGTCAGCTGGATCTCGCCGCCCTTGCCGGCCTGCTGATCGGCGAGAAAGTCCATGACCAGCGGGCTCAGCAGGTAACGACCGACGATGTACAGGTTGGACGGAGCCGCCTCGGGAGCGGGCTTCTCGACCAGACCGCCGATGCGCCAGACAGCGCCCGGCTCGGCATCGGCAACGCCCTCGGCGCCCTCGAGCGAACCGACACGCTCGCCGGCGATAACGCCGTAGCGGCTGACTTCCTCAGGCGAGCAAGCGGCGACAGCGATAACCGAGGCGCCACCGTGCTCCTTGGAAACGGCGAGCATCTTATCGCAGATGTCGCGGTTGGGCACAACGTAGTCGCCCAGAAGAACCAGGAAGTTCTCCCCTGCCACGGCGTCGGCAGCAGAGCGAATGGCATGACCGAGGCCCTTGGGCTCGTACTGATAACGGAAGTCGACCGGCATGCCGCCCGCGTGGGCAACAGCATCGGCGTAAGCGTCCTTACCGCGCTCGCGCAGCAGATTCTCGAGCGAGCGATCGGGCTGGAAGTAGCTCAGCAGCTCGGGCTTACCGGGAGAGGTAACGATGATGGCGTCGTCGACCTCCTCGGGGTCGAGTGCCTCCTCAACGACATACTGAATGACCGGCTTGTCGAGCACCGGCAGCATCTCTTTGGGCGTGCACTTAGTGCCAGGCAGAAAACGCGTGCCAAGACCGGCGGCGGGGATGATTGCCTTCATGTTATTCAAGGATCCTTTCGCAGGCGCAGAATGCGCCCTGTGCGTGCGGCACGGCGGCCGCAGACCAAATTGCGATACCGAAGTATCTTACCGCCGGAGACATACGTCGCCGTAAGGCAAACGCAATTCTTCAGCAGGTCAACGCAAATTATTGCTCGAATGGTGCAATTTTACGCCCCAGCGGTAACGGGATTGGCGCGGCGAAGACAGCGGTGTGCTGCGTGCCGAGCAATGGGGATGAGGGGCCAAAACAAAAAAGACGGGGCTCGCAATGCGAACCCCGTCTGCAAAGAAATCTGGCGAGAGAGCCTGATTACTTGAGGGTGACAGCAGCGCCAGCAGCCTCGAGCTTCTCCTTGGCAGCCTCGGCGTCCTCCTTCTTGGCACCCTCGAGAACAGCCTTGGGAGCGCCCTCGACGACCTCCTTGGCCTCCTTCAGGCCAAGGTTGGTGAGCTCACGGACGGCCTTGATGACCTGGATCTTGTTGTCGCCGAAGCCCTCGAGCACGACGTCAAACTCGGTCTTCTCCTCGGCCTCAGCAGCGCCAGCAGCGGGAGCGGCGACAACGGCAGCAGGAGCAGCGGCGGAAACGCCGAAGGTGTCCTCGATAGCCTTAACGAGCTCGGAAGCCTCGAGAAGGGTCATTTCCTTAAGAGCATCGATGATCTCATCGGTGGTAAGCTTAGCCATTTCTAAGTCCTTTCGGTTTCCGTGCGGATGCACGGAGATCAGTTAAAACACGGCGCGAATGCGCCAGGGGTGCGGCGTTGCCGCCGCGGGTGAAAACAGCGACTAGGCTGCCTTCTGCTCGGAGACCTGCTGGATCGAACGAGCGAGACCAGAGGAAACGCCGTTGACGCAGACAGCGATGTCGCGAGCGAAACCGGAGATGAGACCGGCGATCTGGCCGAGAAGCTGATCCTTGGTGGGCAGCTCGGCGATAGCCTTAACATCATCAGCGGAAACGGCCTTGCCGTCGGAGATACCGCCCTTGATCTCAAGGACGCCCTTGGACTGAGCGGAGAAGTCCTTAAGGGCCTTAGCGGCCTCGACCGGCTCGGACTCGTAGAACACATAAGCGACGGGGCCGGCGAGAATCTCGTCGAGCTCGGGCTGCTCCTGGTTCTTGAGAGCGATCTTGACCAGGTTGTTCTTGTAGACCTTCATCTCGGCGCCGCACTCGCGAAGCTGATGACGCAGCTCCTGAGCCTGCTTAACCGTCAGACCGTTGTAGTTGACGACGAACAGACCGGCGTTCTCGGCGATACGGGACTCGATCTCTGCAACCTTGTCGATTTTGTACTGCTGGGGCATGAATTACACCTCCTCGAATTCTTTCCGGGCACGGTCCGCCACAAGGACGTGACGGGGGCATGTCCAAAAAGAAAGCCCCCGCGCTGCATGAGCGACGGGGGCGAGAAGACATATCTACTCGACCACCTCGGCTGGCGGGAAGTCCCATTAAGCTCGCGGGTAAGACCCGTTTGCGCCGGCTGTCTCTGGCAGCGGATTCGTGCGTGAACCGAAAGTATTATGGCGGGGACCCCGGCGTCGGTCAACGGACACGAGGATTCGTACACAAACCCTGCATACGCTCCGGCCGGGAGGGGCAGGGCGAGTTTTCCGCTCGGTCAAGTCCTGAGCTCGCACGAAGGCCACATTAAGTGGCCTTCGGCTCGTG